>CALRLQ020000034.1:0-3185 GCA_943368735.1 Rhizobium sp. Q54 | reverse complement strand
CATAGCCATTTTTTAATTCAAGCTCTTTCCAGTCTGGGTTTATAGGCTTGATTTGATAATGCTCTCTGATATAATTTGTCAACATTTAGTAAGCAAGTATTAAATGAAAGTGTCTGTAAAATTAGGGTCGTCAATAATAGCCGCTAACGAAAAAGGCTTGGCGTTTGTTGGGGAATTAGTATTCCGTCAGCCCATAACCGAAGCCCAATAATTGCAATATTGCTGATGTTTTATTCTTAAGCCGAATTTATAACGTCAAGCCCGAACTGAAGTACAATAAAGAACAAATGCTGAGGCAATATTCGTCAAGCCCCAATAATGCCAAACCCTATGTTGGCTGCTGGCATTCTTCTAATTTTGGTATCCGAATATACTTATTTCATTTGGCTCAATTACTTGTTCCATCTCTTCAATTTTTTGATTATCAATTATTAAGTTATTAGTAAAAATGTCTTTTATAGATTGATTGTTTAACCAACTGATGTTCCAAATATTTGTATTGTCATTAATAACTTTTTGACATAATTTTTCAGTATAATTTTTATTTCTATTTGTCTTTACAGTTAGTCGTTGTAACCAAATTTGCAAGTGTCCAACATTGGGAATTTTGTCAAATTTTTTCTCAATAGAATCTAATATTTCTGTTACGGTTTCACTGTTTATTTCTAATGATAATATCTTACTCAATATTGCAGTAATTACTGGATATGTTCTTGGGTTTTTAAATGCGATGTCAACTAAAATAGCTACTAAAACTTTTGAATTTTCTTCTTTAAATAATTTTATTGGATAAACTCTATCTTCAAGAAACTTAGTCAATGCAGTAGTTAGACTACCTGAATTTGGATATTTTTCTGCTAATGAATGTATAAGATATAAATGTTTTTGTAAGGTTTTTTCACTTTGCTTAGCCTCATTCCAATAAAGTTTGTCTGGTTTAATTACATCTCTTACTATGCTTTCAGAAATAAATGTTTTTTGAGAGTTAAGTTTAAAATTCAATTCAAATAGTGTCTCTGAAAGCAATTTTGCAATTTTTATTAAAGTCTCTTGATTGTTTGCAAAAATTCTGTAATCGTCACGATACCTGATAATAGAATAATCGTGTATTTTATTATCAATTTCTTTTCTATTGTAGTTTTTTATCTTAAATGAGAGTTTCGAGTCAGCATAACCTAAAATCATTTCAGCAATAAAGTCCATTACGACGCTACCTTGTGGGATGCCGTTAGTTTGAGAAAATTGCATACTCTGAATTGTTGAATCAATGTCATTCCCAATATATTTTTTTCTTGGATTGCTTGGGAAGAGAAATTCTTTTTTTATTACTTTCTCACCGTGTAAAGCCCAAGGAATTGTGTGAGTGTAAATAGAACCATAACAATCTGTTATATCTGTGTTCATAAGACAATCAAATTTCAATGAAAGTTCTAATGATTGTTGTTCAATTTGTTGCCACCAATTCAATATGCTTGAAGCTTTTCCTGATTTATTCTCTTCTTTTGAAATGACTGGAATACTGTAACATTTTATTCTTTCGTCTTCTTTGAATTTATTAAACCTTTTCACAATGAATTTCCAATTTTCTTCTTTAGTGATTTTATTTACAAGGTTTACATAAATCGCAGGATTGATTATTTGTAGGGGTCGCCAAGCATATCTTCCATCCTTATTTGTCAAAAATTTATAGTTTACATCTCCAAGTTTCTTGGCGTCTCCTAAAGCAATATTTCCAATTTGTACATTTTGGGATAAAGCGTCTAATAAAGTTTGAAAATCAAAATATTTCGGAAGTTCAATACTGCAATAACTTTCTTGTTTTAGTAAATATTGTCTTGCTTCAATATGTGAAAGTTCTAAAATTGTTTTCAAAGTTCTACTTTATTTAATTATATGATTTATTAGGTTGTGTCCACCTATGCTTGCAGCCAACGAACAGGGCTTTATGCAGGTTGGGAATTAGTATTCCGTCTGCCGATAACCGCTGCTGACTGAAAATGTGTTGATGAAGTTAAGTACAAAAGCCGATAGTTATTCGTCAGCCGGAACTGGTGCTGGGATTTGCAATTTGTTGATGTTACAATGTCGAGCCCAACTTGCATAAAACCCAATGTTGGTGGCAGTTATAGTCTATCTTCGATGTTGTCGGTCAAATATATTTCTTTCCCAATTTCGTTTATACAAAAAATATTTTGCTCTTACTGTTATACCGTGTCTATATAGATTGTCACTTTTATTTCCGTTTAAAAGAAGTGAATAGTTGTAAGAAATGTCAACATAAACAAATGTCAAACCAATAGAAGGTCTTAAATAATTTTGTTTGTCTGTTATGTTGTAAATGTACTCTCCACGAACCCCAAAGTTTCCTATAATAATAAACGGAAAAAAATTATACTCATAAAATGCTTTTATTGTCTGCTTTGTTTGATTTGATGGATTTGTCAAACCATAACCAATTCCCCAACTCGAAATTGAGTAGTCGCCTAAACCCCTTTCAGAGTATGAAGCAATTCCATTTGTCCTGCCCAAGTTAAATTCATATTCCTTATTTTTTGCAAAATTTACAGATGAAGAAATATATGTTGAGTTTCCCCAAAAGCGATTTTTAGTTTTGTTTTCTGTCCGCCATAATGTTGTATCAACTCTTCTTGAACTTGGAGGTACAGCTCGTTGTCGAACAGTTGTTGTTGTGTCTGTTGAGGCTTGAGAAAAACAAGTCAAGTTGAAAATAAAAAAAGTAAAAATTAGTATAAGTCTTTTCATTATTGTAGGTTGTCGAAATAATTGCCACCAACGTCTTCGGATTGGCGAAGTTGCGACGGAAGAATTCCGTCGCCCTTGGCTTACAGAAGACGAACATAGTTGATTAGCTGAAAAATAGATTTACAGTTGGGCTGCGTTCAGTCCAGCATGGACGGAACGCTAAATTGAAAAACTAAAGTTGAAATACGAGTTCCGTCAGCCGCAATGTTGCCAAACCGTTGTTGTAGGTAGCTTTGCCTGAATAAAACACAACAACTTTGTATTTAAACCAATTAAAGGAACATAAAACTTGCTGTGTGTCAACTTTGAAGTTTTTAGAAAAACCAAAAGTTGCTAAAAAGATTTACGCAGTTTCTGTCCTGATTGTAAATGCTAACAAGTAGCAATTGTAAAGCTTTTCATTAATAAAGTTACCTACAACG
>CALRLQ020000033.1:0-3750 GCA_943368735.1 Rhizobium sp. Q54 | reverse complement strand
CCCGAACGTTGGCAGTAATTTTATGACAGCACTATCCTCAATATTTTTAGCATTGACTGTGACAGTTGCTGTTTGTTCAAATGCACAAGTAAACTACCAAGCAAGTCGACAAAAGGTTTTACAAAAAGCCATTGTTGATAGTTTATTTGTTTTTGGTAAGTGGACAGAAAAAGGTGGAACAGAAACTCACTTAAAATATTTAGGACAAGTAACAACAAAGCACGGACAGACATTTAAGATTTTAAATTCAAGTTGGTTTTGGGGACTTTCACATAGAGCGACATCAAGAATATTGGTGTTTAACGACAAGAATAATTATGTTGGCAATTACCCATTAACAATGACAACAGACTTACCGACAAAAATGGAAAACGGTAAATTAATCTTTAAAAATACAGACGAAGGTTGTGACAAAAACTTAGTAACAATAGTTGATTTTAAAAATGGTTTGCCAAGACAATTTTTTAGAAAATGTAAGGACAAGTATGGCGACATTTATAGCTTTGACACAGAGTAGTAATTTGAGCAAAACTACTGCCAACAAGAGGTTTGGCGTTATGTCGGCGGACTGTAACGCAATTCTCAACTTTGGTACATGTCGCATCTGTAGTTTCAGCTTGACGGATATCGCCGAACAACAAAATGTAACTTCAACCAATTAACTTTACCAAACTTTCGTAACGGGCTGACAGTTTTTCAAATTCCGCCACAACGCCAAGCCCCGTACGTTAGCTGCTATAATACCAAAGACAGTCCAATGATTAGAAAACTTGCATCAATTTTATTAACTATTGCTTTGATAAGTTCTTGCAATTTCAAGGATAATGAAAAGGTAAGTGTTTCAGTAGCTCCAAAAACAGATAAAAGACAAGTTTACAAAAATGACAGCTTGACTAACATACTAAATTCAAATAAACAATTTTTAAAAGACAGCTTACTAAAAGATAAATTTGATGTAATTGATAATTACTTTTCAAAATATCAATCCGACACTTGTGGCATCTTTACTCATAAAAATTCAGAACTGAAAGACGAATTTGATGGAATTAGAATTATTAAGGGTATTAAGACAAGTAAACAGAAAGACACTGTTTTTGTAATTCCAAACTTTAACTTTTGTGATGATGGAGAATCGTACTATTTTTTCGATAAAACATTGCCAAGACTTTACACGGACTCATATTGTTGCCATCCAGACAATTTTTTTGTATGCACAGATATTAACGAAGACGGGATAAACGAAGTTGGAATTTTTTATTCATCTTGTTCTAGTCGCTATAAGTCTTTAAGAATTTATAGTTTGCAGAAGGACATTGACAGTTGGAAAGAAATTGGAATTGGGACATTCGACGTAATGACCAAAGATCCAACAAAAGTAAAATATGGCGATTTAATAAAAAAAATCTGCAAAGACAAATTTCAAATTTGCAATTTTAGCGATGGTCAAACAGAATGGAAAACCTTAATAATGAAATAATTACAGCAGCTAACAGGAGGTTTTGTGCAAGTGTGGCTAGACGGAATAGCAATCGACAGCAGAATACAATTTAGCTTTAGTTCCAGCTTGACGGAACGCTATTGAACGACAACAATAACAATCAACAAAAGCAAAGAAATTAGGCTTGACGTTACGGGCGGACGGAATTCTGAGTCCACACCTGCACAAAGCCTATTTCGTTGCCTGCTAGCTTAATTGACACTTCACTATGCAAAAAAATATTTTACTTATTCTGACACTTTTCACTTCAATCATTTCATATGGACAGAGAATAGAAACAGTTTATTTAAATACCAGAGACAGCACAACAAATATGTATGTTGCTGTTTTTCCAGAAAATGAAAGTGTGAAATCTTTTATTGTTTTGTTGGACGCATTTAGAAGTTCACCTAAAGACGTTATATCACAAACTGATATACCAAAATATGCTTCACAAAATGGCATATTAACTGTTATTCCAATTTTAAAGACAGGTTCTAATTCGTTTGGAAGCGATTCTGCATCTCAACAATCGCTGAAAGAAATCTTAGAATTTATATGTACTAAATATCAATTAAAAGGAAAAGACTTTTTCATTGGTGGATTTTCTATTGGTGGAACTTGTGCTATAAAATATGCAGAGTTATCTATTCAAAATAACTATCCTTTTAAACCAAAAGCTGCTTTTGCAATAGCTTCACCACTTGATTGGGAACGTTATTATAATGCTGCCAAAAGAGTTGTAAGACTATCAAAACCTGATAAAGTAAATCAAGAGGTTTTCTATATGATTAATAGAATAGAAAAAGAAATGAAAGGAACACCTATAACTGCATTGGAGAACTTTTATCACTATTCACCTTATTCATTTTCTGACACGACACAAAAAGCGATAAAGCATTTGATTAAAACACCAATAATGTTAATCTCTGAACCTGACATTCAATGGTGGCTAAAAGAAAGGGGTTATGACAACTCTTATAATAATATTACTGACCACACGGCTATGATTAATGAGTTGCAGAAATTGGGAAACAAAAATGCTATTTTAGTAACTACGACAGACAAAGGATACAGAAAACCTGACAATACTCGACATCCTCATTCTTGGAGTATTGCAGACCCAGAACAATTAATTAAATGGTTGCAATCACTACAATGAAGAAAGCCAGCAGGCAACATAGGGTTTTGTGCAAGTTGGGCTAGACGGAATTCTCCATCAACTTTAGGAATTCTAATTAGCTTCAGTTCCAGCTCGACAGAACGCTATTGGGCAAAAGAATAAATCATCAACTTTAACCTATAAATTTGGCTGACGTTTACAAGCAGACGGAATACTAATTCCCCAACCTGCACAAAGCCTTGAACGTTATACACCATTTTGAGAACAACACTAACATTCATATTGACACTAATAGGATTTTTGACTTTTGGACAAGAAAACAAGCTTTCCGAAGACGGAAATCTCATTAATAAAGTTAAACCAGAAATTTTGGACAGTTTATATGTGAAAGCTTTAAACCATAGGATTGATTTACTTTTGCAGAGTGGATGGCATTACGTTGAAATGAACGAGTATGGAAGCAGAATTAAAAACTTAAACGTGGCTGACAGGTATAAATTTCTGACGACAGACGAATTAATTGACTTGTCAATAAAAGAGAAACGGACAATTAATGTTTTAAGAGTTATTCACAACATAATATCCAAGGACACATTTGACATAAATTTTGATTACATTGGATTTACAGGAAAAAGAAAACTTTATTTCTACAAAGGAATACGTTTTAAAAAAGCAGAAATCACTGTAGGTTGTAGTGGGACAAATGGATACCAACCCGACATAAGATTTGCTTTCGGCAAACTAACAAATGAATGGGAAATACTAGAAAACAGATTTTTAAAGGCAAATGAAGAATAAAAAAACGGTGTATAACAAGAGGTTTTGTGCAAGTTGGGCTAGACGGAATTCGCCATCAACTTTTGTGCTACTATTTAACTTCAGTTCCAGCTCGACAGAACGCTATTGAGCTAAAGAAAAAACATCAACTTAAACCTATACATTTGGCTGACGTTTACAAGCAGACGGAACTCGAAATCCCCAACCTGCACAAAGCCTTGAACGTTACCAGCCATATTAAAATGACACAACCTGTTCAAAATGTCAGTTGACAAAATTATACATACAAAAGACTTTATCTTATTTATTGGTTTAGCAAGAAGTTTTTGCAGTTTCCTTGAAAAAAACAAAAGCGACAATTACAAAATCTTTA
>CALRLQ020000032.1:0-4149 GCA_943368735.1 Rhizobium sp. Q54 | reverse complement strand
CTGTAATTGTTTGTTGCTGCATTCTTTGCTTCTACTGTGGTTCCCTTGGTAAAGCTGCTACCATCTTTACTTTCTTCTACTTCGTAGCTATGCATGTTTTGCTCATTCGCTGTATTGAAGGTTACTTCAATAGCTGAACCTTTTTGTTGGGCTGCTACATTTACAAAAGTGGTTGATAATGCTGATGATGTTCTGAATACTAGTTCAAAACGGTTTGTTCCTTGACTTGCTGCATCTGCTGTTACTGTAAAGTTGTATGGACTAGTTGCTGTTAATACATGTTCTGTATTTAAGAACTTGTCTTTTAATACTATTGGTAAGCCATTACCAAAGCCATTGTCTATTAAATCTATACTAAAGCTAGACTGCATGTTTGATGTAAATACAACTGGTATTACTGTTGTTGAGCTGATTGGTCTTGCATCTAAAGTTAACTGCTCATTGTTGCTTGTTAAGGTATAGATATTGATATCAGGATTAATTAGCTTACCTCCATCTTCTACATCTTTGGTAGTTAATGCACTGGCTAAATCTCTGATATAAATATTATCGGCTACTTCATTGTTTTGTTTTACTGCCAACTCTAAGTATCCTGCTGGTCTTGTACTAGTAGCTGTTCTATACAATGCTTGTGTAGCGGCAGTTTGTTTATTGGCTTCTGTAAATGCCAAGCTGGTTGCTGCTGTTGGTTGTACAAAGAATGCTCCATTCATGGCCAAATTATAGGCTCCATCGGCTATTAATCGGTTTACATATTGTCCTCTACTGCCTGCATTCGCATTCCATACCCAATACAATGTACCTACATTACTGGCTGATTGTATCACTGTTCCTATATCGGTTGGTGATGGATATGGATTACTTAGTAAATGATAATTATTGGCTGTTGGTAAACTAATGTTTTGATTGCCTGTATTTACTGCTCCTGTCATGTCTAAGGTTACGGCATTGGGTGTGTAAGCTGCACCTGTTAATGCATCAGCTTGAGTTCTATCACCTCTTACCAATATTCTTGTTCCTCTATACTGAGACCAACTTGCATCGGCTGCTGTGGTAAAGGCTTTCCAAGTATTCGTGGTATTATCAAACCAATAACTAGATGGATCATTGGTTGCGGTTGCATCAAAACCTGCTCCAGTTGTGTTACCTGTTGCATCAACTGTTCCATCACCGGTTACAAAAATATCATCTGTTAAACTACTCATGGCTTGTGCTGTAGTAAATGGATGACCTAAGAATCTAAAGGCTCTGCGACCGCCGGGTATGTAGGTTTCGGTGGTAACATTGCCTGTGATTGCACCTGCTGAATTGGCTATTCTTGCTGTATTAGTGGCATTAGAAGTTAAAGTGAGTAAACCACCTGTAGTTAATGTTGCACCACTATTTACGGTTAAGACTCCATTAAAACTAATAGCATTACCACTAATGGTGCTATTGGCAGCAATGGTTAAGCCTCCCGTACCTGCAATACCATTACCATTGTTGGTGATATTACCATTTACGGTGGCTGTCATGCCTGTGGAGGTTAGGGCAAAGGTGCTGTTAATGATTAAATCTTTACAAGCAAAACTGGCTGGGGCTGTGGATGATGCTATTACTACATCTGTGCAAGCTAACGGTATGCCATTACTCCAAGTAGTGCCATTCCATGTAGTAGAACCATTTACCATTCCGCTTGCTAAGACATTTTGTGTGGTAGCTCCTATACTTGTAAGAGTAATATTTCCTGAGGGCGTTCCTGTAGCAGTAGAGGTAAGCCGAGTATAAATTGTTGTACTTGTTACCGTTCCTCCACTCTGAGTGAGTGTAACACTCGATGCAAAACCGCTACCCGATGTAGTTGATACTTCAAATCCAGTTGGTGGTGTAACTATAATATTAGCTGTAAGATTAGAACCACTTACTGTAAAACTCTGCTCAGTTGATGCAGTACCAGAACATGCCGTGAAAGCATTTAATGTACCGGTGGTATTAATTGATGGCAGTGGTATAGTTGTAAATGTGTACATTCTGCCTGATGCAGGTACAATGGTATTTGCATTATTTGCAGTTGTTGTTGAAGAAGTATTGGTTGTTAAAGTAACACTACGGAAACTAGCTGGGGTTGCAATAGCCCCTCTTATTCCAACAGAAGCACTGGTTGTTGGACCTTGCATGGTTCCATACCTGAATTCGATAACATTGGTTGTTTCGTATAACCACAATTGAAATCTTGAGTTGGCAGCTCCACCTGTAGACCTTGGTACAGTAACAAACCACTCTACAATTCTGATTTGATTAGGCGTTGTTCCAACCAAAACAGTTTTTAATGTTCCGGTTAGAGCTGTTCCTAAAGCAAGGTCATCCCAGTAAGGGAAAATTTTGGGGATATTAGTAGTACTTACTATACTATTACTAAACTGATCAACAGCTTGGGTTCCACCTAAACGAATAAACCCATCAACTGATGCTGAAAACTGGGTGTAATTGATGTTCTCAAAACTAAAAGCAAAGCCGATGTTTTGCACCACACTTATCCCATCATCTCTATCGGCAGGAGAAATGGTGGTAGCACTGGTCATTGGATCAAGCGTGGCACCTGTTGAGGTGTAGAAATAATAGCTAGCGGCGTCTTGAGAGAATAACTGTGTGGTAGTAAACGCCAAAAGCAGAATGGTTGCTAAAAATCGCAATAAAAATCGTTCATTTTTAATTGGTAATTGTGTGTTCATAATATTTAGGTATAGTGATTAACAATTCAATAATCAAATACAAGTATCTGCAACTTTATAAAAAAGATACAACTATTTGACAAATCTTGCATGTATGTTTGTTTTAAAAAAATGATTCTACTTTTAAGACAATATAAGCCCAACAATACATTCAATCCAAAAAAAGTTATAAAAGAGCTAAAAATTGCAGGGAAACGGGTGAAGAGTATAATAACAGAAGGAAAGAAAGAGTTGCTATATGCTTCATAATAGGGGATTGCAACTTCTGTGCCTTAGACAATGGTTATGCTTCGGGGGCTCGTAGTGAATGATGCCCCAACCCCAAAAAAGGTATTAATATTTTTTTCTATTTTTTAATTTCTTTGCACCATATCCGACCCCTGCTGCTACCAATAGAGATAACCCTCCATCAATAGGTACATCATTTACATCATCATCAAATACTGGTTGGGCATGTAGAAAAGTAGGTAGTATAAATAGTATACAAAGTAATATAATGTAGCACAGTGCTTTGGTGGTTTTTAGTTTCATGATTCAGTTATTTAGTTGTATGGTTACCCCTATCCCCTAAAGGGGGTGATGATAAGTTATTTAGTTTCGAGATTTTTAGTTGCCCCTGTCCCCTAAAGGGGAACTAGGAAGATTTAGTTTAATAGTTTAGGAGTTCATATTCTTTTACTGTTAAACTTTTGAACTCCTAAACTTTTTTACTTTATATACCTATTTACTTTTCTACTTTCCTTTACTCTACAATCACCGTTTTGGTTACTGTAGTTGCTCCATTTGTAATCACCATATTGTATTTACCTGCTGGTGCATTGCCTATGCTAATGGCTTGTGTTGCACTGCCGCCATTGTGGGTGATTTGTTTTGCTGCTATTTCTTGACCTAAGTTGTTTACCACTTTTATTGTGTAAACGCCTTTTTCTATATCAGTCAATTGTAAATTAATGGTTCCACCTTTTATTGGGTTTGGATATACGGTAAACTCTGAACGCTTTGTTCCAATATTTACTCTTACTACTTGACTGTATTTTACTGCTCCATTTTTTTCAATGGCTTTCACTCGGTAATAATTATTGCCATTGTGGATGTTTACATCTAACCAATTGTAATTGTTTGCAGTTGCATTTTTGGCTTCTAATGTAGTGCCTTTGGTGAAGCTGCTACCATCTTTACTTTCTTCTACTTCGTAGCTATGCATGTTTTGCTCATTCGCTGTATTGAAGCTTACTTCAATAGCAGAACCTTTTTGTTGAGCTGCTACACTTACAAAATTGGTTGGTAAGGCTGATGCTGTTCTGAACACCAATTCAAAACGGTTTGTCCCTTGGCTGGCTGCATCTGCTGTTACTGTAAAGTTGTATGGACTAGTTGCTGTTAATACATGTTCGGTATTTAAGAACTTGTCTTTTAATACAACCGATAAGCCATTGTT
>CALRLQ020000031.1:0-4568 GCA_943368735.1 Rhizobium sp. Q54 | reverse complement strand
CAAATAAACTATCAACAATGGCTTTTTGTAAAACCTTTTGTCGACTTGCTTGGTAGTTTACTTGTGCATTTGAACAAACAGCAACTGTCACAGTCAATGCTAAAAATATTGAGGATAGTGCTGTCATAAAATTACTGCCAACGTTCGGGTATTGCTGAAGTGTAGGACATAGAATTACGTCTGCCTGGCTTACCACTGCCGATTAATGTTTTATTGTTGAAGATATGATATTTTGATGATTAGAATTCGGTCAGTCCGATATACAGCTAAATTGAATTACAACATTTGAAACACAGATTCCGTCAGCCTGCATTTTAGCAATACCATGTTAGCTGCAGTATTGATCATTCATAATTTGGAATGACTAGGCAAGCGTTACTGTGTATTGCCGAACCTGAAACGTCTGGAAAAAGAGTTAAATGATTAATATTAGCTCTATTTAGGTATCTCAATACTTTTTCTCTATCACCAATATTTTCTGGGATGACTATCTCGATAAGAACGTAATGGCTCTCTATATTCTTAAAGTTCTCTTTTGTCCACAATTTCACATCGGTATTAACTGGAAGTCTAAGAAATAAACCTCGTTGATTAACGAGTCTTGAATTGTAATCGTGTAAAGGTTTAATTATCTCTAGACGTTTATGTGGTTCTAGTTCAGAATTTTTTGCCTTAATCAAAAATGGGTCTAAAGCATATATAACTCTATTGTTTTTTAAAGTACCGTTTAATTCGAATTTATCCCAATATGCAAAATATTGTGCTACAAAGGGTGATTCAGTCCAGTCAAGCAAGGGAGTAGCAAGGCCAAAGTGCTGCCCTAATGCCCACCAGGAATTATCATCGACGGGTATCCAGCTTTGTGGTAAGCGACCTCTTGTAGAATACTTAAATTTTTCCAGTATTTCGTTATAATATCGTTCAGTGTTATCGCTTAATTGAACATTGTACAGCAGTCTATCAATGGATGATTTTAACAGCCATTCAGAGTTAGCTTGTCCCCAATAAATTAAATATGGGTGGTCAATAAGGATTTCTGAGAAAACGTAGTCTAGGTCAATATAGTCCGTGCATTTTATCGACCCTATACCATCCCCTAACATTTTAAGTGTTGGTGAGATTCTAACTTTCATTTTTTTGTGCAATTAATTTAAAAGATCGTACATGATATTGCAGCTAACGTTCGGGGCTTGGCGTTGTGGCGGAATTTGAAAAACTGTCAGCCCGTTACGAAAGTTTGGTAAAGTTAATTAGTTGAAGTTAAGATTTTTTGTTCGGCGATATCCGTCAAGCTGAGAACCACAGATGCCACATGTGCAAAAGTTGAAGTTTGCGTTTCAGTCCGCCGACATAACGCCAAACCTCTTGTTGGTGGTAGTTTTTGTCTTTTCAAATTAAAAGAATTTTGTTATTTGTTTTGATTTAAAAAACCTTTCCAATTCTAACCATTTTCGTTTGTCAATATTTGATTCGTCAAAAAAAAGGTCAGTTGAAGTTTGCAACTCTAAGCAAGTAAAGCAAATGTCAATGTATGATTCTTTGTCTTTTGTATATAAAATTATAGTGTGTCGTGGTTCAAAACATTTTGATTTTTCAATTTTTGAAAGATTTACCTGTCGTCCTAAAATATTTGAAAGTGTCGTTTTATCTTGTTTGTCTAATAAAGCATATTCCTGAAATACTTCTCTATTGATTTTTTTATTTACAATGAAATTGTGTCTACTTGGATTCTCTTTTTTCCATTTTTCTAGATTCATCGAAGTGTCTGACTTGTCCCAATCAGGAATAATTTTTGGTGCATTTTCAAATGTCAAGTCATGGCTGATTAAAATTACAGAGTCTGCTTTCTCAATCGTTTGTTTTAACAGCTTTATGTTATTTAATTTTTGTCCAACCAAAATATTGGAAAACAAAAATGCAATTAGAGAGATAATAATTATGTTGATTATTTTAAACAAAATTGTTAAATTCTTATTGTTTATAGAGAATGCTGACTTTTCAAAATTACCACCAACGTTCGGGGCTTGGCGTTGTGGCGGAATTTGAAAAACTGTCAGCCCGTTACTAAAGTTTGTTAAAGTTAATTAGTTGAAGTTAAGATTTGTTGTTCGGCGATATCCGTCAAGCTGAGAACTACAGATGCCAGCTGTTCTACAGTTGAGAATTGCGTTGAAGTCCGCCGACATAACGCCAAACCTCATGTTGTACGCATAGCCTTCTTTGTTGTATTAATGTTCCTTAAAATATTTTTTTCAATTGTTGCTAGATATTAAATAAAGTATCCCTATATATCATGAATTAAATCTGGTTTTATTGTCACTCCTTTGATATTTATTGATTCATCCATAAATTATCAATGCTTAGTTTTCAGACCCTGCTTAATCCAAGAATCTTTGTTGCCACTTTTTAAGACATTTTCGTCTGTTTATACTTAAAGGTGTTTAAATGGGTAAAGAAAGAATTCTGAATTGTCAATATTCTGTCCGTTGTCAAACTAAAGTATGAGAATGGAGAAATGAAATTTTTGATTGTCATACATCTTATTTAAAGAAAACTATTAAAAGCATAATAATAAAATATAACAACAAAGAAAGTCCAAAAAATAGGGAAATGATAATTGTCGTACGATTAATTTTTTTTAGATTAGCTATAATGTAAATACCTAAGCCAAAAGAGAAAAGCATTATTATTAATTGAACATTTAGAATGATTGAACTGCCATATGAATATATAAATCTGTATTCTTTTGAAAATCTGAAATAATATTCAAGAAATCTGTCGAATAAAACTAATAAACCATAGAGTATTGGAATTGACAGAGATAAAAATATTAATTTTTTTTCTTTCATAATCTAGTCTACAGGCTTGCGTACAACGTTCGAGGCTTGGCGATGTTGGGGCAATAGCGTTTCGTCACGCCTGAACTGAAGTTAAATATAGTTACAAATGTTGATTGTGATTACAAAAGACGAACAGCGTTCTGTCGAGCTGGTGACGAAAGGAATATAGTAGTAAAAAAGCCCAAGTTTATTCCGTCAAGCCCCAATATTGCCAAACCTTTTGTTGTGTGCAGGCAATTTATCCTGCTCCGCTCATATTCTTAAAAATTAATTTATTGCCATCAAACTTAAAAGTCCACCAAAATGAATGTTCACATATTTCACTAGCGTTCTCTTCAATTTCGTCCTCTATTGTTTTTTTACTCTTAAAGTTGTGATTCGAATTCATACTCATTATCAGTTTTACACTGTCGCCAATAATTTCTATTTGGTATGAATAATAGCAAGGTTCTTTTTCAATTATGTTACTTAGTTCTAAATTGTCTTTGTGATGTAAGCTGTCAATAGGTAGATTATTTAAAAGATATTTAACATTGTCAAGCCATATGCTTGTAGAAATTTCTTTGTAATGTTTTAAGAAATTGTCAACAGTAATATTGTTTGAATTTTGTTTTACTTGTTCATTAAATAAAGAGTCGTCAACATAAACACTAAATTCAGAATCTGACTTTGGAAATTTAAAAATGGTAGCGATTTGTTGTTTGTCATTTGTATTTAAAACTTGCCTCATCCTTTTTAATTCTTCAATTAGTGTGGTTCTTTTTTTTTCTGCAATTGATGAAGTGTCGCTTGTTATATTTAATTGGTTTTTGTCAAATGATTTTGGCTCATTATTACAAGCAAAAAGTAAAGTGCAAATTGTCACTATAAAATAAAATGTTTTCATTACTTCAAATTTTTAAGGTGTTTCATTTTGCTTGCACACAACGTTCGGGGCTTGGCGTTGTGGCGGAATTTGAAAAACTGTCAGCCCGTTACGAAAGTTTGGTAAAGTTAATTGGTTGAAGTTAAGATTTGTTGTTCGGCGATATCCGTCAAGCTTGGAACCACAGTTGCCACATGTACCAAAGTTGAAGTTTGCGTTTCAGTCCGCCGACATAACGCCAAACCCTTGTTGCACGCTGTAATTAGTCACAATTTGGATTAGATTCAATGTCTACAATTATTTTTTCTTTATTATTCGATTTATAACCGTCTGAATTAAAGAACTTCCAGTCTGATGTGGTATTCGAAAGTTTGTAAAATTGTCCGTCGATACCAGTGTTAGCCTTTTTTATAATCGTTTGATATATGCCTGTCGCCTTAATTTGTCCATTTTCGTAATAATAAGTCCATTTGCCTACTTTATAAGAGTGTTCAATTCTACGTCCTTTTTTAGTCGATTGTAAGTAAAGTAATGAATACATATCATATGCTCCTTGAGATTTTATCTGTCCATTATGATAATAAGTTGTCCATAGTCCAAACTTATTGCCACTAATTTCTGAACTTTTAGTTATCGCATAATGGCCTATGACTGCAATCTTTTTATCGGAATAATAATTAGTGTCAACTTTGAAGACTCCTTTAAATCCATTACTGTCAATATCAAACCTGCTATTTGAAAAGTCATAGATATTTAAAATTGTTTTAGAGTCAGTGTCGCCTTGTTGACCAAAAGCTATTATAGGTATGACTATTAAAATGAATTTTAAAAAACGCATCGTCTAAATATTATGGCGTGCAACG
>CALRLQ020000030.1:0-5534 GCA_943368735.1 Rhizobium sp. Q54 | reverse complement strand
AGCAGCAGTAATTCTGCTGTACTTCGGTTCGGGGCTCGACGAATAAAGCCCAGCTTTAGTTCTTTATATTTAACTTTATCAAAAAGCCAGGCAGTGGTTCCGGCGGACGAAATTCTAATTCCCCCACCATCGGCAATACCTGTTCGTTGGCTGTAATGCTGTGACAACCCTCGTCACATTCTACAAAATAATAAATGGAAGCCCCCAAATTAGAAAAAAATAAATGTTCAGTTCTTATTGCTGAATATGCCACAGGACACGTTTTCAAAAAAGACCTAACGTTATTTTTTAATGGTGACAATGAACAAGAAGTTTATCAATTGTTTGACAGTTTTAATAATGCAGAGAATTTTGTTCTAAACTTCATAAAAAGCAAACCAGAATTTGAATGTTCAATCTAAAATGACAATGGCGAACATTTAATAACATACGACCTTACAGGGGAACGAAAATTTCCTAACAATGATTAGAAATAAAAAAGAATTCTTAGATAACTGGACTTTAAGATTTGATGAGATTTCAAATAATGTTTACAAGGTTCAACTTACAGACAATTTTGGAAGACAAGCAGCAACTACAGACCACGACCTGTACAGAGCTATTGAAACTTGCATATCGTATGCCTTTGACATAGAAAGACAACTTAACAATACTCTAAATAAATTCACCTATGACACTTTCAAATATTTCTTTGCAGACCAAAAATTATTATCTGACAACTATTCAGACAAAGATTTTGGTTCGTGGATTATTGAAAAAGATAGAAAGAGAATAATTTTAGACGGAAAAGATTTGTTGCTTTCACTTCAAAGTCAAACAGAGTTAAATTATTGGACAGACGACTTCACTATAAAACTTACCGACTTGACATTTGAGCAAATTCAAAAACTAAAAGATAAATTTAAAACCGACTGATGGTTACAGGAAAAGCACTACAGCCAACATATGGTTTGGCATTATTGGGGCTTGACGAATATTGCCTCATCATGTGTTCTTTATTGTGCTTTAGTTCGGGCTTGACGTTATAAATTTGGCTTATGAATAAAACATCAGCAATATTGCAATTATTGGGCTTCGGTTATGGGCTGACGGAATACTAATTCCCCAACAACGCCAAGCCTTTTTCGTTGTGTGCAATTAATGAAGACCCTAATTACTATATGTTTTTCCCTTTCACTCATTGGTTGTTTTGACGTGCCACATGACCAAGAGAATTCTAATAACTTTAAATACTTTGAAACTAAATTGAGTGAAGAAAAATCTCCGAACGGAAAAAGAAGTCTCCAATTGGGAGAATTAGGCAACGACAGTACAAATTGGACAACTCAAGTGTTGGTAGATTTTGGCGGTTGTGGAGGAGGTGTTTACTCAGTAGTTGGACGTAATTTAGACATTAAAACTTTTTGGAAAGGTAACGACACAATAATTATTGAAACACATGCTGTATATAAAGCATACCAAAAACACGATTGGATGCAATGCTTTTTAGAAAAAATTAAGATTATCTATATTGAAAATTAGCAACCTACTTTTTTCTTTGCTTTTTGTGTTTTATGTTACAAGTTGTTCAATCTTTGACCAACATGATTTTGTTGAAAGCAAAATTCTAGTTTCAAATAATGACGAGGTAATCTTTTATGACATTTTTCAAACTGGGATTGATAATTACGATTTTATCTTTTACTCTTCTTATAAGAATGACACTACAAAAATGTTTAACTATTATGTCAACGATGCTATTTACACTGCATTACGCATAAATACAAAAAAGCAAAATGACACCCTTTTTATTGAAATGAATATGCCGACAGAAATACTTAATGACAAAACGAAAGCAGGCACAAAATATCGACTGATGCGAAAGTTTTAACTGCACACAACAAGCGGTTTGGCAAAATTGCGGCTGACGGAACTCGTATTTCAACTTTGGGTTTTTCAATTTGGCGTTCCGTCCTTGCTGGACGGAACGCAGCTCATCTGTAAATCTATTTTTCAACTATTTAACTATCTTCATCTTCTGTAAGCCAAGGGCGACGGAATAAATCCGTCGCAACTTCGCCAAGCCGAAGACGTTGGCTGTAAACGTTTGGCAGTCATCTTTATAAATTTATATAATGTTTTTTAATAAAAAAGATTTATTCACAGAATACTTAGACTATACATTAGATTGGTTTACTAAAAATCCTAGTGATTTTAATTTTAATGACTTAACTCCAAGACAAAATGTAACAAGCTTAGAAATTGCAAACAGTATAATCAAAGAAAACAAAAATCTAAATAGCACTGAATTTTCATACTACTTTGAGTTATTATTAGACAAACTGCATTCTGACAATTACATTGACAAAGAACATAATACAAGAGCAAATAAAGTTGACAGCTCAAAATTTATTTATTCGGTTACACTTTCAGCATTTATTTTTAAAAAAGAAGGTGGCTACTATAGACAATTAAAAAAACAAAGACTAGAAGCATTTTGGGATAAAATTGAAAATATGCCAAAACGTTATTGGTTTGTTGGTTTATTTATAGTGACACAAGCATATAACCTAAATGACTTACGAAAAGATTTTTTAAAATTTTTATCATCCCAAACCAAAAAAGCACCATTACCAATAGACCAAACAAAGGATACCAATAATCACAAATACAAATAAATATAAAGTTTAAAAAATTCGAGCAAAAACGCCTACAGCCAACAAAAGTATTGCCGTTACTGTGGCTTGACGGATTCTGTGTTTCAACTTTTGTACTTTTTTGAGCAGCAGTACGGGCTGACGTAATTCTATTTTTCATTTGTACTTAATTTAAACTTTTGAATAAAAATTAAGCAGTAAATGCCAGGCTTGACAGAACGCTAATTCCACAGCAACGGCAATACCTGCTCGTTGGCTGTAATGGCAAAAAGACATTATAATTTCGTTGACAATTCAGACAAAACGCAATTCTTTAAAGGAATCTAAGCAACTTGCAATTTGACAATTCTAACATCGTTTTTCAGACACACTAAACAAAGACCAAAAAAATGACAAAAGAAAAAATAATGTATTATTTAGACTTTGTGCCACTTGTTATTTTGACAATTTCTGCAATGACTTTAGTGTGGACTGTTTTTGAGACAGACACAATTTTTGCTTGGAAACATTTTGTAGGACTTTTGCTTCTGCCAATTAATTATTTTCTGTTTTGGTGGAAACATAAATTGGGAGTTGTTGGACTTGGCTTGACAATTATTTTAGGAATTGTATGTTTATTATCTTTTGACCAACCAATTACGACTTCGACTATTACTGTTGGAAAAGAATTAAGATTTCCTATATTTTATGGACAATCAATTTTTCTTTTGTGGTTTATTATTCACTTTGTTTTATCATTTAGACACTACGTTGGAGTTTTGACAGAGAAGTATTGGCAAGAATTATTTCATAATTTGTCAAAACGTTCGGTTTGACAAAAGCCACTACAGCCAACATTAGGTTTGGCATTATTGGGGCTTGACGAATATTGCCTCAACATTTGTTCTTTATTGTGCTTCAGTTCGGGCTGGACGTTATAAATTTGGCTTATGAATAAAACATCAGCATCCCGAAGGTTCGGGATTGCAATCATTGGGCTTCAGTTATCGGCAGACGGAATTCTAATTCCCCAACAACGCCAAGCCTTTTTCGTTGGGCGTAAGCTTATGGGACAGCCCTTACTTTTTTGAAGATTTTTTAGGAGAAATGCTTTTTATTTCATTTTCAAGAACCTTTATATTATTATCGCTTTCAACTTGCTTCAATTTAGCTGAATAAATTTCAAATTGTTTTTCAGCTATTTCTGCTGCTAATTCTTTACTTATACGACCAGCATCAAGTAAAATTTCTTTTTCATTTATTGTGAGAATATCATTTAGTTTCTTTATCCAGTCAGACATATACATTGCTTTCTTAGCATTCGCTTGAGTTTCTGCAAAGGCTAAATATTGTTCGACTAATAAGTTTAGCTCTGTTAGTTCATCTTGCGACAAATAATTTTTAGCAATACTTACGTCTGCTTTACGAATTTTATCTGCTTTCCAGTTTGTAAGTCCTAAATCTTTTTTATTTGCATCGACTCTTTTTACAATTAACTCAGCAGCAGTATGATGGTGGACTGCCCAATGTAGCTTATTTTGTATTGTTGCGAAGAATTCTTTTGTTAAATCTGCTTTGCTATCATAATCAATACTTGTTACATATATATCTTTTACTTTTTGATAAAATATTTTTTCTGAACTTCTAATATCTCTAATTCTGTTAATTAGTTCATCAAAATAGTTCATTTGACCACCAGACTTCAAACGTTCGTCATCCATTGTAAAGCCCTTAATTAAATATTCATTAAGTCGTTTTGTTGCCCAAACTCTAAATTGTGTTCCAATATGACTGTTAACTTTATAACCAACAGAAATTATTGCATCAAGATTATAATATTTAATAGGTCTTTTTATAGAACGTTCGCCTTCATTTTGAACTGTCAAGTATTCCTTGACAGTTAATTTTTCGTTCAATTCGCCATCTTTGAAAATATTTTTTAGATGTAAACTTATATTTTGTTTAGTAGTTTGATAAAGCGTGGCTAATTGAATTTGACTTAACCACACATTTTCATTTTCTAACTTAACCTCTATCTTTGTATTTCCTTTTTCCGTTTGGTATATTACAATTTCACTTTCCATATTTTCTATACTATATTTTTATCTTTACTTAATTTATTTCTTTTTTTAAATTTATATACTTTTTGACCTTCAAAAACCTCTTCTGTTATATCGTAAATAATAGCAGAATTAGTATAATCAATTTTCAAGTTATCAAACAATACTTTTGTATTGACATAATAATAACCACCAGCTTTACTAACTTTAAAAGCACCAGTTTCAATAGTATTATGAAGCATAACATATAAATTACTGTCATCTGCATCTTCTTCATTCATTCCGATTGACAAACTGCAATCGGTTGACAGGGACAACTTTTTTGCTGCATCTACAGTAAAGCCAATTTTACCTGTTTTATGAACTGTAGCTTTAATATTCCTATCCAAATCATTTGGATTAAAAAATTTTATTTTCATACTGCAAATATAGATACTTTTTAAATACAGAATAAATTCTTTTTTCTATCTTTTAAAATTCTTTTTAAAATCTTTTTGCACACATCTAAAAAAGCCTACGCCCAACATGAGGTTTTGTGCAAGTTGGGCTGACGGAATTCGTCATCAACTTTTGTACTACTATTTGGCTTTAGTTCCAGCTTGACCGAACGCCATTGAGCAAAAGAATAAATCATCAACTTAAACTTATAAATTTGGCTTTGGTAACCAGCAGACGGAACTCGAAATCCCCAACCTGCACAAAGCCCTGTTCGTTGCACGCCATAATATTTAGACGATGCGTTTTTTAAAATTCATTTTAATAGTCATACCTATAATAGCTTTTGGTCAACAAGGCGACACTGACTCTAAAACAATTTTAAATATCTATGACTTTTCAAATAGCAGGTTTGATATTGACA
>CALRLQ020000029.1:0-5621 GCA_943368735.1 Rhizobium sp. Q54 | reverse complement strand
TCAACTTTGGTACATGTCGCATCTGTAGTTTCAGCTTGACGGATATCGCCGAACAACAAAATGTAACTTCAACCAATTAACTTTACCAAACTTTCGTAACGGGCTGACAGTTTTTCAAATTCCGCCACAACGCCAAGCCCCGTACGTTGGCTGTAACCCTTTGACAGACCTCATTAATGAATAAGAAAAAAACAAAAATTCCAAATAAATTCGACCAACTTGTTCAGCGATTAGTTGACGAGTTTGTAAAAATTCCAAATTTTGACTTAACACAAAAAGATGAAAAGGCTAATAAAATTTTCAACTCACTTGTATTTCGTCTTGCAGACATTTCATCATTTAAAGAACTTGTATTAAATCATTATATTCCTGCAACTAATAAAGCAATATTTGAGAGTGAACAACAAATGAGAAACTCAAAATATAGTTTCTTGCTGTCTGTAGATAAAGACGACTTAAAGGAAACTCTTTATCAAACTATAAGACTTGCTTATGTTGGAATGTTTCATAAAGTCGAGAGCTTTGCAAATGATATTATAATAATGTCTTCGTTATTGACAGATGATAAATCAAGTGAAAATATTGAAAAGTACGCAAAAAGAAAGTTCAACTTTTCACTTAAGGACTGGTCGCAGTTTTTTGTTACTCATAAAATAAATTGGGTTTGCAATTGTGTCAAACATTATGACAGTTTTCCTTTAAAAAATCCACGACCTTTATTCTGTGACAAGTTTGAAAATGATAAGAGAATTAAATTAACTGTTGAAGATTTTAAGTTTGACACAGAATTGTTAATCAAATTTTTGCCAGTTTACTTGCAAATTATGTTTTCAATTCAAATACACAAATCAGAAGAAGAAGACTACGACAGAGAATTTTGGAAAGACTCACCAGAAATATTGAAAATTCACGATGAAGCAAATATGCAACGAGAAGAATTAATTAGAACTATGCTATCTAAAATTAAAGAACTTGCAGGATAGGGCTACAGCCAACAAAAGGTTTGGCAATATTGGGGTTGACGAAATAAGCATCAACTTTTGTACTACTATTTTCCTTTCGTCACCAGCTCGACAGAACGCTGCTCATCTTTTGTAATCACAATCAACAGTAGTAACTATATTTAACATCAGTTCAAGCGTGACGAAACGCAGTTGCCCCAACATCGCCAAGCCTCGAACGTTGCCTGCAAGCTTAGACGACCATTAAAAAATTAAACCATTATGACATATTTATTGTGGGGTTTATTAAATATTGGACTATTCATTTTCTTTATTGTAATCTGCTTTAAAGCGACAAAACTCATTCGTGAAAAAGTTGGACTTTTTGCTTCTATCGTATTTGTATTTGGACTTTTATCTTTTGTGGGACAATCAAATAATGACAATGCCAATAAAGAAGCAAATTCAAACAAAATAAAGACTTGGAAATTTAGCTCAGAAGACAGCTTAAAAAGTAACAATACCTATTTGCTTAACATTGACTTAGAAAAAACATTGGTATCAAAATACGACTTAGGAATTAAATATGGCATAGACAAAGAAGAAAGAATTAATTTTCCAATTAGTGCATACTCATCAAATTCAGGTTTTATTAGTGGGACAAATTGGAAGCCAATATCAATCATTATCAACATGACAAATGACAATAATAAATTTGAGTATTTTGTTGACGGTGTTTTAGAATGGAAATTACTTGGTGCTACAATATATTCTGAAATGAAAGAATATAAAGGCATCGTATTGACAAAATAAGCCAGCAGGCAACAAGAGGTTTGGCGTTATGCCGGCGGACTGAAACGCAATCGTCAACTACATAACAGCTGGCAACTGTGGTTCCCAGCTTGACGGAATGCTGTTCATCTGAACTTTGTACCAATCAACTAATTAACATTACTAATCACCAGTTCCGGGCAGGACGTTTTTCAAATTCCGCCACAACGCCAAGCCCCGAACGTTGGCAGCAAGCATGACAGACACTCCTCACGACTAATATCACCATGAGTTTAGAGACAAAATCAAAGCAATTAAAAGACATCATTGCGACATACAATTCCGATTGGTTGCTGGGTGACCTTTCTTCACTTATACATGCAGGACGAGAAAGAGCTAACGACCAATTGGGTATGCTTTCTTCACCAATGCGTCAATTATATTATTTAGCAGGACTCAATGTAAGTTCTGACCCCGCTAATGGGCATGACATAATGTATAACCCAGATAAGTGGAAGCAAATTGTCTCGCTGTTAAATGAAATTGAAGCAGAGTACGACAAACTCTTTTTCCCGACAAAACCTGAAGATGTAACAGAGGAGTGGAAACGTGTTAGACAAGTGGCAATGCCTTCATTTCTTTCATATTTTAATCAAGGGCCATTAAATTATGAGGAACAGGTGATTAATTGGATAAGGGACTTGTTTACTCAATTAGACACTTTGATTGAAAATAAAACAAAAGTCAAGACTGAAGATTTTATCCAATTCTACGATAATCTTGACCAACTTAGGCAAAGGAATTTTCAAGCTCATTCAACTCGTAAAGACCTATTACGACCTAATTGGGATAAATACACTAAAATTAAAATGGGTGTAGTTGATGATGCTCCAGATTTCATAAAAGAAATGGGCGAGCAATTCAAGCACATGAGCTATTTCATGTCTGACAAAGGAATAACAGATAGATTTTATCCTGAAGAACTTGTTTCTGAAACTCTTCCAATAGAAAAGGTAAATACTATTCTCCCCTTTTTCGTTACAAAAAGAGCTCAATCTGACTTTTTGTATTATACAGCCACCAAACCAGGAAACCCACTTATTGAAAAACCTATTTTAGATATTGGCGATGGAATGTATCAGGTATTTGAAGTAAAACAAGTGATTCATGCAATAGCAAGTTTTCTAGAACAAGTATGTACATCTTCAGTAGATGAGACATCAAAATATGTTGAAAAGAAAGGGAAACTTCTTGAAACAAAAATTATTGAACTTTTCTCAAGCTTCTTTAAAAAGGATTTCAAAATTTACAGTGGCTATTACGTTGATGGTTGCGAACAAGACATATTAATTCTTTGGAAAAATTATGCGTTCATCATTGAGGCAAAAGGATATTCATTGCGAGAGCCATTCCGAAATCCTGATAAAGCCTTTATAAGAATAAAAGATGATTTTAATGCATGCATTGGTTACGGATATGAGCAAACCCGTAGAGTAGAAAAGAAATTTATTGAAGGCGTCCCTCTAAAAATAACCGACAAAGACGGGAAGCTAATTGATGAAATTGACACAACGAAATATGAACAGGATTTTTCGATTATTGTTAATATAGAATCCTTTGGTCAAATTCAATGCGACCTTTCAACTTTAATAAAATTAGAAAATGATGATGATGTATTTCCTTGGGCAGTAAAGCTTGATGATTTGGAAATATTCCTACTGACAATGATTGCAAGGAAAAAGACACCAATGGACTTTGTAAATTTCTTATTGCTAAGGGAGACACTTCATGGTAAACTAATTTGTTCAGACGAACTTGAAGTGTGTGGCGGCTATTTGAATAACAAGTTAAACCAAAATCATAATGACAAAGCCGAAGTGATTGCAACTGCTCCTGACTTAGGCGATATTTTTGACGAACAATATCATAAAACCATGGGCTTTAAGAACGAGAGGTATCTATATGAGAAACAAAGCGGAAAATTTTTATTCTGGTGACGAAAGCCTGCTGCCAACAAAAGTATTTGCAAAAGCAGGGCTGGACAATGTAACATCAGCTATGTGCAAGCATCAGCAGCGGTTCGGGCTCGACGTTCAATGTTCAGCTTTAGTTCTTAACTTCAACAACCTATTTTCAATTGGGCATTTGTACCGGGCTGGACAATCAATGAATTCCCTGCCTTCGCAAATACTCGAACGTTGGCTGTAATTATAGAAAACCTTAGAAGTAAACTTTAATGATTAAATCGAAATTTTCCTTTTGGATAGTTCTCATAATAATTCTCTTTATAACATTGACAGGACTATTACTTTTTCTAATATTGTTCACTTTTTCAGCTGACTATATAGAATCTTACTTTGTTTTTTTACTAATATTTTTCTTCCTTTTATTCATTTGGACTTGGATTTTCTTTGGAGAGTTAAGAACAAAAATAATTTCTGTTTTAGTGGACAATGAAACTATAATTTCAAGAAGTTATCTTGGTTTTGGCAAATCTGTTGTGACAAATTTTGAAGAAGTTGACGGATTTACTATTTGTATGGTTCCATCCAAATACGACGACTATGAATATTTGTATATCATAAAAGATAATAGAAAAATTATTAAAGTCTCACAGTTTTACCATCGTAATTATGAAGATGTAAAAAAAGCAATATCAAAGAAGGTAAAATTTATAGGCAAGGAAAGATTTAGTTATCGACAAGAGCTTAAAGAAATTTTCATCTAACAATAGAGAATTACATTCTATACGAGAATAACTACAGCCAACAAAAGGTTTGGCGTTATGTCGGCGGACTGAAACGCAATTCTCAACTGTAGAACAGCTGGCATCTGTAGTTCCAAGCTTGACGGATATCGCCGAACAACAAATCTTAACTTCAACTCATTAACTTTACCAAACTTTCGTAACGGGCTGACAGTTTTTCAAATTCCGCCACATCGCCAAGCCCCGAACGTTAGCCGTCACTTTAGACAGCATCCGTTTCTAGACAATAAACATTTGACAAAATACATTTGATATGACAGTAAAACTTTTCGTTGAGCAACTCAATGCTGACAAAACAATGGGTTACACTACAAACCAGTTTATGATGTTAGAGAATGCAAATAAAATTCGCATTACCAACATTAAGGACACAAAAGACATTGTTGGCTTAATATTCCAAGCAGGACGGTATGTGGCTGCTGTTATTACAGACGCAGACAATCAACTTGGAATGATGTTTATTGACCTTAAAAAAGACAGACAAAGAGCTTTGTTTGCAGCATCTCAATTTAATGGTGAAGCAAAAGACTTGTTTATAAAGAATTTTGAAGCAGTCACCAAAGACTATGAGAAAAACTATGACTTGGTAGAATTGGTTTTAGACAAATCTTTCCCACCAGACATTTCTGCTAATTGACGAAAAAATTCTTTGATTGTAATTTTAATTGAAGTATCAACTTGCTTGACAGTTTGCGGTTCTTGTTGGACTTCTTTTGACTCATTATTTGACATAATTTTTATTTTTTTTGTGACATAATTTTTATTTTTTTGTACCCGTTCGTTTTCTATCGGTGGACAGAAAAGCGAACGGCTAACATTGGGTTTTATGCAAGTTGGGCTCGACAATGTAACATCAGCTAATTGCAAATCCCAGCTTCAGTTCGGTCAGACGAATAACTATCAACTTTTGTTCTTAAATTCAACAATATATTTTCAATCAGCAGCGGTTATGGGCTGACGGAATTCAAATTCCCAACCTGCATAAAGCCCTGCTCGTTGTAGGTAACTTTAAAATATAAATGCTTCACTGTTGTTACAGCTTTGCATTTACAATCAGGACAGAAACTGCGTAAACATTTTTAGCAACTTTTGGTTATTCTAAAAACTTCAAAGTTGACACACAGCAAGTTTTATGTTCCTTT
>CALRLQ020000028.1:0-9937 GCA_943368735.1 Rhizobium sp. Q54 | reverse complement strand
CAAATAAACTATCAACAATGGCTTTTTGTAAAACCTTTTGTCGACTTGCTTGGTAGTTTACTTGTGCATTTGAACAAACAGCAACTGTC
The DNA here is from genome assembly GCA_943368735.1 of Rhizobium sp. Q54. GTDB lineage: Bacteria > Bacteroidota > Bacteroidia > Chitinophagales > Chitinophagaceae > UBA1930. The sequence continues at coordinate 9,848 of CALRLQ020000028.1, read as the reverse complement.
ACAGTCAATGCTAAAAATATTGAGGATAGTGCTGTCATAAAATTACTGCCAACGTTCGGGGCTTTACGTTGGCAGGACATTTATAATGTCCTGCTTGGAACTGGTGCTGAATAAAGATAACAAGTTACAAACACATTCTGTTGCTGAATAGCGTTCGGTCAAGCCAAGAACAAAAGCTAAATTGAAATACAAAAGTTGGGAGGCTTAACCCGTCAGCCCTGCTGACGTAAAACCTTATGTTAGTGGCAGTAGTTCTCAATCTTTCTGTAAAATTCTGTCAATTTTAGTTTGTTGTCCAGCTTGCATTTTTGTAATGACTTTTGTAAAGATTTTTTAATACACTGTTTTTCATTGCCTTCACAGTCAATCATAAACTCACCTGAAATTTGATTAGCCCAATTGCCCAAAAATCTTTTGTCAACTGTAGTGTTTTTTGAATATAAAAAGTCAATTAAAAAGTCTGGATGTGATTCTAAAAATTCTTTGCAACTGACTCCTAATGCCTCTGATAATGCACCATCAGCTTTGTCTGTCATTTTAGAAACCAAAAATATATAAAAGGGTCGTGTCAAATTATTTTTCGTCTTTAGGCTGTCAATAATTGAAAAGGTTTTTGTGTCGTCAGTAGCCTTAAACTTACCATTATAAAAGTCCTTAGCTGTTTTTGATATTTGCTTATTGTCTAGATAAGATTTTATATCAACTGGTGCTTGTCCATAAACTTTAAAATTCAAAAACAAAAGGATTGTAAAGTATAGTTTCATAATTCGTAGGGTGTGTCCAAATGCTATTGCCACTAACGTCCCAGGCTTTATGCAGTTGTGGCAATAGCGCTCCTGTCAGCCCAGAACAATAGTTAAATTAAAAATATATCGTTGATGTTACAAATAAATGCTCCATAGAATTCCGTCAGTTTGTGCCAAAGTTGATTAAGGATTTGCAGTTCATTGCTTATTCGTCAGCCACAATTGCACAAAACCTCTTGTTGCCTGTAGGTTTTATAGTCAACTAAACTTAAATGCAGTTCGATTCTGCTCGGTTGTTGAGATTTGGTAAGGAAGCGTAGGTTCGAGTCCTCGTACATAATGAAAGTTATGTAGTCGGTCGGGAAGTAACACGTTGGCAACTTGCGTTAAAGTTGCTCTTTTATTAAATTTATCTGTGTCCATATAGTTTCAAGTTCTTTGTCAATATCAATTTCGTTCCGCTCGAAGTCCATTTTTGAAAGTAAGTTTTCTGTCATATCTATTTTTGCTAAAAGTTCAGGAAACTCTTGAGCAATGCAGGTCGTGATTACTGTCATTAAGTGGGCTAAAAGAATAATTTCAGAGTTTGTATGAGGTGCATTAAACTTAAAAGGTTTAAAGTCTTTGTCAAAAAAAGACTGGTTTTTAAAACGAAAGCTGTGAGCTAAAATATAGTTTCTATAGTCTTTAAAGTTTGTCCACTTACTTAGTCTTTTTAAAACAGGTTTGGTAATTTTTTTAAGTCTATTAATTCTGTCTTTATATTCTGGATGCTTAAACGAAGTGAACTGGTCATTATACTCGTCAAAAAACGAGTTAGCAATAATGATGGAATAATTTAATAAAGAGCCTGATATTCCTTTTGCTAAAGGTATGTTGGCATAATGACCTTTAAATTTAATTTGATTAAGAAAAGCTTCGTTTTCCATATAAGTACTATGAACCTCTATAAAAAACAAAACTTGTGTCCCTAAGTGATTTAATGATTTGAATGATTCAAGCAATTTGTCCATTGAATAGGATGTTTTATAAACTTACAGGCAACGTCTTCGGCTTGGCGAAGTTGCGACGGAAGCATTCCGTCGCCCTTGGCTTACTGAAGACGAATATAGTTGAATAGTTGAAAAATAGATTTACAGTTCACCTGCGTTCCGTCCAGCATGGACGGAACGCCAAATTGAAAAACCAAAAGTTGAAATACGAGTTCCGTCAGCCGCAATTTTGCCAAACCGCTTGTTGTACGCCGCTATTCTTTGTCAACGAGCATTGTGTCAAATTTATTCCAATAAACTGTGTCTGCTTTTATTATTCCTGTCTTTGGGAACTCCTTTACATCGCCATTATAATTTGATTGAATAATTTTCAATGTGTCGTCTTGTCGTTCATAGTTACCGTAATAAATGATGTGTCCAAATAAATTATAGTCGGTCAATACAAAGTGCTTACTGTCTTTAAAATCAAATTGCCACACATTGTTCGCACCTGCTTTGTTTACTACTTTTAACACTGTCTTAGAGCTGTCAATAGAACTGCGGTAAATGATTTTAAAAAAAATGATGAAACAAATTGTCACCGCAATTAATGAAAATGAAAACTGATAAATTTTCCTGTCAACTTTAAAAACAGAATGGTCTAATAATAAAATAACAATCGTGAAAATTATAACTACGCCCAAAGGGATGTAGTCAAATTCGCTTAAAACTCCAACGTCATAACCACCAAACTGATGTCTGATAGATTTATAACCAAAGAAGATTATTAAAAGTCCAATTGCTATGCGTAAGTAGGGTCTCATATAGTGGCGTACAACGAAATAGGCTTTGTGCAGGTGTGGAACTAGAATTCCGTCCGCCTAAACCGTCAAGCCTAATTTCTTCGCTTTTTGTTGATTGTTAATTCTATCGTTCAACAGCATTCCGTCAAGCTGGAACTACAGTTCAATATTGATTCTCTGCTGAATTTACTTCCGTCTAGCCACACTTGCACAAAACCTCTTGTTGGTGGCTGGCGTTTTGTCTTATGGTTTCTCTTAGTCACTTTTTACGCTTTCTATAAGTGCGTCAAATTGTTCTTTATCAGTCGTCTCAATTTTTGTCATAACAGCTTGAGATACTTTTTTTATAGCGTCCACGTCAACAGGTTCAAGTCCTCTATCAAAGTTTTCGCCTAAATGAGAATATTCATTAATTACACGTCTAACTAGATTGTAAGAAATATCATCGTTGCTGAAAAACTTCTTAATTCTTTCATCGAATGATAGCTTACCACTTGGGTATTTATAGAACAAATATGCTTCCAAGAACTTTCGCATATTATTTCCAAAGTTGTATTGGTAACTATGTTCAATTGTAGCTGTGTCCATTTTTGAACAACTGTGTATTTGAAAAAATAAGTAGTTGAACTCAGTGATGTATTCTCTCAAATATTCAGGTGCAAGTTTCAATACAGTGTTAGACTTATTTTTTCTTTCAATTAAGAAATGCCGCCTATCAGATTTTTCTTTTTTTGCTTCATCATTTGCCTTGTACTTTGGGAAGGTCAACTGTTTCAAATACTTTAAAAAGTCAAGATTGTGAGTAGATATGAAGAGTTGGCAATATTTTTTGGGCTTCGCAATAATACTTTCAATAAGACTAAACATAAAGAAAATATGGTTGCTGTCTAGACTTGAAATTGGGTCGTCAATGTAAATAATTAGTTTGCCGCTGTTTACCTCATCCTTCAACTCATCTTCCATTTTCGCTATAAAGTAGCAAAATGAAATTAAACTACATTCACCTTCGCTTAAATTACTTGCATACTCATTGTCTCTTATGATTCGAAACAAAATATTTGGTGCATTTCCTTCTGCAATAAGTTTTAATTCGTTATGCCCAAAAAAATGTGTCAAGTGCTGGTTTACTAATTCTGCTCCTTTGCTTTCATCCTTCGATTGAGCATCTAAAGTTCTCTTTTCTTCATTAAGTTCTTCGATAGTATTGATAATAGCGTTAAAGCTAAATCTTGCATTGTTAGCATCTTCCTCAAGTATAGAGTTACTTGTTGTTCTATTTGTATAATCGATGTCTTTTAAAAATTTTGCAACCTCTGAATATCTAAGTTCTAATCTTGCATTTTGTTGGTCTTTAGATAGTGTTTCTGTTTTTCTATTATGTTCATCAATTATTTTATTAGTTTCTTGGATTGTTTCTAAAATTGTTTGAGATACGTCGACAATCTCAGCTAAGTCTCTTTCTTTGAAAATATCTCTTTCCCTTTCTTTTAACTCAAAAATTAATGAATCGATACTTTTAGAATATGTTTTCGTTGTCGAGTTCCACTGTTTCTGTATAGCTTCAAATTGTGATACCAAATTTGAATAAAATTGTTCTTTGGTTAAGTCAAAAAAGTCAGATAAGTTAATTTTAGCTTGTTCAAGTTGGTCAATTTTAGTTTTGATTTCTTTTCTTAATTCTTCTGATTCTTTACTAAAATGTGCATCAAGTTTTGCCCAAAGTGTTTCGTTAATTGGGTTTCCACAAAAGCCACAACTTTCCCTAGTACCTTTATGCTTGTCAATTCCTTGTCTTACCCATTCTTGTAAAAGGCTATCATTTACTAACTCAACAATTGGTTGGTTGGGTTTGATTTTTCTTTTTAGTAAATCAGTTACTTGATGATAATAGTTTTGAAAACTTGGTTTTGATTCTCTTAATCTTTCAAGAGAGCTTTTAGGTTCTTCCTTCAATAATCTTTGCTTTTCAAGAATTACCTCTGCTGCTAATTCTCCCTGCTTTAAAGCTTTTGGTATATCACCTTTTATTGTATTTATTTGATAAGTAGGGTAATTGTAGATTGAGGCATTATTCTTAATTTCCTTGGCTTTGTTTTTTAGCTTTTCATCAAGTTCATCTCTTTTTTTTTCAAAAGAGGTTTTCTTTTTGTTGAATTCTTGCTCTAATAATTGTTGTTGGTATAAAAGCCCTTTTTGTTTTTCAATTGAGCCAAGCTTGTTTTCTATTTCTTCTATTTTTTTTGCTATCTCTACATTTTTTGCACCCAAAATTGTGAATGGATTAATTGTCCCATCGTCATTATGAAGCCAACTAAGATTTTCTTTTACAAAGTCTGAATTATAAACTCTGATATTATAGTCAGAGAGCCCTAATGATAAATTTAAGTTTGAAAATGAACTACCATTTGAAAATGAAATATTGAATTGGCAATTTTCATAGTTTGGATGAAGTTGTCTGTTTTCAATACACTTTAGTATTCTTGACAAAGTTGTTTTTCCTGAATAATTCCTGCCATAAATAATATTTGTGCGTCTAAAAGTTTCGTGTCTGCCAATTTCAGTCTCCCATTTAAAATTCTCAAACAGTCCAAATTTTTCTATGTCAATTTTTGTTATCATCGTACTATTTTAGTAGAGTTTTGTCTGTTTGCAGGGTGTGTCGGTACGCTTGCCACCAACGTTCGGGGCTTGGCGTTGTGGCGGAATTTGAAAAACTGTCAGCCCGTTACGAAAGTTTGGTAAAGTTAATTAGTTGAAGTTAAGATTTATTGTTCGGCGATATCCGTCAAGCTGAAACCACAGTTGCCAGCTATTCTTCAGTTGAGAATTGCGTTGAAGTCCGCCGACATAACGCCAAACCTTTTGTTGCCTGCTGTACTTTATTCAGGATTCTCAAAACGATAAACAATACTGTCAACCCTTGGCTTAACCCCAAAAGAATAGGAAATTTGAGAGTTATTTGCTACAGCATTTTTTAGTCTTTCAATTAAGTTTTTGTCCCAAAAAGTAATTTTTTCGACTAAAGTCATATTATTTTTTGCTGTATGAAAGGAACCAGAATTTTCAAATTTATGAAGTATACCTAGAGATATTTTCTTACTTGTTTTTTTGTTTTTCAAGAGCGATTCGAAGATGTCCAAAGCTAATTTATCAACGTCTGTAAAGTTTATTGCTTGAAGCTTACCAATAAAACCATATGGGTCTAGCCCCATTCTTACTGGCATTATTAATAAGTCTCTACCTAAAGCTAAACCGATTTCTTGGTCTGTCCATTTACTCTCATGAAAGCCAGGTATCATTAAAGCTGTTAAAGCATCACATGTCCTTAGTGCTAATTCGATTTCATCCTGCCACTCTTTTGTTGGTTCGATGTCAGAATGAGCAACAAATCCCGAAATCGAATAACTTTCAAGCTTATTCTTTAAATCATTAGCTCTGATTTTATCTGATGCTAAATGTGAAATGAAAAGATTGAAATATCCTTCACGCCAAAAAGATGGTGTTATTTCAGAGTCACCACTTGTGGTATTTAATTTTAAATGAACAGCTAAATCATTAATTGCTTCATCGTCGCCAAACTGAATTTGCTGTAAAATATATTCAAACTGATTACCACTAAAAGCGTCCAATGTCGGTATGCCAAACTGCTTTAATGTTAAATCAATAATACTCCAACTAGCTTCTTTTTGTAATTCAATTGCAATTTGTTTTATTAATGTTATCCGTTCTGATGGTGTCATATACATTAGTAGTTAAATGGTCTAGCTGTATTGCAGGCAACGAAATAGGCTTTGTGCAGGTGTGGGAATAGAATTCCGTCCGCCCATAACGTCAAGCCTAATTTCTTGTTTTTGTTGATTGTTAATTCTGTTGCTCAATAGTATTCCGTCAAGCTGGAACTACGGTTCAATTGTATTCTTATGTTCATTGCTCTTCCGTCAAGCCACACTTGCACAAAACCGCTTGTTGGCAGTAGTTATATTTCTGTAGGCATATGAAAAGTATCTAAATTACTTACTTTTTTTACTAGTGGTCTTAGTGAAGGATTAATCCCGTCTAATTTGTCTATCAACTCTTCTAGCTCAGCTTTTGGAGCTTGATAATAAATTTTTTTCAAGTTTGGTATATCTTTAAAAAGCTGTCTGTCAATGTCTCTATTAAAGTTTGGAAATGAATAACCTATAACAACTAATATACTTGTTTTCTTTATTACATCTATTGCCATTTGTCTAGTATGATTTACTAATGGATCATCTTCCCAAGCAAAAGTGAACAATGGGAGAGAAAATGACCTATGATAGTTTTCTTTAAGTAGGTTGATTAAAAAATCAAGGTTGTCCATTAATTTATGCTCTTGTAAGTCAAATAAATTATAAACTTTTTTTCTTTCTTGTGCTATCAGTCCTGCTGTACCATTAAGTTTCAAAATACAAAAATTGTCAGTATTAATGTCAGTTATTGTTGAAGGATAAACTTGAAGATTTTTTTGTGCCAACTCAAGACTGAAATTTTTAATTTGTGAATACGAAGCCTCAAATTGCATATCATAATTCCAAGATAGTATTTTCACTCTATTATTTGGTGTATCTGATGATAAATTTAGATGCTCACCCCAAAAAGTAAAATACCTTTTATCAATGTGTGTTTTTAATAAAGTTTGTATTTCGTTATCATATTTTTTCCTTGATGTAGGAAGAGAATCATAATTAAAGTCTTCACTTTCAAACAATAAATCTCTGGGTTTTTCAAGTTGTTCAAAAATTAGATAGCTACTAAGAACTGACTTTATCCTCAGTAACTCTTTTGAAGAATTTTTTAATGATAATTCTCTTGCGTAAGCGTCAATTGAAGTTCTTTGATTTGCAATTTCAATTAATTGGTCTAGCTCTTTGATGAAAGTTTCTACAAATGGATTTGTAATAATTTTTTTCTCACTACAAGTTTTCAAAAACCTACTAAAAGCTATCATTCTATTTCCCATTGTCTTAATTAATGGTAAACTATAATAACTAGCTCCTGCTCCTGTAAAATATGTTATGTTTTCCAATGTATTAGGGTTTTAAATAATTACAGCCAACGAAAAAGGCTTGGCGTTGTTGGGGAATTAGCATTCCGTCTGCCCATAACCAAAGCCCAATGATTGCAATATTGCTGATGTTTTATTCATAAGCCAAATTTATAACGTCAAGCCCGAACTGAAGCACAATAAAGAACAAATGCTGAGGCGATATTCGTCAAGCCCCAATAATGCCAAACCATATGTTAGCAGTAGTTGTTCTCACACTATTGAAATGCATATGGTGAAAATTTATTTAAATGTTCAATTTGTGATGTCGTCAATATTTCCAAAACACCATTGTCTGAAAAGTTCTTTTTTGTGAGCATTGCACGTTTGTATGGAATTGCTATAGGGGCATATTCGGGTTGAAATGTCAAAACATAACCGACATCATTTTTGATTTCTTCTATAAGATTCAAAAAGTTTCCTGATTCAACTTTTTGGTTTATGAAATCCAAAAAATCCGGTCGACTTGGTTCATTAAAATGACGTTCTTGATAGTTAATTTGTTCACGTTTTTTCATTAGCCATTGATATGCCGTTTGTCCTTCAATTTCTTGTGATAACAATATGTCTGAACCAGAAAAAAGGTCTTTATAGTAATTTAAAGCTGATTTATGGTCACCCGAATAATCAGTTCTATTCGCACCTTTTCTACCTTTTGTTATTGGAATAGCTCCATTGCTTGCTTTTAAATAGTAAATACATTTATGTCTAATAAGTGCATAATCTCGAATAGCAAAGTCCGCTTTGATAAGATAAAAAGTTGCATAATAAGCTTTAATAACTGCCCACGAATAAAGTTTATTATTAAAATTCAAGATAGATTCTGTCAAGCTTTGACAACCTTTAAAATATAAGTCTTTAGCGTCTTGTTGTAATGAATTACTTAATGCAAAAGAATTATTAGTATCAAGTGAAAAACTCTCAATTGTAGTATAAGGAATGTTGTAAAACTCCTCAAAGTCGCTACAACCTAAAATCGTTTCACAAAAAGTTTGTGCACGGTATCTATCAAAACTCATATTCGTCTTGATTTGGCAAAGATTTTAAATAATTATCCTGCAAGTAGTCAACAATAGCTTTTCTCTGCGATTTTCCTTCAAGATTTTTCAAGTCAATTCGTTGAATTAATTCTCCTTTTGGCAGGTCTAATAAGGCTTTGAAGTCTTCTGTTTTAAAGGACTTTTTTTCAGCACATTTTATAAGTAAATTTTTAATTAAATGTTCGATTGCTCCAAAAAAACCTGCATTTGTTAAAAAAGGATTTTTGTTTTTGTTGGACCATAATTCTTCTCTATCATAATAAAATTTAATAGCAGTAAAATAATTTAGAATTACGGATTTTTGATTTTGGAGATTGGTTAATTTGTGACTTGCAAAAACGCCATCTGGTTCCAAATGTTTTTTCAATGAACTTACAACTGTCGATAAGTCAACAAGTCCGACACCTTTAGGTTGTCCAGGGTATTTTATAGAACTATAAAATGGAGATTCTACATTTTGATTTAGTTCGTCTGCTATATCAGTAGCACGATTTATTGAATGATTTGTGTCACTTTCAATTTCTCCAAATAAGTCATAAATTAAACTTTTTGGTACAGGCTTTTGCTCTGAATTTATATTTATAAAAATTCTAGCAGCGTCTTTTGTTTTGAGATTTAAACTTAAGGTTACTAAAATTTCTTTTTCTCCAATAGTTTCATTTTCCTTTAAAGCTTCTTGAAGTCCAACAAGACGATGTTGTCCATCAATTGCTTGTGCTGAATAATTAACAATTGGTATTATAATTTCATTGTCTTTGAACTCTGGTTTTATTTTACTGTCAGTCCAGTTAAGTATGAAAGTGCTATAAAAGTTATTGCCTTCTAAAACATATTTCTTTATTGAGCTTATCCGTTGTCTATTTAAAACCCTTTGTACAGCTCCTTCTTCTTCGTCCTTACCACGCACTGCAACATAAAAGATGTCAACTACATCTTTTATTTTCATTGATTGAGTATAAACTGTCAAGTCGCCAAATTTTGTTTTAATCGACTTTGTTTTAATTTTTTTTATTGCCATTTTATTTCAATTTTATTGTCATTTTGTTGTGTCTTGTTTGTCGCTCTACAATTACTGCTAACGTTCGGGGCTTGGCGTTGTGGCGGAATTTGAAAAACTGTCAGCCCGTTACGAAAGTTTAGTAAAGTTAATTAGTTGAAGTTAAGATTTGTTGTTCGGCGATATCCGTCAAGCTGAAACAACAGATGCCAGCTGTTCTACAGTT
>CALRLQ020000027.1:0-10953 GCA_943368735.1 Rhizobium sp. Q54 | reverse complement strand
ACAGTAATTGTACATCACAAGTACATCAATGCTTTGAACAATCGATGAAAGGATATACCTCCTTTATTGATTGGCTTAAAGGGTATGGAATAATCATTGATGATAGTGTTTTGATTTGCATGGAGCATACTGGAATTTACATTCATGGTTTGATAGAATTTTTAGTTCGTCATAATGCCAATATTTGGGTTGAGATGGCATTGAGAATTAAAAAGACTTTAGGGTTACAAAGAGGTACCAATGATAAATTAGCTTCTATCAGTATTGCTACCTATGCGTATAGATATCAAGAACAAGCCAGGCTTTGGAAGCCAATGAATACAAGCATTGAGCAACTTAAACATTTAGTAGCACAAAGAGATCGAATAATCATTTCACTACAACAATTAACTGTTCCATTGAATGAATTAGCCTCATGTGGAGATGCATCCAATGCAAAGTCATTACAGAAGTTACAACAAAAAGCTATAAATGGGTTAAAGAGTTCTTTGCAAAATATTGAAGCAGCCATTGATCTACATATTCAAAAAGATGAAGAGATACAAAATGCCATTAACAAGATGAGTTCTGTAAAAGGCGTAGGTAAACAAACTGCAGTATCGATTTATGTATATACACAAGGTTTTACAGCTTTTGAAAATGCCAAACAACTGGCTTGTTATTGCGGAGTTGTTCCGTTTAATAAATCATCAGGAACGAGTGTTCGATTTAAACCCAGTGTTAGTCCCTTTGCCAATCATAAACTAAAAAGATTACTACATCTATGTGCATTAGCAGCTTTGCAATGGGATGCAGAAATCAAAGCATATTATTTAAGAAAAGTTGCAGAAGGCAAGAATAAGATGAGTGTAATCAATGCCATCAGAAACAAACTCGTTCACCGCATATTTGCCGTTGTACGAGATGATAGAATGTATGTGAGCAACTATGGATATGCTGTGAATAAGTAAACAGAAAATAAACTTTTTTGAATCATAGAAAACTTGGCGTTGTGCCGGAATTTGAAAAACCGTCAGCCCGTTACGAAAGTTTAGTAAAGTTAATGAGTTGAAGTTAAGATTTTGTTGTTCAGCGATATCCGTCAAGCTGAAACTGCAGATGCTATCTGTTCTATAGTTGAGAATTGCGTTTCAGTTCGCCGATATAACGCCAAACCTCTTGTTGGCTGCAGGTTATTTATAGAAAGCAACTTCATATTCTTTGTCGACCGATTTGACTAAAGCAAAAGTTGTGTCGCCTGATTTTCGGATAATCACAAGGTCTTCTATTTTTTTAAATGTAATTTCTTCATTTTTTGATGCTCCAATATATTCTTCAGTCAAAAGTCCTTTTTTGAATAGTTGAAGCTGAACTGGAGCAATAGTACCAACGAATTCTCTTAGCTCATAATCTTTTGAGCTGAATTTAACGTCAGGAACATATAATGAAAACAAAAATGGACCTGCTAAAACAAGAAACATTATTCTGTCAATTACAAATGTCGCTGCAGCAATAATTGGATAAAAAAGAAAAAAGCCGAAATATACCTTTTGCCAACTGCCAAGAGTCCGTCTGCAAAGAGCAAAAGTTAAAGAAGCTGTCAGTAAGAATGTAAGAACAATTAGTTTGTTTGACCAAGCACCTCTAAGGCTAAGGACGAAAATGTCAAGAACGAGACATACAAATGAAATTAAGTGAGTTCGAATAATAGCTTTCTTGTATTTGTTAGACCAGTCCTTTTTGATAAAGAATAAAACAAGTGTCAAAAAGTTAAGGCTAAAGTAAATAGCAGGTAGTGTCATTATATAACTCGCAGGCAACGAGCAGGGCTTTATGCAGGTTGGGAATTAGTATTCCGTTTGCCGATAACCGCTGCTGATTGAAAATATAAAGTTGGATTTAAGAACTAAAGTTGAGATTTATTCGTCCAGCCCGAACGACAGCTTGGCTTTGCAATTTGTTGATGTTTGCTGGTCATGCCCAACTTGCATAAAACCCAATGTTGCCTGCTGTGCTTTTTTGTCATTAAAATTTAGCGAGGTAGGTCTTTACTAAAAAATACGATTTCTAATAAAGCGTTAATATCAATCAATTATCTTCTAATGTTATTCAACTCTGTTTCTAATGCTGTTTTCGCTGTATTTTGTTCTGTTGTTAGTGTGCCATTTAGTAAATTAACTGTTTCATAAGCATCAGTTGACAAGTTAAACATTTGTTTTGCTCCTGTTGAACTTAAAATCAATTTATACTTTCCGTTGCTAATAGCCCATAAATCATCTGTTCCATCTTTATATTCTGAATATTGATAATTCCGTATTGTTGCACTACCAGTAAATAATGATTTAAAACTTTTGCTATCATTAATTTGGGTTACATTAACACCTGCTACTTCTGCAATAGTGCTATATAAATCAGTAGCATCAATTAGGCCTGTTTCAGTTCCAGTTCTTGTAACGCCTTTGCCAGAAATAAACATTGGTACATTAATACCACCTTGGTACAAAGTACTTTTTACTTTTGAGCTTAAGTAAGGGCTTTGTGCAACTGAATTAACAGTGCCATTATCACCAATGAAAATAATAATTGTATTATCTCTTTTATCAGAAGGCATACTACTTAGTAACCTTCCAATTTGAAAATCCATTGCTTCAATTGCAGCCATATAATAGGGTATTGCATTCATACCTGTTGTGTATGCCGGTAATGCTCCCTGGCTGTGCATATTACTGGGTGGCACATGAAAGGGAGTATGCGGTGCATTATATGCTAACCATAAAAACCAAGGTTTAGTTTGTTGTGCCACCCAATCAATGGCTTTGGTGGTAAAAGCTTCTGTAACATATGTGCTTTGTGTTGTAGAGGCTCCATCTTCAGTTTGCTGCCATGAATAATAATCTGTAACTGCTCCTCTTATAAGTCCAGTATAATAATTAATACCCATAGACTCTGGGTTATATGTATTATTTGAGCCTGCCAAATGCCATTTACCAACAATTGCTGTGGCATATTTGTTACTTGTGTTATTATTGATATACTTCTGTAAGGTAGTTTCGGATTGTGATAATACATCTGAAGCACCTTTTACCCCAGTTCTATAGCCATACTTTCCAGTTATGATGCAAGACCTTGTTGGGGAGCAAACTGGGTTTGACCAAAAATTAGTAAATATTAACCCTTTGGTTCTTATAGCATCAATATTTGGTGTATTGGGCTTTATACTTCCTTCGCTATATCCTTTTATAGCATCTTTACCCAAGTCGTCTGCAATAATCAATAGGATATTGGGTGACGTAGTTGCTGCTATTGGAGATTCAGAAGTAGTATCTTTTTTGCAAGAAAAAAAAATTACAAATAATGAAGCAATTAAAATACTTATTTTTTGTTTGAACATGTGGCTAGTTTTTGGTTTTAATTATCTTGGCGTTCCTTTGTATGCACCAATGTTGTACGGAAAATCGTAAGTCCAATGGTAGTGATAGAGGTTAATCATTTGTCCGTCCCACATAACTGGATGTTTGTGTCCATGGCATACATCCAAATCTTTTGAAGAAAGTAATTCGCCATTTTCGCCATAAGGACCATAAATACCAAATCCGTCTAACATATAACCCATAAGGGCTGAATGACCAGAAGTTCTAACATGTATATGGTCTTGTAAATCTTTTGAAGGGAAGTGATAATGATACCTCTGTGTACCATCAGTATGTCCACCATATTTGTCTAACATTTCATGTGCAGCCGCATCGTTTCCTAATGTAGATGCTCCATGATAAATTGCACTTCCCGTAAGTGAGTAACCTGCTGGTCCAAAACCAACACAAGTTGGCGAAGCTGCTTCCTGAGGTAAAGATGGATAAGTTACATTTAATGGTTGTGCGGTTATAATATTAGGATTACGGTCGTAATTATAAGGAATTGTACCTGGAGTTATTGGAAAAATACCAGTAGGGTGATTGGGTAAACCATTACCCGTTAAAATTCTATTACCATTGGCATCTACCGATGCATTGAATTGACCGTTCCAAGTTACGTTACCATCCACTTGAGGTTTTTTGGTATAATCCCAAGTGCCGTCAGCATTTGTCCAATCTCTTGCATTATTGGCACCTGCACCGTTTGATGGTAATCCACAAAGCCACAACGAGGTAAAATCTGGAGCAGTACCCCCTTGATTTCTTATAATGATTTTTGTTGAACCAGTTCCTCCAAATGGCAATTTGGTCAAGTCAACCTTAGCTGTAGAGACAGCTGGGGTTTCTGTAGAAGATTTTTTACAACTTATTATTGTCATGCATAGCATAATAAAAAAAATCGCAGCTGTATTAGCCGATAGTCTGAATTTTCTATTCATTGATTTAAGTTTTAATTATTGTTAAGACTATAACAATTCAATAAAGTTTATTTCTACCTGCTTTTTTTTGACTCAAAATTAAACAGATACAGCAATAACTCATTTGTAGCATTATCTAAAAATATAGATTTGGGTTTCAGTTTCATTTTGAGTAAATGTCAAACTGCTTTTTGTTGTGGGAGAAATGCTCGTTTAGCATTGCAGGCAACGTTCGGGGCTTGGCGTTGTGGCGGAATCCGATAGCTATCGGATTGAAAAACTGTCAGCCCGTTACGAAAGTTTGGTAAAGTTAATGAGTTGAAGTTAAGTTTTGTTGTTCGGCGATATCCGTCAAGCTGAAACTACAGATGCCACATGTACCAAAGTTGATGATTGCGTTTCAGTCCGCCGACATTACGCCAAACCTTTTGTTGGGCGTATGTGCATCATCGCTGTCTAATAAATCCTTTATACTTATACTGTTTAACTTTATAAATTAATCCAGACCCTCTTGGTCGGATAGTAGCAAGTGTGTCTATTTGTTTCAAAATTACTTTGTCAAGTGAGTCCAATTGAGTATTGTAGTTGTCTGTCACAACAGGAATAAAAACAAGAGTGTCAATTTTGTTTTTATTATATTGGTAAACATACTTCTTCGCTGGGAAAAGTCCGCCACCATAGTAAAATTTAAAGTCAAGTTTTTTATTTTTATAATTCTTAACAACTATGTCAGAACAACCGCAATGAGATTGTGTCACCCCTTCAATTATGAAATAATTTTTTTTGGAAGATGAACTTCTATATGCAGTCTCAGAACGCCAATCCTTGTAAAAAAGTCCAAATGCTAATCTGCAACCTGAAAGAATCCATGTCAAACATACAAGACAAAAAAGATAAAGAATAAATGTTTTGTTACTCATTGGTCTAATTAGGGTCTAACGGCATTACGCCCAACGTCTTCGGCTTGGCGAAGTTGCGACGGATTTATTCCGTCGCCCTTGGCTTACAGAAGACGAATATAGTTGATTAGTTGAAAAATAGATTTGCAGTTGGGCTGCGTTCCGTCCAGCATGGACGGAACGCCAAATTGAAAAACTAAAGTTGAAATACGAGTTCCGTCAGCCGCAATTTTGCCAAACCGTTGTTGTAGGTAGCTTTGCCTGAATAAACCACAACAGCATTGTATTTAAACAGTTTAAAGGAACATAAAACTTGCTGTTTGTCAACTTTGAAACTTTTAGAAGAACCAAAAGTTGCTAAAAATATTTACGCAGTTTCTGTCCTGATTGTAAATGCAAAACTGGAGCAATGGTGAAACTTTTAATTATTAAAGTTACCTACAACGTTCGGGGCTTGGCGTTGTGGCGGAATTTGAAAAACTGTCAGCCCTTTACGAAAGTTTGGTAAAGTTAATTAGTTGAAGTTAAGATTTGTTGTTCGGCGATATCCGTCAAGCTTGGAACCACAGATGCCACATGTACCAAAGTTGAAGTTTGCGTTTCAGTCCGCCGACATAACGCCAAACCTTTTGTTAGCTGCCGTTTTTTGTCTTACTACTTTGATAAATAAAATTGGTTATCATTTTTTGTCGAACTAATCACTAATTTTTTTAAATCTTTTTCCCTTGTAATTCTTGTCAAATAAAAAGTGTCGTAAAAGGTTGACTTTGAAAATATGTCGTTGGGAAAAATATTTAGATTGTTTTTTTTTAATGTCCAACTAAAACGGTCAGTCGTTATACCTGATTTATATACAAAGCCTGTACCATTTGCTAAAAATGAAATTGTCGGACAAATATTATATTGTTCCATCATTTCATTTCCAGAAGAAGAACACATTGTCCAGTTATCTACGATTTTCAGATTGTCAGTGAATGAAATATTTTTTTGTCCACTAGAATTTTTATTCTGTTCTTTTGAAGTGTCTACATTGCAAGTGATTATGAAAAAACTTAAAAAGGAAAGGAAAAAATATTTCATCTTTTTACTCTATTGTCTTATTTGCAAGAAATAATAAAAGCTCTAAATTTTGAAACGTAATAAATTGGCAGCTAACGTCTTCGGCTTGGCGAAGTTGCGACGGAAGAATTCCGTCGCCCTTGGCTTACTGAAGACGAATATAGTTGATTAGTTGAAAAATAGATTTACAGTTGGGTTGCGTTCCGTCCAGCATGGACGGAACGCCAAATTGAAAAACAAAAGTTGAAGTACGAGTTCCGTCAGCCGCAATTTTGCCAAACCGTTGTTGTAGGTAGCTTTGCCTGAATAAAACACAACAACTTTGTATTTAAACCAATTTAAGGAATATAAAACTTACTGTGTGTCTACTTTAAAGTTTTTAGAAGAACCAAAAATTGCTAAAAAGATTTACGCAGTTTCTGTCCTGATTGTAAATGCAAAACTGTTACAACTGTGAAGCATTTACATTTTAAAGTTACCTACAACGTTGACGGCTTGTTGCTGTGCTGGTATTTTTAATGTCCAGCCCGGAGCCGCAGCCGATTGAAAAACTGACGATGAAGAAAACAACAAATGCTGAATAGAAATCCGTCGGCTGGATATGGGCTGATAGCGATATGAAGATGAGTTTTTATTCGTCAGCCAGCATAGCAGCAAACCGAATGTTACATGCCGCTTTTTCTTTCGCCTAATGCTGTTAGTACGTTATCAAGTCTGCTTAATTCTTTTATTCTAAGTCCTACTTGTGCAAGTTGTCTTGTCAAACTGTCTCCGCAACTTTGGGGAACCCAACGACTTAATATTTGATATCTACCATCGTCAATTAATTCAAAAGTCCAAGTCTCTCCGTCAAGGCCAGGTCCACAAGCAGTGTCGTGAATTGGCAATTTCCAAAAGCCTATGTCTTGTAGGTTACGAAGGGTATTGTCATATACTGTGTCCTTAAGTGGAAATCTTAATTGAATGGCAAGTGTGCCAGTGTTATAGCCGCCGTCTCCATTTGTCACTTTTGTAATTAAGAAACATTTGTCATTATCCTTCATTAAAACAAGACAGTATGGTTTTCTAAATACGGGTTTTACAGTCAATCGAAACCAATGTGTTGATGAGTCAATTTGTGTTGTGTCAATATACTGCTCTTCAAATGCGTAAATAAACGGGTCGTACTTATTTTTTGCTTTAAGGTTCGGATAATGCTTATCCATAAAAGCTTGAAAACTTGTTATGTTGTCACGTCGGTCTGGAAAATCTCTGTCTGTAAATGCAAAGCTGTCTGTATAAAACTTTCTCTTTTGTTGTTCTGTCCAGTCTTGAAGTTTGGCTGTCTTTTGAGCTGTGTCAACATAAGAGATGAAAAATATAAGTGATACTATAGTTATGAAGGGTTTCATTAAAGTGGCATGTAACGTCCCAGGCTTTACGTTGGCAGGACGGCTTTATTCGTCTTGCTTGGAACTGGTGCTGATTAAAGATATGTAGTTACAAATAAATTCTACTGCTGAATAGCGTTCGGTCAAGCTTAGAACTAAAGCTCAATTGAAATACAAAAGTTGAGAGGCTTGACTCGTCAGCCCTGCTGACGTAAAACCTTTTGTTGGGCGTAGGTTTGTGGGTTTTATCACTCTTTAAGTTTATAATACCAAGATGGATATTTTTTATTATTCCAATGTTTTATTCTTTTGGTTAATAATTTTCCATTTCTAAAATTATATAGTCGTCCCTTTTTATAAAATAATTTACTAGGGTAACAACCTTCTTCTTGTATATACCTAGTTAGTATAGTCTTTTGCCAGTCAATTTGATTTATAATTACTTTACTCTGTCCTGTTTCTTCATCTTCTTTTAAAACAAGTGTGTCCCTAGTGATATTTCTATTTTTGTCAAAATATCTTAATGTGTCATAAACAGGAGTCATTGTCAAATACAGTGTGTCTTTAAAAATTCTCCAAGTTCCAAATGCCCATTTTGCTTGCAAGCAAACACGCCATGAGTATTTAAAAGTTGAATCTGGATTAATGGTAATTTGTCCAGAAGTGCTAGTATAATGGCCAAACAAGTTTGTTTGAGCATTTGAGCTTAAACTGAAAAAGAAACAAAGTACTAAAAATATTTTTTTCATATTGAAATGCCTTCCTAAACTTACGCCCAACGAAATAGGCTTTGTGCAGGTGTGGAACTAGAATTCCGTCCGCCCATAACGTCAAGCCTAATTTCTTTGCTTTTGTTGATTGTTGTTTCTGTTGCCAAATAGCGTTCCGTCAAGCTGAAACTAAAGTTGATTATTGATTTGTTGCTGAATTTACTTCCGTCAAGCCACACTTGCACAAAACCTCTTGTTGGCTGCAGAAAAAACACTCTACAATCGAATACTAACTGAAATAAATATTCGTGGTTTTGATTGTTTTTTGTCAAACAACTTGACTTTTTCTAAAAGTGAAACGTTTGTCTTTCAGTTGTCGTCAAAACTTAGATTATTTGATAAACCAGTTTAAACTTCCAACTTTTTGTCTTACCGCTTCTGTGGGAAAACAATCGAGTTTTCTACACCTAAAAATTGAAAACAAGATTGAGTTTTTGTTTTGAAAATTATTGTTGAATGTCCATTTAATTACAAAGTTTTTACAGCTTCGCTTTCTTAGTCACAGTTTTAAATTATTGTCAAACCATAACCGATTAGCGTTTTGTCAATCAATGTACGATTTGAAGTTAATTGAATTGTTGTGACTGCAATTTTTGTCGACTAAAACTTGTCAAACTTTTTAAAGTTTTAATTGCTGAACGATGTTTGTCCGCTTGAACTTGAAACAAAAATGTTGATGAAATGAGTTTTGAATTTTTGCGTTTTGTCTATCTATTTAAAATCTGTTTAGAGTTGTTGAACTAAGATTAGCAATACTGAAATCTGAACGAACCAATTTTTTTGCAGCCAACGTTCGGGGCTTGGCGTTGTGGCGGAATCCGATAGCTATCGGATTGAAAAACTGTCAGCCCGTTACGAAAGTTTGGTAAAGTTAATTAGTTGAAGTTAATTTTTGTTGTTCGGCGATATCCGTCAAGCTGAAACTACAGTTGCCAGCTGTTCTATAGTTGAGAATTGCGTTTCAGTCCGCCGACATAACGCCAAACCCTTGTTAGTGGCAGTTTTACTTCTTTCGCATCTGTGCCTATTCGTTTATTCGAGTTATAATTATGCCTTTATGAAGGTAGTCGAATCTTAAATTACCTATTCCTACTTCAAGTTCAAAATAATTTCGTCGACACTCAAAAGGTTCATAGTCCTCGAATTTTTTATAGTCAATTATAACAGGAATTACATAGAACTTTGGAAAATAGTAGCAATTACTTGTGTCCTTACAAGCAATATCTGTGGCTCCATATTTATATTGTTCTCTCAAGGAAAAGTAATCAACTCTTAAACCGTTTTTTATATTTATAGTTGTGTCTTTAGAGGTTAAGAGACTGAAGTTTATTGTGTCTGTAGGGAAAAAGAAATCATGAAAACCTAAAGGTCTAATGTGGTCTCCAGATCTGTAGTCATACATGTAATTATACGCTGACAGAAATAAAAACCCTCGTTGACCTTTAACGATTGTTGTGTCAGCTTGGGAATAGCTATTAAGAACGATAAATAAAGCTCCAATTATAACGAATAAGTGTCTTGTCACTAATCGAGGTTTTTAAATTGCCACTAACGTTCGAGTATTGCTGCAGTTGGGGAATTGACACACTGTCCGCCCGGAACTGAAGCTAAATTTATACTTAAATGTTGATGTTAAGAACTAATGCTGAACAGAATTCCGTCCGCCGAAACTAAAGCTTGCATGTGCATTGCTGCTGATTGAACTTCCGTCAAGCCCCAATTGCAGCAATACTTTTGTTAGCTGCTTTGCCGTAATAAGTTTATGGTTTTGTAATATATAGTGTCAAGTTGAAAGCTATTTGTCCACTTGAATTTGTATACATCTCTTGTCATTTTGCATTCCCATACGCCGCTAACAGTTTTGTCCTTTGGCTGAAATGTGACATTTGGCAAGGAATTAATCTTTTCAACTTCTATAAACTTGCCCTTGTCTTTGTCAAAGCAAAATAGTTGTGAAAATTTAGGTTGGCATTGTCCGTTCATTGAATTATCTGTAATCACAAAGTCTTTGTAACTGTCACCATTTGCATCATACAAACTGTCTCCTACAAAACCAACTTTTGAAACTTGAGTTTCTTTATAAATTAAAAAACTGTCATTATTTTTTTCCCAAAAGATGTAAGTGTACAGTCCGTCATTAATTGTCTTAGTGATATAAAATGGCTTCCATTCCTTGTCAACGTATCCGTCTGTCCATAAATGGAAACTGTCACTTACTTCATAGCCTATGTCATTGGATGTAGCTTTTGTCAGAATATTCAAGCAGTATATTTGATAAGGCGTTAAGCTGTCCTTTTGAACCGTCAAAACTTTGTCAGATTTTTTGGGGTTACATGAGAATAACATGAAAATAAATAAACCTGTCAATAGTCGCATAATGTGTCAATTGGCATTGCAGCTAACGTTCGGGGCTTGGCGTTGTGGCGGAATTTGAAAAACTGTCAGCCCGTTACGAAAGTTTAGTAAAGTTAATTAGTTGAAGTTAAGATTTGTTGTTCGGCGATATCCGTCAAGCTGAAACAACAGATGCCAGCTGTTCTACAGTT
>CALRLQ020000026.1:0-12786 GCA_943368735.1 Rhizobium sp. Q54 | reverse complement strand
CAAATACTAAGCTACTTCATACTACTTTGTATACTATTTATACTACCTACTTTTCTAGATGCCCAACCCGTTTTTGATGATGATGTAAATGATGTACCTATTGATGGAGGTTTAAGCTTACTAGTAGCAGCAGGCGTAGGTTATGGTGCGAAGAAGGTGAGAGAGAATAGAAAAAACAGTAACTTTTAGTTTCTTTATAGAAGTTTAAAATAAAAACTCATTATCAAAAAATTTAAAAAATACATATGAAAAAAACAATACTTATTATAGCGTGTATTTTAATTTCCACTATTAGTTTTTCTCAAAACACTTATTATTGGAATGGTGGTGGCGTTTCTACTGGTTTTACAACTGGTTCAAACTGGAATAGAACATTAGGCGGTGGTGGTTTAAGTCGTTCAACACCAACTGTAAACGATACGTTGATTTTTGATGGTAGTAATCTTGGAGCTGGTTTTGTGGGACAAATTACAGTAACGAACGTACCTTATCAAACAGTGGCTGCAATCATCTTTAGAAATACTGCTGATGTTCGTTTTACATCTTCTCCAGGTACACCAATACCTGCTGGTACAACTGCTGCAGGTGTACAAATTGGCACAACTGGCAACTTTACAGGACAAACAATTACAGGAACGGGTACCTCTTTTACATCATTCTTCACTGTGGGTGATTTTGTAAGTACTGGTACAACTAATACAGGTACTGGAGCCACAAACTCTATAGGTCAAATTACCGGAATAACAAATGATAATTCGTTAACACAGTCTAATGGAATTCTATCCATGATTGCTACAAATGGAACATCAGCTTTTTTTATGAAAGCAGCAATGATACGTGTTACGAATTTGTTACAAGTTGAAGCAGGATCAAGATTTGAAATGGCGTCAAGTGCTCCATTGATATTTAAAGTTAATCCCGGAGGCGTTGGAACTATAAACGGTACAATTGCTGTTACTACAAATTTTCAAAAGTTAGTTGCCGATTCCGATGGTACTGCATCAATTACTTTTAATAGTGGTGCAAGGTTTCAGTTTACTGGTTCTCAATCTACAGCACCATTTGATGCTGTAGCTAATCCTACCAATAACAATATTATTTTCAAAGCAGGTTCTATTTATGAAAATAATTCAACCACATCGACAAGTACGAATTCGGCAGGAAATGTTTTTGGAGCAGTAATACCAAGATCAGTTGTTGAGTTTCAAAAAGGAAGCACATTTATCAACAACAGCAATACAGTTTCATCGGTAATTGGTAATGCTAACAGAGTTTATCCAAATGTTATTTTGGCAAATACAACAAGTGGTTGGCAACCAACATCACCTGTTGATACCCTTACTATAAGTTCAAATACTACATGGACTAATAATTCAAACTCTTATTTCCCTATTAAAGGAGATTTAATTCTTAATGGGAGTTTTGCAAGTGGAACAGCATCACCTGTATTTGTTTTTTGTGGATCTGTCCCACAGAATATTACTGTAAATGGCACAATCGTATCTAGTGGTTTTGCTAGAATAGTTATTGGTGCTGGCTCATCTTTAAAAGTAACCAATAGCTTTACTCAAAACCTAGCAACAAACTTAAGTACTAACGGTTCGTATATTAGAAATTTTGGCACTTTAGATTTCGGAAATTTTGTAGTAAGTAATGCAATTCAAAATCAATCTGGTGCTTTACAAGGGTATTCAACTGCTACAAACACTGGTACTCAAAGTGGTGCAACAGTTTCGGCAGCAACACCTCACTTAATTTCGGTGACTAGTGCTACTGGCTTCTCTCAAGGAATGTTATTATCTGGTGCAGGTATACCAGCCAATACCACAGTTGTACTAGTATCGGGCACAACCGTTACAGTATCAAATCCAATACCAGCAGGTATATATGATATTGCAACTTCAGTAAAAGCAAATGGATCTACTTTTATAACAGCGAATGCTGGTGGTATTGCAGCAAATTATCCAATACAAACAGGAAGTACGTATTCATTACCAAGTGCTCCTGGTGCAAATTATTTTTTCAATGCTGCAACAACAACACCTTTTCCTTCTAGCCTTTCTACAGTTCAAGCAAACAACCTTACATTGGGTGGAGCAGTAACAAGTAATGTTATGAATCTGCATATCAATGGAACATTGAACTTAGCCAACAACATGCTTTCAATTCGTGTTGCAGATACATTAAGAATTAATTCAGGTAATCCAATTGCAGGTGTTACAGCTAACAGTTATATTTCTTTGGCGGTAAATAAAACTACTGGCGAAAAAGGAGTTCTAAAAATTGCTAATATCAATTCAGCTACATTATTTCCAATTGGTACCAATGGCTTATACTTACCAGCAACTATTACTCCAGCAGGCTCTGGCGAAGATTTTACAATAGGCGTATTTGATGGTGCAACTGAAAATGCAATGCCAAATGGTGTAGCATTATCAGCAACTCAAAAAGCAAGAATTGTAGATGCAGTTTGGACAGTTCAAAATAATGTTAGCCTTACAGGTAATTCAACTTTACAATTGGGTTGGCCTGCTTCTTTAGAAGGAACCAGTTTTGCAAGTTTTCCTAATAACCAAATTGGTATAGCCCAAAATGTTGTAAATGTAGGTTGGGGAACTTTTGCAGGAAGTGGGAATAATACAGCCAATACTGCAACCAATTCATTTGGCTCATTTGGTGCATTTGCTGTGGGTGAAATTGGAACAAGTTTACCTGTGAAGTTTGGTAGATTGAATGTTGTAGCATTGAACAACAATCAAGGTAAAATAAGCTGGCAAATTATTTCAGAAGTAAATACTGATAAATATGTGATTGAAGCATCTACAGATGGTAGCAGATTTAAAGAAAAAGGCTTTGTAAAAGCTACAGGTGCAACTGAATATTCATTTATCGATTTGTCATTATTGAATGGTGTTAATTATTACAGAATAAAAGCGGTTGACAAAAACGGTTCTGTTATGTTCAGCAATATTGTAAAACTACTTGTTGGTAAAAACAATGTTGAATTTAATATTTATCCTAATCCGGTAAAAGGCAAACAAATAAATGTAAGTATTACAAACACTTTAGCAGAAAAGTATTCAATACAAATAACTGATATCGCTGGAAGAATAATTTATACGAATTCAATTTATCATTCTGCTGGTTCTGCAAACTATCCAATTGCCTTACCAAGTAATTTAAATAGAGGTAATTATATTCTAAAAATTAATGCATCAACTGGTGTTGTTGCTACCACAAAAATTATTATAGAATAAGTTTTGGTTTTATAGTTTTTAAAGCAAGCAATAATCCCCTTCTTTTTAGTTGGGGATTTTTTTATATAATTAAACGCAACCGGTTTCGAAGAAATATACCAATAAAATAAAGGGTTTGAGTATTTCTAAAAGTAATTTTAGATGAATTATAAACTTGCCATATTTATGAATACTTTTCATAAAAGAAGCTGTAAAGTATTATGCAGTTCAATTTGTTTGTTGATTGTATTGAATGCTGTTAATGCACAACCTTTCTATACAGATAGCTTGCAAAAAAATGAAAGTAAATTATTGAATAGTAGTAACAGAGGAAGCAGTAGTAGAATGGAACTGTCAACATTTTCATTGGCAAATACAGATTCTGCAAAAGGAGGATTTGCTTATAAATTTAGTTTTGCCGATAATAATTCTACCATTATTCCCAATGGTGTTGGACCAAGTACATATAACCCCACTTTAATAGATACAACAGGTTTAAGGTTTATAAAACATGCACCTCCATTTGGTATTCACCCCCGTATTTATTGCAATCCAGAAGATTCAACTTCTACAAAATGGCGTTTTCAAAATACTGCAAGTGGAAGGGCATTGAGCAAATACATACATACAATTACCACATTATTACAATTAGGGCAAGGTGGTAGTAGTGGCTACTCTACTAGTGCAAATTATGCTCGAGATACTTTGGGCAATGTTATGATTGGCAATGTGGGTTTTACAAACGTAAAACCCATGTACGATTCTTTGGCAGCCGGTGATATTGGCATTGTAAATAATTACTCAAACCTTTGGGGAGGCACAGCATTAAGAATGGCAAATGCACTTTCGTACGAGGCATTTGAATGTTGGCTGTATAAAGGCACTATTGATCCAGTAACTAACACCTCTTATGTACAACGTGCTTCAAAGCTAAGTAGAGCAGTTAGTATTTGGGCTCAAAGGGCTTTAGCAAATACTTCTTTTCCTTTGTCATTTACGAATAGAGATAGATTTGGTTCTTTGCAAATGGCATTGATTTATGATTTCTTGTATGATCAGATGACCACCAATCAAAGAGATTCTGTACGTATGGCTCTTGCTGCTATTGCTGTAAAAGATAGTATGAACTTAAATTTAATTAACGCACCCTCATTTACAGTTATTTCTAACTGGGCAACTTTTGGTTACGAAATTATGCCATTATTAGCCATAGAAGGTGAGCAAGGTTATACGCAACAAAATGAAAATGCTTTAAGAGCATATTGTAGAATTTTATTGAGTTTTCTCAACTACGGTATTTATGAAAAAACAGGTGCTCCTGTTGAAGGAACAGGTAAAAATCAAATCAATATTTCAATGCTTACTGCTTTGGCAAGGCGTGGTTATAGCTTATTGGGGCACCCTGCTTTAAAAGCACATGCTAAAAACTACTACCCTGCTATACAGCAACCATTTGGGTACAGTATGTTGGGCACAGACTTGTTAGGTGGAACTGGATATTTAGGTTTAAATGGACAATACGTAAGTGCTTCTACAGGAGGATGGAAGCACATTTTATCACTTGATTTAATAGCTTATAAATGGGTTTTCCCAAGAGATACAACCGTTGATTTTTTGTATAAAAACTTTATACAAAGAACACATGCAAGAAGTGCTACCGCACCATATAGCTATTATTTTCATGAAGTCATGCGTACATCTTTAAGTCAGCCAGTTTATTGGAATTATTTATGGGCAGCAGCATTTGTAAGTGATTATACACCAACCCCATTTAATATACAAGCTCAGCATGTATATCAAAAGAAAATGTATTTTGATAGTTTAGGTGGTTTTGCAGTAATGAGAAGTGGACATGATACTTTATCGCATGCTTTATTTTATCATAATAGAACAGATTTAGGTGGACATACATTAGCAAATAAAAATGATATTGTGTATAGTGCTTTGGGAAGAATATGGATTCCCCGAAATTTTAGTAATGCCAATTCAAACTATGCACTTGCGTCAGGTACTAAAATGATGTCGAGTATTCTCATCAATAATATTGGTCAAAGTGTAGATACTACTACCGCTCAAAATCTTGATATTTTACCAATACCTGGTAAAATTATTGACTATAAAAATACGCCTTCTTTTATGTTGATTGCTGGTGATGCAAAAAATGCCTATAGCAATTCTTGGTCGTATTTATTTGGTGGTTATACAGGAGAAAATCCTTTGTTATCTAATAGTGTATACTCAAGAGTATTAACACCTTTAAATAGTTTTAGGTATGCACAATATTATAGTTTTGATGATACCCCTTTATATAACAGACTTACACAAGGAAATTACTCTTGGGCTGCTGGTGCACGTTATGCAAGAACTGTTTCAAGAAGTTGGCTCTTAGGTAATATAGCAAAAGCATTTAGAACAGTAGCTATGATTAATGACGCAAAGCCTTATGTTGTTGTAACAGACGATGTACAAAGGAATAATGCGGTAAATAATTATAAATGGATTGCACAGTTGGCTAATGATTTAACAATTGATAGCGTGGTGGTGAATTTGAATAATAATAACTATAGAAACGACATTATTTTTAGAGAACCTACATCTACAGGCAATAGAAGATTCTTAGTAAGAATTTTAAACAATACTGGGGCAATTAGTAGTACAGTGCCTGCTTATGTAGACTCTGTACAGAACCCTATAAACAATGTTTCTCCCAATAATCGACTCCCACGTTTAGTGGTAGAAAGCAATAGTATTGATCCTAAATTCAAAATACTATTATTTGTTTTTAGAGTAGGAGAAGATATACCTCTTACGTCATGGAATAGCAATAGAGATAGGTTGACAATAAATAATAATGGCACAATTAAAACTATCTTGTTTCCAATAGATACAGCAGGAAGAACCAAAATTGAAATTATTGAGGGTGTATTACCATTATCTATAAATCTAACTGGAACTCTTTTAAATAAGTTGGTTGCTAAATTAGATTTTCAAGTAAAAGAGCAAACGAATATTGCAAGTTATGAAGTAGAGAAAAGTAAAGATGGTAGTCGATTTACGTCAGTATCTACAATTAAGCCCAGCAATAATTTTAGCGATAACTATAGTTGGAAGGGTACTGTTATATCAGAGATGAATTTCTATCGCATTAAAAGTATTGCAAAAGATGGAACAGTATTGTATAGTAATTCAATTTTATTAAAACTGAATAAGGCTGCTAGTATAAAAGTTTACCCTAATCCATTGTTAAGTAATCAAGTGAATATTCACTTCAATAATGTATTTGATGGTGAATATGAAGTTTCTTTAGTTGATATCACTGGAAAAAAAGTATTTCAAAAGAGTTATCTAATACACCCTAATCAATTTTTACAAGTACCTCTACCATTAATTATTAAAGGAGTATACCAAATGACCATTAGCAATTCGTTTAATTTATATAGTACGATTTTAATGAAATAATTTATGGGATAATTGGCATTATTTTTTTACTCTATGTTAGCAAGCTTTTACGTTATTTTAAATTCATCCAGTAGTTAAGTGGTATAAGTGTTTAATCTCTTAGACTCGTTGTTATAAAACAATAACAACATTCTTAGTTTTTCGAAACCGGTTGCGAAGAAAAAGAAAGGTTGTTTTGAAGCTTGCTATAAAAAAAGTTCCAACTTTCAATTTCGATTATTAATTAACGCCAACAATAATCGTATAATGGTTGCTTTACATTGAACCAATGCTTAGCATTTTCATTGTTAATTTTTATTGCTTGTTATATGAAAAAACTATTACTTACGCTATTCGTATTATTTCATTTAGGAACATCTGCACAATTTGTTTCATCTCCAATCTCATTGAATGGCATCATTGGAAGCAGTGAATATGGTAATCATGCAAATGGCACAAATGCTTGGAATGATGGCTCTAGAACTTGGTACATGACTTGGGATGCTACCAATTTGTACATAGCAGTTGCAAACAACGGAAATGCTGGTACAGACGAGTTGGTTTTATATGTCGACACAGACCCACAAACCATTGTTAATGGTGGTACAAATAGTAATGGATGTGCAGGAGGTATAGGTAACTTTGATGGCAACAACTATGGTCTGCTGCCATTTAGAGCTAATTTTAATGCACATATACGTAACGATTATCACCAACATAGAACAAGTAACAACGATAACACTTGGTCTGCAAATAGTGATAACAGTAGTAGTATAACAAAAACAACAAGTGGTAATTTACAAGAAATTACCATCGCATGGTCGTTAATGGGCGGTAGACCGAGTTCGTTTAATTTTTTCTTTTATTTAAATGGAGGAAATCCATATGGTGGGTTATCGAATTATGGATCTTCAACAGATAATGACCAAACAAATAATCTTAATTTAACTGGTCGCCAATATTTTAGTGTTGCCAGCACTGCTAATGGTTCAAGTACATTACCATTTTCAAGATTGTGCTATGTTAATCCAAGAACAACGGCCAACACTATTAGCAATTATGGCACTTCCTTTTTTGATGTTACACTAAATGCTACATCAACAACAACATCGGCAGGAGCTAATTTAGCAATTGCTAGTAACTTACACATTGCTAGTACAAACACATTAAGTGATGGTGGCTTTACAATTTCTGTTGCTGGCAACATATCTGGTACTGCAACCATTACAGGTACTGGAACAATATCTATGAACGGTACTACGCAACAAACATTAGCGGCTGGAACCTACCAAAATGTAACAATAGCCAATACCAATGCAACAGTTACAGCACAAGGTACAACTACAGTCTCCAGAAATCTAACCATTAATAATGGTTGTACACTTAATGATGGTGGGTTTATCGTTTCCATAACTGGAAATGTGGCTGGAAGTGGCACTTGTGCAGGCCATGGAAGAATAAGAATGACTGCTAGTAATACAACGATAGCCTCAGGTTTAACTTTTAATCATTTACAAATACAACAAACTACTTTTAATGGTAATGTAACAGTTAATGGTAATTTATTGCACAATGGCACAAGTACTACTAATGGTAATACAGTTACCGTTGGTGGCAATCTTGTAGCCTTCAATACAACGTCAACTATTAATACTGGAGTAGGTAAATTGGTTTTAACAGGAGCTATGACTAATCAATCTGTTGGTAATGTTACTTTATCAGCAAATACAGGTACTGGTTATGTTGTAGGAGACATAATTACATTTTCTTCACCACCAGTTGGCGGTACTCCAGCTATTGGTGTTGTAACATCTGTTTCTTCTGGTGCTATTAGTGGTGTAGGTATTACAGATCCTGGTAGTGGTTATACTAGTGCCCCAACAGTAGCAAGTATTACTAGTACTGCTGGCACTGGTGCTACTTTAGCTAATATTGTTGCAATCTTATCTACACCTACCATCAAGTACATTGGTGGAAGAACAAATACTTTTATTGAAAATTTAGAAGTTAATAATAGTGGTAATGAAATACAAGTAAGCACTTCAAGAACGTTAACTGTAACTGGAAATTTATCATTTAATGCAGCTAATGTAGCTGGTAAATTATTATTGGCAGGTGCTTCTGCTAACTTAACTATTGGTAATGCAACAGCTGCAACCATTACTATGGCTGCTACCAATTCTTTAGGCACTGCTGTACAAAATGCTGGCAACATGGTTATTAATAGTACAGCTACAAATGTTGGTACAATCTATTTTGATCAATCTACTTTTAACACTACCAATCGTATATCTCAATTCACCTTAACTGCTGGTACGGCAACACTAGGCAATGCCTTACATGTTAACTCAAATTGTGTATTAACAGCAGGTACTTTAACCTTGGCTTCCAATGCTGCTTTATTACTTAATGGTACAACTTTTACAAGAACAAGTGGAGTTATTAACGCTAGTAATAGTAGTAGTTTTTTTAGGCTTACCAGTGCTACTGTTACAGTGCCTTCTGGGGTTTTTAGTCCAGCAACCGTGGCAAATTTTGTAGATAGTAGCAATGGCACAGCTACTATTACACATACTTTAGGGAGTGCTATTACGGTAACCAATTTAAAGTTGGCAATTAGTAATACAGCTTCCTTTTCTATGGCTAATGCTAGCAACTTAACTATTGCTAACGGTGGTAGTATAACCTTACAAAGAACCAATGGTACTGGTACTGTTAGTCTAAGTAGTGTACCCACTTTTGCTGGCACAGTTGATTTGTTTTATACAGGTAGTCAAGTAATAACAACAGGTGTTGAGTTGCCTACCTCAACTTCTGTAATTAATAATCTTACTATTAATACAACTGCTTCTGGTGCAGGTATTACGCTAGGGGCAGCAGCAACTGTAAATGGTACACTCTTTTTGCATAGTGGTACATTTACTCTAACCAATACCTTAACACTTGCTAATAATAGTACCATTGTAAGGGGACAAGTTTCAAGCAGTGTGGCTGGCAGTTTATCGACTGTACCAACGTTTGGTACTGGAGTGAATGTTACTATTTTAGGTACTGGTGCAATGATTGCTGGTAACGAAATGCCAACAGGAGGAGTATATGGTACACTTACGGTTAATAACACCAATTCATACACGTTACCTGCTAGTACATATTCAATAACTGTTGCTTCTTTGGTGGTAGGTACAGGCGGAACCACAGCTATTTTTCAATATGGAAACTCTAATAACATAAATACTGTTACTGTGAATGGTAATATCACCATAGGCGATGGTGCAAGTTTTTTGTGTGGTGTTCAATCTAACTCAGTTATACATGCACTTAATGTGTTGGGCAATATTAGTATTGGTAATAATTCTACATGTAATTTTACTGCCAATAGTACACCATCGTCAAGGTACATTCAATTATCATTGAATAGTGCTAGTGCAACTGATCAAACCATTTCTTCTTCTGGTACACCAGCATTAGTAACTTTTGGTACAATTATATTAAATAGAAGTAATGCTTCTTATAAAGTAGTTTGTTCTGTTACAGCAAATACAACCCCTTCGGGTCAAATGATTACTTATACCAATGGAACATGGGAGCAATCTGCAGGCACATTAACATTTGGTACTGGCAGCACACAAACAATACCCACAACAGGCGTTTTACTACTTAGTGGTACAGGTAGTTTAACGCAAACGGGTAGCTTAACAGTAAATGGAACATTAACTGTTAATACAGGTGGTGCTTTAAATATAGGTTCGGGTAATAACAATATACAAATATCTGGTAGTGGTGCTATTGCAAATTTTACCAGTGGAGTAATTAATTGTAATGGTAGATTTCAAGTTGCTACTAACGCAGTTGTGAATATAAATGGTGGTAGTATTATAATACCAACAGGAACAACAATAAATACAGCAGGTAATTCTATGTTTCAGGTTAGTTCTACAACTACTTTTAATTTCTCTGCTGGTAGTGTAATTGTGAGAAGCCCTAACTTGAATACCACTTTGGCGGATATTCAAATATCTAATAATGCTGGTAGCATAACAGGAGGTACTTTTGTTGTTACCAATTCATTGATTACAGTAAACATTGTTCCATCAGTATATAATTTTACAATTGAGAATAATGGAGGTACCGCTACAGCAAAGTTATTAACTAGTAGCTTGGTTGTAAATAATAATTTAACAGTTACATCTGGTTTTTTAGATGCTGCTACCAATAATTTGAATGTTACCGTTGGTGGGCAATTATTGGTTGATGCAGGAACATTGTCAATGGCTTCTGGTACATTAACCTTAAATGGCTCTGCTGCAAGTGTATTAACGGGTACAGTTTTAACAACTGTTGCTACCAATCTTACTTTTGGGGGTACTAATGCCGGCCCCTTAAATATTCCTGGCTCTATTGTGCAAGTAAATAATTTGGTATTAGGTATTGCATCGGCAACCATATTAAATCTTCAAAGTAGTATCAGTATTAATGGAAATCTAACTTTAACTAGTGGTACAATACACGATGCTGGTTATGTTATTAACTGTATGGGTAATATAACAGGCACTGGAGGAAGACACAGCTCAACAACTGGTGGAAAAATTCGTATGGCTACCAATGGTACATCTTTTACTGCTGCAACTTATGGTAATTTTGAAATTGATGGCGGTTCAGCAGTTTCGCCAATTGCAGCATCTGGTAGTGCAAATTTTACATCTGGTAGCACATTTGCAGTTACAGCCAATGGATATTTTAATGGAGGATTAAATACAATGCAATTTGGTAGTAATACACCTGTTGGCACAGTTGATATTTATGGGGTAGCTACTACAACAAGGGGTAATGGTTTTTATGGTTCTTTTAATTCGCTTTTTGGTGGTAGTTCTTCTGTTGGGTACTCAGCTACTTCTTTAAGTGTTAATTTTTTCAATGGTTCTACTGCTATTTATAATTCAACCAACTCTGGTCAAAATATTTCTGGTATTACTTATCATCATTTAATTGTTACAGGTTCAAGAACTGCCGTTACTCCATCTAATATTAGTTGGCCCAATAATTCAGCAGTAAGTATTACAGGAGATCTAACCATTAATACAACACTAGTTTCAAATGTAACATTTGCTAACACAAATAGTCTTAGTACCATTAATTTTATTGGCACTGGAACACAACAGATTAATTTCTCTAATTCTGTAGTATCAAGTGGATTGAGCAATATTGTGTTTACTAATTTTAACTTAGGAGCAGCAACGCAATTGGATGCTAATGTTGATATTCAGTTAACTGGCAATATACTTGGGTCTGGCTCTTACACAGCAAGTTCTAACAAGTTAATTATGATTGGTTCGGCAAGAACAATAAGTGCAACAACCATTTCTAACCTAGAACTTGATAATATAGGTGGATTTAGCCTTTCTGGTTCGCCAACAATTACTGGTACACTTATCCTTACCAATGGGGCATTGTCTTTAGGGAGTAATACTTTAAACTTAAATGGAGAAGCTATTAGTATTGGTTCGGGTAGTTTAACTACAACTTTATCTTCTAGTCTCTCCTTTGGTGGTAATAATACTGGGCCTTTATTAATTCCATCATCTGTATTAAATTTAAATAACCTCACTTTAAATAATACAAACCTTACGCCTGCTACAGTAAATGTTAATAGTAATTTAAGTATTAATGGTAATTTGAATTATTCTTCAGGTACAATTGATATGGGCACTAATACTTTAAACAGCATTGGTGGCACTATTATAGGTAATGGAATGTTACGTACTGCAAATACATCTGGCACACCTTTACCAACAGGTAAAACTTAGACAGGTACAATAGAATATTATAGTGGCTCTTCTCAAAATATAGTAGCAGCAACTTATAACAATCTTAATTTATCAGGGTCAAACATTAAATCACTATGCGGTGATATAACTTCTTCTGGTGTATTAAGCTTTACGTCAGGGTCTGATGTTTTATCCATCTCCAACAACACCCTCACCCTCAATGGCACAGTATCAGGCAGTGGATTATTAAGAGGCGGATCAACGAGTAATTTAAGTATTGGAGGTACAGGTTCATTAGGTACCTTAAACTTTGATCAAACCACCGATGGTACAACCAATATTTTAAA
>CALRLQ020000025.1:0-15783 GCA_943368735.1 Rhizobium sp. Q54 | reverse complement strand
ATTTGAATTGAAAGAAGATGCTTTAAAAGAGAGGATATGCAATTATTTTAGGAACAATTTCTTCGCCATCTTTTGCGGTTTGAATGCCCTCGTAAACAATATTGCTACCTGTTTTTAATCCTGATTGAACAGTGTAAAAATTATCAATTCGAATACCAGGCACAAAATTTTGCATAGTAATTTTATTTTTTTTATCTACTACAAATACATAATTTTTATCTTGTATTTCTATTACAGATTTTTGAGGAACTAGAATAGCGTTGTGTACATCTTTATACAATCTAACTGTACCGCTACTGCCATGTTTTAACAACAAATCTTGGTTATCAAAAACAGCTCTAAACGCTAAACTGCCTGTTTGTGTATTGATTTCGGCTTCCATTGTTTGCAGTTTACCTTTCGATTTGTACAGTGAACCATCGGCTAAAATCAGTTCAACTTCTGTATAAGCCACTTGTGTATTATTGGCAATACTTTTTTGATACTCTAAATATTCAACTTCACTTACATTAAAATAGGTATATACTTTTCTAGCATCGCTTAAAGTGGTTAATAAAGTGCCTTCAGTAATTAACGAACCCTTTTTCATGGGAAGTCTATCAATCACACCATCGTAAGGTGATCTAATGGTGGTATACGAAAGTTTAATTTGTGCATTGTTTAATACCGATAATGCCTCTTTAACCTTAGCTTCTGCAGCTTTTATTTTGGCATCTGACAATTCAATTTCAGAATTATTCACTACTTTTTTATCTACTAAAATTTTTACTCTTTTTTGCTCTAGTTCTTCTTTTTTAAGTTCGGCTTTTGCTATTAAAACCGAAGCTTCAGCTTTTGCTAATTCAGCTTTATATTCAGCTGCACTTAGTTGAAATAAGACTTGCCCTTTTTTTACGGTTTTGCCTTCATCTACTAAAACTTCATCTAAATAGCCACTTATTCTTGCTCTTATTTCAACATTTTGAATTGCTTGTATCGATGCTGTATAGTCTTTATGTAAAACAGTATCAAATTCTTTAAGCGTTACAACAGGATAGGTTTTTAGTACAGGTAATTGATTACCTGAATTTTTTGACTTGCACGACACAAATAATACCAATAAAATTACTGGATAGTAAAATTTACACATAA
This sequence comes from Rhizobium sp. Q54, assembly GCA_943368735.1. Classification (GTDB taxonomy): domain Bacteria; phylum Bacteroidota; class Bacteroidia; order Chitinophagales; family Chitinophagaceae; genus UBA1930. Next base: position 14,652 of record CALRLQ020000025.1, on the reverse strand, counting down.
ATGATTAATTTAATAAAAAATGGAATGCTCAGTGGCTTAAGGATAGTATATTTCCTTAAAAATTAGAATAAATAGAAGAGGCTATTGTGTGTAATTAATGCTTGTGTATAGCCATTAATTGGATAAGAATATGACTGAGTAGATTCTTGAAAACGAATACTATTATTATTTGCAAAAAAGACATTAATACCACAGCTTGCAACTGTAAATGGTGCTCTTTTAGATACCAATAATCTTTTATTCGTTTGTTTTTTCTTAACTGGTTGAATGGGTTTGGGTAATTTACCATCGGTACATGTAGAGCTAGTAGAATTGCTATCTATACATTCTATTGTTGAAAAATTGACTATCGCTTTTTGAGCATGACTTTGTTCTAAAGTTATGGTAGAACCTACTACCATAATCAATAAAAACAACATGTATTTGCAATAATTCAACATTTAATTTTCGAAATTTCGGCAAAGATGATGCCTAATTTTATTCAAAATCTAGTTTAATAAATTTTAACAATTTCGATATAAGAAAATTGTATTGATAGTTAAGTTTTGTGAGATTTTTTAGATTACAAATTAAACAATAAGAATTATTATCACTTTCAATCTATTACATTAAATAGGATCTACATCGGGTAAAATAGTAACACTTCTATAGTTTTTATTGCTTTGAATAATCACTATTTGTTGATGAATTTCTTTTTTACATTGTTGAATTAGAGTTGCATCTTTTGGAAGTTTGAGTAAAATTTCCCAAATGTATTGATTGCGTATTCTATCTACCACAGGTTGAGCTGGACCATGAATGAAGTTGGCAAAATGATGTTTTAAGCCTTGCGTCATGATGTTGGCTGCTTCTTCGGCAATATGTTTTTCTTTGTGTTTAAACGTAAGTGTTATTAACCTATAAAAAGGAGGGTAGTGATAGGCTTTTCTACTTTCAATTTCAAAATTAAATAGCTTTTTATAATCGTGTAATTGTACAAATTGCAACACTGGATGATAAATATTACTCACTTGAACCAATACTTTACCAATGCCATCTTTTCTTCCTGCACGTCCACTTACTTGTTCCATTAATTGGTAAGCCCTTTCATTTACTCTAAAATCGGTAAAATTTAAAATGCCATCGGCATCTATAATACCTACTAAGTTTACATGTTCAAAGTCTAAACCTTTTACAACCATTTGAGTACCTACTAAAATATCGATGCGTTGTTGTTCAAACAATTTAATCAATGTATCATGATCGTTTTTTCCTTTTACAGTATCATAATCCATTCTTGCAATTTTAGCATCGGTAAATTGTTCAGCTAATAATTCTTCAATTTTCTCGGTGCCAAAATTTTTCTGTTTAAAATCATGATTGCCACAAGCAGCACAAGTATTGATTACAGGATATGTTGTACCACAATAATGGCAAGTTAATTTGTTTTTTGCCTTATGGTAAGTAAGAGTTACACTACATTGGTTACACTGTGGAATCCAACCACAGGTTGTACAAATCATATAAGGACTATAGCCCCTTCTGTTTTGAAATAATATAACTTGTTTCTTTTCTTTTAGCGACTGTTCAATTGCTGAAATGAGTTGTGGCGATAAGGCAACTTTTTCTTGCAGTGTTTTTTGCTTTGCGTCAGGATTAGGATTAGTTATCACAATCTTTTTTAAATCTACCAATTCAATCATTGGCATGGCAACATCGCCAAAACGTTCTTGTAGTTCAACTAATGCGAATTTGCCATCTATAGCATTGGCATAACTTTCAATTGATGGGGTTGCACTACCTAACAATACTTTAGCATTAAATAAAGAAGCATAATAAATAGCAGCATCTCTTGCGTTATAACGGGGTGCTGGGTCTTGTTGTTTATAGCTTGCATCATGTTCTTCATCGGCAATAATTAATCCTAAATCTTTGAATGGCAAAAACAAAGAACTTCTTGCACCAAGCACAGCCTTAATAGTACCGTCTTTAACTTTATTCCAAATTTCTACTCTTTCATTAGGGTTAAATTTAGAATGATAAATTGCAATATGTCCGCCAAAATGTTTTTGTAATCTACGTATCATTTGAGCAGTTAAAGCAATCTCCGGCAGCATATATAACACTTGTTTGCCTTGCTGTATATACTGCTGAATGAGCTCAATATAAATTTGTGTTTTGCCACTTGCTGTTACACCATGTAAAAGGGTTACATTTTTAGTGGTAAAACTAGTTTCTATATCGTTAAGTGCTTTTTGTTGTGCAGGCGATAAAGTGAAATCTATTGTAATGTCTTTAGGCAAAGATTTTATTCTATCCGTACTTCTTTTTTCAGCTATTAAAATTTGTTTATCAATTAAGCCTTTGAGTTGTGCAGCAGAAGCATTGCTTTTTTTCAGTAATTGAGGTTGTGTAACTTCACCTTCAGTTTTAATTAAATGTAAATAGGAGAGTAGTAGCTCCATTTGTTTGGGTGCTTTACTCCAGTTGTTGAGTAAATCGGCTAATTTTTCTTCATTTAAATAAGTTGGATGTAGGGTAATATATGTTTCCGTTTTTTCTTTGTATTTCTCTTTTAATTCTTCCCAAACAAAACACACTTTTTTCTCTATTAATTTTTTAATAATTGGATAAACATGATTTACATCTAATATTTGCTGTACTTCACTTAAACGTAATTCTTTTTTTATTTCTAATGCTTGTGCAACTAAATATTCTTCATCGCTAAATAAGCAGCCATCGTTTAAATCAACTATATCTTCATCGTTCCAAATTAAAATACTTTCACTACTTAATTTAAGGTTTGCAGGAATTGCAGCTTGCATTACTTCTCCATTGCTACACATGTAATATTGACTTATCCAATGCCAAAGTTGTAATTGTTTTTCGTGTACCAATGGTTCATCATCCAACACATTAATAATGTCTTTGGGTTGAAAAGCTTGTGGCTTTTCATTCAATAGTTTACTAATAATACCAGCATATTTTTTATTACGTAGTTGAACCTCTACTCGTACACCTAATTTAGCAGCAGTTTTAAAACGATCAGGAATAGCCCATGTGTAAGTGGTGGGCAAGGCTAATGGTATAATGATTTCGGCAAATACATTATTTGCATTGCTTGTATTGCTTGTATTGAAAAGGTTAATATCGTTTTGGGTGGATGACAATATAAATGTTATAGTTATTAGTTATAAGTTGTATAGTTCTATAGTTTTTAGTTTTTCAGTTATTAGTTATTTTAGTTTTTATTCTTTAGTATTTTTAACTTTTACTTTTCCATTTAATCAAGCCTTCTTCCATTGCATCATACACTCGTTGTTTCAATGTGGCTACATCGTTCATAGTCAAACCTGTTACTTCAATTTTTTCTAAATACACTACTCTGTTAAGGCCTGGTGTTAATTCAAATAATCCTCTGTAATGTAATCTTTTTAGTGTATCAATAAATAACAAGGGTTTAATAGGTGTTTGCGTTTCTATGGCAATTCTAAAAGCACCATCATAAAATTCTTTCAATGGTTTGTCTGTTTCATTAAATGTTCCTTCAGGGAAAATAAAAATAGAAATACCATGTTTAATGGCTGCTTTTAAGGCACGTACACTTTTGGCTCTACGTTCAGCATCTCTTCTATCTACCAATATTACAGCAGCTCTGTAAATAGAACCAAATATGGGAATTTTTACCATTTCGTATTTACCCAATACTCTTATAGGTTGTTTGGCAGTTACTACAATTGGTGGAATATCCATATATGAAATATGATTGGCAACAAATATGTATTGTTCATGAATATTGTGTGGAGCTTCATAAATGTCTTTATGTTGTATGCCCACCAAAACATACCATGAGCTTGCCCATGCTCTGCAAATGGTATAAATAAAATTGCCACCTTTTATACCAAATGGCAAAGCCATCATAATAAAAGGAAAAGCTAGTAACATGATTACAATAAAAACAAGCAATGCATAAATACAATAGAGGTATTGAAAAAATCGAACTATAATTTTCATGGTGAAATAAAGATAATAGCAAGAAAAATAGAAGAGAAATATTTTGTAGTTGAAATGGGTACTTCAATTATTCAAAAAATATTCGTACGGTTTGATATACCCATTTATTTTGTACAGCCATACCTTGTTTGTACATTTTTTCGTTGAAGTTTTCTAAACCAAATAGGCCGGCCATATTGCCTTTATTAATAGAAAGTTCTAAATATCCTGCAGAGTTAAACCAAGCTAAATTTTCGCCCTCATTTACAGTTGAATAGTTGTTACTGATGGTGTTTACTACTTCGTTACGCTTAAAAATAATTTTAAAATTCCTCCCTTTTCTTTCTTGTTCAAATTCGGCTTGTGTAATATTAATGATGGCATTTTCAAAATTATCGATGAACAAAATTTGCCCCTCAATCCAGTCGTTGCCAATCATTGGTCGAAACATAGATTTTTCCACAATGCTTAAGCCTTGTGTGCCAATAGACTTCATGGTTTTACCATTAATTAAAGCACTAATTGCATTGGTGAGTAGTTGTGTAATCTCGGTTAATGTTCTTGCGTTAATAATAGGAATGGTAACAGTTTGTTCAGGAATTGTACCAGCAATCATGGTAAGTATTCCATTATCAGGACAAATAATACATTGGTTGTTGAATTTAGATAGAATGAAATGTCCTGCTTTGGTATCAAAAATATCTAGTAAAATTAAATGAAATGTATCGTTGGGGTAATATTTAAAAGCATTGTTGCAGATGTATGCTGCATGAGCAAAATTATCTTGCGGTAAATAGTGTGTTATATCTGCAATGGTAAGGTTTGGAATTGCAGTTAATAGTTGCCCCTTAATAGCACCAACTATAAAATCTTGTTGGCCAATATCGGTAGTAAGTGTTAGTAATGGCATGATTGATATAACGTAAAAATTTGAATAAACTTATTTAATCAATTGGCCATTTTTAAAAAAATAATTTCTGGTAAATCTATCGGCAAGTTTAGGGAAAAGTTTGTTTAACCAAACTGCTCTATGACCCGTAAAAGTTAAGATTAAAGTTCTTTTTCTTTTTTCAATTGCTTTCATAATATGCACAGCACAATCTTCGGCACTCATCATTTTACCTTCATCCATAGATGTTTCTCCATGCGATTCTCCTTTTCTATTCAAGGATGCTTTTCTAATATTCGATGCTGTAAAACCAGGACATACCCACATAACATTGGTACCGCTATCTAATAATTCTGTTCTTAAACTTTCTAAAAAACCATTTACTGCAAATTTAGATGCACTATAACCTGTACGTCCGGGTAAGCCTCTAAAGCCTGCAATAGAAGAAACGCCCACAATTGTACCATTATTTTTTACAATATGTGGTAGGGCAAATTTGGTGCAATTCACCGTACCCCAAAAATTTACGTCCATTACTTTTCTTATGGCATCTAGCTCTACTTCTTCAAACATTGCCCTCATAGAAATACCAGCATTGTTAATAAGAATATCAATGGAACCAAAATTTTTAATTACTGCATTGATAAAGTTGGTACAATCTTGTTCTTTACTCACATCGGCAGTATGAATCATCAATGGTTTGCCAGAGTATGTTGATTGTAATTGATACAATTTATCATAGTTTCTTCCACAAGTAGCTACCCTAGCACCTGCTTGTAAAAAAGATTGTACTAATGCTTTACCAATGCCTTCTGATCCTCCGGTAATAACTACTACTTTATTTGCAAAAACAGACATATAATTTGAATATTGTGATGCGAAATTAAGTGTTAGAAGTGGGTATGTTGAAAAATAACACCCTAAAAGAATAAAAAAATAAAAGAAAAATTTGGTGAGAAAAAATTGAACCCTATTTTTGCACTCCCAAAACAAAAAGATTACATCAAATTGAATTTGGAACAAGGGTAGATTTCGTAGCTCAGTTGGTAGAGCATATCACTTTTAATGATAGGGCCCTGGGTTCGAGTCCCAGCGAGATCACAAAACTATTCTTACAGTTTATCGAATCCCCGCAAACATTGAGTTTGCGGGGATTTTTGTTTCAAGGGAATTCGCTTTTCGTCGCTTTTTGTTTCACCTATGTTTCACCTGAAATCAAAAAACGGGATATATAATTCATTTACCCTATGTAAATAAAAGTGAACGATTGATATGGATAGAAAATAATGATGTTTTTATTGGTTTTATACATATTCAGGTATTGGAAGAAAAAACAATAGAAATAATAGAAAACTGTAAAAAGAAGGTGATTTTATACATATTCAGGATTTTGTAGAACTTGCAGCAATTGGAATTAAACAATTGAATTTGTTGATACGAATAGGAGCATTTCGTTTTACGTTAAAAAATAAAAAAGAGTAATTGTGGGAAGCTAATTTTTTACATAAAAAGAATGTAAAACATACAACAGGAAATACATTATTTATTGAAAAACCGATATCATTTTCATTACCGGTTTTACGTCAATTACCGTCGGAAGATGCAATGGATGAAATTGAATTATTGGGTTTTCCTGTTTGTAATGTTTTTGATTTGGTAGATGCAAATATTTCATTGTACGTAAAAGCAAAAAAACATTAAAAATCACCTTGGGAAAAACGTAACTGTAATTGGTTTTTTAATAACGAGTAAACCTGTACGAACGATAAAACAGGAAACCATGTATTTTCATACGTTTATTGATGCAGCTGGAGATTGGCTCGATACAGTATTTTTTCCTGATACTACGAAATACTATAATGTTTCAGGACGTGGATTTTACGAAATGCATGGAAAAGTGATTGAAGAATTTGGTGTTTTTATAGTAGATGTTCATCAATGCAAAAAAGTAGGGATGAAGAGGAGTGGAGTGTAAAATGATAAAATGATCAGAAGGTAGTTATTGTAATGAATGCAATAATTATGATTTTCTTTTATTTACAATCGGTGCTAATTGCCTTTAATCTATTTTTTTGTTTAAATACTCGGTAATACATTGTTGTTTGATGTCCATTTTTGGTTGTTTTTTAGTAAACCTAAATTAGGACGAGACATTACCAATGCTCATTGTTTTTTCGTCTGCCCAACTTGTACAAAATCCAATGTTGCCTGCTAGCGTTTTTTTCTTTCGCCTAGTTGGGTTATGTCCACCAAATTGTAAAAAATATACCACTTAAATATACCCAAAGTAGTGAAAAAATTATATGTATTGCTGTTTCAAAAGTTTTGCCTTTCCAAAGTTCTGTCGAGTAGCCAAAAAACTGAATAAAAAGTCGAACTGTCCAAAAGATACCTAGCCCAAGTGATATTTTTTTACCAAGATTAGTTTCAATTAGTTCAGTTGAAGATGTAAAGCAAAGCAAACCCATAAGAAAAACAGTCAAGGCAATAAAAAATGTATGAACTTTCATCATTTGACGGTTTATTAAGCTCAATGATTTAAGTTCTTTGTCCCAATTGAAATACTTTGGAAAAAAAATATGAATTAACCCCAGAGCCATCAAAAGAACCCCAATTATTTTTAAGTGTATCTGCATTATGGACGACTATTAAAGATTGACATAAAAGGTGTAAATTTTTCTTCTTCAAACGTTGAAAATCCTGCTGCTAGAAACGCCTTTTTCCAAGTGTTTTTTGAGAAGAAGTGGTTAAATCCAATTGTAAAGGCTACGAAATTTGGAAAATCTCGCAAGTGTTCAATCATAATTACATTGGCAGTTGGTTTACAAACTCGATTACATTCTTTTAAAAACTGAATTTTTTCAGCTTGGGTGCGAATTTCGTGAGCTGCTGACAATAAAAATATAAGATCAACTGAGTTGTCTTTCAATGGAATTACATTTGATGTAATTTGTTGCGTATTTGGGTATATTAAACTTACTTTTCTTGCTCTTACAATCGCTGGCTCAGTATGTTGTTCTGAATTATAAAAGTCAAAAACTTGCAGGTCTGATTTTGGAAAGTGGTTCTTGATTATAAAACTTGTTTCGTCAAACCCGGCATTAATATTTAAAATTTGTTTTCCTTCTGCGTCTGTAAAACTATACTTTTTCAACCAATCGAAATTATAATAGCCTGAAAAATCGTAAACGTAAGCCGATACAATTAATGGCATAATAAGTCCGTACAAAAAAGATAAAATAACAACCCAAAGCAAAAGAGTTGACCAATTAAAAATCAAAAAACTTATGATGATAAAAGCCAAAGCAATTAAGCCAAATACATAAAAATGTCTGTTAAAGCTCAAAATATTTAATACTCCTTGAAAATTTCGTCTCTTTATTTCCATAATTCAATTTTACCTTTTTTCCATTGATAAGGAATATTTCTAATTACAAATGAATTTGCCAAAACAGAGTTTTGAAGTTTTAAATTCCGTAAGAACTCAAAGTCATAATCAATTACTTTTATAGGATTTGGTGTCCAGTTTTGTCGAACTCCTTCAATGATTAAAACTTCCTTAGTTTCTTTGTTGTATGTAAATGTAAAAGGCAATGGCCCTGCATATCTTCTTGCTTCTTTCCAATCTACAAATGGCGAATGTTCAGGTAATGAAATGTTTTCTTCAGATTTATCTAATATTAGTTTGAAATTTGATTTTATTGAACTAATTTCTTTCGTTTTGTTATGTTCAGTTTGTTGAATGTCAGTTGTTGTATAATTGTAATGGGTAAAAATGTTGCCCATAAATTCCATTTTCTTTTTGTCGGTTTCTGATTTTAAAATGAATAATCCACGCAAATTTTTCCCTGCATTGGTTGTGTATCGAACAAATAAACGATAACCGATTAGAAAAAAATCGTTACCCATAAATTTAGGAAAACCTTTTGGTCGCAAGTCTTTGGTTTGAACCATAGCAACTGCAATAAAAGCCCATTTATCTTGGAATGAGTCAAGCGTTAAACATTCTGGAATAAGATTTTCAATTTGCTCTTTTGGAACAGCAAAAGTCAAAACTGTTGAACTTTCAAAAAATGCCTCAACCGCAAATGGATGATTTTTAAGGATTGAAAGCATATTATGTTTATTGAGATAATTTTTTATTCAAATAAAATTCGTTGAAATAAACAACAAAAATAAAGATCAATGCAAATAACGAGTTTAATTTACCCCAAAGCAAAAGGTCTGGAACAAGAATAAATTCAAGTGTGTTCATTGTTGCAACAATTGCAATTTGAGCAATTGTATTAAGTCGGGTTTTAATTTTGCTTAAAATCCAAATTGCCATAAAAATTTCAGAAAGTCCAATTAAAATTGTAAGGGTTCGAGAATTGTCTGCCCCCAAAATCCTTGAAACAATTTCTTGATGTCGTGGTACGAGGTTTAAAACTTTACAAAAAAGTCCGTTTGCAATCCAAACTGTCGCAATACAATAAGTAAGAAATTTATGAATTGTTTTGTCAGTCATTGTTTGTATGGTGTCGCAATACGCTTGCTGTCAACGAAAAAGGCTTGGCGATGTGGCGGAATCCGATAGCTATCGGAATTTGAAAAACCAACAACCCGTTTCGAAAGTTTGGTAAAGTTAATGAGTTGAAGTTAAGATTTTTTGTTCGGCGATATCCGTCAAGCTGAAACTACAGATGCAACATGTGTCAAATTTGAAGAATGCGTTTCAGTTCGCCGACATAACGCCAAAACTCATATTGGCTGTATTTATTTATCGTCCAATAACTGTTGCAACATAATTCGATTTGTCTATAAATCCAATATATCTTGAGTCCTGTGAGTTTTGTCTATTATCACCTAATACAAAATATTTGTTTTTGGGTATAACAATTGGACCAAAGTTGTCTTGATTCCAAAGTCTAGAATATTGTTTAGTAATGTAATCATCATAATGGTCTTTTGTTAGAATTTGTCTTTTCAATTTTGTAGAAAATTTCAAAGCAGTTTTGTCTGTAATATTTACAATAGCTGAGTCAGCAGAAAAGTTTTGTATAAAAGTTTCGTCAATTTTTTCTATTGAACCCACTTTTTCTATTTCTTTAACAGATACGAAATAATTATGCGAAAGTGAAAGGTTGTTGTCAAATGATTTATTGTTAATAAGTAAAACTCCTTGTTTGATTTCAATAGTGTCACCTTCTAGGCCACATAATCGATGCACCCAAATTTGTTTCCCAAATTCAGGAGTTGTAGAATAATAACAAATGAAATCAAATTTTTTTGGTTTCATTAAATTAGAAGCAAAGAACATATCTCCACTTTTTATTGTCGGATAGTTAGATGTCGTTGGTGCAGAAAACCATTGTAACATATTTGTTAGTCTGGCAATTGTCCAAACTAATAAAAGAATGCTAGCTACGATTAAAATATATTTTATTTTATTGTTCATTTTATATTAAGTTGTTTAATTAGGCCCAATTAACGTTCGAGGCTTTGTGCCTACCGTTTATTGAAAAGATCTGTTGCTACCATTCACGCCATTCTTCTGTCAAATCAATTTCTGGTTCAATTTTAAATCCTGTCATTCTAATTGCATGATGAATATAATTAACTAATTCCTCTCTCTCTAACGTTTCAATGAAATTTTGATATTTTTAGTTTATTAAAGCCTTGTGTTACTTTTCTTGTCGCAGAATAAATTGAATTTGCTTTCTTTTGTTCAGTTGAAATAAGTAAATTGTCAAGAAATGCGGTTAACAGACATTTTGAATCCTCTATATTTTTAATTGTGAAATTGTCATCACCTTCTTTCATTCTCTTCGTCCAAGATGTTATTGGGGATTTTTCCCTTAAAAGTTTAAAGTCAGTAACATTGGAAATTAATAAATTTTTATTTTGTTGTCTCAAAGACTTTGTCAACTCACGTTTGCGTTTAAAACTTTTTTCAAGGAGCTTTACTCTTAGCCAAATAAGTTCTTTTTTGTAGTCAAAAGCAGTCAAAAAACAGTAGTCCTCAAAGTTAAAAATCATATAGCTCCCATAGCTAGCACTACTCGATTCTGACTTTCTAATTGGTACTTTTTGTTAAACTAATTCTACGTTATTTCCCCATTCTAGGTTGTAAGGTAAAGTAAAAGGATACTTAATACCTTGCCCAGTTCCCCAAAATCAATTTCTTCAAAAAAACATTCGTCAAAATCGGATGTATATTCTTTGACAACAGGTCCATAGTCGCCTTTGTAATTGTTCTTCGCTATAAACGATAATGATAAATCCCATTTATTGGATTGAAATCTAAGCCAACAAACAGATTTTTCAGTTCTATATAAGGGAATATGAACCTTATGTAGAAGTTCTTTGACCTCAGGGCTGAATTCCGAATGTCCAAATAAATTAAATATGTCTTGGTATATCATTTGAAGAATGTCGTTTTAAATGATATCTAACGGACAGATATTTGTGAAGGCTGGGAAACAGTCTTCCATCAGCCCTGCTTTTACCAATACCAATGTTGGTGGTTAGGCTTCTTCTCGTCTGTCCTTATTTAGTTTCTGGTTGTTTATAAAGTTGTGTTGCTGTATAAAAAATCCACATTAAATAAAAGAAAAAAACCATTCTCTGTCCAAGAGATGGGTATGAAGTAAAGACAAAGGGCCATGAACCAAAGAGAATTGTCAGCCAAGTAAATATTAATGTTGGCCTAATTGATTTTTTCCAATACTCGGATTTCTTCATTTGCTTTGGACAAGTAAATGCTCCGATTAAGAAAAAAAAATAACTCCCAAAACTTCCTACTGTGTGGAACAACATTGTCGGTGATTGCCTGTTGTCAAAATCACCTGGAAAAACACCTGATAAACTCATAAGCAGTCCACTTAAAACAAAACTAATTAACGGCAACTTGCTTCCCTGTCCGTTAGATATATTTTTAAATAGTCCAAATGAATAAACTGAAATTAAAATACCTGTGAGAATATAACCTAAAATATTCCAAATCCATTTGTTTGGTGCCCCCATTGAACCAAGTTCACTTACTGCTTTGTGAAAAAGATTATACTCTGGCCTTAGGTTTGACATAATAATATAAGTCGACCAAAATAAAATGGTTGCTGAAATGCCAATGATTGCGTAAGTCTTATTTGTCATTCGATTAAATGTGTAATTTCAAAGCACAAAATTACAATCAATAGAAATCGGCAAATTTGATGTATATCAAATACTGGATTTTTCTGCTCTAACTCTACTTAATGTTTCTTGTGTCATACCCAAGTAAGAAGCTAACATACCAAGAGGAACTCTTTGGATTTTATTTTTTGCTGTTTTGAAGAAGAAGTCATACCGCTCTTTTGCAGTATGAAATTGTAATGAAATTATCCTTTCTGATTGTTCAACAAAATATTTAGAGATTAACATCCGGCCGAAACGTTCCATTTCAGGAAAGTCTAAAAAACATTTTTCAAGTTGAAGAATGTCAATTGAAATTAGTTCCGATTTTTCTAAGGTTTGTATGTAACAATTATCGGGTATATTTTGCATAAAGCTGTAAATGGAAGTAATCCATTCATCTTCTGCCGAAAAGTTGTCAGTAATTTCCTTATCCCCTTTTTTATAATAGATTCTTACCAAACCTGAATTTATAAAATATGTATAGTTACAAACTTTATTAGGTTTATGAAGAAATTTCCCTTTTTCAAGGCTCTGCAATTTTGATATTTCGGAAAGTCTATTTTTCAAGTCTTCCGAAACCACAATAAATCTCTCAATATGCTGTATTAAATTTTCTGTCATAGTAGGGTGCTTAATAGCCTTGCCACCAACGTTCGGGGCATGGCGTTGTGGCTGAATCCGATAGCTATCGAATTGAAAAACAGTCAGCCCGTTACGAAAGTTTGGTAAAGTTAATTAGTTGAAGTTAAGTTTTGTTGTTCGGCGATATCCGTCAAGCTGAAACTACAGATGCCAGCTGTTCTAAAGTTGAAGTTTGCGTTTCAGTCCGCCGAAATAAGTCCAAACCTCTTGTTATATGCCGTTTTTCTATCCACCGAATTGTTTTGGTTTTTGTTTTTTATCTGAAAATTCTACAATTTCATCAATTCTTTTCTGTCTTGTTTCATGTCTTTTTGCAAGAATAAGCCACTGTAAAATGTTTCTTTTGTCCGACCTGCTTAAACCTAAAAAATACTTTTTTGCTTCTGGTCGTTTTTCCAATTCATCATCTAAGTCTTTGGGAATTATCAATGCTTCTGCAGCGTCTAAAATTGTCCAAGAGCCGTTTTGTTTAGCAATTTCTATAATATCAAATCCAGCTTTTGTCATGAGTCCATCCTTTATCAGTCGCTCAATTTTTTCTTTGTTAACTTTTGACCAAACACTATTTACTTTTCGTCTGCTAAAAAATTGCACAAACTTTTCATTGTCTAATGGTTTAGATTTACTGTCAATCCAGCCAAAACATAGTGCTTCGTCAACCGCTTCGCTATAAATTAAAGTTGGAATATTTGACTTCTTCTTGTAGTAAATTAGCCAAACAGATTGTTTCTTGTCGTGATTGTTTTGCAACCATTCACGCCATTCTTGTCGGTTTTTCGGATAAAAAGTTTCTATCTCTTTTTCCATACTATTATCCAAAGGTTGATGGTCATAAAATAGCAGGCAACGAAATAGGCTTTGTGCAGGTGTGGACTCAGAATTCCGTCCGACCATAACGTCAAGCCACATTTATTTGATTTTGTTGATGTTTATTTCTGTTACTGAATAGCATTCCGTCAAGCTGGAGCTACAGTTTAATATTGATTTGTTGCTGAATTTACTTCCGTCTAGCCACACTTGCACAAAACCTCTTGTTGGGCGTTTGTGCTTCTTTAATTTGGTTTAATGCGTACTACTTTATTGTCTTGTAATATTACTAAGTCTGTCTGTTTCTGCTTTTTAAACTCTAATAGTTTCAGATATGCTTTTTCAAGCCCCTCAACAATTTTTTTATTAATCTCTTTTTGATTATTTGCCATTGTAATACTTTTTTAGTTTGTAATACTTTGATTCATCTATTAATTCAAGTTCCCTTGAATTGTCTGTTTGGGCAATTAATTGATGATTACCAAATGAATTGTCAAAAATTAAAACAGCATCAACAATGTTTAGGTAAATGTCAAACAGATTTTGAATGCCTCTTAAATACCTTCTTTCAATTACATCAACAGGTATGTTGTGTCCACCTTCTAAAACTCGAGTTTTTACACGTTCTTTTGCTAACTCTACAGTTTGTAACCAAAAATATAAAAGTGTAACCTTATACCCTTTTTGTTGTGCTTTCAAAATAAAGCTTTTATACGATTTGGTAGAAAGTGTAGTTTCAAATGAAAAATTAATCCCTTTATTTAGTAATTCATCAATTCTGTTCAACATTATTCTACCTGCTTCAAATGCAACGTTTTCAGGTTGAAAAGGTGACAATCCTTTTGCGATTTCGTCAGCGTTTACAAATTCTTTGCAGTCTAATGTGTCAACCAGAATTGTAAATGAAGCTGTTGTTTTCCCAGCTCCATTACATCCAGCTATAATGTACAAATTTTTGTCACTCATTGTTGCAAATGTACATTCTTAAAAATCATTTCCAATTTATGGTATTTTTTTTAGCATAACGCCCAACGTTCGGGGCCTTTAGTTTTGATTGATTATAAATTTATTAAAACTACTACTATTATAGTTTTTCTTTTTTGGTACTTTTTTCTTTTTACAATCCCCATTAATGTGTTAATAAAGTAGCTTTAAAAAACCTGAAACCACATAAGCGAATTATGTTC
>CALRLQ020000024.1:0-17457 GCA_943368735.1 Rhizobium sp. Q54 | reverse complement strand
TTTTGCAGTTGCCATTTGATTGGCAACACTATCTACATTTTTCCAAAAGGCACTGAGTTTATTTAAACGAATAGTGGCTCTCGTTAGTACAGCAATTTGACCTTCATACTCAGTTTGTTTGGGTAATTCGCCAAAGCAAAATTGGTTATCCCATTTACCATGACTTTCAATGGGTTGTAATTCAATCATTAACTTTTCAGCTTTAAAAAAATGCCAATATTGTTGTATGAAATTAGGGGTAATAGTAGGTTGATTGTCTTCTGAGTAAACTTCTAATAAAGCCCATTGTTGCCAATCGGGGGTTTTATCAAAAGTTCCATTTTTACCACAACCCATTAATTTGTAGAAACTATTTTTTTTGCTAAGCAATAATGGTAAACGAAAAATGGCCATGGATAAAATGCCAGCCCAAGCTAAAAATTTTGGATAACGAACAATGGTAAGTGTGCAATACATATTGCAATTAACATTTAAAAACAATAAGTGTTGTAAAAAAATGGGGGCTACGAAGAATCGAAGCCCCCTTTTCAACCCTAAACCCTTAAAAAACTATTAAAATATAACGAAAAATCGTGCCAATTGGATTTATTCGTGTATAAATTTTTTACTAATATTTTTAAAACATTGTTCAAACGATTAAAACCATTTTTTCTTTAAAAAATACCAACCAATAATTACTGAAATTACTAAAGACAGAATTACAGGAATGTAAAATGCATGATTGCTATGTTGGTAAGGAATATCTACATTCATTCCATAAATGCTGGTTACTAAAATGGGTAACGATAGAATGATGGTAATGGAGGTTAGTCGCTTCATTACATTATTTAAGTTGTTACTAATGATGCTTGCAAATGCATCCATTGTACTACCCAAAATGTTGGAGTAGATATTGGCCATTTCAAGGGCCTGACTCATATCTACAATTAAATCTTGTAAAATTTCTCTTTCTTCTTCATTCAATGCTAAAAAATTGGTTCTTTCTAACTTCATCATGAGCATTTCATTGCTACGTAATGCCGTTACAAAATAAGTTAAGCTTTTTTGAATACGCATGAGGTTGAGTAAATCTTCATTACTATTACTATCGTATAAGCTTTGTTCGTACTGATTACGACGATGATTGATTTGCTTTAAATAATCTAAAAAATCTTGTACAATTTTTTCAAATATTTTCAATACCATCATATTCCTTTTATCGGGATGACGCTTTTGAAAACTATTTAAGAATTTCTTGATGGCACCATTATCAAATGAGTTTACAGTTACAATTTGATTATGGGTTAGAATTATACAAATTGGAATGGTGATGTAAAATGCATCGCTATCGTTAAACGAATTATTTTCAGTTGGAGTTTTAATGACAATGAATTTTACATTGTCTTCAATTTCAAAACGTGGACGTTCGTCAATATCTAATGAATCTCTTAAAAATTCAATGGGAATTTCTAAGCCTTCACTCAATTCTATAAATTCTTCTTCTTTAAATGGAGGAACAAGGTTTACCCAAATACCATTTTCGGGTTTGGTAATTTCAACAGTTTGCCCATCTAAGTTTTTAAAGTATTGAATCATGATATGAGCTAGGTTTAGGAATGAATGAACACGGGCGAAATTAACTGAAGCAAAATAAAACACATCAATTTTATAGAAACTTAATTTTATAGCTACTATTTAAATTATAATTCAATACTTCCATTAAAAACAAAAGTAGCTGGTCCGCAAAGCCAAATATTGTTGAATGTATGATCATTGATTTTATCAAATTCAACTGCTAAATAACCACCTAAAGTTTTTACATTTTT
Organism: Rhizobium sp. Q54; assembly: GCA_943368735.1. Taxonomy (GTDB): domain Bacteria; phylum Bacteroidota; class Bacteroidia; order Chitinophagales; family Chitinophagaceae; genus UBA1930. The sequence goes on along the minus strand of CALRLQ020000024.1, from coordinate 15,652 downwards.
TCTGTTGAAACCTTTTTCGTTATGAGCAAACACTAATGCACTTGCAGTAACGCCAGTGCCACAGCTTAGGGTTTCATCTTCTACACCACGTTCGTAAGTACGAACCATTATAGAATCATCATCTATGGGTTGAACAAAATTTACATTAATACCAACCGCTTCAAATTCTTTATTATACCGTATTTCTTTACCACTTTTTACAACATTGGTGCTTAACACATCTTGTACAAGTGTTACAAAATGAGGCGAACCAGTGTTGAGTACAAAATCTCCATGTTTTCTTATTTGTACTTCATGTACATCTTTCATTTTTAATTCCACCCATTTTTTACTGCCAAGTTTGGCTTTGTGTTCACCATCAATAGCAATAAATAAATACTCTGTTTGTTTAATGCCATGATCACTTGCAAATTGAACCAAACATCTTCCACCATTGCCGCACATACTGCCTTCATTGCCATCGGCATTAAAATATTTCATTTCAAAATCGTAACCTTGAGCAGTTTGCAATAGCATCAGTCCATCGGCACCAATACCAAATTTTCTATCGCATAAAAATTTTATTTGTTCGGTAGATAATTGAACAGAATTGTCTCTGTTATCTATAATTACAAAATCGTTACCTGTGCCTTGATATTTGGAAAAATTGAGGAGCATATTTTTGGTAAGGGGTTAATGGTGATTGGTGAGTAGAGAATGGTAATTGGGTTTTGGTTAGTAGTTAAAAATCGTAAGTCGGGAATCGAAAATCGCAAGATGATTGTTCAGAGTCGAAGATCGTAATCTGAAAATCGGAAGTTAAGTAGCATTCTTTTCAATCATTTTACTTAACATCATAAAAGTTCTTTCTAAATAATTTTCTAATTCTTTAATTTGGCTTAACTGTAAATATTGAGTAACAAAAGCAATTTCTATTTGTGTATCAATTTCGACCAATGAACTTCTTGATATTTCGAAGAATCTATTTTTCTCAGCTTTTGACTTTCTTGCACATCCTTCTGCAATGTTACTACAAACAGAAATTGCAGCTCTTCTTAATTGAGAAGTAAGCACATAACGTTCTTCAGTAGGAAAAGACTTTGTATGCTGGTAAACTTCTTCAACCAGTTTAATAGCTATTTTATAAACATCTAATTGTTTATGAGATAAATTTAGCATGAGAAGTGTTTAATTTTTATCATCGTTTCGTTTCTTGCGATTTTCGTTTCTTACGACTAGCGAATAATTAAATTCCCTCAATAATTTCCAAACAAGTTTCAATTAAATTTCCAACAGCAGCTACACTGTCTTTACTAAATTCTTTTTTTACTCTATTGGCTACAATTACATTAATGCTTAAACAATGGTGACCTAATAATTTTCCTAAACCATAAATAGCACTTGTTTCCATTTCAAAATTGCTAATTCTGTGGCTCCCAAAACGAAAACTGGTTAAGTTGTCTACTAAAGATGGATTTGAAATTCCTAGTCTTAATATCCTGCCTTGTGGGCCATAAAAACCTGGGCAGGTAACAGTTATTCCTTGATGAAACCCATCTACAAAATGTTTTAATATATGTGTACTACCCGATGCTAAATAAGGTTGAATATTGCCTGTAAGTTGTGTATGAGCAATAAACTGTTGTAACATGAGTTGTTCTTCATCGTTGCTTTGAACACGATAAAAGTTTAATAAGTTATCTAAACCTAATCCATGTGTTCCAGCAACTAAACTATCTACCGGAATATCGGCTTGTAAAGCTCCTGAAGTACCTAAACGTATAATAGTTAAAGGAGTGTGTGTTGGTTTAATGGTTCTGCTTTCAAAATCAATATTTTTTAAAGCATCTAATTCATTTAAAACAATATCAATATTGTCTGGCCCTATACCTGTGGAGGTTACAGTAATTCTTTTTTTCCCTACATTGCCTGTGTGAGATACAAATTCTCTATGATGACCTTCATATTCAATAGAGTCGAAATGTTTACTTACTAGAGCAACTCTACCTGGATCTCCAACTGTGATTACGGTATCAGCTAATTCTTCTGGCTTTAAATCTAAATGGTAAATTGCCCCTCGGCTATTGATAATTAATTCAGATTCTGCAATTTTGTTCATACTAGCAATTTTAAGAGTGCTAAATTACGTAAACAATCTTGCTAAAAAATAATGTAATCAATTGGGTTGTAAATTCTTTTGCCTTATGTTTGCAACCGCAAAGAAATGGTCCTGTGGCCGAGTGGCTAGGCAGAGCTCTGCAAAAGCTTCCACAGCGGTTCGAATCCGCTCGGGACCTCCAAAAAAAAAGATTATCAGTTCTGATAATCTTTTTTTTTGGGAGTATATTATTCAATTCTTATAATATCGTTATCACATTGGATTTAAAGAATATATTTTAACAATACAAGAGGAACTGCATAAATCATGGTCATAATAAAAATTCCTTTTGCAGTTTGATATCTATCTGTGTTAACATAAATAGTAAATAAAACAGCATTAGCCAATAATGAAAAAGTAATCGTTGAGGTGAGTAAAGATCTTTCGGCATATAAAAACTCTAAATATTGAAAGTAGTTTTCGGCAATTGAACGAACTGTAAAAAAGTAATAGCCATATAAACCTACAAATGGTGCAATAAAACCTAATATGAAGCCAAAGATTACTTTATCGGCTGTAAAAATGTGGAGTATTTTTTTCATGAAATTTGTAAAACTAAGTGATTGAATAAGTAGTAGTTAAAATTGCCAATTGGCCATTTTTTCTTTCAAAATATAATCGGTTAAATCAAATTGTACCGGTACAACACTTACATAATTGTGTTTTAAAGCCCAAACATCGGTGTCTTTTCCTTTATCAAAATTTACAAATTCACCCGTAAGCCAATAATACATTTTACCATGTGGATCTTTGCGTTCAATAAAATCTTCCTCATATTTTGCATAAGCTTGTCGGCATATTTTTATACCTTTTATTAAACTTTCTGGCACAGCAGGAATATTTACGTTAAGTAATAAATGTTTACTACTTTTTTGCGATAATATTTGTAAGGTAATTTTTCTAACATAAGTTTTAGCAGCACTAAAATCGGCTTCCATACTATAATCTAATAAACTAAAACCTACACTTGGGATATTTTCTATTGCAGCTTCCATTGCAGCACTCATGGTGCCACTATACAATACATTGATGCTATGATTGGCTCCATGGTTAATGCCACTCAAACAAATATCGGGTTTGCGATGCAATACTTTATCTACTGCTAATTTTACACAATCTACAGGTGTACCATTACAAGTGTAAGCTTCTATGCCGTCTAAATAAGGTACTTTTTGTAAACGTAGTGGACTGCCAATTGTTATTGCATGCCCCATACCACTCTGAGGCTTATCGGGTGCTACAACTACAATTCTTCCTAAATCTTGTACAGCTTCAGTCAATGCTTTAATTCCTGGAGCAAAAATGCTATCGTCGTTGGTAATTAATATAATTGGTTGTTCTTTCTGTTTTGTTTTTGCCATGCGTGCAAGATAAGAAAGTAGCAGTTTGGTTGAATGGTTTTAGATTAAAATTAAGATTTTACGATAATTCTATTCACAGCCAAGGGCAAAGAGGTAAGGTCTTGAATATTGATGGGTTTATTGGTATCAATACTATTTCTTGCTGCAATACCTATTAATATGGCTAATGCACCATCACGACTGCCTGCACTTTGATGATGTGTATCTTCACCTGGTTGAAAAACTTGTTTTCTTAAACGCAGATCACCACCGCCATGTCCTGGCTCATGGTTAGGCACTTTTATTATTTGTCGATCACCAAAATTTGGAGTGTATTCAATTACATCAAACGGTTCTTCTTGCCAAGGTTGTTTCTCTTTTATCCATGCATCTATTTTTCCTTTTGTTCCATTAAACGAAATTCTGTAACCTTCATAAGGTGAGTAAGCAGTTAATGAATAGCTTACTTGTACTTTGTTTTTGTATTTTATTTGAACGGCCATTTTATCAAAAATGTCTATATCTTCTTTAAACACACAACCATCACGTAAATAACCATCATGTTGTTCATTATTTACATACAATGCAGTAAGGTATTTGTCTTTTGTAATATCAAAGAAAAATTTGCACTCTTTGGTATGATTGCAGCTTCTGCAATTCTCGGCTCTGTAAGGACCATTCTTTCCATAAAACTCCAATGAGCCGTAGGCAAACACTTGTTCAGGATCGCTGCCAATCCACCAATTCAATAAATCGAAATGATGGGATGATTTGTGTACCAATAAAGTACCACTATTTTTTCTTAATCGATGCCAACGCCTAAAATAATCGGCTCCGTGAGAAGTGTTTAAATACCAATGAAAATCTACTGAAGTAAGTTCGCCAATATCACCATTTCTCAACATCTCATACATTTTTAATCTATGCGGTGAATAGCGGTAATTAAATGTAACAGTTACTTTTTTACCTGTTCTTTTTTCAGCTTGAATAATAGATTCACATTTTTCTTCATCAATAGTCATTGGTTTTTCTACTAAAATATGGGCTCCCATTTCCATTCCTTGGATAATAAAAGTATGATGAATACCATCTGGTACTGTTACAATTAATAAATCGGGTTTGGTGGTTTGCATCATTTGTTTGAAATCTGAAAATGTTGGGCAACTAATGCCAATATGCTCTAATGCATATTTTAAACGACCTGGATTAGTATCGCATAAACCAACAAATTCAATGACTTCTTTACCATATTCTTCTTGAATTAATTTACCCCACATGCCAACAGCTCGATGCCCTGTGCCTACAATTGCAACTTTTTGTTTTTTATTGGTTGAAGCAAGTGGGAGTGCAGCTAAAATATCACTCATTAATAATCCACTTAAAACCAATGAAGATTGTTGAATAAATTTTTTTCTGTTCATATTGCAGCGTTTTAAAATAGTTTGAATTGATTGGTTCTAAAAAACTATTGATTGATACTATTCAATTTCTTATGAATACTTAAACACCCATTTTGAATTTACAAAATGGGTGTTTAAAAATAGAGGGTGATTAGGGATTTACATTCTTAATTTAATTTTAAATTCAACTCTTCTGTTGGCTTGTCGTCCAGCAGGATTGTCTTTGCCATTAATGGTTTCAGGTTCTAATGGGCAACATTCACCTTTACCAATAGCTTTTAATTTATTGGCATCAACACCTTTCTTAATTAAGTAATTTAAACAAGCATCGGCACGTTCTTGACTTAATTTCAAGTTGTATTCAGTATTACCTAACTTATCGGTATAACCTAAAATTTCTAAGCCTAAGTTTTTCTCACGAATTAAAATAGCTGCTAAAGTATCTAATGTTGTTGCAGTTTCTTTACGTAAACTATATTTATTGAAATCGAATAATACTGATTGTTCTTCTAAAGATTCGGGTTCTTTATCTGTAGTTGTTACAGGAGTATCTTTTGGTTCTTCTTTTTCTATAGGAACTAAACATAATAAAGTATTTACTAAAGTATCATTATCTGCTCCAATAGTTATTAAACCATTATATTCTAAACTGCCATTATTATAATCGGTTTTTGATGCACTTAAAGTTGCTGGTTCAAAGGCTTTTACTTCAAAGAAGTATTTACCGTTAGCATCGGTACTTTGTGCAATTACATTGTTGTTGGTAGCTTTATCAACTACACTAATGGTTGCACCAGCAATCGGTAAATTGGTTTTACAATCTGTTATGATACCTGTAACAAATTTTTTGTATGTTTTGCTGATAGTGTACAACTCTAAACAACAAGCTGAACCTCTATCGGTACTTATAATTACATCTTGTAATAATTTAATAGAACCTTTATTGGTAAAATAAAGATCATCTTTCACCGAGTTTACTGGATGACCCAAGTTAGTTACTGCACCAAAACTTGATGGGAGTGTACCATTACTTTCATATAAATCAAATCCTCCCATTCCAACTCTTCCATTGCTAGCAAATATTAACGAATGAGAAGCAGCATTATAATAAGGAGCTTCATCATCGTCTTTTGTATTGATATTGTTACCTAAGTTAGTAAATGAACCAGGCTCTCCATCACTATTTAAAGGAGCATACCATAAATCAAATTTTCCAACACTACCTGTTCTATTCGAAGCATACAACAAAAATTTACCATCGGGAGAAACATAAGGTTGTTTGCTGTTTGCACCTTCAGCATTTACATTGGTGCCTAGTTTAACAGGTTCAGCCCAACTACCATTTTTATTTTCACTTAAATAAATGGCTGAAATATTTTGATTGTTGGCTTTACTCCAACGGGTAAAATAAATTCTTTTACCATCTGCTGTAATACTTGCTGCACCTTGTTCTGTACCTAATTCAAAAGGCAAATTTAATTTTTGAACGCTTGTGCCAACTGTTGTATATACATTGTTTACAAATGGATTTTTATTTTTATTGGTTAAAACACTGCTATCGGCTCTCGATGAAGAAAAGACAATTTCATTGTTGTTGTAAACCGCAGCATAGTTTGCACCAACTGCTGTAGAGGTTGCATGTTTATGTACTTTGTATAATTCAGCATCTTTTTTTGCCAATTCTTGTTGAATGAATTTGCAGTTTGCAAGTTCTAGTTTGGCATGTTCTGTAATTTCAGCATCATTGGTAGGAGATTTTAAAAATGCATCGAACTGTTTTTCAGCTTCTGCATACTGATTGGTTGCACGTAAGCAAACTGCATAGTAATAAGAAGCAAAAGGATATGTTTTAGCATTAGCTAATGATTTTGCATAGAAGGGAGCAGCTTTACCATAGTCGTTTAATTTTCTATAACTCTCAGCAATTCTATACACTACTTCATTGTCATTTGTTGCACCTGCTGTTGATTTGTTGTTTTTCTTTTTGGTTGAATTGCTTTGAATGGTATAAGGTTCATAACCAGAGCTAGATGGTTTTTTTTGTTGTTCTAAATACTTTTCATAATAAGTAGCAGCACTATACCAATCGCCTTTAGCATAGTATTTATCGGCATTACGTTTATAATCGGCTACATATTGTGCCATTGTAACTGAACAACTGAATGCAGCAAAAATTGCAACAACAAATGTTCGGTATAAAAATATATTGAAGGGCTTTTTCATGCTTATTTATTTATAGTTCTTTATAAATGATTCGTCTTAAAATTTGATGTGCTAATGTTTTATAATCTTGGACAAATAAAGTTTTTGCCTGCTAATTCTTTCGATTTTCTTCCAGTGTAAGAAAGAGAAAATTCAAAGCTATTTACACTGCCAATATTTTTTCCTAATTGAGAATTGTTTACATCGTAGCTTAAACCCAATGTGAAGTTTTTATAATAAAAACCCACAAATGGAACCAAGGCATCATCAAAACGATAGTTAAAACCTAACAATACATCGGTAACATCACTAGCCTTTAATTGTCCATAAGCTCCCACCATTTTTTCTTCAGCATTACCTTGGCGTAAATACAAAACATTTGGAGTAATACTTAAATTCTCACTTGCTTTAATTTTTACGCCACCATGTGCTGTGTAACGAATTGGGAATTTACTTTGAACAGTACTAGACGATAGGAATTTATCATCTGGTTGTGTAAGATGTGAAGCAGAAAAACCAGCAAAAATATTGGCTTTTTTATTGGGCGATGCATCGTAATACATTATACCAGCACCAGCATCAAATACTGTAGAAGAAGGATTGGCAAATACATCGCTAGTTGGACTATTAGGATTATAGCCAGTTGCAGCAAACCACTGATCGCCCAGTTGAAATTTTGAAGTATTGAAGCGTCTTTGTACCATGCCAGCTTGTAAACCAAATACTAAACGTTGTTCACCATTTACTCCAAAACGTACACCTGTATATGCAATAGAAGCATGAGCAGTTAAATATGTAAAGCCACCATTGCCAGCAGTTTGTTGCATAATGCTTCCACCAAAATTTAAATTTTTGTTGGTAACAACATCTCCAGATAAACCTATCGTAGAAAAACCATTGGCAATATTACCCCATTGATTTCTGTGTATAGCCGATACTCTATAATCGCCATCAATGGCTCCAGTTAAGGCAGGATTTAACCAAGATGGATAAACATAGTATTGAGAAAAATGTGGATCTACTTGTGCTTTAGCCCAAAAACAAGTAGCTATTGTAAATAGTATTAAAAATATTTTTTTCATATGATTCATTTGTTTCTATTGCTAATGAAATGGATTATTTAATTAAGTTAATTGAACCTCTTTTGTTTACAATTTCGCCATTGGTGTTTTCAACCCTTAATACATACACATACACACCAACGGGTTGAGGCTTGTTTTTATACATGCCGCTCCAACCTCCATTTACATCATTGGTTTCAAAAACTTTTTCGCCCCACTGATTATAAATTTGGAAGTTTAAGCTCTTCATATAATTTCCATATACTCTTACTATGTCATTTCTTCCATCGCCATTTGGAGTAAATGTGTTTGGAACAAATATGCCAACATCTGGTAATAAGGTTGTGCCAGATGCAGTGCCTGTAGCAGATTGACAAGGCAATGTTCCTAAAGCTCTTACAGTAATATTTACTGTTTGATTGGGTTGTAAACCATTTACTACATGTGATAATCCTGTTGCTCCACTTGAAGGCGACGTAAAGCCACTGCCATCTACAGATACTTCATAACCTATTGCTCCAGCTACAGCAGCCCAATTAAATTGAATACTATTGGCAGTTATGGTGCTTGTAACAACAACTGGAGCAGTTAATACTGGTAAAACAGTAACTGTTCTTGTTGTAGAATCTTTACAACCATCGGCAGTGGTAACATTTAATTTTACAGTAAATGTGTTTGCCGTTACATAAGTTTTAGATGGATTTTGTGCAGCAGCATTAGTGTTATCTCCAAAGTTCCAAACCCAATTATTAATTGTTCCACCACCACCAGTTGAAGTGCTGCTATTAAATGCAATTGCATTGCTTAAACAAACAGGAGCATTATGGGTGAAGTTGGCTGTAGGTAAGGTTAATACACTTACTGTTTTTGTTACATCGGCGTAACAACCTAATGAGTTGATTGCTCTTAATGAAACTGAATAGTTACCAGCAGGTGATAAAAATCTAACTGGATTTTTCACACTATCAATGGTGCTATTGCCAAAGTTCCATTGCCATTTTGTTAAAGGAAATCCTTGACCATTAGATGCATCTACAAAACGAGTAGAGTCGTTTAAACATACTCTTAAATTATTAGTGGTATTGAAATTAGCAATTACTCCATCTACAACTTGAACATCAAAAGTATATTCCTTTAAACCACTGCAACCTGTTAAATCGGTTACATTGGCTGTAATTCTTATTGTATAAACTCCTATTGCATTAAATGTGTATTGAGTTGGTAAAGAGTACACATATAGACTTTTCCCATTTACTGTAAAACTGCTATCCGATGTGGGATTGTTTTGTGTTACACTTGAACTAGAGGGTAATAAGTTTGGTGAATTGTTGAAGTTCCATGTAAGTGAACTTACGTCACCCGATGGATAAGGCAAGGTAACTCTAAACTTGAAATTTACATCTTTACAAGCTTTACCTTCATTAGAAATGGCATAAGGATTTTGTACAAACAAATTCTGTGTTAAATCTTTCAATTGTGTACCTGCATTGTAACCATAACTTTCTCTTGGAGGGTCACTGTTACGGCTATTGTTATCTCCATAACCATAAGCAATAGCATTAAATGGTTGGGTACTTTCTATGACATGTTGACCAGCTTGTAATCTATTTCCATTTAATGAGTCTAAAGTAGCATAAGAATATCCAGGTTCTGTATGTGGTTTAAATTTAGATGAAACGTTTACTCCATCTAATCTAAAAGTGGATACTCCAGCAGTTGGAATAATTACATTAATATAATGGAAAGAAATATCTTGTTGTGATGAAGAATATAAAATGGCTTTATCAATAGCTTGTTCAACTGGGCTAATAAAAATCATTTCAGGATCTCCATTAAAACGTCCAAAGTTTGCAGTAGGGTCTGGGTTTGTACAACCATTGCTAGATTTTACATATTGTGCAATGCTAATAGGTTTATCTGCTGTAATGACTAATGGAATTGAATCTTCAATTTGATAATAATAATTGTTTTGCAAAGTAGCAGCAGGATAATTTGCATTAGGTAAAGCTTGTCCGTTTACTCTTACCACTGTTAACGGATCACTTACACCAATTCTGTAAATATTATTTCTCACTGTGCCTTCTGTTCTGCTAGTTAAATATTTAGTTCCCCATGCAGCTTTTGGCATAGATTGCTGAAATAAATTGTCACTACTAGTGCCAGAACATGGAGCTAAATCTGTTCTTCCACTTCCAGAGAATACAGCAATCTTTTTATTACAATCAATGGTTTTAATTCTTGATCCTGTAAAATCACTTCCTTGTCCAGCTAAAACATTATACACTTCACCTTGATTTAAAGTTACAGTAAACTTGTTGCCTGCAACTAATCCTCCTAACGAATTATTCGTTGGTGTAATTTCAACTACTGTATTGTCTTCATTGGCAATTACAAAAAAGTAGTTGAAAGACGTTGAATTTGCACTTGAATTTTGATTGTAATTAAATGTGTTGTAATCGGTACCCCATGTTGTGGTTGGTAATAACATAGCAGCTGCAGAAACATAGTTGGCATAAATATGGGCATAAGCTACAATTGGAATATCACTAGTAATATGAATGCCTTTGGCTGATTTTCCCTCTTGATACAATTGAGCATATTGGCTGCCAATAGTATTAGGTAATTGAAATATAGTAACAGTGTTTGCAGCCACAGCAATTGGTGCAGATGTATATCCTAATCCAGGAATAGTAACATTCACCACAGCATTTTGATCGGATGTGAAATATAAATTCATTCTTTGAGATCCACCATTTGAGTTAATGGTTGTTGCATTGCTGTACATATCTTCATGATTGGCATAACCAACCCAAAAATCGGTTCCTTTATTTGAAAAGTCGTTTGGCGATTGAACACCTTTGCCCGTTAATGCAACACTAATATTTGGAGCACCACCACCCGAAATTGACAATGTTCCATTTAATGTACCATAAATTGTTGGGCTGAAACGTACATAAACAATTGTTGTAGCTAGGGTTCCACCAGTGTAAGGTAAATTGAGTGTATTACTATAAGGTCCAGATGCAGACAATGAAATTTGATAATGTGTAGGAGCTGATAACGTTACATTTCCACTTGCAGGCGATAATGAAATAGCTGTTACTGCAAAACTTTGAGGAACTGAATTTGAATTAATTGTAACATCCCCAAAAGCTAGATTCGATGGAATTGCTATTATGGTTGGGCTAGATGCCGGTGTTGTAAAACTAATTTCATTACCATAGCCTGTACCAACACTATTGGTTGCATAAGCTCTTACAAAATAAGTAGTGTTTGGAGCTAATAAAGCAAGCTGACTAGTGAATGCAGCATTGCCATTACCATTAGTTGTTCTATTATTAGCAATAGTAGGGTTTGGTGTTGTTGCCCAACAAACCCCTTTTACTGTAATTGTAGCAGCTCCATCGTAAGTAATTGTTCCACCACTATTGGCACTTAAGCCTGTAATAGCAGTTGCAGGGGTTGTAGTTAATGTTGGTATAACTGGTGGTAATGTGGTAAAAGTTATATTATCTCCATAAGAAGTTCCTACTAAATTAGTGGCATAAGCTCTTGCAAAATATTGAGTGTTTGCTTGTAAGCCAGTTAAATTACCTGTATATGTTCCAGGCGTCAAAGGTCCATTGGTAGTAAAATTATTTGCAATGGTTGGGTTAATAGTTGTGCTCCAGCAAATACCACTTCTAATCATGGGTGATAAACCAATATCTGTTAAATTACCTCCTACAGTTGCAGTACTTTGTGCTGTTGGTGTTGCAGTGGTGGTTAAAACAGTTGGTGGTGGACCTGCAATAATAGTATTTCCATTAATTACTAAATCCCTAATAAAAACAGTTCTGCTTGCACTAGTAGTTGTTCCTTCGGCATAAATGTTCATTCTAATTATATAAGTATTACCAGTAACAAAAGGAGCATTTAATCCATTTAGAGTGAGATTATTTGATCCTCCACCAGGTATTACAACGCTGTTGCCTAAATCTGTCCATGGACCAGAGCCATTTGCTTGGTATTCAAATTTTCCAATATTGTTACCACTACTACCTGATGTTCTAGCTGTAAATGTGATACTGGTAATGTTAGCAATTAGATTGTTGGCTGGAGATAATGGAAAATCTAAATAAAAGCCTGCAGTGATTACATTAGGCCAATTGCCTGATCCTGGCTGACATCTAAAGCCATCATTATTATGGCTTCCGTTAGGAATAAATGCAGCACCAGGATCCATTGATCCTGCTGTTACATTGGCTGCCTGAACACCAGTTACAGTAGATGTTTTGGCAGGTGCAGCTCGTAAATTCCAAGTTGCTACAAATTGACTGTAGCTGTTTAAGCTTAAAAGCAATATGCTGAATAAGATTAAACAAAAAGTAACTGATTTCTTTTGAATTGAGGATACATTTTTTCTCATGAATCAAGCATTTAAAACAAAAAGTGATGGTGATGATTGGTAGATAAAACCAGTTTTTACTATACAAATAATTGCATCAAATGAAGCTTTTCAAAAACTTTGATTAGGCATAGTTGAACAATCGTATATTAAAATGCTGATTTTAGAATTTAAAATCAAAATGAAGGTAAACCTTAACCATTGCTTTGTTCAATCTGTATAGTGCTTTTTCTATGCAAACGATACCGACATCGATATCAATTTCTGTCGCTTTCCATATACATTTTACTTTCAAACAAACTGTTCTAAATAAAGAGTCTAACAATTATATATTCAATTAGTTTTTGCTGCTTATTTTCGTTGAGTTGTAATGTTTTATTTCATTTCTATACTAATAAAGTCAACTGTATAAACAATTATATATGTCCAAATTTTTTCTTTTTAGTCTTGTGTTGAATTTGTTTATTTCTAATTCTAATGCTCAAACTATTTCTGGTAATGTACAAGAAACCAATGGCAGCATTTTACCTTATGCTTCAATTACCATTAAAGGCACTGCAAAAGGTACAACTGCCAATAGTAAAGGTGAGTATAGTTTACAATTGAAAAGTGGTAATTACACGTTAGTGTGTCAACATGTGGGACATAAAACAACAGAGAAAAAAGTTACTATTCAAAAAGAGAATGTAGTGGTGAATTTTGAATTAGAAAAGCAAGCATACAATTTAACCAATGTTGTAGTGAGTACTAATAGAGAAGATCCAGCTTATGAAATTATACGAAAAGCCATCAAGAAAAGAGAAGAGCACTTAAACGAAATAAAAAAGTTTGAGTGTGAAGTGTATTTGAAAGGGCAGATGCAATTAAGGAATTATCCTAAAAAATTTATGGGGCAAACAGTAGATTTTGAAGATGGCGATACCAGTAAACGTAAAATGCTTTTTTTAAGTGAAACTGTTGCAAAATATTCAGTTGAAAAACCCAATGATGCAAAAGTGGAAGTAATATCTACAAGAGTTAGTGGTAATAGTGATGGTTTTGGTTTTAGTAGTCCTCAAGTATTTTCATTTTACGAAAATATTATTTCTGTTGGTAGAGGTTTAAACCCTCGAGGCTTTGTATCACCTATTGCTAACAATGCTTTGAATTATTATAAATATAAGTTTGAAGGAACATTTTTTGAAAATGGAAGAGAAGTAAGTCGTATTAAAGTAATTCCTAAACGTAAGTATGAACCTTTATTTTCGGGCTATATTTCAATTATAGAAAATGAATGGAGAATTCAAAGTACTGAATTGTATTTATTGAAAGAACAACAAATGCAGTTGTTAGATACATTGCACATTCAACAATTATATGTTCCATTAAAAGATAAATGGGTAATTAAGCAGCAAGTTATTTTACCATCGGGTAAATTATTAGGATTTGATTTTTTTGGAAGCTTTGTTCAAGTATATGACCAGTTTAATATTGAGCCCACTTTTAAAAAGAAATTTTTTGATAATGTAATTATTAAAGTACAAGATAGTGCCAATAAAAAACCTAAAGCTTATTGGGATAGCATTAGACCTATACCTTTATCAGAAACAGAAGCAAGAGATTATAAAAAGAAAGATAGTTTAGAACAAGTAAGAAAAGATCCTAAATATTTAGATTCTATTGATAGGATACGAAATAAATTTACAGTGAGTGGATTGTTGTTAACTGGTAAAACATTTGATAATCAGAAAAAGAAATCTACAATCTCAATAGAACCACTTATTTCGACCATTAATTATAATACAGTAGAAGGTATAGTATTACACTTTTCTCCAGAGTATCGAAAAAGTTATTCGGGAAGAAAAGCTATTTTAATCAGTCCTTTTTTTAGATATGGTTTTGGTAATAAACATTTCAATGCACACCTTACTGGTGGAATTAATTTTGGCAAAAAATATTTAAACAACTTCAATTTCTCTGGCGGAAAAAGGGTATTTCAATTTAACAATGCACAACCAATTACTGCAAGAGATAATACTTGGTCTACCTTACAGTTTGTAAGAAATTACATGAAAATATATGAAGCTTGGTATGCACGTTTGGGCTACTCAGCTGGTATAGGAAATGGCATTACAGTTTACGGAACGGCACAATTTCAAGATAGAATTCCATTAGAAAACTTATCAGACCCTACAAAGTGGCGTGATTACAAGGGTAGAGTTTTTACACCTAATTTTCCACACGAAATAACTACAACAAATTTTACTCGTCATCAAGCTGTAAGCCTTACTATTGGTGCATCTTGGCGTCCTGGTACTAAGTATATAGAATTGCCAGATAGAAAAATTAATGTTCGATCTAAATATCCAACATTTTCTACTAGTTTAACACAAGGTATTAATGGTGTATTAGGTAGTGATGTAGATTATACTAAATGGAATTTTTCAGTTAGTGATAATTTAGATTTGAAATTAGGAGGACGTTTTAGTTATAGAGCAACACTAGGTGGATTTATTAATGATAATGCTGTGTTTATTCAAGATTTCCAGCATTATCAAGGTAACCGAATTGTAACTGCAGCTCCTTATTTAAACAGTTTTCAATTGGCACCATATTATCAGTACAGTAATACAGCACCCTTCTTTACAACAGTACATGCCGAGTATCATTTAAACGGATTAATTACCAATAAACTTCCTTTGTTGCGTAAGTGGAATTGGTTTTTTGTAGTTGGCGGAAATGCTTTATACATTAATAAGGGCACTCATTATTATGAAGCCATGTTTGGAGTAGAAAATATATTCAAAATTATTCGTGTGGATTATGTGCATGCTTTCTTAGCAGATGGCAGAACAACAAGTGGGTTAAGAATTGCAATTCCAGGAATTTTAGGAAATGGGAGAGATGATTAGGGAAGATCTAAAAGTTGAAAAACTAAAAACTAAAGTTGGAAAAAATTAAAAAGAACCCTAAACATTCAACCTCCTATTCTTATATCCCATTCCCGTTGCAATGGTTAATAAAATAACTACACCACCATCTAAAGGAACATCGATAGGATCATCGGGTGGTGGTGCAATATTGTTGGGTTGGTTTTGATCCATATTATTCAATGCCACAGAATCTACCAATGGATTGCCTTGTGC
>CALRLQ020000023.1:0-20315 GCA_943368735.1 Rhizobium sp. Q54 | reverse complement strand
CAAAATGGAGGTGCAGATGATGGATTAATAGATCCTAATTGGGGCGTATTACCTAGTCAGCAAGGCAATAATGTAAACATGTGGGGGCAACAAATTGGCATGAATAATCCCAATCAACAGCAACAAACGCAATTATTAGATATTTATGGTAATCCAGTATTGATGGATCAAAATGGCAATATATTATACGATGCACAAGGCAATCCATTGGTAGATTCTATGGCATTGAATAATATGGATCAAAACCAACCCAACAATATTGCACCACCACCCGATGATCCTATCGATGTTCCTTTAGATGGTGGTGTAGTTATTTTATTAACCATTGCAACGGGAATGGGGTATAAGAACAGGAAGAAGGTTTAAGGTTTAGGGTTTAAGGTTTCGGGTTGGATGTTTGATGTTGGAAGTTCGAAATTGGATGTTATTCCGAGGAAGGAGGAATCTATCGATGTTGTAATTTTCAATAATAAGACTTCACGGGTTACTGGTACTTTTTTACAAAGCAGAAATTGCTATAAAAGATATTCTAGTGATTATTTATAGCCATGTCTATTCCCATTCCAGTGATAATCTATAGTATAAATCAATGATCAACTTAATAAGAAAATTGGTTGATAAGCATCTATGGCAAAACATAAAATTATAACCGAATCTCATATTTAGAGAATCCCGTAGTGATAGACTATCAATGTCATGTTAGTGAAATGATTGAAAACTATTTATCAATAAATGATATTAGTATACCAGATTATTCAAAATACACAAGGGAAAAACTTCGTTTTTCCCTTGTGTATTTTGAAGTGTTTTTGTTAAAGTCAACAGTTTCAAAAAAGGCAATCTAGTTTCATTTTTTATCTGTTCTTTTTGTAGTATTCGTTTTAACTTGTGTAATGCTTTTACAAGTATTGGTACTTGTTACAGTAACTGCTGTTGAATAACTTATGTAATTACAAATATTACTAGTAACCATTAAACGATAATACATGGTTTGATGGAATAAAACTGGCTTATAAAAGCTTTGTGTAGCATTTGGAATATTGGTAAAAGGACCGTTTGCCGATACACTTGATTGTTGCCATTGGTAGCTCACCGTTCCATTGGTATAATGGTTATTGTTAATGAGTGAAATGTTTCTAGTATTGGTACTACCATTACTACAAACTGTTTGTTCGGTAGGTGTTAAAGTTCCTGCAACAACCATTGGATAAATGGTTATTGCAATGGTATTTGAATAGGCACTATTTCCACATTCATCCATTACTTTTCTTCTCACGTTAATATTCATATTTAAATTAGTGTATGAATAATTAGGGGAGTTTGAGTTTGCAAAAGCATTCCAAACATTATTACCCTGGCTATATTCCCACTGATAGGTTAGGTTTCCACCACCATCACAAGCATTCAATACTTCTATTAAATTAGCTCCTGCATCGTTAGGACAAAGCAAAGTAGATTGACCAATTAATCCACCTTTTAAAGGCTGATACTGAATATTTAATTTAATAACATTAGAATATTGAGATGCATTGGTAGCATCGGTTATTTTTCTTCTGAAAGAAGTAGACGTAACAATATTACCAGGGTTAAACGTTGCAACATTGCTATTGGCAATTGGTTCCCAAGCTCCAGTTTCATTTTTCTCCCACTCAAATGTATAAGGTGCAGTTCCTCCAAAATTAGTAGTAACATTGTTAATTGCAGGTGCAGTATTACCCAATAAAACACAGGTAGAAGATGTTTGAATTACTCCACCATGTAAAGTAATTGGTGTTGCATTAACCAATATGGAAACTACATTGCTTGTGGCAGATGTACCACAAAGTGTTTCTCTTACCACACGGCGGTAATGCGTAGTTTGAGTAAGTGCAGGTGGTTGATAGGTGTAACTACTAGAGTTTGGAATAACAGTCCATGTTCCGTTTAAGTCGGTGGTTTGTTGCCACATTACTTGTAATCCACTGTTTTGAGTTGCATAGCCTGCATCGGGAGAAAGTTGATTGTTAATTAAACTTGGTACAACACCAGCAGCAATCATATTAGATGAAGTGTTAATAATACCTGGATAAACATATTGTAAAGCCACTGAAGCAGCGGTACCTGAATTACTATAAGCAATATTATTACAAAAGTCGGTTACCTTTCTTCTAAAACTGCCTGTGTAAGCAAATACAGGTGTATTTAACATGGTGGTATTGAGGTTGAATGCTTGTGTACTCGGACTGGTAACTGCTACCCAATTATTTCCTTGTAGTTGTTCCCAAACCATGGTATAACCATGATTGGTAGACCCTCCAGATGGATTCACCAAACTTAATAATTGAGTAGAATTTGCATTACAAACAAAGTTGTTGGTTACTACAGATCCACCATCTAAAGAAATACCAGTAGAGGCAATATTAATAGTAACTACATTACTATATGCAATAGTGCCATCTTCGTCAACCACCATTCTTCTAAAACTAGTAGTAATAGAAATTGGGGGAGGAGTGTAGGTAGTATCAGTAGCATAAGTAATGCTAAACCATGTATTGCTATTGGCAACTTTTTGCTGCCATTGATAAGTTCTTGGTAAATTTCCACCAGTAGCATGTGTCACATTGTTAATTCTACCTAAAGGAGATCGTGGGCACAATAATGCATCTCCATTTTCAAAAGCAATCGTTCCGCCCGAAAGCTGTACAAAGCAATTTGTGACAGTAAAACTCACTTCATTACTATATGCTGTATTATTCAGATGATCTACTACTCTTCTTCTAAAGCTAGTTGCAGCATTAATTGCTTGAGGTTGATAATTAAGAGTATTAGAGCTAGCAATATCTACCCAGCCTGTATTGCTTACATTTTTCTGCCAAGTATAAGTATATACTCCAGTACCATTTGTTGCGTTTGATGTGTTTGAAATTAAAGAAGGCGTTCCTCCATTGCATATACTTGTTGAAGCTCCATTTAAACTAATGGATCCACCAGTTATAGGTACAATTTGTGGAAGTGTAATGGTTGCCACATTACTATAAGCTCCATAAGAACAGCCAGCTTGATAAGTTTTTCTTCTATAATAAGTAGTTTGATATAAAGCTCCTAATTGCAATGAATTATTAGTTGCATTGGCAATTTCTGTAAATGGTCCAATGAATTGATTTGATTGTTCCCACTTATATAAATAACTACTTCCATTACCGCCTGTTGGGTTGGTGGCATTTGCCAACAATGCAGGTGTTGCACCCATTGTGAGCGTTTGTGTTGATGGCGTTATTGTACCACCAACCAAATTAGTAGCTCCAATTCTTCTTGCTTCAAAATTAATAAATGTTCCAGCAGTTGAAGAGCTTGTCCAAACTTCTATGGTTGAATTGGCATTTAAAGTAATAGGAGAAGAAAGAAACTCGTTTGAAAATCCGGATGCTGCGGTGTAAGTTTCTCTAACTAAATTTCCATCAACTATTAATTTCATTCTATCTCCACTACTTACTCTAACCCACAGATTATAATTGCCACAATCAAAGCCTCTTCTTTTTGCAACAATTGTTAAACTATTATTGCTCTGAAAGCTACAACCGTACCAGTCACTTGTAAAGGGAGTTGGATCATAAGTCATTGCAAAAGGGGAATTATATTGGTACCAATGATCTTGTGTATAAAAATTATTTGGATTAGTAGGCACATCATTGTCATAGAACCCCTTATAAGTATTTTGACTCAAATCACCACTTGTACCATCAAATCCATAAAATCTCCAAATGCCATTTCCAAATTCATTTGGATTACCAGACGGAGTGATAGTAAATGTAATTGCATTAGAAGCAATTGTAACTCCATTACATATTGTTGTGGCAGTTGCTCTATAAGTTCCCGATTCTTGAACTTTATAAATTGTTTCAGTTGCGAAAGGTATATTTACATAAACACCATTTACTAATCTTTGCCATTGAAGTGTATTATTTATTGCAACTCTGGTTGAAGTTAAAAATCCTACATTTTCACAAGAACCACTTAATGGAGAATTGGTAGAAATAGTAACCGATGGAGTTAATCCAAAATTGGTGATTGTAACTGTACAGCTATTTGATATTATTTGTGTTGAACCACAGTTAGAAGTACCTACAACTCTATAAGTTCCTGGCTCAGTAATATTGTAACTACTTAAGTCGGCACCATTAATATTTACGTAAATGCCATTATCTAATTTTTGCCATTGATAGCTCGTAATATTTGAGGCATTGGTTGTTAATGTTAAAACCCCGCTACAAGTAGTTGTTACATTAGTACCATTGGTAATTTGTAAGGTAGGTGTAACAGTATTAACATTAATTACAATTTCATTACTAAATACCACTAAATTATTTCCATCAGTTACTTTTCTTCTGAATCTAGTAGTTTGTATAATTGGTTGTGGTGTATATGAAAGACTGTTACTGTTGGTTATACTTGTCCAAACTCCAACTGTTGTGTTTATATATTGCCACTCATAAGTTATGGTATTACTACTGCTTGATGCTGCAGTAACATTAGCAATATTATTTAAAGCGGTTCCAATGCATATTGTAGTATTATGTTGTGTAGAAGATATTGAACCTGGATTTAAAAATCCAGTTACATTAATAGTTAATACATTGCTACTATCTCTTTTATTACAAATTGTTTCTGTTGCAACTCTTCTAAAGTAAGTTGTTTGAAATAATGGACCTGATTGATAGCCTACGTCTGTTTTGTTTGGAATTACAACCCAAGGTCCGTTAATATTGGTTGATGAAACCCAAGAAAGTACAAGTGGGCTATTCGGTCCATAATCTTCTGGCTGACCAGCAGATGGCATAAAACCACTAAGAATAACATTTGGCGTTTGCCCCGCATTAATGGTGTTATTTGCAATTTGGATGCTTCCTGCACTTACAAACTGGCTAGAAACAATACATGTATTACTATAAGCAACATTGCCACATTGATCGGTTACTTTTCTTCTAAAACTTCCGGTTGTAGGAAATACAGTTGTATTGGCACTTGTGTTAGATAAACTTAAGGCTGTGTTAGATGGATTTGTAAATGCAGTCCAAACTCCATTAATTAACTTTTCCCAAGTATACAAATGTGAGCCAGTTCCTCCCTGTGGACCTCTTGTATTTTGAATAGGTGCTAACGATGTATTAAAGCATATGAAATCATCATAAACAATATTACCACCATCTAAAGAATTTGCTGATGCAATGGTTATAGTAATTTCATTACTAAATGCACTTACGCCCAAATTATCGGTAACTTTTCTTCTAAAAGTATTTGTAGTACTAATTGGAGACGGTTGATAGTTTACAGTGTTAGAATTAGCTATTGAATTCCAAATATTATCAACAGATGATTTTTGTTGCCATTCATACGTCAATGTGCCCGAACCTCCAGACGCTGAAACTGAATTAGAGAATGAATTTAAAGTTGAGTTTACGCAAACATTTGAATTTCCGTTATAGGCAATACTTCCTGCAACAAGGGTAGCAGTACAAGTTGTAACGTTAACAGATATTATATTACTATATCCAATATAATTATTTGCATCTACTACTTTTCTTCTATAAGATCTTGCAGTTGTTAACGTTGGAGGTTGATAATTGATTGTGTTTGTACTTAAAATATCAACCCAAGTTGAGCCTCCATTAAAGCTTTCTTGCCAAGTATAAGTAAATGGTGCTATTCCAATTGACGGTAATGATGTATTAGTAATTAAAACAGGAGCAGTTCCGCTACAAATAGTAGCAGTATTACTGCCATTTAAGCTTACAGTACCACCATTAATTGATTGCTCAATTATTCTCACTTCTACTGGTACAGAATAAACGGTTTGTAAAGCTTCACATTGTGTTGGAACATTAAAGTCAGATGCTAATCCATAGGTTGCTGTTCTATAGAAAGTTATTGAAGCAACTTGGGGAAAATTAAAATTTGCTACTAGTGTTGGAGAACTAGTAGAGAAGCTTAAACTACTTATGAAATTTAGAGAAGAACCAATACTTGCATTAGTCCAGGGGCCATTAGGATTATTGGATTGCTGCCAATACGAATTCATATCTCTATAACCACTTCCTGTAATCGGCGTTGCAGTAGTTAAACTGGTTAATCTAGTACTGCTTCCAAGAACAACAGTTTGTGTTGCTGGTTGTATAACTGGTGGTGTTGGAGCTGCAAGAAATTGATATTCAATTTCATTTGAATAAGCAATATTACCATTTGCATCTGTAACTTTTCTTCTAAATAAACTTGGTGTAGTTACCGTACCAGTTACAGCTGATGTACTATTAGTTTGTCCTACTAAATCGTTCCAAGTACCACTTGTGGTTGGTTTGGTTTGCCAAACAAATGTATAAGGTGAACTGCCTGAAGTTGGAGCTGTTGCTTCTAGCATAGTGCTACTTAAGCCGCAATTTAGAGTTGTATTTCTACGAACATTTCCAAACCCTATTGTACCACCAGTTAAAGATGCTGTAACAATTCTTATTTCTACTGGTGTTGAATAAACTGTTTGAGTAGATTGACACTCATTAGGAATAGATGTACTATAAGTTGCTGTTCTTAAATAAAGTACAGTTGGGGTAGTAGGATAACTAGATGTTCTTGGGGTGTTTGTTGGGCTGAGTGAGTTGCCAAAATTATTTTGAAAAAGAGTATTATTTGCTTGAACCCATGGCCCACTTGGGCTATTAGATTGTTCCCAATAACTAAAATATGATGGGTTGTTTCCTGTAATAGGTGTGACTGTTGTAATACTTTGAGGATAGGTAGAAGTTCCAATAGTAACAGTTTGAGTTGCAGGTTGTAAAACAGGTGCTGTTGGGGGAACAATAAACTGGTAATGTACTTCATTAGAGTAAGCAACTGCACCACTTCCATCGGTAACTTTTCTTCTGAAAAGTGTTGATTGGGTTAATGTACCTGTTGAAGAAAGTGAAGAAAAACCTTGCGATGGAAAGTCTACCCAATTACTACTCGAAGTTGGTTTTATTTCCCATACATAGGTGTAAGGGGCTGTTCCTCCTGTTGGGGTTCCAAAGTTATTAATAATTACTCCACTGCCACAATTATAAGTACTAGTAGTGTTACCGTTAAAACCAATACTACCACCAATTAAAGGTGAAGCTACTTCTACTACTACATTGTTACTAGTTACTCTTCCACAACTAGGGTCAAGCAAATCGGCAACTCTAAAAAAAACGGTTCTTTCATTTACTACTCCCGGATTTAATAGGTCTTTACCAGATGAAATAAAAATCATAGTACCAATACCATTGATAGCTTTATACCATTTATATTGAGAAGGGTATTGATCTAAAACATAAGGTTGACTAAATCCTGGTTGAGCAGAACAAGGGTCTATTCCGCTAGAAATACCATAAATTGGTGGAGGTGTTGTTCCTGGCGTAACAGTAACTGAATATGTTATTGGTCCAGATGGTGATAATCGAAATCCTATTGTTCCAGCAGTTGCCTGAGCAAAACTAATAGCTGTAAAAAAAACAAAAGCTAGCAGTAATTGGGTACGTATAAACAAAAATCGCATTTATTAAACTTTTACATTTTATATAAGAAGCATTCACAGGATATATAGTTGCAAGTTCAAATATATTAACTGAAAATTAATTTTCCTAATATGTTTTTCCGGAAAAAAGGGTGATTTTATTCAAATCACCCTCATCAGACATATTTTACAAATTCCTTATCCCATATTGTGAAAAACCTTATTCACATCTTCATCTTGTTCTAAACGTTCTATAAGCTTACTTACATCTTCAGCTTGTGCATCAGTTACTGGAACTGTAGTGGTTGGAATCCACTCCAATTCGGCACTGAGTGGAGTAATATTTTTTTCTTCTAAAGCTTTTTGTAAGCTACCAAAATCAGTAAAAGCACAGCGTAATACTAAAACTGGGTTTTCATTATCGTCCACACTTTCGCCTAATTCGTCTAAACCATGATCAATTAATTCCAATTCTAAATCGTCCATATTCAAACCCTCAGGTTTCAATTTAAATACACCCATTTTTTTAAACTGAAAACTTACACTTCCACTATTACCCAACGCACCATTACCTTTATTAAAAGCAGCTTTTACATTGGCTACTGTTCTTACATGATTATCGGTAGCAGTTTCAACCAATAAAGCCACACCGTGAGGAGCATAGCCTTCATACAAAATCTCATCGTAATTGGTAGTGTCTTTACCCATTGCCCTTTTAATAGCAGCCTCTACACGATCTTTTGGCATGCCCACACTTCTAGCATTTTGAAAACAACGTCTTAATGCAGGGTTAGTAGCTATATCTGGTCCACCAGCTTTTACTGCTATAATAATTTCTTTTCCAATACGTGTAAACTGTTTGGCCATTCTATCCCAACGGGCAAACATGGTTGCTTTTCTTACTTCAAAAATCCTTCCCATAATACTATATAATTTGAAATTTAGATTTTGTCAGCCTGAGTTTATCGAAGGCGGTTTCAACAAGCTCAACCCGACATTCTTTTTTTGGGAGACGAGCTGTAGAATAACTATGTATCATTCGTTGCGTCGCACTCTTCAACGCTTTGTTCTCTATTCGGCAAAGCGGTTGCAAAAATAACTGTTCAGCATCAATAAAAAATTTTCTTTAGAATAATGCTGTAGAGTATTGTTTTTAATATAATGTATGCCTCACCCTCAATAAATGTTATCACCTTTATAAAAACGTATGCCACACCTTTGAGGATGTGGCATACTATGCTCATTACGTAATATAATAATTCTTATACCTTTTGTTCTTTTCTTAGTTTACTATTGTTTTTGCTATATACAAAGTAAATTAGTACTCCTAAAACTAGCCAAGCACCTGATAATTGTATAGCATGTATATTTAATTGCGACATTAAAAATATATTGATACAAATACCTAAAACTGCAATTAATGGTAAAGCAGGCACTTTAAAATTTCTTGGCAATGTTGGTTCTTTCACTCTCAATAACCAAACAGCAGCACAAACCATGGTAAAGGCAAACAAAGTTCCAAAACTGGTCATATCTGCCAAGGTTGCAATTGGTGTAAAACCAGCTACCAATGCTACAATAACACCAATTAAAATATTGCTTTTATAAGGCGTTTTATTTTTAGGATGCAAATCACTAAATAATTTAGGGATTAAGCCATCTTTACTCATACCCATAAAAATTCTTGATTGTCCTAACATCATTACCATCATTACAGAAATCAATCCAACAGTAGCTGCAATGGTAATAATAAATACGGCCCAAGGCATACCAGCTAAATCAAATGCAGCAGCAACAGGAGCTTTAATAGCATCTGGATATTTTCCCAATGGATTAAAATCGCTGTAGCTCATCATACCTGTCAACACTAAAGAAACAAGAATGTATAAAACAGTACAAACTAGTAAAGACATGATAATAGCAAAGGGAACATCTTTTTTAGGATTAATGGCTTCACCAGCTTGGGTAGATACAGCATCAAAACCAACATAAGCAAAAAATATAGCTGCAGCACCAGAAATAACTCCACCCCAACCATAAGCAGGATGTGTTTCGCCATTGTTTACCACTTGTGCAACATCAGGAACAAAAGGAGTCCAATTATCAACATTTACATAAAAAGCTCCTACTAGTATTACAAATAATACAGCAGCAACTTTAAGTATTACAATTAAGTTATTGGCTTTTGCAGCTTCTTTGGTTCCTTTAACTAATAAAGCAGTAATCAACAATACAATAATGGTAGCTGGCAAATTCATTGAAAAGCCACTACCCGTATAACTTCCAGGATCTTGGGTTAAATAAGTGGGTAATTCTAAATGAAATAAATGTAATAGTTTATTAAAGTAACCACTCCAACTTACAGCAACAGTCATAGAGCCCATTGCATATTCTAATATTAGCCCCCAGCCAATAATCCAAGCAAAAATTTCTCCAATTGTACCGTATGCATAAGCATAAGCAGAACCTTCAACAGGAATCATACTAGCAAACTCCGAATAACAAAGGGCTGCAAAAACACAAGCAATACCTGCAATAATAAAAGACAATGCTAGTGCTGGTCCAGCATGAAAATAAGCACCAGTTCCTGTTAAAACGAAAATTCCACCACCAATAATTGCTCCAATACCTATGGCAGTTAAACTCCATTTGCCAAGAACTCGTTTCATTTCACTTTTCTTCATGTCATCCTCAAATGCACTAAGAGGTTTTTTCAAGAATAAACTCATAATCGTTTTGGTTAAGTTTTTAATTTGAAACCGAAAAATAATGATTAAATCATTTCACCCTAACAAAAGTTTTACAAATGGGTGTAAACTAACATTATAATGTACATAATTACTATATTGCCAAACTAAATAAAATTGCTTCTATGGCTATATCAACTGATGCTCCTAAAAAGAAATCTAATTTAACTATCTGGATTTTAGTGGCCATGGCTTTAGGTATTATGGTTGGCTATATTGTACACAATAATACATCTGCTACTTTTAATAAAAGTTTTTCTACCAACATCAAACTACTCAGCACCATTTTTATTAGGCTGGTTCAAATGATTATTGCACCATTGGTATTTACAACCCTAGTGGTTGGTATTGCAAAACTTGGCGATTTGAAAACTGTTGGTAGGGTAGGTGGTAAAGCCATTTTATGGTTTGTTACAGCTTCCCTGGTTTCTTTACTCATTGGATTGGTATTGGTTAACTTTTTTAAACCAGGGCAATACATCAACTTATCTCAACAAGATACCGATGGATTAAAAGACTTAATGACCAAAAAAACTGCTTTCTCTTTACAAAATTTCATAGAACATGTAATACCTAAAAGCTTTGTTGAAGCAATGGCTACCAACGAAATTTTACAATTAGTGGTCTTCTCTATTTTCTTTGGTGTTGCAGCAGCTTCAATTGGCGATTATGCAAAACCTTTAATTAGAGCATTAGAAGTTGCATCTCATATAATTTTAAAAATTGTAAACTATGTTATGGGCTTTGCACCTTTGGGCGTTTTTGGTGCAATTGCTGCTGTGGTTGCTGCAAAAGGTTTGGGTATTTTTGAATTTTATATTAAATACTTTTCTTTCTTTTTAATAGGTATTGCAGTATTATGGATCATACTTTTAACAGTTGGATTTATTATTTTAAAAGGACGATTGAAAGAGCTATTAAAACGAATTAGCAACCCACTATTAATTGCTTTTAGCACCACGAGTAGTGAAGCCGTTTTTCCAAAATTAACCGAAGAATTAGAACGCTTTGGTTGTAAAGATAGAATAGTAGCTTTTGTATTGCCTCTAGGTTATTCTTTTAACTTAGATGGAAGCATGATGTATATGACTTTTGCTAGCTTAGCCATTGCACAAGCTTATGGTATTCATTTAGACATTACTACCCAGTTAACCATGTTGCTAGTTTTAATGCTTACTAGTAAAGGTATTGCAGGAGTTCCAAGAGCAAGCTTAGTAGTTGTTTTGGCTACTTGTGCTATGTTTAATATACCACCAGAAGGGGTAGCATTAATTTTACCTATCGACCATTTTTGCGATATGTTTAGAACCGCTACTAACGTTGTTGGTAATGCATTAGCAACAAGTGTAGTAAGTAAATGGGAGGGGGAATTGGGAAATTCAACTACTGCTGTATCATAATTTTTTAGACTAAAAAAAAGAATAATGTTTTTATTAGATGCATTTCATTGGAGCCAGTTATTGCAACCACAGTTTTATATTGAGCATGGTGGTTTATGGTTGTTGTTATTTGTAGTGTTTGCCGAAACCGGCTTATTTGTTGGCTTCTTTTTGCCAGGCGATAGTTTATTATTTGTAGCCGGTATTTATAGTGCCGATTTAGTGACCAATACTTTTCCTTTTATTGGTAACGAGTATATGCAATTGTTAGTGTTATGTGGTTTAATATCTGCAGCAGGTATTGCAGGAAATGCAATAGGGTATTGGTTTGGCAGAAAAGTAGGCCCTGCTATGTATAGTTGGAAAGATAATTTATTATTTAAAAAACATTACCTAGAACAAGCACACGATTTTTATGAAAAACATGGTGGTGGTGCAATTGTAATTGCACGTTTCATTCCAATCATCAGAACCTTTGCACCCATTGTTGCAGGTATTGTTGAAATGGATAAAAAGAAATTTACTTACTACAATATTGTTGGTTGTATAGCTTGGGTTTTTAGTATGTTAGTAGGTGGACATTTTTTACAAAAATGGATTTTGTCTCAATTCGGATTCGACTTAAAAAGTCATTTAGAAGTAATTGTACTAGGTATAGTATTCATTACTACTGCACCAGTAATTATTAAATTAATAACTGGAAGAAAAGGAAAATCAAAAGAAGTAAAATAATAAAATCTAAAGGGTTAAAAACTAAAATCTAAAAAGGTAAAAACTAAAATCTAAAAAGGTAAAAACTAAAAATTCAAAAACTAAAAAGGTTAAAAACTAAAATTCATTATTACTAACCTACAACTTATAACCTATAACTTTTTACTCATAACTTATAACCCATAACTCATAACCTATAACTCATAATCCCTTACTCCTCATGCAAAAAAAAGAATACGGTGTTTTTTCATTGCCTGTAATAGTTGGAGCATTGGGTTTCTTTGTAGATATATATGATTTATTGTTGTTTAGTATTGTTCGAAAATCGAGCTTAGCAGAGTTAGGTGTTGACGCAAGTGTGATGAAAGAGTTTGGCGAAAGCATCATCAGTTGGCAAATGATTGGTTTAGTTATTGGTGGAATTTTGTGGGGCATTTTAGGAGATAAAAAAGGAAGAAAAAGTGTACTCTTTGGTTCAATATTATTATACTCTTTAGCTACTATTGCCAATGGGTTTGTTCAAACAGTAGATCAATATACTTGGCTACGTTTTATTGCAGGATTAGGTTTAGCAGGAGAGTTGGGTGCAAGCATTACATTAACTAGTGAATTATTACCCAAAGAAAAACGTGGCATTGCTGCAACAATCATTGCAACAAGTGGTGTAATGGGTACTATTACTGCTTATTTTGTTCATGATTGGAGTGGTAACAATTGGCGATTATGTTATTTTATTGGTGGAGGAATGGGTATTGCTTTGTTATTTTTACGAGCTGGTTTTTTAGAAAGTGGTCTTTATGATACTGCTAAAAACAAAGCGGTACAAATGGGTAATTTTTTAATGTTACTCAATACCAAAGAAAGATTTTTAAGGTACCTCAAAGCCATTTTAATTGGATTACCAGTTTGGTATGTAATTGGCGTATTAATTAGTTTTAGTGATGAGTTTGCTCAACGTTTTGGTATTGAAAACTTTGATCAGCCTAAGGCTTTAATGTTACAATATGCAGCTTTGGCTTTTGGAGATATGGGAGCTGGATTGCTTAGTAATTACATTAAAAGTCGTAAAAAAACCTTACTCATTTATTATGCAATTTTGTTTGTATTTATAGTATTATTTTTTGTACTTAAAGGTGGTGGTTCGGCTAACAATATGTATTTATTATGTATGGGTTTAGGTTTTGGTTCAGGTATTTCTGTTTTATACATTACCATGAGTGCCGAGCAATTTGGTACCAATTTAAGAGCAACAGCTGCAATATCGATACCTAATTTAGTAAGAGGTTTTTTGCCACTCATTATACTATTATTTAAATTTTTACGTGGAGAAAATATGTTGAATGATTATGTTACTGCTGCATGGATTACAGGATTCATAGTACTAATTGTAGGATTTATTGCAGTGCTAAATACCAAAGAAACATTTGCAAAAGACCTAGACTTCGTGGAGGAATAATTACTACTATTTAAAATAAATTAAAAACTTAGTTATTCTTGTTGATAATTTTAAAAATGGGTTTATATTTCCATTTTAAATACTGATTGCCCAAAACTACTTGCCATGCAAAAAAAAGAATTTGGAATTTTTTCTATACCTGTATTAGTTGCTGCCTTAGGTTATTTTGTTGATATATACGATTTGTTGCTTTTTACAATTGTAAGAGAACCAAGTCTTGCTGGTATTGGAATTCAACTTTCAGATAAAGCAGCAATGTTGGCTGCTAGTGCTAAAATTATCAATTGGCAAATGATAGGTTTATTAATTGGTGGAATAGTTTGGGGAACATTAGGCGATAAAAAAGGTCGATTAAGTGTATTGTTTGGTTCTATAGCCATGTATTCAATTGCTAATTTTTTAACTGGTTATGTACAAACAGTAAATCAATACGCTTGGGCAAGGTTTGTTGCAGGTATTGGATTAGCAGGAGAATTGGGTGCTGGCATTACTTTAGTAAGTGAATTATTACCTAAAAGTAAAAGAGGCATTGGTACATCTTTAGTTGCTGGCGTTGGTTTATTTGGTGCTGTATTTGCCTACTATACATTTCAGTTCACCAATGAAGATTGGCGTTTATGTTATAAAATTGGCGGAGGCTTAGGCGTTGGATTATTGTTATTAAGAGTAAGTGTTGCAGAGAGTGGTATGTTTAAAAATACCAAAGAACAAGCAGGTGTTGTAAGAGGAAACTTTTTAATGTTTTTCAACAATAAAAAAAGATTTAAGAAATATTTTTTAGCTATTTTAATTGGCTTACCAACTTGGTATGTAATTGGTATTTTAGTAAACTACAGTAATCGTTTTGCAACAGATTTTTATGGGCAAAATTTAATTGTAAGTGGTCGTGCAATTATGTTTGCATATTTAGGAATTGCCATTGGAGATATTTTAATAGGATTACTAAGTCAATATTTTCAAAGCCGTAAAAAAGCATTGTTATCATTTTATATACTTTGTATTGTGGGGCTTATTTTATTTTTTAGTAACTACAATAATACCGATGCAAGAATGTATGCAATATGTGGATTCTTAGGCTTTAGCACTGGCTTTTGGGCAATTTTTGTAACCATGGGAGCCGAGCAATTTGGCACCAATTTAAGAGCAACTGCTGCAACTACTATACCTAACGTTGTAAGAGGTGCATTGCCTTTAATTAACCTAATGTTTTTAGATATATTTCAAGGGGTTTTTAAATGGGATCTTTGGAAAAGTGGCGTTGTTACAGGTGTTATTGTGTTGGCTATTACGTTTGTTGCATTCTATTTTACCGAAGAAACTTTTCATAAAGATTTAGATTATTTAGAAGTAGAAGAAATGTTACCATAGAAAGTTCTGTAGTTTAAAGTTTAATAGTTTATGAGTTTAATGTTGAATGATTGATTATAAATTATACATTTAAACTTCTTAATTAATTAGCTTTATTTGTTCATATCAATTATTCAACAAATAGTATGAAATTTCTCATCATTCGTTTTTCTTCTATTGGCGATATTGTTTTAACAACACCTATCATTCGTTGCTTAAAACAACAAGTACCCAATGCTGAGGTACATTTTTTAACCAAGAAATCTTTTAAAGGCATTCTTGAAACGAATCCTTACATAGATAAACTAATTTTATTAGACGAAAGCTGGGAATTAATGTTGCATGAATTACAACAAGAAGAATACAACTATATAATAGACTTACACCATAATATTAGAACACTTCGAATAAAAAAAGCACTAAAAGTTCCGGCATTTTCTTTCAACAAATTGAACATTAAAAAATGGTTACTCACTGCTCTTAAAATTAATACGCTACCCAATATTCATATTGTAGATAGAAATTTTGAAACCGTTAAAAGCTTTGGTGTAAGCAATGATGGAAAAGGATTAGATTATTTTATTCCTGCAAAAGATGAAATTAATGGCAATGATATTCCAGCATCTCATCAATTTGGATATATTGGTGTAGTAATTGGTGCAGCATTAAATACCAAAAAAATGCCAGTAGCCAAACTAAAAGAATTATGTAATAAAATTGATTATCCAATTATATTGTTAGGTGGACCAGAAGACAGAGCTGACGGAGACCGTATAGCAGCTTTAGATGAAATTAAAATATACAATGCTTGCGGTAAATTTAACTTAAACGAAAGTGCCGATTTAGTACGAAAATCTAAACTCATTATTACCCACGATACAGGTTTAATGCATATTGCAGCTGCATTTAAAAAGCCCATTCTTTCTATTTGGGGCAATACTGTTCCTGCATTTGGGATGACTCCCTATTTTGGTAATGCCAATATTACCCATCAAATATTTGAAGCAAAAAAATTAGGATGCCGCCCTTGCAGTAAAATAGGGCATCAAGAATGTCCAAGAGGTCATTTTAAATGTATGGAGTTGCAAAATGTAGAACAAATTGCAACATCTGCATTGAAGTTGTTATAAAAATTTTCTTTTATACAATTTAATGGTGCTACTTTTCTTAAAATCGCTACTCATTAAAACTTCGTACCTTCTTGTTCCATCATAAATAACCAATACAGCGGTATTGGGTGGTATGCTGCCTAAACTTTCGGCAAACATGCTCAACTCGTTGTAAGGTAAACTTTCATCGTATGGAAGATTTAATACAATGGCCGAATTTTCTAATCTAGCCATGGGCAAAACCAATTGATTATTAAAGAATACAGAAATAGAATCTCCATCTACCGCACCATTATCATAAAATTCTAGTCGAACACTTTTTGATGTAATTTCAAACTCTTTGGTATATACTTTTTCTCTTTTTACAAATGCTTCTTTTTTTATAGAATCTTCAATAGCTATAGGTGCCGCAGCTATTTGAGGTTGAACAATTGTTGCAACAGTGAGAGTTGAACTTGAATCTGTATTATCCGTTTCATTTTTTGTTATAGGAATGGTAGCATCTAAACTTTCTTGAAAATTTTCTTTCTTCAGCTTAAAGTTAATATCGGGGCAAGTATATCTAAAGCTTTTATTGGCAAACATAACACCTGTTAATACAGATTCTGCTTTAGCAATTCTTAAAACAAATCTTCCACTCATCGCACAATCAACACCAGTATTGGTATTGCTCGATTTATGAAAAATAATTTGGGTAGAATTTAATATCAAGGTTCTACTTGCAGCGTCAAATGAGCCAGATATTTTATTGCTGAATAAACTATCTCTAAAATAATAATTCAACAATCCACTGATGTTTTTACCTTTTTGTTCAAGAATTAGCTCACTCATGTAGGCATTCGAAACACCATTTTGTAATTCTACTTTTCCAACACCATACCATTTACCCGTAACATTTTGTGCTTGTGTTGCATGAAATGTGCACATAAAACAGCAAAAGAATAGTACAAGTTTATTCATAGGCTTGCAAAATAGCCCAACACAATCTTTACAAATGGTTAAAGTTGCCCACAAAATGCATTTTAATGGGGATTTTTTTTGTAAAGGCAGAAGGCAGAAGGTAAAAGGTAGAAGACAGAAGGTAAAAGGCAGAAAATTAAATTAAGCCATGTTCTTTTATATAACTATAATCAATAACTTAAGTTGTAACCACCAACTTGCAATCTATAACTTATAACTTATAACTCATAACTTATAACTCATAACTTATAACTCATAATCTATAACTTATAACTCATAACCTATAACTCATAACTCATAACTCATAACCTATAACTCATAACTCGAAAACTAAATCTCAAACAGAATAAAAAATAACTACTGTTATTCGTTTTGTATTTTCGCAGCTATGCAAGTACAAAATATTTCTGTAGACTCAATTTTACAGAACCTTAAAATAAAAGAACTCAATGCAATGCAGTTGGCTTCTTTAGAAGCACATCAACAGCAACAAGATATTATACTTTTATCGGCAACCGGTTCTGGTAAAACTTTAGCATTTTTATTGCCTATTGTTCCTTTGTTGCAAACAAATAAACAAAAAACACAAGTTTTAATTATTGTGCCTAGCAGAGAATTGGCTCAACAAATTGAGCAAGTATTTAAGCAAATGGGCACAGGTTTAAAAATTACTAGTTGTTATGGTGGTCATAAACGAGAAACAGAAGAAAATAATTTATTAGAAGCACCTGCTATCATTGTTGGAACGCCAGGTCGTTTAGCAGATCATATACGCAGAGGTAATATTGTCATTTATACCATTATGCATGTTATTTTAGATGAGTTTGACAAAAGCTTGGATTTAGGCTTTACCGAAGAAGTTTCTTTTATCATTGGTTCTTTACCCAACATTCAAAAGAGAATGTTAACATCGGCTACCGAAGCTATTGAAATACCTAGTTTTATTGGTATTGATAATCCAATAAAACTAAGCTTTTTAACCGATGAAGATTTACCTATTGAAAAATTGGCCATTAAATTAGTTCACAGTAAAGAGAAAGATAAAATTGATACTTTGTTCAATTTACTTTGTCAAATAGGCGGTCAATCTTGCATTGTTTTTTGTAATCATAGAGAAAGTGTAGAACGTGTAAGTACTTTACTAAAAGAAAAAGGAATAGCCAATGAATACTATCATGGAGCTATGGAACAACAAGAAAGAGATAGTGCTATTTGTAAGTTTAGAAATGGTAGTACCTATTTTTTAATCACAACCGATTTAGCCGCAAGAGGCTTAGACATTCCAAACGTTCGTTACATTATTCATTATCATTTACCACATACCGAAGATATGTTTGTACATAGAAATGGTAGAACAGCTAGAATGGAAGCTAGTGGTACAGTGGTATTGATTTTATCGGAAGAAGAAACCATTCCAATATACATCAGAGCTGCTGTAGATGAATGGAGTATTCACGATCAAAATGAACTGCCAGAAAAACCTAAATGGACTACATTATTTATTGCTGCTGGAAAAAAAGACAAAGTCAATAAAATTGATATTGTTGGTTTCTTGGGCAATAAAGGGCAATTAAAAAAAGAAGATATTGGTTTAATTGAAGTGAAAGATTTTTTCTCTTTTGTGGCTATTCGAAAAAACAAAGCAAGCACCACTTTGAATTTAATTAAGAATGAGAAAATAAAAAATAAAAAAGTGAAAATTGATATTGCAAAATAAGTTGACTCAATAAAAAATGGATGAAAATATTTTCATCCATTTTTTATACAACCCTTATGAATATTAAGTTGTAGCAAATTTTGATTACTATTTATACTCCAAAATTTTCTATATAATGCTATGCAAATTATTTTAATTTATTGAGTGCGTCTTTAATTCTTACCCAAGCTCTTTCAATATTTTCAATGCTATTGGCAAACGAAAAACGAACACAACTTGGTTCTCCAAATGCATCGCCCATTACACTACTTACATGAGCTGTATTTAATAAATACATGCAAAATTCAGAAGCATTGGCAATGGTATTTGTTCCATCAGATTTTCCATAGTAATAACTTACATCGGGGAAAATATAAAATGCTCCTTCGGGTTCTACAATTTTAAAGCCTGGAATTTCTTTTACAATTTCCAATACTCTTGTTCTTCTTCTGGTAAATTCTTCTGTCATTTCAAAAGAAGGACGTAAGTCTGTTGTCAACGCAACAACTGCTGCTTTTTGTGTAATTGAACAAGTACCACTAGTAAATTGACCTTGAAGTTTTTCCATTGCTTTTGCAACAGTTACGTTAGAAGCTGTGTAGCCCAAACGCCAGCCAGTCATTGCAAAGCCTTTACTCAAGCCATTTACAATAATTACACGATCTTTTAAATCTTCAAATTGTGCAATGCTTTCATGCTCGCCAACAAAGTTGATGTATTCATAAATTTCATCTGAAATAATATAAATATTTGGATATTTTCTAAACACTTCGGCCAATGCTGCCAATTCTGTTTTACTATATACTGCACCACTTGGGTTACAAGGAGAAGAGAATAAAAACACTTTCGATTTTTCTGTAATCGATGCTTCTAATTGTGCTGCTGAAATTTTAAATCCACTTTCTGGTGAGGTTTGTACTTGCACAACTGTACCTCCAGCAATTTTTACCAATTCGCTATACGTTACCCAAAATGGTGTTGGAATAATTACTTCATCACCAGCTTCAACCAATGCCAACATAACATTGGCCAAACTTTGCTTTGCACCTGTAGAAGTTACAATTTGTTCAGGCTTATAATCTAAATTATTATCTCTTTTTAGTTTTGTACAAACGGCTTCACGTAAATCTAAAAAGCCAGCAACAGGAGTATAATGACTCCAATTATCATTAATAGCTTTTATTGCCGCATCTTTAATGTGTTGTGGAGTATCAAAATCTGGTTCACCAAGGCTAAGGTCAATAACATCAATACCTTGAGCCCTTAATTCACGACCAAGTTTGGCCATTTTTAGTGTTTCGGGTTCGCTAAATCTGTCGAGTAAAGAAGAAAGTTGCATGTTGATTAAATCGTTTAATAATTGAGTATTCTGAATGGGCTAAAGATAAGCCTTCAATAAAAATTCAACC
>CALRLQ020000022.1:0-20821 GCA_943368735.1 Rhizobium sp. Q54 | reverse complement strand
CAAATACTAAGCTACTTCATACTACTTTGTATACTATTTATACTACCTACTTTTCTAGATGCCCAACCCGTTTTTGATGATGATGTAAATGATGTACCTATTGATGGAGGTTTAAGCTTACTAGTAGCAGCAGGCGTAGGTTATGGTGCTAAAAAATTAAGAGATAAAAGAAAGAATACTAGTATCTAAAATCTAGCATTCATCATCAAATATAGATTTCTTCTGGTCCATTTTTCAAAGTAGATTTTATACAATTCATCAATTCAATAAACATGCGAAATTGTTTGTTCATTATATTTATTTTGTTCCATTCTATTATTAATGCACAACAAAAAGCATGGCCTGTTTTAAAACATTACGATCAAAACCATTTGTTGAATATTGCCTTACCGCTTGGAGGTATTGGTACAGGAACAGTTTCATTAGGTGGTAGAGGTGAATTGAGAGACTGGCAAATTATGAATAAGCCAGGCATCAAATACAGTACTGTAACACCAGGAAATGATGCTCCCTTTTTTGCCATCTATGTAAAGCCTAGCGGTAAAGCTGCAATGACCAAAGCGTTGATTGGTCCATTGCATGCTAGTGAATACCAACATTACGAAGGTCGCTCAGTTAATCATCATGGCTTACCAAGATTTTCATCTGCTTCATTTGATGCAGCCTATCCATTTGGTCAGGTGAATTTGAAAGACGATGTCTTGCCTGTATCGGTTAAAATAAAAGGTTTCAATCCATTTGTTCCTGCAAATACAGATGTCAGTAGCATACCTGTTGCTGTGCTAAAGTATGAAGTAACCAATCTTACCAATGCTCCAATTGAAGTTGCTGTAGGTGGCAACATGCGAAACTTTATTGGTCAAGATGGAAGTACGTACAACCGTGATTGGAAAGGTGATTATATACCTGTTGGTGCTAAGAAAAATATTAATGCATACAAAGATGAACAAGGCATAAGGGGTATTTATATGACAAGTGATAGCGTATCAAAAGAAGACCAAGCTTGGGGTACCATTGCTTTAACAACTCCAGAAAAAGAGAAAGTAACTTTCCGTAGGTCGAGTACAAAAAACGAATGGGAAAATGCGATGCTTGATTTATGGGACGATTTTAGTGCCGATGGTCTATTGACAGACAAACAAACATTAGTAGATGATAATCCAATGGCATCATTAGCAGTTAAAAAAATCATTCCAGCAAAATCAACGCAAACATTTACGTTTTATATTACGTGGCATTTTCCTAATCGATTAGATTGGAACGGTTCTCGAAGACCAAATTATAAAGGAAAATTTATAGGGAATTATTATACTTCAAAATATAGCAATGCTTGGGATGTGATTGCAAAAGAAGCACCCAACATGCAAGCTTACGAGCAACAAACAGTAAACTTTGTAAATTCATTTTTAAGTGCAAGTCTACCATCTGTTGTAAAAGAAGCTGCTTTATTTAATCTTTCAACCTTAAGATCACAAACGGTATTTCGTGTACCAACTGGTCATTTAATGGGTTGGGAAGGAATTTTTGATGAGTTTGGTTCTTGTCATGGAAGTTGCACACATGTATGGAATTACGAATCAGCAACTTCTTATCTGTTTGGCGATTTATCCCGAACCATGAGAGATGTAGAATTTACCTATGCTACTAGAAATAATGGTAAAATGTTCAACAGGGTTTTGCTGCCACTAGAGTTGAATGAAAAAGCCGATCATGTAGCTGCAGCTGATGGACAAATGGGAACCATCATGCGTTTTTACAGAGATTGGATGCTTTCTGGTGATACTGCATTTTTACAAAAATATTGGCCAAAAGTAAAAGCTGCTATGTCGTATGCTTGGATTGAAGGCGGATGGGATGCTAATGAAGATGGCGTACAAGAAGGGAAACAACACAACACAATGGATGTAAATTATTTTGGTCCAAACCCACAAATGCAGTTTTGGTATTTTGGTGCTTTAAAGTCTTGTTACAACATGGCGATGGCAATTAACGATAAAGCTTTTGCAGAAAAATGCGATCAAATTTTTAATAAAGGAAGTGCATGGGTTGATCAGCATCTTTTTAATGGAGAATATTATGAACATAAAATTACCGACCCCAAAACATATCAATTTTTAAACTTAAATGACACTAGTGTAAAAGTGCCAAAATTCCAGTTAGGTAGTGGTTGTTTAGTAGATCAATTGGTTGGGCAATATATGGCCCATGTTTGCGGATTAGGTTATTTGGCGAAAAAGCAAAATATTCAAACTGCATTAAAAACAGTGATGAAGTACAACTACAAAGATCAATTCGGTAATACATTCAACAACATGCGTTCTTATGTAATGGGTAAAGAGTCTGGTTTAATTATGGCAAGTTGGCCCAAGGGTAGATTAAAAGTTCCATTTCCATATTTTTCCGAATCTATGACAGGCTTTGAATATGCAGCAGCCGTAGGCATGTTATATGAAGGACAAACAGTAGCAGCTTTAAAATGTATTACTAGTATTCGCAATAGATTTGATGGAGAAAAACGCAATCCATTTGATGAGCCGGAATGTGGTCATCATTATGCTAGAGCCATGGCTAGTTGGTCGGCTATTTTAGCAATGAGTGAATTTAATTATAGTGCTCCTGAAAAAACCATGATAATCACTGCTAAGCCCGGCACCTATTTTTGGAGCAATGGCTATGCATGGGGCACTTGTTTGGTGAAAGGCAAAACAGCAACATTGCAAGTACAGCATGGCAATATTGCCATATCTAAATTAGTTATTGCCGGCTTAGGTTCAAGCAAAACAAAAGAGTTGAATCTTGGCAAAAATCAGCAACACAGTTTTACAATAAAATAATTTACAGCAGAACAAGTTGAATAAGATACATCAACTTATTTTTTCTTTTAAGTAGTCTGATGCTGTTTTGCCATTCACTTTTTTAAATAGTTTGTTGAAGTGAGAATAACTGGTAATGCCAACAGCATACATTGCTTCATTAACACGGTCGCAACCATTGTCAAACATTTTGGTGGCGTAATTAATTTTAATGGTATTGATAAATTCGGTGGCAGAACAACCGGCCAATGATTTTAATTTACGATGTAACTGCATTCTACTAAAACCCACTTCTTTAGCCAAATCTTCTACCGAATATTCTTCATCACTAATATTATCTTCAATGGCTTTGATAACATTAGAAATCAATTTTTGATCAAAAGGTGTGTAGTGTTTTTTGATGTCTACATTTAAGTTGAAATTTGAAATGGAATTTCTAAAGCTTTTACGAGACTCAACTATATTATCTATTTTCTTTAGTAAAGATTGTGTATTAAATGGCTTAGCAATGTAATCAAAAGCACCGGCATCTAATCCTTCCTTTTCTTGTTCTTGTGCAGTTTTAGCAGTAAGCATTAAAATAGGAATATGCGATGTTTCTGAATTTGCTTTAAGTAGTTTACACATTTCTATACCATCCATTTCTGGCATCATCACATCGGTGATAATCATATCTGGTAACTTTTCTGTAGCTTTTTTTAAGCCATCTTTTCCATTCTGTGCTTCAATTACTTGATAATTGGACTTTAAACAATTTTTTAAATAAGCTCTTAAATCATGGTCATCTTCCACAATAAGTATTAGCTCATTTTCTTCGCTCATTTCTTTATTCAACACTTCCGATTCTAAAAACAAATTTTCTTTCTCCGCTTTCTCCTCGTTAACGGTAAATAACTCTAGGTTCTCATAATGATTAATCGAAACAGGAATAGTTACAATGAATTCAGTTCCTCCGTAAGCACTATCAGCAACTGTTAACGCTCCCATGTGTGCATTAATTAAACTGTAACTCAAATGAAGTCCTATGCCCGATGATGACCTTTGATTTCCATGAAAATATCGTTCAAAAATTTTTCCTTTTTGTGCATCTGGAATACCCTTGCCATTATCTCTAACAATGATATTGGCAATTTGCTTTTCATTGTTCCAAATGGGTTTTACTTCAATTTCAACTATTCCATTTACGGGTGTATATTTAAATGCATTCGATAATAAATTGTATACAACCTTTTCAACTAAATCTCTATCAAAATAGCATTCAAACACTTCTGGAGCAATAACATTGAAGTTAATTTCTTCATCTTTCGCTTGCCATAAAAATGCTTTTGATACTTGTTGTATAAATTCTGAAAGATCGCTTTTGGATATTTTGAGAATATTTTTATTGTCATTCAGTTTACTAAAATCTAACAGCTGACTTACTAAAAACATCATTCTTTTTGTATTTCTTGAGATTATCTTGAAACAAAAATTTCGATGTTCTTCTGTTATTTTATTACTAATTAAATCGTTTAATGGGCCAACAATTAAAGAAAGGGGTGTTTTAAATTCATGTGCTACATCGGTAAAGAACATCAGTTTCAGTTCATTAATTTCTTTATCCTTATCGTATTGAATATTTTTCAGCTCTATCTCATGTTTTAGTTTTTGACGGTTATTGCGAAGCACAATAAATCCAAAAATGATACCTGCACCAATAATGAAGTATGCCAAATAAGCCCAAATGCTCAACCAAGGTGCCGGTAAAACATGTACTACAATTTTCTTTGGAGCATTGCTCCAAACACCATCGCTATTGGCAGCATCGGCCCAAAAAACGTACTTTCCAGGGTCGAGATTAGAATAACTTGCAAAACGATCTTTACCAGTTTTATAAATCCAGCCCGAATCGTAGCCCTCTAATTTATAACGAAAATGATTTTCGGTAGTATTAGCATAATTGGTACCTGTAAACTCAAATAAAAAGTTATTCTGTTTATAATTCAACGTAAGCTCTTCGGTTTGGTTAATTGATTTTTCTAAAATCACTGTTCCAAAAAAAGTTTTTGTTGGAGAGACACTGATGTTATGAATTTTAAAATCAGAAATGGCAATAGCCGTTTTATACGGATTAATAGCTATTTGTTTTGGGTTAAAAAAGTCAATTCCATTGATGCCCCCAAAATAAAGTGTTCCATCTTTTCCTTTGCCAACAGCTTCGGTAAATGTGCTAGATTGTAATCCATCGCTGTATGAGTATCTTCTAAAAGTGTGGTTAATTGTATGAAAACGTATGAGCCCCTGCGAATTGGTTAACCAAAGGTTTCCCTCATCATCTCCTAAAATTCCCATAATTTTTTTATCAACGATTTCTTCAACATATATATGTGTTATTATATTTGAATTTTTGGATTTCTGAAGCAGTCCAGCATCTGTGCCAATCCAAAGGTTACCAGCTTTATCTTTATAAAAACACCAAATATTGTTATCGATAATATGATAATTGGATTTCATGTTTTTATTATACAGTTCTAGCGAAAGAAAGCTACCCTCTTTGGTAAGGTTCAATTTATACAAGCCATTGCTAATTGTACCAATCCAAACACAACTATTTTCTTTATCGTATAGTAAACTATAAATTCTTTTCCCTCTTAATACTTCTGCTTGTGGATATAAATAATGTATCCAATCTGTTACTTCCCCCTTTTTTATAATAAGCCCTGAAAATGTTCCAAAATATTTCCCTCCGGTTTCATCTTTAGCAATTGCATGAACTTGAATGGGTATTATGGTGTCGTGTCGTGGTGTAATATTAATTGGTGTAAAAACATTACTGCCTTTCTCACTTGTATAAATTCCTGTGTTTGTTCCTACATAAATAGACTCGTCTAATTTATTGATACAAATAGGATTAATATATTCTTTAGTAATTAATTCTTCAGACTTTTTGGTTGCTAACGAATACCTAAAAAATCCTCTATTTTGAGCACCATAATACAAGTATTCATCATCAATTAATAAAGTTCTAATATGTGGTCTTTGATCTACATTGCTTAATCCTTCAAACGAAACATGATTAAAGCCTTTTTGTGAGAGATTGGTAAAACAAAGTCCCTGACGGTTCGCAACCCATAAAATATTGTCTTTGTCGCAATACAAGTTTAAAATGGTATTGCTTAACAATCCTCTATTGTTAAGTGGATTATATTTAATGTTTTGAATGATAGCATAATCTTTTGGAGAAATGCCAAATAAACCATGCTTGTCCGTTCCAAACCAAATGGTACCATCTTTCGATTCACCTAGAGCCCCACTTTTAATGCTAGGCAAATTAACAAAGGCTTGTATCGTATATGATGATTGTAGCTTTTGTATCACCTTTAGCTGACCATTTAAAATACTCCATAGTTTACCATTTCTATCTATAATTAATTTTGAACAATAGCTATTTTCTGTGCCAGCTATTTGCTTACAACTACCATTTTCTAAAGTCCATATACCTTGGTTGGTTGAAAAAAACATGTTGTCATTCTTCCTGATATCAATATCTGTAATTCGTAATCCTGTAACAGGCAGTTGAAGAATATCAACAGAAACCGTCTCATTTTTTGTGGTTTTAAGAATACCACCTGTTGTAGCAAAAAAGAGTTCACCTTTACTATTTTCTACTATACCATTAATTTTATCAAAACCTTTTGGTGTTTCAACCCGAACAAATTTTTCGGTAATGAGCGAATAATAATTTAAGCCACCACCATCGGTACCAATCCATATTCGTTTTTTAGAATCTTCAAACAAACAAAGAATACGGTTACTAGAAAGACTTGCTGTATCATTGGTTTTATGAAAATAATTCAGCACATTAAATCCATCGTAACGGTTTAATCCATCATAAGTGCCAATCCAAACAAAACCATAACTGTCTTGCAGTATACAACTTACATCGTGTTGAGATAAGCCATCGTTTACAGTTAGCGTTTTAAAATTTAAATCTTGACTTTGAACAATTAACCCAATATGGATGATGCAAATGAAGAACAATATTTTTTTGTGCATTGTACAATCGTGTTTTTAGCAAAGCCTCTATTAGTGATAATGCAATTTGAATGACTAAGTTAGTAGTATCGTTTCAATTTAACGTAGAAGTGTTAGGCTAAACTTAGTTATTATATAACTGTTGAGCAGATTTAAAATTATACCTTGGGAAATGCTACTTTTTCAGGTGTTGAAAATTTTTTGGAGTGTTGTTTTAAGGACAAGACAAAAACAGCATAAAAAAACCCTTGCAATTTATACAAGGGTTTCAATTTCCTGCTCCCCTTAAAGACGAAAGAGAGTACACATATTTGTTGTGTTGGTTTTTCTACTGTACAACCCCATAAAAGTCAGCTACCAATTTAAAATCATTTTTGTATATACGGGTTTAAGCAGTTCCATATTTGGCTATTCAAAAAACGTTTTCAGGTTTCTATTCACTTAATGTTATCCTTTCAATTATTGTTTTTTTATTAAGTTTATAATATTAAAAGTGAATTAATCAACTTATGCTTTTCTGAAATCTATTTAATAAAACTTGAGAATGTTAGTATATTCATATTTTTGATTGTTTAGGTAAACAGAAAAAAAAAGTCGTATTATTGCATACTATAATTATCATTTTGATGAATAAAATATTTAATAAAAGTAGTGAATTGATGAGTGAGTTGCCAGACAAGTCAGTTTCACTTATGGTAACATCACCACCATATAATATAGATATATCTTACGGAAATAAGTGGAAGGATGGAAAATTAGTTGAAGCAAAAGGTAAAAAATATAAAGATAATTTAAGCGAAGATTTGTATCGTGAAATGTTGATGAGGGTATTAAATGAAACCAAGCGTGTTTTGAAAGATGATGGTCAAATTTGGTTCAATATAAAAAATAGATATTCTGATGAAAATATGATTCCTCCTTTTTGGATTATGGATTATTTCCAAGATATGTTTTTAAAAAATATTATTATTTGGAATTTTGATTGGGGCGGTTCTAGTAATAAAAGATTTTGTTCACGGTATGAATATGTTTTTTTTTTCACAAAGCATAAAAAAAAATACACCTTTAATTTAGATGATGTCAAAATACCTGCATTAAATTATAGAC
This sequence comes from Rhizobium sp. Q54, assembly GCA_943368735.1. GTDB lineage: Bacteria > Bacteroidota > Bacteroidia > Chitinophagales > Chitinophagaceae > UBA1930. The sequence goes on along the minus strand of CALRLQ020000022.1, from coordinate 12,887 downwards.
CTGATAGATACAAAAGTCAACTTAAAAACCCAACTGATGTATGGCGAATGTCACTAGTTAGCGGAAACTCCCCAGAAAGAACCGAACATCCTGCTCAATATCCTGAAGAATTGATTGAACGGATTATAAAAACGGGTTCAAATGTTGGCGATTTGGTTCTCGATCCATTTATGGGTAGTGGAACAACAGCGGTAGTAGCAAAAAAATTAGGAAGAAATTTCGTGGGGTACGAGTCAGAAAAAGATTACATTAAAATCGCAGAAAAAAGGTTAGAGAATGTCAAGTAAAAATAAGTTTACAGGTAATAGTGTTTTAGATGTTAAATCAATTGGTGATTCACATTATGTGATTGGTGATTGTATAGAAACAATGAAAAAGTTTAAACCTAAAAGTATTAATACTATTGTAACATCACCTCCCTATAATTTGGATAAAAAATATGGAAAATATGATGATAATAAAACATTCGAAGAATGGGAAAAACTAATAGAAGAAACGGCAATTTGTGCAAAAGAAATATTAACAGATAATGGTAGTTTTTTTTTGAATGTTTCTCCAATACCAGATAAAAAAACTAAAGAAATTATTCCCCTTGATGCTATTGCTTATTTCGTTTTCAAAAAAAAGGGATACGCTTTAAGAAATAGTATTGTCTGGCACTTTAATAATATGCAAAACTGTACTAATAGGCTTAGTGGCAGATGGGAAGCAATTCTTTGGTTTGTAAAGGATATTAATAACTATCAATTTAATTTAGATGAAATAAGAATTCCGTATATAACTAAAAACGACAAAAGATTGGAGGGTGGAATAGGAAGAAATCCAACAGACACGTGGAACTTTGATTTGCCAGAGAGTGATTTTTGGTACTTTGATAGAGTAAATAATATGACCAAGAATAAACTTGGACTAACTGACCATCCATGTATTTACCCCACACAAATGATTGAAAGAATTATCAAAATGACAACAAAAAAGGGTGATGTAGTTTTGGATCCTTTTTTGGGTAGTGGTACTACTCTCGTTGCTGCACGAAAATTAGAGCGTGTTGGTATAGGAATTGAACTAGATGAACGATATTCAGAAATCATCAAGAAAAGAATTCTTAATGAAGGGAATGTGAACCTTTTTTAGATTTATTCTGCATTGTGTCTATAAACGTCAAAATTGTGAATTATTAGACGAGCCCTATTATCAAATGTGCTATGTGAACTATTACCACTTTGATGTGTCAAAATACTTTTTAATATATCGTTCATTTCTGAAGTGTTAAAAATTGAAATTTGTTCACTTTTTTTATGAAGTTTCATAATTAAATTAAAGTTTTCTGGATTGATTCGATGTAAATTCTTTACTGTATAGTCGTAGTAACCAGATTGACTTGTTCCAGCTTTGTTCCCGTCAATTGCTCTATTATAAGCAGTAGTATTATCCACAGAAAAGTTGTCTAAATTCCCTAAAGCAGCTTTAATGATATTTGTTTTTCGTAATCCTCCGCTTCCCAAAAAATGAACTCTTTTAAATTTGGACAAGTTTAATATTTTATCAATCCGAATTAACATATCAGCAAATTCATCATAACTGTAATCGGTTAAACCACCTATTGCTAATTTTATTGGACTATAGTCTAAAAGGTTTAAATACTCATAGATATCTTGGTCAGACCATTGAGCACAAATAATAGTCATTAATCGACTAGCGTCTTCACCAATATTTTTGTAAGTATAATTTGCATATTTAGCTGATGCTTTAATTAATAATTCTCTACAACCCGGCTCGCTAAATAAATTTCTTGAAACATTACCTGATTGAGTTCTAACTTTAAATAGATTAGGAATGTCAAATGTTACAGCATTATGAATGTCAGATTTTACAATTATCTTACAATAGTGATCAAGTATTGAGTTTGAAGTAAGTAGCTCGTCAAACATTTTGATAATTTCTCTGCCTGATGCTTTTTCATAATGATGAGTTATAAAACTAACAATTTTTGATGTTCCGACATCTAAGAGAAGGTTCTGGGTTTCTTCTAACGTATTATCTCCGGTGTTATTTATTAACCAACTACGTGCATTTGTAGTATTATTCCAAAAAGTAGATTTGATCAAATGCTTACTTGACCTATGATTGAAAAAAATATCTCCAAACTTTATGAGTAAATTATTTCTAAAGTATTCTGGCATTGTTTTTTGCCAAATTCTATCAATTGCATTCCAATCACCAGCACCTCCGCCGGAACTATAAACAAAATAAAAGTTCATTATTGTAATATTTTAATCAGTGAAGCAATTGAATTCATTTTTAACAAAGGAGGATAAATTTTGCTACGAATTTGATCAGCAATAACATCTCCATCTCTTGTTTCTCTTTCATGGATCGTACCCACATTCTCCCAATAATTAAATACATCTTCTGCTTTCATATAAAATATACCTTTTAAATGAGGGGAATCAAACCACCAGATATAAAAGCATGGTATCTTTTTGGGCAATAAATCTTTTTCTATTTTTTCCCGCTGTGTAGCTAGTTTCTTTCCAGTATCTAGAGTTAAAGAACACTCATAATCATATCTTGTAGAATTATAAGGAAAAGTATTTTTTACAAGATTGTTAGCACTTATAAAAGGAGCTTGAATATATTTTAACTCGTAATAAGCCTTAGGATTTTCTTCAGAACCTACCAAAAAATCTGGATAAGGAAATCCTTTTTTCTGAACATAAATTCCTTTAGAGTTTAAAAACATTTTGAATGCTTTTTCATACCATTGGCCCAACTGTATATCAAAACCTTTAATAAATTGATTTCTTTTTTTTAGAAAAGCTGGAATGACAAACCTGTAGCATTCAGTAAGTCCTTTTACTCTTTCTTTCAATATTTTGGGTGCAACTGGGTTCTCTTCTGAACGAATATTTTCATACATCTCAATAAAGCACCTTTCGTGAAATTCATTGAATTCTGTATTTCTTTCAAATTTACCTTCAATTTCATTTTTTTTTGAATTGCAAAAATCTACTAGCTCTCTATATAGTTCAATATTGGGATTCATAATTCAGCTTTGATTTTGGAAATGATATCTTTTACGGGGATTGATAATGGAATGATTTGGGAGATGAGTTCATCAAGTAAAATAATATCTGATAATAATAATTCTCTTAATTCATTGCCTTCTATTAAAACCAGCTTTTTGTCTTCAGTCTCAGTAATAAAAAAGAGAGGTCTATCTAATTGTGAATACTGGGTTTTTAAAATTTGTATTAAGTCGGAAGAGTAATTACTCTTGTTTTTGAAATATCGACTATAATAATCCTCACCTTCTTTACAAATAAAAATTACATATGAATGGATGTTTCTGGTTCTATCTAATATGATATGCTTCGGAATATATCCTTCCGAAAAACAAGCGTTTTCAAATTTTAATTTATAATTAGAATAAAGTATATTTATTATTTCCTTCTCTCTTTTATCAAAATTCATTGTCAATACCTTTTAATAATTCAGATATATGCACTTCCAAACCTTCTGCTACCTTACAAATGTTTAAAAGAGTAATATTCTTCTCGGCTCTTTCAATCATACCTATATATGTTCTATGTAATTCACATCTGAAAGAAAGCTCTTCCTGTGATAGTTCTTTTTTCTTCCGTAATTCACGAACATTATCACCAAACTTGATTAATTGAGATGGTTTATTCATATTGCTAATACATGAAATACAAAGCTACCTATAGTATGCAGATATAGTTGAACACTATAATTAGCATTTTGGGTTATTGTCTTCTTTTATTGTTGATAATACATTTTGAATTTTAAGGGTACCCCTTTTTAGGATGCCTTATTAGGTCATTTTGAAGCAGTTCCAGACCTATATTCAAAGGCATTATCATGTTTTAAGCATTTCTTAGCCGACAACCAAAAAATTGGAGAAATGAAAGTATTGTATGTACGTGTCAGCACTTTGGTACAAAATACAGACCGCCAAAAAGTAAATTAAAGGGAATACCAATTCATAATCAAAGACAAGTGTTCTGGCGAAATACTATTCTTTGAACGAAGTAGAGGTAAAGAAATTCTGAACCTATCTGAAAACGGTAATCAAAAATGGATTTGTGTGTATTTGAAAAAACATATACACCTACGTTGGCGAATTTTTTGGAATTTAACAGGAACTCAGATTCAAAAACTATGAAGAAATTACTTTAGCAACATCTTTTCTGAAAAGGTCTATTTAGAAGAAAAAAGATGCAATTATCTTTTATACCAAACTGTTACAAATATTACTCAATACTAGTAAGGGTTTGGAAAGTTTTAAAAATAAAAAAGGGCTACAAAATTGTAACCCTCTGATTTTTCTGCTCCCGAATCTGGACTTGAACCAGAGACCCTCTGATTAACAGTCAGATGCTCTAACCAACTGAGCTATTCGGGAATCCTATACATTACTTTTCGTAATGGGCAGCAAAAATAGGGGGCGAAGTTTTGCGAACAAAATTTTTTTTCGTTTTCAATTACAAAAAAGAAAAGAATTTTTTCTCCTCAAATCCTACGTACACACCATCTACCCTTTCTTCTACCCAATAAGTTTTTAAATAATACCCTTCACCACTGGTATTTCGGCCTGTTGCAAGGTTAAACTTATACCTATGTAATGGGCAAACTGCATTGCCTACAGCATCTATAAAGCCATTGGCCATAATGCCACTTGCATGTGGACACTTATAAGCAAATGCAAATAATTGATTATTGAAAATTGCCAATGAAATTTTTGTGTCATTTACTTCTACTACCAACATATTATTGGTTTGCCAATTGATAGCTTGAACACTCTCGGCTATTTTAAACCATTGAATCGTTTTTTCTGCCATTAATAATGCACCGTTTTATAAGGATATCTAATTTGATACATATCTCTTACTTTGTGTAAAATAACCGTTCTCAACTCATCTATATTTCTTTTTTCAAGTGCCGATATAAATACACAATTATTATTGGTTGCTCTAAGCCACTTTTCTTTTAATTCAACCAAAATATCTTGCTTTACTTCACTGCTTAACCATTCGTCGAAGTTTTTTTCTTCGTACAAATCCATTTTGTTGAAGATGGTTAAAATAGGTTTATCAAAAGCTTTTAACTCTTGCAAAGTTTTATTAACGGTACCAATTTGTTCTTCGTGTTTTGCATGAGAAATATCTACCACATGCAATAGAATATCGGCTTCACGTACTTCGTCTAAAGTGCTTTTAAAACTTTCTACTAAATGATGGGGTAATTTTCTAATAAACCCAACCGTATCACTCAATAAAAACGGTGTATTTTCAAACACTACTTTTCTGGTAGTGGTATCTAATGTAGCAAATAATTTATTTTCGGCAAATACATCACTTTTACTAATTACATTCATGAGTGTGCTTTTGCCCACATTGGTATAACCTACTAAAGCCACTCTAATAAATTCACCTCTATCTTTTCGTTGGGTAAAAGCCTGTTTATCAATTTCGCCCAAACGTTTACGTAGTAAGGCAATTTTATCTTTTACAATACGTCTATCGGTTTCAATTTCGGTTTCTCCTGGTCCTCGGCTACCAATACCACCACCTTGCCTTTCTAAGTGGCTCCACATACCTTTTAAACGTGGTAAAATGTATTGGTATTGAGCCAACTCTACTTGTACTTTGGCTTGTGCTGTTCTTGCACGGCTGGCAAAAATGTCTAAAATTAAATCGCTTCTATCAATTGTAGTAATGCCCAATGCTTTTTGAATATTGGATATTTGAGAGCCCGTTAATTCATCGTCGAAAACTACTGAATCTATATTTCGGCCTGTTATGTATTCTTTAATTTCTTCTAACTTTCCCTTACCTACAAAAGTTTTACTATCGGGGCGTAACATTTTTTGCGTAAAACGTTTAACCGAAGTTGCACCGGCCGTTTCAGCTAAAAACGCTAGTTCATCTAAGTATTCGTTTACCTGCTCATAGGTTTGATCTTTTTGTATTAAACCTACCAACACCACACGTTCTTCTTTCTTAATTTTTTGTTGTTTATCTATCAAAACTATTTTATTTATGGTGCAAAGGTAATTGTAGAAGCGGTTGTAAAATTTTACTGTTTTTCTTTATAACATATAACCACCGTCAAGGTTGAAAACCATTGACGGGGTTTAAAATTCGTTGACGGGGTTTAAAAACAAAAGCTACCTTTTGGGTAGCTTTTAAATAATTTACTATTTGAATGATGCTGTATTATAATCCACTTAATGTTAAACCTATTGAATATGGACGAACTTCTGGACCAAAACCTTCTTTAAATACTTGTGTAATTTGGTAGCTAAACTGTAAACCAAAAACACCATACCCTACTCTTGCCGATGCAGCTAAACGAGTGCCATTGAAAAATCTTTTTTCACTTTGCTTTTCAATAAACTTATTGCCATAAATGCTGCCTCCATTTTTATTTTGTAAATCTTTTCCTTTGGTGAACGATTTTAATAATGTACCCACTTTAACACCTAATGCTGCTTTCCAAGATTTTGCAGGGTTTTCGGGATTAGAGTAATACCTTAATTCTATAGGAGCTTCTAAGAAAATGGTGGTTAATTTAAATTTACTGAACGATGAAGAATCGTTACCTGCATAACTTCTTCTAAAAGGTAAACGGTTAGCATTGGCTTTAATATCTACATAGTTTTTATCAAAAAAAATGTTGCTGCTACTTAACCCTATACCATAAGCCACACTAAAATTTGGATTATTTTGAAAAGGCTTATCTAACATTAAATAAAAGTTGAAATGGCGGCTTTTACCTAAAGTTCTAATACTATCTGGCGTTCCACTCCAATTGTCTTTTCCATATTGAATCATAAAATGATCGGCAGCACGGTTGCTTAAATCGAATTTTTTAGGCGGCTTCTCTTCTTTTTTGGTGGAAGTAGTTTGAGCCAATACACTAGTTGATAAACTTGCAGCTAGTACTATGAATAATAATTTCTTCATCATTAGTTGGTTAAAATGCTTTTTTGCATTAAGGCAGCAAAAATAGTAGAATTGACGGCACTAAAAGGGTTAAAAAATAGCAAAAGAAATTACTTCTGCTATTTACCTTGTTCAATATTTTTTAAATGAAGTAGTTTTTTTACTATTTCTTATACTTTTTTACAATGGTTTTTCGTTAAGAAAGAGAAATATCCAATTTATCCTTTTGTAAAAACCCATTGGGCTCACCATGAACAGTTCAATATTAACAGGAAAAAAAATCCTGGTGGTTGAAGATAATTCTATCAATCAAATGCTGGTAAGGCATACCCTTTCAAAATCTGGTGCAGTTGTAGATGTTGCCAACAACGGTTCTCATGCAATTACTTTCATTGAATCAAACAAGTACGATGTGATTTTAATGGACTTATTTATGCCTGAATTAGATGGATATCAAACCACAAAAATTATTAGAGACGAATTGCATTTAAGTTTGCCAATAATTGCTATGACAGCCTTAGCTATTAAAGGTGAAATTGAAAAATGCATTGATTTGGGTATGAACGGTTATGTATCTAAACCCTTTACTACCGAAAGTTTATGCAACGAACTGGTACGTGTATTACAAACTCCTTTGGCAGAAAAAGTACATAAACCATTGCAATTTGCTAACACCGATATACAAATTGATTTAAGTTTTTTACAAGAATTAGCAGCAGGCGACGAACAATACACTAAAGCAATGATTGCTTTATTTGTAGAAAATGTACCTACTACTTTAAAAAATTTAACCCAAGCTGTTGCCAATAATCAGTGGCAACAAGTTGCAAAATTGGCACATTACTTAAAGTCTTCTTTATCGGTTATAAAAATTAAAGAAATGTATAATTTAAGTATCGTGTTAGAAAATATGGCTAAAACCGAAAAAAACAATCTAAATACCAATAGTATTATCCATCAATTAAATACACTTTATGCGAAAGCTGAATTTTTATTGCAAAAAGATAATTTAGATGCAGTAACAGTGAAGCAGGTTGCTTAATTTTGAGTTAAGCTAAAAAAACCTTCATGAAAATATTGATTGCCGAAGATGATGCATTTATGGCTGCTGCTATAGAAAGGAAATTAAAAAATGATGGATACGAAGTTATTTTAACAAGAGATGGAAGAGAAGCATTGGAATTGGTAGAACAGCATCAGCCCGATTTAGTGATTACCGATATTTTAATGCCTTTTATATCGGGATTGGAATTAATTGGAATTATTAAATCTGGTTTTAATAGAAAGTTGCCCATTATTGTTTTATCTGGCATGGATCAAGAAGCAACCGTATTAGAAGCATTTGAATTAGGAGCCGATGATTTTTTAACCAAACCATTTAATGCTGCCGAATTATCGATGAGGGTTAAACGAGCACTAAAATTAATTACAAAGAAAAATTAGTTCTTCAATAAATAAATTAAAGTAAATAATAATTATAACAGTTGCTTCCATTTTGAGAAGCAATTTTATTTATTCAGCATCCTACTGTAGTTAATAAAACAATAAGAAGTACATACAATTTTATTGCATATTCAAGATTGTAAAAAACTCTTTCTGCACCCAAAACTTTTTTAACCCTTTATACTAAAAACTGTATTTGGAAAATAGCTGAATTTCTCTATTTTTGCCGTCCTTTAAAGAATCTGAAAACGATTCTTGGACCTATAGCTCAGTTGGTTAGAGCACCTGACTCATAATCAGGGGGTCCCTGGTTCAAACCCAGGTGGGTCCACTTAAAAGGGTTTCATTAACACAATAATGAAACCCTTTTTTTATTTCTACTATTATTTTAAAAAACTTTCACCATCATCGCATAATCATCAATGTACCTTTTTGTGTTTTTGGAGTTTGACTATTAATTGTGTAGGTGGCTGTAAATACATACACCCCTAAATCCATATCAATTCCTTTGTATTTGCCATTCCATTTTTCAAAAGGATTGCTCGTAGAAAAAACAAGTTGACCCCAACGTCCGTACACTTGTAATTGAAACGACGTAAGTGCATTTACATTACCCAATGCTCCAAACAAATCGTTCAAGCCATCTTTATTAGGTGTAAATGCACTGGGGAAATAAATATCGCTACAATCTACAAACACATTAATAGTGTCGCTAGTTGTACAACCATCGGCATCGGTTACACGTACAAAATATTTACCAGTTGTAGTAACTGTAAAATTGTTTTTGGTAGTATTATTCTGCCACAAATAACTGGCAAAGTTTCCAGCATCAAGTGTTAATGTATTACCCGGACAAAACGATGTGTCTTTACCTAGATTTACTTGAAGTATATTAAAAGAGTCTTTTACAGCATTAGATAAACTAAGCAGGCAATTGTTGGCATCTTTAACTGTTAATGCGTAACTGCCAGCATCTAGATTATTGATAGATGCTGCTGTTGTTGCACCATTGCTCCAATTATAAATATAAGGCATTACACCACCTGCAATGGTATTGGTTATGCTTCCATTTTTTTTGCCACATAATTCATTCACTACTGTTGTGTTGGCAGTTAATGCTGCAGGTTGTGCTAATACATAACTTGCAGTAGTGGTACAGGCGTTGGCTGCACTAACCCTAACACTATAGTTACCAGCAGTTAAAGATGCTGCTGTGCTAGTGGTTTGTATGGGATTGGTGTTCCAACTATAACTATAATTACCATTACCACCAATAACATTGGCTGTTAAACTACCATTACTATTACCATTGCATTGTATGGTTTGTGCTACCTGAATATTTACACTTAATACTGTTACTGTTTTAGTTTGTGTAACAGTGATATTATTTGGAAAACCAACTGTTAAAGAAACCGTGTAAGTACCTGGTGCTGAAAAAATATGAACAGGATTTTCGGCATTGCTAATGTTTGAGGGAGAATTTACATCGCCAAAATTCCAAACAAAACTACTGGCACAAACAGCTGATGTATTGGTGAATTGTACAGCATTGGCACTGTTACAATTGTACATAAAATTGGCTGTATTAGGTGCTGCTTCGCTAATAGTAATATCATCAACTGCAAAACCATTATAGGCATTACAAGCTGTACCAGCACCAAAAACAAAACGAAATCGAACATTGCTTTGCCCACCAAGATTGGCTAAAATATGTTTAGCAGTTGCCCAACCATCGCTACCACCTGTACCTTGGCAATTGCCTTGTGTAGGAAAAATAGTGCCACTCCAACCTGCAACACCCAATGCATTGATAGGCGAAAAGTTAAACCAATTAACCCCTAAGCAACTGCTGTTAGAATTAATAGATCCTAAGGTTTGCCATATATTTCCCCCATCGGTAGTGTATTGAAAACTTGCACCATCAAATCGACGTTCGGTTTCCCAAAAAATATTGAATGAAATTTGAGGATTGGTAAGTGAAGAAAAATTAAAACAAGGACTCAATAAAAATGAGTTTTCTCCATTGTTATAAAAATTACCCGTTAAACCACCAACTACCCAACATTTTGTACCACTTGCTGCACTATTAATGAGAGTTTTATTTGGAGTGCCATAAGCCCAATCGCTATTGGTTCCACCTGCTGTCCAACTGCCTTCGTTGGCTTCAAAGTTTTCGTAATAAGGAAAGTTAGAGATAGTTGTATTGCATTGAGCAATTGCTTGTTGCAGGTTGCAAAAACAATAGAAAAAAAGCAATAGAAAAGTTCTTAGAAAAACCAAAATTTTAGGGCAATTCATTCTTAAGTAAAGGGCAAAATAAACTAAAATGTTTCACTTACAGATTGTTTTATGGTAAATGGATATTGAAGAGGAAGAGGAGAAGAAAAAAAATGATGTAACTTTCGCCTTTATTAACTGAATTATATGTTGTTATCATTTACACAAGTCAAGCATAGAAAATATTTATTTGTTGTATTTTTTTTATTGTTCAGTATTATTTCAGTACATGCTCAAATAGCCGATTCTACAAGTACTGTGGCCGATAGTGCTACCAATAAACCAGCAGTTGCTAAACCACCCAAACAAAAGGAAATTAAAAAATTAGATGATCCATTATTGGCTTTATCGAGTGATTTAATGTATCGATTAAAAAAGATGACTCCCAATCAATTATTGGTGATTGATGAAAGAAGTGTACGTAACGAAAAACGTGTGGATGATGCAGGGCAGGAATATGAAGTTACTATTACTGTACGTTTAGGGTTTAGTCAAGATATGATTACTGGTATTGTAAAAGAAGTTCCATTGTATCAATCCAATGATAGAGAACCTTATTTATTGTATGTAAAAATTCCAGTAAAATTTTGTTGTACTACACCCATAGACACTTTACATACCAAGAAGCATTGTGGTAAAATGAGTGAATTGAACGATCTTGAAGATAACCAACATTGTAAAGATTGGGCACAACAAGATGAAGCAGCCGAAGCTGCAGCAAATACAGCAGGTTTTGGCAAACCTGGTGGAAGTAAAACATCTAAGAAAAAAGGTGGCGATGTAACTGGCAAAACTACAGCAACCGATGAAGAAGGAGAAGGTTTTGGCAAACCAATACCTAAAGGAAAAAAGCCCACTAAAAAAGGAAAGAATGTTAAAGGTCAAGTAATTGAAGATGAAGAAGCAACAACTACCGATAGCACCAAAGCTGCTTCAACTGCAGATTCTAGCAACATAAAAGCTAAAAAAGAAAAAGTAGAAAAGAAGAAAGATACTGACGGAGAAGGTTTTGGTAAACCACAGCCTAAATCGAAAAGTAAGAAAAAAGGAAAAACTGAGGTTGTGAAAGAAGAAGCTGACGGAGGTGAATCATCAACTGATTCTACCAATACAAAGGAAAATTCTAAGCCAATTGATAAAAAAGAGAAGAAGGAAAAGTCTGAAAAAGTAGAGCCTAAAAAAGATAATGATGCAGAGGGTTTTGGCAAACCACAACCTAAGTCTAAAGGAAAGAAAAAAGGAAAGTCTGAAGTTGAAAAAGATGAACCTAAAGAAACAGATGGAAAAGAAGTTGACGCAAGTGTACCATCAACAGATAGTACTGCATTGCCTAGTACAGAACCTGCAAAACCTAGTTCAAAAAAAGATAAGAAGAAAAAAGGGTGATTTTGAAAGAGGTACTAGTTTCTAGTATTCTTTCTTTTCTTTTTCAACTTTTTAGCACCATAACCTACACCTGCTGCAACTAATAGAGATAACCCTCCATCAATGGGTACATCGTTTACATCATCATCAAATACCGGTTGGGCATGTGTTAAAGTAGGAAGAATAAATAGTATACAAAGTAGTATGAAGTAACTTAGTACTTGAGTGGTTTTTAGTTTCATGATTCAGTTATTTAGTTTTTTAGTTTATAGTTTAGATAGTTTAAGAAGTTTAGGAGTTCATATTCTTTTACATGTTAAACTTTTGAACTCCTAAACTTTTTTACTTTATATAACTTGTTTACTTTTCTACTTTCCTCTATTCTACAATCACCGTTTTGGTTACAGTACTTGCTCCATTGGTAATCACCATATTGTATTTGCCTGTTGGTGCATTACCTATGATGATTGTTTGTGTTGCACTGCCACCATTGTGGGTGATTTGTTTGGCTGCTATTTCTTGTCCTAAATTGTTGACTACTTTTATTGTGTAAACGCCTTTTTCTATATCCGTTAATTGTAAGTTGATGGTTCCGCCTTTTACTGGGTTTGGATACACCGTAAACTCTGAACGTTTCGTTCCAATATTTACTCTTACTACCTGACTGTATTTTACTGCTCCATTTTTTTCAATGGCTTTTACTCGGTAGTAATTGTTGCCATTGTGGATGTTTACATCTAACCAACTGTAATTGTTTGTTGCTGCATTCTTTGCTTCTACTGTGGTTCCCTTGGTAAAGCTGCTACCATCTTTACTTTCTTCTACTTCGTAGCT
>CALRLQ020000021.1:0-22456 GCA_943368735.1 Rhizobium sp. Q54 | reverse complement strand
AACCAAAAGCTGGATGCTGCATTGGTTGTTGTTGCATCAAAACCTGCTCCTGAACCTGTAACAAAAATATCATCTATTAAACCACTCATTGCTTGGGCTGCCGAAAATGGATGTCCTAAAAATCTATAGGCTCTGCGACCACCAGGAATAAAGGTTTCAGTAGTTACATTGCCTGTGATTGTACCTGCAGAATTGGCAATTCTTGCTGTACCATTTACATCACTTTTCAATGTTAAATTTCCTCCTGTTGTTAAGGCTGCTCCTGTTCCTACAGTTACAATACCCGGTATTGTTCCGCCTGCAATATCTAATGGAGTTCCTAAGTTTGCACTTGCACCTGCAGTTAGAGTTAAGAATTTCAATGATCTTGCACCTGAAGTAAAGTTTACTGTTCCCGATACACCACCTAATGTTAAATTAGAACTTGGAGAACCTATTAATGTTCCTACTCCATTTATAGAACCATTAATAGTTAAAGTGTTTGAACCAATGGTTAATTGAACACCTTCTTGCAATCCAATATTTCCAACACTAATGTCTGATGGCAAATTAGAATTTACAGAATTATAGCCAATAATAACATTATCCCCAAGTGAGGGAATAATGCCATCTCTCCAATTTGAAGCAGTAGCCCAATCACTTGTTGTTCCTAACCAATGTTTTGCAGTTGACTCGTAAGCTCCAATATGTGGTTTTGTGGTAGAACGTGTAACACCATTAAAATCTGTAGTAGAGAATAATGAGTTTGAACCAGGTAAATAACCAGCTAAAGTTGGAGTTAAATTAGTAGTACTTGTAAAATTTGGATTGATATTAAAGCTATTTGCATCGTGCCCGGATGTTGTTTGCCAGCCTGAGAAACTTGGTTCATCTATTCCATTAATAAATCCAATATTGCCTAAAGCATTTGTAGGATTAACATATAAAATGTTGTTATCGCAAACTAAGGTTCCATTTGCTCCAGCTCTTCTAATTGCCCAAACTTTCATACTAGATTCTTCTATTGAAATAACATTATTTCTTACAACACAGTTTGCAGCAGCAGCAGGACTTAGTTCTGTTATAGCTGCAGATGCAAATGCAATGCCTCCTATATTATTAGGATTAGCTATATTATTTAATTCAGGTAACAGAATACTGTTATTATAAATACTAGAAGTTGATGTACTGGTATTTCTAATACCATAAATCCTAGCATTATTTGGAGAAGAACCAGCAATTGCAAAGCCTCTAATAACGTTATTATAAATGTTTACCACTTTTGGTGTTATACATTGATTATCTATGCCAATTATACCATTACTTGCACCAGCTGCTGCAGTTGTATTTGTAGTAAGATTAATTAAATTGTTATTGAAAATATTAAATGTGCCAGCACTGAAATTTGTTTGAACTGTAATTCCATATGCAGTTACATTGGTAGTTGTACCTGTTGACACAACAGAAATTGTATTATTATATATTTCGCCACCATTAGTATAAGAAACAAAAATGCCACGCAAATTTGCATTTATTACGTTATCTCTTATTGTCAAATTATTGGCTCCAGCTGTTGGAGTACCTGAATTTGCAGAATGTATTCCTGCTGAATTTGTGCCGCTGTTTGCAGTAATTGCATTATTCTGAACAGTAATATTATCAGGATTATAGTTTGTTGGCGTACTAAAATAATTAGTAATGTTTACTGCAGCATTTGTTGATGCACTAGTTGAACTACTAAGAAGAATGCAATTCTTAATTGTAATATTATCATTATTTCCAAAAATTCTTATTAAAGATTTTTGAGCTGTTATTCCACTATTAGAAATAGTTAAATTTCTTGTAGTTCCCCCAATAGTATTTGATCCATCAATAGTAAGATAGTTTGTAGAAATAAGTGAACCGGGCAGTGTGGCGGCTGCATCAGCTGCTCCAACAACCAAAGAACCATCTATTGTACGAGTAGCTGTATTTGTAAAATTTACTTGACAAGTAACTCCTGTGTAAGGTTTAAATGTTACAGTATTGGTAAGGCTCCCTCCAGTATATCCGATTGCGATATCAGTTGCCTCTGTGTAGGTAGCATTATCACTAAAATAAAAAGTACAAGGACCATTTACTCCAGATGCATTCAAATTAGTAACAGCAGCAGCTAAGGTAGGGTAAAAGCCATTTTCACCAGAAATGGGTGTTGTGCCAATTCTATAAATGCCACTTAACTGTGAAAAGCTAAAACTGCTTACTGAACAAAGCAGAAGTATCATTAAAATGTGTTTAATTTTTTGCATATTTTTTTTATTTAGTATTGAAAGATTATTGAATAATTATTTTCTCAATTTGTTTTTGATTGTTACTAATTAAAGACACATGATATAAACCATTAGCCAATTTACTAATATCAATAGTTTGCTGTACCCCTTCACCAGCAACAAGTTTTGATTTACAAACAACTTGCCCAATTGCATTTGTAATTATCATTTCAGTTATAAATGATTGGTGGGTAATCAATTTTAAACTACCTTTTGCAGGGTTATTTACAACTGTAAATAATTGATTATTCTTTTGAACACTTAAATAAATAGTATTTGAGAAAGAAACTTTACCATCAACATCTACAATTTTGATTCTGTAATAACTAGATTTTAAAAAATTCTTGTCTTCAAAACTATAATTGGCTCCTGTAGATGCATTGCCTTTAGGCAAAATTTCATGGCTTATAGGCTGAAAGAAAATGCCATTTTCACTTCTTTCTACCAATAAGTATCGAACATTATTTTCAGCCTTTGTTTGCCAATTTAAACTGTTTTTTGAGTGTTCATTTTTACCACTTAATGTAATCCCTATAATGGGTAAAGGAATAGCTGGAGTTAAATATGCTACAGCATTACACATAATAGCTGAACGTACAGTTGCCGATGTAATTGTTTCAAATGGAAACGCCAAATACAGTACATTAAAACTTCCCTTAAAGCCAACTGCTGCACCATCTGATGTTCCTCCACTGTAGGTTAATGCAATAGTAGATCCACCACTTACGTCTACCCTATCAGGAAAATCTGCATCATAATAACCATTTAAACTATTATCAAAACCACCCGTTTGAGCACTAAAAAAGTTTGGTGTTCCGTTGAATCCATAACTATTGGCATCATCGCCCACAAAACTTGCTTTTAAATAGTTGTTATAAAAATCTAAATCCATGTTTGGAGAACCATTTCTGCCAACATCCCATCCAATTTCAGAGCCAGAAATAAATAATCCTTTTCCACCAATATTCAAGTAGTTTTTTAATAAAGTTCTTTCTGTTTCATCGATTGATTTATCGGCAACTGCATCTTCACCTGTAAACCAATCAACTCCTTGATAGTTTTGTAATAATACAGTACCAGCAATAACTGCTTCATTTTGACAACCATCAAAAGCTACATTAAAACAGCCACTCAATGCTTGGGCATGTTCTACCATATAATCGTATCTGTTCATACGATCTAATATCATTCTATTCACTGTTCCTAAAGCTGCACTTTCATTTCTTAAAATCATTGCACTTGCATCAATTCTATCAAAAGCATCTACAATTAAATATGGTACTGACGTAACTCCATTACCAGGTGTTCTTGCAGCCACTACACTACTTGTAAATGATTCTCCACCAGCATTAGTAGCTGATACTTTAAAATAATAAGTAGTTTGTGCATTACCACTGAAAGTGAATGTTGTTCCTGTTACAGCAACTCCATCTTTAAAACTTTTACCATTGGTGCTAACATATACTCTGTAACCAGTTGCTGCACTACCTAAAACTCCTCCAAAAGCAGGTGCATTCCAACTAACTTGAATGGCATTATTGCCATTATTTTTTGCAATCACATGCGTAGGTTCTTCTGGTAAATAAACCAACAGGCTTCCGTCACGATTGTTAAAAAACTTCAATATTCCCTTATAAATTGCTCTTGCTGCAATACGTCTAAATTCTGGATGTCTTAATTCGGTTGCATCAGCTGCTAAATCGTGAAAAGCCAATTCTATCAAGGTTCCTGGCATAGTATTAAGTTCTCTAATTTCACCAAAATTGGCAGACTTCACCCCTCTATTTGCCCAAGTTGGTTTCCATGCTGCTCTAATATCATCTATTAATTGATTGTGTATATATGTGGTTAAATTAACGCTTCCTGCAGTAATATTTGGGCGGCCAGAACCTAAACCATTATAATGATACGTTTCAGTTCCTGTTCCACCACCTGCATTGGTATGAAATGAAACAAAAACAGAATTTGCTAACTCAGTACTAGTTCCTTTGGTTGCTTCCCATTCTGCAAAACGAGGACGAACTGTTACATCTTCATTACAAGTTGGATATCCTTGAAAACGTGCAAATTGCCTTGCCGATTCATCATATCTTGGTCTTCCACTTGCAGGTTGACTTGTATTTAAACAATCTAATTCTGTTCCAATCCCACCTCCTAATCTTATTGCATCTGCAATAATTGCTTGTCCTGCTTCATTGGTTTCATTACTCAAAATAATTTTATTTACAGTTCCAGCAGTAAAATAAAATTGACCTACATGCACCCAAGTATCGCTATGAATTTCTTGATTTACCAATAGTTTAGAAGTATCACCACTATGTATAATTGTAAAGGAAACATTGGTAGCCCTGTTGATACCAGCAATACAACGAACAGAAACCCAATATAAACCACTTTGTGTTACATTGGGTGTAAAAATTGCAGTGGCAGTTTCTGTTGCATTTGCAGTTGCAACTCTGTATGTTCCACCATAACCAGCACTTGAACCTGTTGTCCATGAACCAGATTCTGAATAGCCAGATGATGAGACATCGTTATCCACTATAATTTGATTGGTATTTACATCTCTTTCCCTAACACTCCACACATTGGCACCAGCATTAAATAAATAATGCAGTAAATAGTAATCTACACTTTCGGCTGTTGTAAAATCTTCAACAACTCCATTACTCGTACCTCTTTGAGTAACAAAACCGGAACCTGTATTTTGCCAACCATGACCAGGACTTAACCAAACTGTTTTGCCACCTAATGCTCCATTTGCTTTGGGTGAACTTGTTCCACCTGGATAAATTCTATTCACAACAGACTCATTAGAATTGCCTTTGATGGCCGGATGTGGTTCATTATTTTTTGTTGGAATATAAACTGGAGCTTCTGGTAAATCTGAAAAATAATCTAATGTTTTCCATTGTTGTGTTTGAGCCTCTTTTGCTAATAACAATATTGTTTTAGAAGGAAAATTGCTACCTAAAGAAAGTAAAATTTCAGGCAACATTTCTACATATTCGGCAGATAAACTTCCTTTTGAGTATGATTGTTTGCTGTTGAAAAAAACTTCTATTCTATCATCTTTAATTGAACAACTATCTACTACTAAAAGTGATACATTTTTAGGTAAATGTTCTTTCTCTTGTTGCAATAAAACATTGGCTTTTTCTATAATGGCATTAATAGAAGACTGAGCAGTCACTTCTCCAAAAATACCAAGCAAAAAACCGAAAGTAAGTAGTAAATTTTTCTTCATGCTGCAATATTGTGCGTTTATTTGCGTAAAATAAGCAGAAAAATCGGATTTATGCAGTTTTACGCAAATTATTTTTATATCATAAAAAAAGCTGCTCTTTAAAGCAGCTTTTTGTTAATCACTTAGCCAATTTTATTTTAGAATACTTCTGCCAATTACAATTCTTTGTACTTCACTAGTACCCTCATATATCTGTGTAATTTTTGCATCTCTCATTAAACGTTCTACATGGTATTCTTTTACAAACCCATATCCTCCATGAATTTGTACAGCTTCTACAGTAACCCACATAGCAGTTTCGCTAGCAAACACTTTTGCCATAGAAGAGCTTAATGTATAATCAATTCCATTGTCTTTCTCCCAAGCTGCTTTTAAACATAATAATCTTGCTGCTTCAATTCTTGTTGCCATATCGGCTAACTTAAATTGAATGGCTTGATGCTGTGCAATTTCTTTGCCAAAAGCCTTGCGTTGTTTTGAATATTTTAATGCCAATTCATAAGCACCACTTGCTATGCCTAAAGCCTGAGAAGCAATACCAATACGCCCCCCTGCTAAGGTTTTCATGGCAAACGTAAATCCAAAACCATCGGCACCAACTCTATTTTCTTTTGGCACTTTCACGTCGCTAAACATAATAGTATGTGTATCGCTTCCACGAATACCCAATTTATTTTCTTTAGCAGCAACTGTTACACCAGGCCAATTTTTTTCTACAATTAAACAATTTATTCCTTTACTGCCTTTTGCAACATCTGTTTGTGCCATTACTAAATATACACTAGCAGATGAACCATTGGTAATCCAGTTTTTGGTTCCATTTAATAAATAATAATCGCCCATATCTTCAGCAGTTGTTTGTTGAGAAGTTGCATCACTACCTGCTTCAGGCTCACTCAGTAAAAATGCTCCAATATACAATTCACCATCTTTCTTGCCTTGTGCTAAAGGTGTTAAATATTTTTGTTTTTGTTCTTCAGAGCCATATCCTTCTAAACCATAACAAACTAAACTATTGTTTACACTCATGCAAACGCTAACGCTTGCATCTATTTTACTAATTTCTTCCATTGCCAACACATAACTCACTGTATCCATTCCACTTCCTCCATAGTTTTCACTTACCATCATGCCCATAAAACCTAAATCGGCCAATTGCATAATTTGTTCTTTTGGAAAACGTTGATGCTCGTCTCTATCTATTACGCCTGGTAAACACTCGTTTACAGCAAAATCTCTTGCTGCTTTTTGAATCATTAAATGTTCTTCGCTTAGTTGAAATTGCATGGATGTTTTTTTTGAGTTGCAAAAATAGGCTAACAAATGTTAGTATAAAACTTTGTTACACTTTTTTTCTCGAAAATTTATAGAATATGAATGCAGTTTACAATAATGCTCTTAAACTAGCTCTTCCAATATTAATTACACGAGTTTCTCCCGGTTTTCTTCCCTCATAATTTAAACTCAGCTCCAAATTATTGCCAAAACGTTTGGTAAACTCAATGTTCCATAAAAAGTTTTTACCCGGTAATAATCCATCTAGCATAATATAACTTACTGTTGTATTTGGAATATTATTGTACTGAATATTATTGTAAGTAAATTTCACCAATAAGCTTGTATTATTTACACTATTTAATTTACCCTCTAAATTCATTGCATTATTAATGGCTGTTTCTCCACCGTATACTAGTGCATTTTTTTTGGTTGAATAATTATAAGATGCCTGTAAACGATACTTGGTTAAATAAGTGTAGGTTAATTTAGGTTCGGTACTAATTATTTGTAATGAATAATTTCTATTGGCAAAATTGGGAGTAGTTAAATCGTTGGTTGCCAATTTTTGTACAACTTCTAACGTGTATTGTTTCTTAAAATTAATACGAGTTCTTATTACCCAATCTACCAATTCCCTGCTTTCAAAACCATAGGTTAGTAAGGCTTTATTATAGTTTCGAATATTGCTTACATCTACACCCCAAGCACTACTAAACCTATTAAAAGCAATGGTATTACTAAAAATATTATTCAATGAAATTAAGGAAGTATCGGTAATATTTCCTTTGAAAGGATTGAATTGTGGACTACCATCGGCCAATACTTTTTTCCCTGTTTGTAAAGCAGATTGAACACTAAAACGAGCTAAGAATTTTGCCCATTTTTTGTTTTGCAGTTTTGATAATAATACTCGTGGATTAATGTTCAATGTGTAATTAAATTGAGTATAATTTGCTTTTACAAATTGATTGGTTGGTGTAAATACACGAATATATTTTGCCTGATCTGGAAACAATGCTACTTCAAATTCATTTAGCTGAGGTACACCATCATTGTTATAATCATTCCAAGCAAATTCACCTCTACCAGCGGGCACTTCAATGTAGGAGAAATCTCTTCTTTGTTCTTGCCCTGCACCAATTTCATATAATGAAGAACCAGTGATAAAACCATTCCACTCATTAATAACATATTCAAACCTGCTTAGTAAGCTTTTATCAGATTGAAGGTTGGTTAAGAAACTATTCTTTACCATTAACTCACGATAAGTGAGATTTATTCTAAATTGATGTTTTGTATTTTGTAAAAGTTCAAGCAAGAAATTATAATTATGGCTTTTATCGGTAGTCAATAAACTCTTTTGGAAAGGTAATTTATCGATTCGAGTAAAATAATTCAAACTCCATCGATTGGGTTTAGCAACATCACTTTTAATATACAATCCAATATTTTCAAAAGCAAAGCTTAATGGTGTAACAGAATCGGTTAAAGTATTTTTTTGTTCATTATGTTCTAACAAATAAGTACTACCAATTTGATAATTTTTTAACTTGGTAAATACTTTTGAAATATCTGTATTTACTTTTAAAAAATAACCTTTATCGTTAGGAGTATTATTATTAACTAAATTAAAGGAAGTAATATAACTTAAACCTGCTAAACCCTTTACAGCATTGTATTGTATAGAGTTTTTAATGGCATTAAAGTTATCGCTTCTTAAATAACTATCGAGCATGTATTTTAGTGAAGATTGTGTTACATTGTTCTTTAATTCAACACTAGCTTTTGGTAAATGTTCTGTAGCAAAATTGGGCAAAATAAGCAAGCCCCAATCTCTTGCAAACTCAACACTTCTCAAACGTTCAATGGAACGAAATTTTTCATCTACCCATTCATAACCAATTGTAGATAATAGCTGTGTACTTTTATTGATTTGATCGGTTCTATTCAACAAAAATTTAGCTGCTAAACCATTGTTATTGCTTTTATCTTTTGAAGAAAAAGTATTGATATCATAGTTACTTAAAGCTATATCGGTTTGTAATAAAGTATTTCTATTTATTTGATAAGTTGCTTGAACTGTAACAATTTGCTGTTTTTTAGGCGTTACTAAAAAAGCTGCTGCTTCAAAGTTGCCCTGTTTAACATTATTAATGGGTGCAACATATTTAAACACTCTCCCATTGGCACCATTGAACAATGGAATATAATCACCTTTATTAACGCCCACTTCAATAAAGTTTAAATTATATTTTGCACTATCGGCATTGGTAGAATATACGTAAATACTATCCCATAAAGGGTTGATAGGATTTACTCTTTTTGCATACAATATTTTGTTGATAGAAAAAGTATCTAAGCTTGCTGTTTTATAAAATGCATTTTGAACACTATCGCCCAAATTAGCTAAAAACTGTTTTTGATTAACATCTAACGTTTGATTAATGGCCGAATTTTTAGCATCTACATTGCTATATGCTGCAACATGAACAGTCAATTTTTTGTTAATGGTAAATTCATTGCTAGCATATAAAATAGAGTTCAAATAATTTCTATCGGCATATTCAAACTCTACCTGAATACGTTTATCTTTTGTAATCATGCGTTTGGGCGTAAACACAATCTCTCCTGTATTGTAGTTGATAATATAATCTTGATCTTCGCCACGTTGCATCATTTCCCCATCAATAAAAACACGTTCAGTGCCCGATAAAATGATTAAGAAAAACTCATTGTTATTGCCTTGTAATCTATATGGGCCCTGATTGCCTTCTTGCCCTTGAAAAACATTCCTTACAAATTTTCCTTTGGCAATTGCACCTGCAACCAATAATTTATTATGAGCACTTTTTCGTTCATAAGAAACTCCTTGTAATCGTTTATAAAAGTTAAGAAAGTAATAGCTAGACTGACGTAAGTCGATATCTCCTAAATCTATTGACCAATTTCGTTTTTTGAACTGTAATAAAATTCTATCAAATTCATTCAACTGTTGCGTTGTACCATCGGGCTGAATAGGAATATTGTTATCGGTAATTGCAGCTGCCAATTGAATACTATCGCCCAACATACCTGTGATTTGCAAGTTGAGTTGAGAGTTGAATACGGCATCTTGATTATTGCCAAAGCTTAAACTTCGTCCGAAGCTGCCGTTATAGTTTACATTATTGCCTGCACCAAAAATTCCACTATTATTTCTAGCAGCATTGTTTCTATTAAAAATGAAAGGTTGAGCAAGAAAATTATTTTTTACGCTATCGTATTTTAAACGATTGGCGTTGGCATTTAAATTAAAATTAAATACTCTAAAGCTAATCCAAACACTATCTACAGCAATTGCTTTTATCCATTGAAGTGTAGAATTTTGTTGGTTGAAAACATAAGAACTTGCATCTATATTTTCAACAATTAATGTATTGGGAACAATTTTTTTTTGGTCTAAAACTATAGTGCCTTTAGTAGGAATTTTTTTAGTAACAACATTAGACAATGCATTAAACTGTGCCTTTGTTACCAAACATAGCAGAAGAATAGAGATGGAAAATATGTATCGCAAAAAGTTCAATCAATAAATAAATAGGTAAAGTTCTTTGCATACAAATATCGGGGCTAGTTTTTGTTTAAGACAGCTATTCTTTACAGATAGCTGCCTACAGTAAAATGTTGATACAAAGTTTTGTTTTGAATGAATACTATTTCTACAAATTAAGCTGATGAATAAAACAGTTTCACACCGATATTTGTATATCTACAAAACAAATAATTATTCAGCAAACAGTTTCCATATTAGCATCTCCTATTGAATACCTAAAAGGTGTTGGACCATTACGTGCAGACTTGTTAAGAAAAGAACTTAATATTTTTACTTTCAAAGATTTATTGAACTTTTTTCCTTTTAGACATATTGATAAAACAAAGATTTCAGCCATTAAAGACATTAATTTTCAAACAGAATTTATACAAGTTGCTGGAAAATTGGAAGGTTTACAAATTTTTGGTGAAGGAAGAAGCAAAAGATTGGTAGGATATTTAAGAGATAAAACAGGCGTAATTGAATTGGTTTGGTTTCAAGGTATTAATTGGGTTGTTAAAAATTTTAATGAAGGCAGTTTGTATTTGGTATTTGGCAAAACTGGATTTTTTAATAACAAGCCTCAAATTGTTCATCCTGAAATTGAATTGTTTGCACCAGCCCATGCCGATGGAAAAGCACATTTAGAACCAGTATATCCCTCTACTGAAAAATTAAAAGCAAGATCTTTAAATGGTAGGCAAATTGCAAAACTAACGCAACACTTACTGCCATTGGTTCAGCCAAATGATATTGAAGAAAATATTCCACAACACATACTTCAACAACTACAAATGATTAGCCGATTTGAGGCTTATCAAAAAGTTCATTTCCCTGCCAATCAACAAGAATACGAGCAAGCATTGCATAGATTAAAATTCGAAGAATTATTTATTGCTCAAATACGATTGAACTTGGTTCGTTTACAAAGACATAGAGTTAGCCGTGGTGTTGTGTTTGAAAAAGTAGGCGATTATTTTAACAACTTTTACAATCACCATTTACCTTTTCAATTAACCAATGCTCAAAAAAGAGTGTTAAAGGAGATACGTCAAGACACAGGCAAAGGGCATCAAATGAACAGGCTTTTACAAGGTGATGTTGGCAGTGGCAAAACCATAGTGGCATTGCTTTGTATGTTGCTTGCAGCAGACAATGGTTATCAAAGTTGTTTAATGGCACCCACAGAAATTTTGGCTCAACAACACTACAATTCACTCAGTTCACTTTTAGCAAATACGGGGTTGACTATTAAAATTTTAACGGGTAGTACAAAAGCTAAAGAACGAAGATTGATTTTACAAGGATTGTTAGATCATTCCATTCATTTTATTGTGGGTACCCATGCATTAATTGAAGAAGTAGTACAATTTAAACACTTAGGTTTTGTAGTGGTAGATGAGCAACACAGATTTGGGGTTGCCCAACGTGCAGCTTTATGGAAAAAAGCTAGCATTCCTCCGCATGTATTGGTAATGACTGCAACGCCCATACCAAGAACTTTGGCAATGACTGCTTATGGCGATTTAGATTATAGCGTTATGGATGAATTACCGCCAGGTAGGCAAGTAATTAAAACAGTACAACGCAATGAAATGCAAAGAATGCATGTCATGGAATTTATAAGAACTGAAATTGCAAAAGGCCGGCAAGCATACATCATTTATCCATTGATTGAAGAAAGTGAAAAGCTTAGTTATGAAGATTTGATGCAAGGGTACGAACAAGTAAAAAGCTACTTCCCTGAGCCCAAATACTCAATTAGCATGTTGCATGGCAAAATGCCAACAGAACAAAAGGAAACCAACATGCAACGTTTTGTGAGAGGTGAAACGCAAATAATGGTTAGCACTACTGTAATTGAAGTAGGTGTAAACGTACCCAATGCAAGTGTAATGGTGATTGAAAGTGCTGAGAAATTTGGGTTATCGCAACTACATCAGTTAAGAGGTAGAGTTGGAAGAGGTAGTGAACAAAGTTTTTGTATTTTATTAACAGGTAGCAAAACCAGCAATGAGGCAAGAGAACGTATCAATATAATGTGCACTACCGATAATGGTTTTATCATAGCAGAGAAAGACCTAGAGCTACGTGGCCCTGGCGATATTGAAGGCACTAGACAAAGTGGAGCTTTAAACTTTAAATTAGCTTCAATAGTCAATGATAAAGAGCTACTAGAAAAGGCAAAGATTGAAGCTGAAAATTTATTGAATGAAGATATTGAGTTGAATTTGGCAAGTAATTTGCCATTGAAAAAGTTCTTACAAAGTGAAAAAGGAAAAACCGGTTGGAGTAAAATTTCATAAGGTTTGAAACATAATTTTTGTAGAGATAAAATGAATATCTGTAGTACTTTTATTCACCAATAAATCTTAAACAACAATCATTATTTTTTCAAACTAAAACCATACATACAGTTTAGCTGTATATTTAATGAAAGAACTGAAGAAACATTTTGAATAAGAAGTAAAAAGAATTGTTTAATTAAACTACCCCAATTGAAAGAATTGAAATACATAATTGCATTGCTTGTTTGCTTTAGTAGCTTAGAATTATCGGCACAAGCTTATTTAGAATTTGTAGAAAACAAAGGACAATGGGATAATAACACCACTTTTAAAGGAACAATAACCAACGGTGCTTTTGCTTTGCAAAAAACAGGGTATCGTTTTATGTTGCACAATAATGATGATTTGAAACAAATTTCAAACATTATTCATGGCCACAATCACGATGAAAAATCTAATCACAAAATAAATCCTAACGAGTCGATTGTATTACGTTCTCATGTATATGAAGTGCAATTTTTAAATGCAAACACTAACCCACAAATTGTTCCAGAAAAACCAATAACCACATACAACAATTATTTCTTAGATAATAATCCTGCCAAGTGGGCAACCAATTGTAAAATTTATACTGCTATTACGTATAAAAACATTTATCCGAATATTGATGTAAGATACTACACCGATAACAATCAAATGAAATACGATTTTATTGTTCATCCTGGTGGAGATGCTGCTAGCATTGGATTGTATTTTGATGGAGCAGAAAATTTAAAAGTAAAGAATGGAGAACTTGTAATTAAAACTAGTGTAAATGATGTAAAAGAAGCATCACCATATACTTATCAAATTACAAAAAGTGGTCGTAAAGAAATTGATTGTAATTATGAAGTAAGAGGCAATATTGTTCGATTCAAATTGCCTAAAAATATTTCAACAACTGAAACATTGGTCATTGATCCAACCTTAATATTTTCAACATTTACGGGCAGTACAACCGATAATTGGGGTTACACAGCCACCTATGATGCAAGTGGAAATTTTTATGCTGGTGGAATTTCTTTTGGTGTAGGCTTTCCTACTAGTAATGGTGCATTTCAAACAAGCTATCAAGGTGGTCCAAATTTAGGTGAAGGTGGTGGTTTTGATATTTCAATTATGAAATTTAATGCCGACGGAAGTAACAGAATTTATGCTACATATTTAGGTGGAAGCCAAGGTAACGAACAACCACATAGCTTAGTAGTGGATAATCAAAATAATTTAATTGTTGCTGGCAGAACCAATGCAAGCAACTATCCTACTACTGTAAACACATTTGGTTCGGGAGGTGCATGGGATATTGTATTAACCAAATTAAATGCAACTGGTACTGCATTGATTAATAGTATGAGAATTGGTGGCAGTGGAGATGACGGAGTGAATGTTCGTCCAAAATATCCTGCTGGCCCAACCAATGCAGCAGAAAGTATTAGACGTAATTATGGCGATGATGCAAGAAGTGAAGTAATTGTTGATGGGGATGGGAATATATATTTGGCTAGTTGTACTCAATCAACTGGTTCAACTGATGGCACAGGAATTTTTCCAATTACCTCAGGTGCTGCACAAACAGTTAGAGGTGGAAATAATGGACCAGGAGGTAGATATCAAGATGCAGTAGTAATAAAAACCAACCCTTCATTAAACACCGTTTTATTTAGCACATTGATTGGTGGCAGTGGCGATGATGCAGCTTTTGTTTTAGCACTCCATCCACAAAACAACAATATCTATGTTGCAGGTGCAACTACAAGTACCAACTTTCCTGGTAATTTCACAGGTAGTTTATTCCCAAATAATTTGGGAGGTGCCGAAAATGTAGATGGCTTTGTAACTATTTTAAATAACGATGGAAGTCAGTTTCTTAAAACAACTTACATTGGTACAAATGGAATTGATATCATTTTTGGAATTCAATTCGACAAGTTCAACTTCCCTTATATCATGGGTACAACCACAGGTATTTGGCCAGTGGTAAATGCAACTTTTAGTCAACTCAACGGCAAACAATTTATTGCCAAACTCAAACAAGACTTATCTGGTTGGGAATATTCTACAAGATTTGGCACCAACATTAGCAGCCCCAATATTTCACCAGTTGCATTTTTAGTTGATAGATGTGAAAATGTATATGTTTCTGGCTGGGGTGGTGGCATTAATACAATTTACAATACCAATCAGTCAACAGTTGGCTTAAGCATTACTTCAGATGCAATAAAAAATACTACCGATGGGCAAGACATGTATTTTTTTGTATTAGAAAGAAATGCAACCAGTCAACTATACGGTAGTTTCTTTGGACAAAATGGAGGGTCTGTAGGTGAACATGTAGATGGTGGCACAAGCAGATTTGACAGAAGTGGAGTAATTTATCAATCCATTTGTGCCAACTGTCAAGGAGGTGCAGTTTTTCCAACAACCCCGGGCGTTTGGGCTACTAATAATGGTACAGGAACTCAAAGTTGCAACTTGGCAGCTATTAAAATTGCTTTTAATTTAGCAGGAATAGGAAGTGCAATTCAATCTGCAATTAGAGGTGTAAGAGATACTTCGGGATGTGTGCCATTAACAGTAAGTTTTAGAGACACCATTGCAGCAGGTCAACGATATATTTGGCGTTTTGGTGATGGTTCACCAGAGGAGACAACCACCACTCCTTTTGTTCAACACACATACAATGCTGTAGGCGATTATCCAGTTCGATTAATTTCAATTGATTCAAGCACCTGCAATATTGCCGATACTTCTTTTACCACTTTAAGAGTAAGAAACGACGACGCAACGCTTGGCTTTACTCCTATTAAACAATTGCCTTGTAATGATTTAAGATACAATTTTGTTAACAATTCTGTTTTTCCAGCTGGAAAACCATTTAAAGCCAATAGTTTTAAATGGGACTTTGGGGATGGAACCACACTTACGTCAGGACCACAAACTGTATCACACAATTATTTAGCCGCAGGTAATTATAACGTAAGATTGATATTGATAGATACAAATTATTGTAACGAACCCGATACTATAGTGCAAACTTTACGTGTAGCTCCATTAGTAAAAGCTCAGTTTACAACGCCTGCATTTGGTTGTGTTCCTTACACAGGTGCATTTACTAATACATCATTGGCGGGTACAGATTTTATATGGAATTTTGGCGATGGCTCACCCGTATCAACAGCAACAAACCCTGTTCATACATTTACGTCAACTGGTAATTTTACAGTAAAATTAATTGCAATAGATACCAGTACATGTAATAAAATAGATAGCGTTTCTATCACCATCAATGTTAGTCCAAACCCAACAGCTAATTTCAGTTATTCACCCAATCCACCTGAAGCAAATACTTTGGTAAATTTTACCAATAGCTCTGTTGGAGGATCAAATTATATCTGGAAATTTGGCGATGGCGATAGTTTAGTAACCAATAATATCAATGCTATTGTTCGTCATTCGTACAATGCATCTCAAACCTATAATGCTTGTTTAATTGTAAAAAATAATTTTAATTGTATTGATACATTTTGTTTACCCATTACTGCAAGAGTAATTCCTGCTGCCGATGTCCCCAATGCTTTCACACCAAATGGTGATGGGAAGAACGATATAATTTTTGTGCAAGGGTTTGGCATTCAAAAAATGACTTGGCGTATTTTTAACAGATGGGGTAATTTAATTTTTACAAGTATTAGCCCAAGTGTTGGATGGGATGGAAAATTGAATGGTGTAATTCAATCGCAAGATGTTTACAACTATGTACTAGATATAGAATTTAGCGATGGAACAAAGTTTGTAAAGAAAGGAGATATAACTTTATTGAAATAACATTGTTATAATAATACACTCGATGGCAACTGAACGATAATACAAATTGAATGAAGAAATTTTCAACCATATGCTTACTCCTATCTTGTTTAATCACTCTTCAAAAAGTGAATGGACAAGATTTGCATTTTTCTCAATACTTTAATGCTCCGTTATTGGTAAATCCTGCTAATACAGGTTTTAATCCTGAATACGATTTTAGACTAGGTGGAAATTACAGAAATCAATGGGCATCGGTGTCTAACTTTCCTTATAAAACCATGAGTGTTTGGGGCGATGCTCAATTATTTACCGATAGGTTTGAAGATAGTTGGGTGGGTATTGGTGGTGCTTTTTTACAAGATGTTGCAGGCTCTGGAAATTTAAAATCTACCCGTGCTTATGCATCAGTTGCCTATCATCAATTATTGGGCTTTAAAAGTTTATTGAGTGGTGGGTTTAATCTTGGATTTACACAAAAAAGAATTGATTTAAATAAACTTTCTTTTAACAGTCAATGGAATGGAAAATTTTTCGATGTAAGTATTCCTTCAGGAGAACCATTTGCTGCCAATAATGTAAATTATTTTTCATTACAAGCAGGCTTAAACTACTCGTACTTTGCTAGCGACAATGTGTATTTAAATACAGGTATTAGCATGGCTAATATCAATCGTCCTTCCGAATCTTTTTTTGGTACTAATAATGCCAATAGTCGAGTAGATAGTCGTTATACTTTTTTTGCAAATGCAAGTATTAAGTTGCAAGATTTATGGATTTTAAATCCCAACATTCATTACAGCACAATTGGTACAACCAATGAATTGGTGGTTGGAATGATGGCACAAAGAGATTTAAGTGCCGAACGTAACGGAAGCCTACAGCTTTTAGCTGGTGCATATTACAGAAGTAATGATGCTTTCATACCAATGGTTGGATTTGATGTGTTAAATTTAAAAATCACCTTTAATTACGATGCAACTGTATCGTCTCTTAGTGCCTATAACCAATCTCGTGGAGCTTATGAAGTATCCATTGTAAAAAGTGGTTTGTATAAAGGAAGAGAAAAAAATATTAAATGCCCAACCCCTAGATTTTAGTTGAGTATTTTACTATTAGTCATATAAGATGAATTGAAATTTTTTGTTTGAATTCAATCTAATTATCTATCCACATTTGTTACAACATAACTGAATAAATAAAACGGCATAAAGCCGCAATAAAATGCCTTCGATTTATCGTTTATCAGTTCAAGCATTTACATTTGTCAAAAATTTTTGAATGGCAACGCTCACAATAGCACATATAGAAACAATTAAACAAATTGTTGGCGAAAACTTTGTTTTTGTAGATGAAGAAAGTTTAGAAACATATGGTCATGATGAAACCGAACGTTTACAATTTAATCCAGAAGTTGTTGTAAAACCTAGAACTGCTGAAGAAATTTCAGCCATTATGCAACTGTGTAATGAGCATTTAATACCTGTTACACCAAGAGGTGCAGGCACTGGTTTAAGTGGTGGTGCTTTACCACATTTAGGAGGCGTTTTAATTAGTTGCGAAAGAATGAATAGCATTATAGAAATTGATGAACGCAACTTACAAATTACTACAGAACCCGGTGTTATTACTGAAATTTTAATGAACGCAGTTAAAGAAAAAGGTTTATTCTATCCTCCAGATCCTAGCAGCAGAGGCAGTTGTTTTATTGGTGGAAATATTGCTGAAAACAGCGGAGGACCCAAAGCCGTTAAATATGGTGTGGTAAAAGATTATGTGTTAAACCTTGAAGTGGTTTTACCTAATGGTGAAATTATATGGACAGGAGCTAACGTATTAAAAAATTCCACTGGCTATAACCTTACACAGTTAATGGTAGGTAGCGAAGGAACATTAGGTTTTGTAACCAAAATTGTATTAAAATTAATTCCACTACCTAAATACGATTTGCTCATGTTGGTACCATTTACCAACTTAGAAAAAGCAAGTGAAGCGGTAAGTGCAATTTTTAGAGCAGGCTTTACACCAAGTGGATTAGAGTTAGTTGAAATTGACGCATTGAAAATTGTAAGCAAAATGGTAGACAGTCATGCCGTACCAGTTACAGATGATATTGCTGCTCATTTAATTGTTGAAGTAGATGGAAACGATTTAGATGTGTTGATGAAAGACATGGAAGCCATTGCTGAGTTGATGGTAACTTACGATGGTGGTGAAGTATTTTTTGCAGATGACGCTAACCAAAAAGCAGAATTATGGAAGCTTAGAAGAAGAGTTGCCGAAGCTGTTAAAACTGCAGGTTATACCATTGAAGAAGATACAGTTGTACCAAGAGCAGAGTTACCAAAATTAATTAAAGGTGTAAAAGAATTGGGTGTGCAATATGGATTTCATGCAGTATGTTATGGTCATGCTGGCGATGGCAATTTACACATTCGTATCAATCATCCTACTATAAAAAATAGTCATGGTAGTGAAGAAATGACCAATGCTTTAAGAGCCTTATTTCAATTAGTAAAAAGTTTAGGAGGTACCGTAAGTGGTGAACATGGAGTTGGTTTAATTCAAAAACCATACATGGATATTGTATTTAAAAATGCCAACTTACAATTAATGAGGGCTATTAAAAAAGCTTTCGATCCTAACAATATTTTAAATGCTGGAAAGATTTTTGATTTAAACTAATGTATATGTTTGAACCTAAAAATATGGATGTATGAAAAAAATATGGATTGCACTTTTACTATTGGCTTCAATGCAAACCTCTTTTGCTCAAAGAGAAGATCGTGAAGAAGAAAAAGGTTTAGGCTTTAGAAAAGAAAATGTGTTTTTGGGTGGTAGCATTAATGTTGGCTTCGGTAGCGTTAATGATCCAAATACTGGTGGTAGTGGTGGTAGTAATTTGGTATTGGGTTTAAATCCAGAAATTGGTTATTCATTTGCACAATGGTTAGATGCAGGTTTAGTCTTTAATGCAATTTACAATAGTGTGAGGTTTAACCAATTTGGAATTCCTTATCGCCAAACAGCTTTTAATTATGGTGCTGGTGTTTTTGCAAGAATTCACCCTTTTAATAGTTTTTTTATTCAAGCTCAGCCCGAACACAACTGGATTGATTATAAAATAAAGAATTTAAACCAAACAAGTATTATAATTAGAGATAAAGTACAAGCTTCTAGCTTTTTAGTAGGCGTTGGTTATGGTCAAAGAATAATAGGCCAATCTAGTTTTTTCACTGTAATTCTATTCGATGTAAATACCGAATTAAACTCACCTTATAGAGATGGCTATGGCAGAGCTTTACCCATTATTAGAGGCGGTTTTAACTGGTACTTAAATGGCTCTAAAAAGAGAAGATAGCACTCGGTTCATCTACTACAGAAATTCTTTTACTAAATTCTTCATATAAAAATCCTTGCTCTTGCATATTTTGTATATGAGCAATTAAAGGTGTATAAAATCCTCCTGAATTCAGGAGGATTATTTTTTTTTCATGAATCTTTAAGTTGTTCCAAGTAATTATTTCAAACAGTTCATCCAAGGTTCCATAACCACCTGGTAACACAATAGCAGCATCACATAATTCATACATCATTTTTTTTCGAACATGCATATCGGCTACAACATGCAACTTTGTAATACCTTTATGTTGTTGTTCCCAAGCAACCAATACTTCTGGAATTACACCAACTACTTCTCCCCCATTCAACATTATTTCATTGGCAATAGCACCCATTAAACCCACACTTCCACCACCATAAATTAAGGTAATTTTATGTTGTGCAAACAACTTACCCAACTCTTTAGCATGAGCTTCAAATAATGGATTTTCACCAGCTTTACTGCCACAAAAAACGGCTATACTTTTGTTTTGCATGTGTTGTTTTTAGCAAAGCAATATTAATAAGTTGCAGTTACCAAAACTTGAAAACTTATACACCGCTTAGAAAATAGTTTTTTAAATGAAAAAAGAATATATCAATATTTTTTTAATCCAACCAAACACGTATTTTAGTTTAAAATATACTTCATGAAAAAACTATGCATTCTATTGATGTTGTTTCAACTACAATCATTTGCACAAGACAACTATTGGCAACAAGCTGTACATTATACAATTGATGTTGAATTGAATGATAAAGAAAAAAGTATTACTGCTAAAGAGCAAATTGTTTACATTAATCATTCGCCCGATACATTAAATTTCATTTGGTTTCATATTTGGCCCAATGCTTACAAAAATGAAACCACTGCATTGTTTAATCAAATTAATAACGATGAACAACGCAAGAAGAAAAAAGATAAGGTTAGTTATGGTTATATAGATGGGTTGGCTTTTACAGTAAACGGACAATCGGCAACCTTGGAACCTCACCCCAACAATCAATACATTGATGTGGTAAAATTGATTTTACCCAAAGCTTTACTACCCAACGATTCTGTTACTATTGCTACACCTTTTAAAGTGTATTTACCCAATTATTTTTCACGTTCAGGTCATGCCGATGGAGAGTTTATGTTGTGTCAATGGTATCCAAAACCAGCAGTGTATGACAAGAATGGTTGGCATGAATTTCCTTATTTAGATATGGGTGAATTTTATAGTGAATTTGGTTCGTTTAAAGTAAATATTACTGTACCAAGCGATTATATAGTTGCTGCAACAGGAACATTATTGAATAAAGATGAACTAGCTGAATACAAGAGATTAGGCTCTTATAACGTTGCACAAAAAGAGAAAAAGCCAATGGAATATAAACCATTGGCAAAGGGCAATAAAACTTTGAGTTATTATCAAAATAACGTTCCAGATTTTGCTTGGTTTGCCGATAAAGATTTTGCAATACAGTACGATACTGTTCAACTTAATTCAGGTACTGTAATAGATGCTTTTACTTATTATCATAACAAAAAAAATACATTATGGAATTATAGCATTGATTATGTAAAAGATGCTACTAGAAAATATAGTGAGTGGATTGGCGATTATGCTTACCAAGTTGTACAAGCAGTTGAAGGACCAAAAAATAATTCAAGTGGTGGAATGGAATATCCAACAATAACATTAATTACCAGCCCCGATGCAAAAAAAGAAACATTAGATGCAGTGATTGCACACGAAGTAGGACATAATTGGTTTATGTGTATGTTGGGCAACAATGAAAGAAAGCATACTTGGCAAGATGAAGGTATGAACACCTATTTTCAATTTAGGTATGAAGCCGAAAAGTATAGAACGAACTCCATTTTTGGAGATGCCATCCCTGCTTCTGTAAAGGAAAAACCAGTAGATGAGTTTTTAGGAATTTTATACAACGCTATGTTGGGTATTCCAATGGAATCGGCAATTGATATACCAGCAAACGAATTTAAAAATAGTGATGAATATGGTTTAATTTCTTATGTAAAAGCTGCAGTTTGGATGTACATTATTGAGGCTAGTACAAGTAAAGAAACAGTAGACAAAGCATTTAAACTTTACTTTTCAAAATGGAAATTTAAACATCCACAACCATCCGATATGCAAGCTGCATTTGAAGAAGCAGCAGGCAAAAAAATGGATACCATATTTGATTTATTGAAGAAGAAGGGGTCGTTTAAGGAATAAAATTCAAATCGATTTTGCTTAAATAAAAATATTATTTTACTATAGTTAATGATATATTCATAATTCAATATAAATTATTCTCTTATTTTTATATTTTTAAATATTAATTTAATTTTGATGAAAAAAATAAAAATTTTAGTCGCTATTTGTTTAATAAGTTTTTCATTAGTAGTTCGTGCTCAAGTAGGGACCAACGATCCAACATTCAACACCAACGATTTGGGATACTATAGTGGAATAGGTTTTAATGTTGCACAAAATAATCCGTCTTCAGCATTTCAATCTGATGGAAAGCTAATTGTTGCTGGTAATTTTACATCTTATAATTATAT
>CALRLQ020000020.1:0-32172 GCA_943368735.1 Rhizobium sp. Q54 | reverse complement strand
AAATTATTTCTTTTTCAACTACAAATTATGGTAGAATTATTTATACGAAGACCAATACTATCATTGGTTATTTCAATATTGTTAACACTACTAGGCGTATTGGCATTATTTCAATTACCTGTAACTCAATTTCCAGATATTGTACCTCCAAGTGTAATTGTTACAGCAAAATATACTGGTGCTAATGCCGAAGTAAGTACCAAAGCAGTAACTACTCCTTTAGAAAGGGCTATTAATGGTGTACCTGGAATGACATATATGAGCTCAGTGAGTAGTAACAACGGTACAACCTTAATTCAAGTATTTTTCAAAGTTGGTACCGATCCAGATTTGGCTGCAGTGAACGTTCAAAACCGTGTTACAACTGTATTAGATGAATTGCCAGTTGAGGTAATTAAAGCAGGTGTAACAACCGAAAAAGAAGTGAATAGTATGTTGCTTTACCTCAATGTAATTAGCAACGACTCCACCGCAGACGAAGAGTTTATTTACAACTTTGCCGACATTAATGTTTTACAAGAACTTAAAAGAATTGAAGGGGTTGGCTTTGCCGAAATTATGGGGCAACGTGAATACAGTATGAGAGTTTGGCTTCAACCTGAAAGATTACTTGCATACAATATTGGTACAGAAGAAATTATTAGTGCTTTACAAAATCAAAACGTAGAAGCTGCACCAGGCAAAACTGGTGAAAGCAGTGGTGGAAATGAAACACAAACCAATCAGTATGTATTAAAATATACTGGAAAATATTACGAACCTAATCAATACGAAAATATTGTTATTCGTGCTAACAATGATGGTAGTATTCTTAAACTTAAAGATGTTGCTAAAATTGAGTTTGGCACTATGAGCTATGGGATGGTGAGTAAAACAGATGGCAAGCCTAGTGCTAGTATTATGATTAAACAAAGACCTGGAAGTAATGCAAAAGAAGTAATTGAAAATATTAAAAACAGAATGGCGGAATTGAAAGCAACCCAATTCCCACCAAAAATGAATTATAATTTTGCTTACGATGTAAGTCGTTTTTTAGATGCTTCATTTCAAGAAGTAATTAAAACATTAATAGAGGCTTTTATTTTGGTGTTTATTGTGGTGTTTGTTTTCCTCCAAGATTTTCGTTCTACTTTAATTCCAGCATTGGCTGTTCCTGTTGCATTAATTGGCACACTTACATTTATGTTATTGCTTGGTTTTACTATCAATCTACTAACACTATTTGCACTTGTGCTTGCAATTGGTATTGTGGTAGATAACGCAATAGTTGTGGTAGAAGCAGTACATGTAAAAATGCATGATGACAAGCTACCACCACTTGAAGCAACCATAGCAGCAATGAAAGAAATGACCAGTGCCATTTTTGCCATTACTTTAGTAATGAGTGCAGTATTTATTCCAGTAGCTTTTTTAAGTGGACCAGTGGGTGTATTTTATCGTCAGTTTTCTTTAACACTTGCTATTTCAATTGTTATTTCAGGCATTAATGCATTAACGCTAACACCTGCATTATGTGCACTACTATTAAAGCAAAATCATTCAACTATTAAAACGAAAAATTGGCTACAAAAATTTTATGCCTCTTTTAATAAAGGCTTTACAGCTACAGAAAATAAATACAAATGGTTATTAGCTATTGCTGCACCAAGAAAAATGCTTACCATAATTATAATAGCTGTTTTCTCTTTAGGCATTTGGGGTATTAATAAAATTTTACCAACAGGCTTTATGCCAACTGAAGATCAAGGTATTATTTATGTAAACGTAGTAACTCCACCAGGCAGTACTGTTGAAAGAACTGAAGCAATTATGTCTGCCGTGCAAAAAGTAGCACAAGTGTATCCAGAAGTTGAAAATGTAAGTACACTAAGTGGATATAGTTTAGTAAACGAAGTAGCAGGTGCAAGTTATGGTATGGGCATGATTAGTTTAAAACCTTGGGAAGATAGAGAAAGAAAAGTTGCTGAAATTATTCAACAACTACAAAGGGAAACTGCTCAAATTCATGATGCTCAAATTGAATTTTTTCCACCACCAACGGTGCCAGGTTTTGGTAATGCAGGAGGCTTTGAATTAAGGTTACTCGACAAAAATAAAAGTACCGATTTAACCCAAACGAGTAATGTTACCAATGGATTTATTAATGCTATGAAAGAAAGTAAAATCATTGGTAGTGCATTCACCAGTTTCGATCCAACATTTCCTCAATATTTATTGCATATTAATCAAGATGCAGCAGCAGCAAAAGGCATTACAATTAATAATGCAATGGAAACCTTACAAACCTTATTGGGTAGTTATTATGCTACCAATTTTATACGATTTGGACAAATGTATAAAGTGATGGTACAGGCAAGTGCCGAATACAGAAAATCGCCAGAAGATATATTAAAGTTATATGTAAAAAATAACAAAGGCGAAATGGTACCGTACAGTTCATTTATTCGTTTAGAACGAGTGTATGGTCCGGAGCAATTAACACGATACAATATGTACACTTCTGCAACGATTAATGGAGATGCAGCTGTTGGTTTTAGTAGTGGTGAAGC
This sequence comes from Rhizobium sp. Q54, assembly GCA_943368735.1. Taxonomy (GTDB): domain Bacteria; phylum Bacteroidota; class Bacteroidia; order Chitinophagales; family Chitinophagaceae; genus UBA1930. The sequence continues at coordinate 29,623 of CALRLQ020000020.1, read as the reverse complement.
TATTGAAGAAATAAAAAGAATTGCCGATGAAAAATTACCTAAAGGATATACTTATGAATGGAGTGGTATGACAAGAGAGCAAATACTTTCAGGTAATCAAGCTATGTACATTTTTGCAATTTGTATACTCTTTGTGTATTTGGTTTTAGCAGCTCAATACGAGAGCTTCTTATTGCCATTGCCCGTACTACTCTCCTTGCCTGTGGGTTTGTTTGGCAGTTTTGCAGCACTAAAAATGGCTGGTTTAGAAAACAATATTTATGCTCAAGTAGCACTAGTAATGCTCATTGGTTTATTGGGTAAAAATGCCATATTAATTATTGAATTTGCTGAACAACAACGTAAACAAGGCATCAGTACTTTACAAGCAACTATTAATGGTTCGGTTGCTAGATTACGTCCTATTTTAATGACCAGTTTTGCATTCATAGCTGGGCTATTTCCTTTAGTAATTGCTAGTGGTGCAGGTGCAATGGGCAATAAAAGCATTGGTACATCGGCCATTGGAGGAATGATTTTAGGAACCATTATAGGAGTATTGATTATCCCAGGATTATATTATCTGTTTGCTAAAAAAAATAAATAGTCATGTCAAAAAAAAATTCGATTTTATTTTCATTCATCATTATAATATCAATAGCAGTTTCTTGTAGAGCACCTAAGTACACTGCTATTGATGCTCCTAAATTGCAACAACAAATGTTTGACTCTTTGGGTAGTTTTATTAAAGACTCTATTAGCATTGGAGCTACACCGTGGAAAGATATTTTTAGAGATGAGCATTTAAAAAAACTAATTGCGTTAGCCGTTCAAAACAACAACAGCTTATTGGCTTTTGAACAAAAAATTGCTGTGAGTAGTGCACATTTGCTAGTAGCAAAAAACTTAAGAAAGCCATCTTTAAATGCCAATGTTCAAACGAATTTTGATAGATATGGTTTCTATACTATGAATGGTATTGGCAACTATGATTTAAATAAAAGTTCTAACATAACACCCAATCAAAGAGTACCAACTGCTATTACGCCAGATTTATTTACGGGCTTTAGAAGTAATTGGGAAATTGATGTTTGGGGACAATTAAAAGCAAGAGAGAAAGTAGCACTATACGATTTGGAAGCTATGAAATATGAAAAACATTTATTAGGTACTGAAATTGTATCATCAGTTGCAACTTTATATTATCAGCTTTTAGCATTAGATGAAGAATACCTGATGCTTCAAAACAATATTGTGATTCAGAAAGAAGCTTTAAACATTGTTCGTATTCAAAAAGAAGCAGGAAGGGCTAATGAGTTAGCAGTTCAGCAATTTGAAGCTCAATACTTAAGCACTCAATCGCTTTTGTATCAAGTAAAACAAAGCATTGTTGCCATAGAAAATGAATTGAATTATTTGTGTGGTTCAATACAACAAAAAATAGTACGTTCAACTTCTTTTAGCAGTAAAGAATTGCCTATCAATTTAACAGTAGGTAATATTGAAATGCTGACTATAAATAGACCTGATATTAAAAAAATAGAATTACAACTTGAAGCAAGTAAAGCCAATATACATATTGCAAGATTGGCTTATTATCCAAGTTTTAGTTTCAATCCATATATAGGTTTATCATCTTTTAGTATAACTAAATTAATCAACCCAAAAAATATTGCATTTGGAATTCTTGGTGGTGTTCAACTTCCCGTATTGACCAAAAAACAAAATGAAGCAAATTGGTTAATTGCACAATCCAACAACAAAGAATTGTACTATCAATACAAAAATGTAATGACAAAGGCAGTTGCCGAAGTTCAAACACAACTTGGAGCCATTGAAAATGTGCAATCGGAATTAGAGTTAAAAGAACAAGAAACACAAATTTTAAAAGCAGCCATTGGAACAGCAGATAATTTGTATGCAGCAGGACAAGCCAACTATTTAGAAGTATTAACCACTAGAAAAAATGCCCTAGATGCTAACATAGAAGCAATTAACATTAAAGGAAATTTATTTATTGCGGCTATAAAGTTGTATAAAGCACTGGGTGGCGGATGGCGTTAAATTATCAAACAAATTCATGATCAACTTTAGTTATTTTGCATACCAATGAAAAATGAATAGAACAATAAAGATTTGGCATGACAGCAAATTCACTTTGGGAAAAAGAAACCTACTACAGTAACAATGATGTATTGATTGTTGGAGCTGGTTTAATGGGGTTATGGACAGCACTAGAGCTAAAGAAAAGAGCTCCAAAACTCAAAATAACGATTGTTGAAAAAAGCTCAACCCCATTAGGAGCTTCAACACGTAATGCAGGTTTTGCTTGCTTTGGTAGCCCAACAGAATTATTGAGTGATGCTAAAGCAATGGGCGAAGATGAGATGTGGCAAATTGCAGAAATACGATATAAAGGAATTGAAAAAATTAAAACTCATTTTAGTAATTCAACAATTGAGTATAATCCTTGTGGCGGTTTTGAATGTTTACTACAAAAAGACAAAGCAGTATTAGATGAATTGGTTTGGTTAAATAAAGGCATGCAAGCAATTACAGGTACAAATGAATGTTTCAGTGTACAAAATAATTTACTTGAAACATTGGGCTTAGTTGGATTTGATTATTTAATCAATAACAAATTAGAAGGCACTTTACATAGTGGAAAGTTGGTGCAAGCACTTACACAAAAAGTACAAGAGTTGGGTGTTCAAATATTGTATGGAGCAACAATAACTCAATGGAATGAACTCAATCATACTATTGAAGTTGATGTAAATACAACAACCATTAAAACTCAACAGTTAATTTTTTGTACCAATGCTTTTACCAATGAACTTTTACAAGAAGAGTCAATTGTACCAGCAAGAGGACAAATTATAGTTACTAGCCCAATTGAAAACTTACTATTAAATGGTAGTTTTCATTTTGACGAAGGCTTTTATTATTGGAGAAATGTAGGCAACAGAATATTACTTGGCGGTGCAAGAAATATGGCAATTGAAGAAGAAACAACAATCGAACTAGCAACTACCCATATTATACAAAACAAATTAGAACAGTTTTTACAAATACATATAGCTCAACCATATCAATATACCATTGAACATAGATGGAGTGGCATAATGGCATTTTCTACTACTAAGAAACCAGTTTTTAAACAACTAGATAATCAAGTATATTTTGCAGTTGCTTGTAATGGAATGGGTGTTGCACTAACTCCAATATTTGCAGAGAAAATTGCCAATGAGCTCATAAGTTAATCTGCTTGTAGATTTTTTTTAGTAAAAATTTATACGCTTGATTCTAAAATTGATCTGTACATTAGTATTCTAAACTCATACATCATGAAAAAAATTTTTGCACTCATTTTTGCCCTAGTATTTTGTACTACTTATTCATTTGCACAAACAAAAACAACTACAAAAAAGGAAACCACTAAAACCGAAGTAAAGAAAAAAGCAACTGCTACAAAAAAAGATGGCACCCCTGATATGCGTTTCAAAGAAAATAAAGATAAAAAAGCAGCTACAAAACCAACAGTGCCATTAAAAAAAGATGGCACTCCCGATAAACGTTATAAAGAAAATAAGAAAGCGTAATTTTTAAACAGCACATAAATAAAAAAATCCATCGAAATATCGTTGGATTTTTTATTCTTAACTTTTTTCAATACGAATTATTAAATAAGTTTTTTCAGTATAGTCTGGTAACGTATGTATCTTTTTTTCAAAGGAAATATTCAGTAAAGCATCTCTTTCAAACTTGTAGTTATACATTTCTGAAAAAATATTTTCATTAAACTCAGTACCTGATTTTATTTGATTTTTAAAATTATCTAATGGCTGATATCTAGTGTAAAAATCTCTTGAAAATACAAAATTCCTCGGTAATGCATTTCCAATTTGATATACTAAATTTTGAATAATGTGATTATCTGCTTCAACATTTCCTGATAACTTTTTTACTAAATAAATAACATTGCTCTCATCTGCTCTAAGTATTGTAAATCCTTGCACTTCTGTTTGCTTAATGTATAGAAGTGTAAAATCTGAATTGATTACATTCAGTAATAAAGTATCGTTCAATACTTCATCACTTTTATCCTGATTGTATGTTGAACGGTTCTTAGCTTCTTTACATAATACATCTAAACTTTGTTGTAATTTTTCATCAACATTATTCGATGTTTTTGCCCAATGGTAAGTTTTGTCTTTTTTCCCTTGATCGTCAAAGAATGTAAAATCAATAGTTAATTCAGTAAAAGTTTTTTTAAAGTCTTCTTCATCTTCATAGTCTATATGTACTCTAAAATAATTTTTTGTTATTGTATAACTACTTGTACTAAGTTGTACAATTCTGCCATAAGCGTCTTCAAACTTTGATGTATCAGTAGGAATATCTGATTCATCAATCACAACATCGGCTGTGCTATCGTTAAAACAATATTTAAATAATTCTTTTAAATCACGTAAGTAAAAATGATCATACCTAGATAAAACAAATTTAAATTTACCTTTTAGTTTGGTTTGTTTTTGTTTGGTTGCTTCATCTTTGTCAATTTCAATACGTATAAAATTATCATTGTTTGTTCCTGCGTAAACGGTGTAATATCCATTTTTATCTTTCTTCTTTTGATAACTACTTTTTACAAATTGATTTGCCGAAACCAATGGTTTAAGCTTATAAACAATATGTGAATCGTTGTAAAAAGGAATTAAGTATTGAGCATTGGTAATATATAATTCAACCGAGCATTTATGCTTTTGTGTGGCTGAATCGTACAACAATTTAAAAGTGTATTCATCCACCTCAGCATTGTAATACTCCGAATTTTCTTGCTGCATTATAAATGTAAAAAGGCTACTATCCTGCTCAATAAATTTTAGTTTAGGAAAAAATCTTTCTCTCCCAGTACTACTCAGCATACGTTCAAAATTGTTTACAGTAAAATCTACTTTATCATATTCAACATCAAAAAAAGCCATGTATTTATAAGCCTTATTATTAAAATTCTTAACTATTTTAAACGATTCATAGGCCTCTTCTTTTGCAAACAAAAGTTTGGCAGAAGAATCTTTCTTTAATGCCAATGCATGTGTTTTAAAATCATCAAATTTTGCTACTGCTACTTTTGAGAGTAAAGCATGCAAAACAGTTTCGTTTTTTGATTGTGCAAAAACACTTACACTAAAAAAAACAGTGAAGCCAATTAATAATTTTTTGTGCATCATAAACATTTTATTATCTGTAAAAAAACATCATTTTAATGAGAATTCTATACCAACTAATGGGTATAAAAAAACCATCGAAAATTCGATGGTTTTTTTATAAAACATATTATTAAATTAAGCAACTGCAGCTTTAACTAAATCGGCAGCTTCACTTAATTGTACAGCACTTTGTACTTTTAACCCACTTTCATCAATTAATTTTTTTGCTTCAATTGCATTGGTTCCTTGTAAACGTACAATAATTGGGATTTCAATATTGCCAATTTTATTATAAGCTTCAATTACACCAGCTGCAACTCTATCGCAACGTACAATACCACCAAAAATATTGATTAAGATAGCTTTTACATTCGGATCCTTCATAATAATTCTAAACCCTGCTTCTACTGTTTGGGCATTAGCAGTACCACCTACGTCTAAGAAATTAGCAGGTTCTCCACCACTTAATTTAATCATATCCATAGTTGCCATTGCCAAACCTGCACCATTTACCATACAACCCACGTTACCATCTAATTTCACAAAGTTTAAGTTGTATTGTCCAGCTTCTACTTCTGTTGGATCTTCTTCAGTTACATCTCTTAATGCAGCTAAATCTGGATGACGCATCAAAGCATTTTCATCTAATCCCATTTTACAATCTACTGCAATAATTTTATCATCACTGGTTTTAAACAATGGATTGATTTCTAACATAGCACAATCTAAACCTACATATGCATTGTATAAATTGGTTACAAACTTTACACAGTTTTTAAAAGCTTCGCCACTTAAACCTAAATTAAATGCAATTTTACGAGCTTGAAAACCTTGTAAAGCACCACCTGGGTGAACCCACTCTTTAAATATTTTTTCTGGTGTGTTGTGTGCCACTTCTTCAATATCCATTCCACCTTCGGTAGAATACATAATTACGTTTTGCCCTTTTGCTCTATCTAATAAAATAGACAGATAAAATTCTTTTACTGGGTTTGGACCAGGATAATACACATCTTGAGCAATTAAAACTTTACTTACTTTTTTGCCTGCTGGCCCGGTTTGAATGGTTACTAAAGTACCACCTAAAATCCCTTTAGCATATTCACTAATATCTTCTAAACTTTTGGCAACTTTAACTCCATTTAAACCACTTTCATTCACTTTTCCTTTACCTCGTCCACCAGCATGAATTTGTGCTTTAATTACAGCAAAATTGTTGTTGGTTTGTGTTTTAATTTGGCGATAGGCTTCCTCGGCAGCCATTACACTTTCTACAGCTATACCTTCTTGTACAGGTACATTGTATTTTTTTAATAATTCTTTCGCTTGATACTCGTGTAGGTTCATGAATTAAATTTTAGTGTGGCGAAGATAAGAGAATCACGTTTTGAATAGTGAGTATTTTTTCAATTTTTCTACATAAAAATAAGCCAAACGAAACAGCTTGAATATTGTGTAGAATGAGTGAATTTGAATAACGATAGTTGAGAAAAGTATTTATTTAACTCAAAATGCTCAACTATTTTAGTTTTACAAATTAAGTATAACTTGTATTAGAGGAAAATAAAGACACTCTACCGGATATAATAGCTTTGTTCAAAAAAAGGATTGAATATTACAAAGTATTTGTTTTGCTAATATTTTGTACCGAAACAATTGCATCTAGATTAATATTTCCAAATACATGTGGAAAAGATTCGTTGATAGAAGGTGCAATTTCGTACTTCAATTCAGGTTGTAACTTGGTTGTATCAATAACTAGCTTCACCAAATTGGTTTTTCCAACAAAATACCTTTCTAAAACACCTTTTACTTGCTCAATTGTACTACAATGAATAAAACCCTCCAACGCCAAAGATGGTGCTGAGTAAAAACCAACTTGCTGTGCTTGTAACCATTCTTCGTGAGTAGTTACATGGTAAATTAATGTGTTCATAAATAACAATGAAGTACAAACTACCTACTATTCATTCAAACAAACTAATAATTTTTATAAGCATGAAAAGCATTGGAGTAAAACGTATATTCTAATATAAATTCTAGCAATCATATCTTAAACAAACTAAAAAATTCAATCTAATTACAAAGTTTTTTTCTTTAAACTTTGCCACTATTTAAACAACCTTATCTTTGTATTAGTTGTTTATGCAACTAATTATTATTTTATACTTTTTAACTAACAGATTTTAATATGAAAATTTTAGTTTGTGTAAGTAAAACGCCTGATACTACATCTAAAATTGCCTTTAAAGATGGCAATACAAAATTTGATGATGCAGGTGTACAATGGATTATTAATCCTTACGATGAGTGGTATTCATTAGTTCGTGCCATTGAACTGAAAGAAAAAGATGCAGCAACAGTAATTCATTTAATTACAGTTGGAGATGCAAGTGCCGAACCTGTTATTAGAAAAGCATTGGCCTTAGGTGGCGATGAAGCTATAAGAGTAAATACCGATAGTAACGATAGTTATTATATTGCTGCTCAAATTGCTGCTGTTGCTAAAGAAGGTAATTATGATATTGTTTTTACCGGAAAAGAAACCATTGATTATAATGGTTCTTCCATTGGAGGAATGATTGCCGAACTAATTGATTCTCCATACATTTCATTAGCTACCAAATTTGAATTAAACGGAACAACTGCATCTATTAATAGAGAAATTGAAGGCGGAGAAGAAGTTAATGAAGTTGCTCTTCCAGTTGTAGTAAGTTGTCAAAAAGGAGTTGCAGAACAACGCATACCTAATATGAGAGGTATTATGGCTGCACGTACTAAACCTTTAAAAGTAGTTGAAGCTGCTGCGGTAGATACTTTAACTACTGTAGTAAGTTACGAATTACCCCCTGCAAAAGCTGGTGTAAAATTAGTAGCTGCCGATAATGTAGAAGAATTGGTACGCTTATTACACGAAGAAGCAAAAGCTATTTAAGCAATGCCAATTGTGTTAAGCTTTATGCTGAACAATTAATATTCAAACTTTCAAACTTATCAATCATGTCTGTATTAATATTTGTAGATCAAGCCGATGGTAGTATAAAAAAATCATCTTACGAAGCACTTACTTATGGTGTAGATGTAGCTAAACAAATTGGCACTACTGCCGAAGCTTTAGTACTTGGCACTGTAAGTAACGATTTAGCTGCCTTAGGTAAATATGGTGTTAGTAAAGTACATCATGTAGCCAACAGTTCATTGAATCATGTAGATGCTCAAGTTTTTGCTAAAGTAATTGCAGCAGCAGTTGAAGCAAGCGGTGCAACTGTATTGGTATTTTCTCACAATCAAACTGGTAAAGCAGTTGCCGCAAGAACTGCTGCTCGTTTAAAAGCAGGCTTAGTTGCAGGTGCCTGTGCATTGCCTGATACAAGCAATGGTTTTACTGTAAAGAAAACAGTGTTTAGTGGTAAAGCATTTGCTAACATTGGCATTACATCAGCTATTAAAGTAATTTCCTTAAACCCGAATAGTTACAAAACTGTTGCAGCAGAGGGTACTGCTGAAGTAAATGTATTAAATATAGAAGTAGATGCTGCTAAAGTAAAAGTTGCAGCTGTAAATAAAGTAAGTGGCGAAGTACCTTTAACTGAAGCCGATGTGGTAGTAAGTGGAGGAAGAGGTTTAAAAGGACCAGAAAATTGGGGTATTATTTTAGACCTTGCCAAAGAATTAGGTGCCGCAACTGCTTGTAGCAGACCAGTGGGTGATGCACATTGGAGACCACATCATGAACACGTAGGACAAACAGGTGTTCAAATTGCTCCTAACTTATACATTGCAGTAGGTATTAGTGGTGCAATACAACATTTAGCTGGTGTAAACAGAAGTAAAGTAATTGTGGTAATTAATAAAGATCCAGAAGCTCCATTTTTTAAAGCAGCCGATTATGGTATTGTAGGCGATGCTTTTGAAGTATTACCAAAGTTTACTGAAGCCATAAAAAAAATGAAAGCATCAGCATAAAATAAAAAATCATTTTTTCGTTAAAAAATCTCTTTACCGCAAGTAAAGAGATTTTTTTGTTAGGTATGTTTTATCATTGCACAAAACAAGTTATGCTATATAAAATATTAGTGGTTGCAGGTTTGGCCACCTTTGAAATATATGCTGCAATACCGGCAGGGTTTGCTTTTAAATTATCGCCTTGGATTATTTTTGCTGCAAGTTTGGCGGGTGGCATTACAGGTGTTTTTGTAGCTGCTTTTTTAGGTGAAAAAATTGAAACATTTTTAGCTAAATTTAGAAAACCTAAAACGATAATTAAAGAAAAGAGACCCAATTTAGCACATAAAATTTGGGAGAAATATGGCATTATTGGCTTAGGATTTTTTGGAACATTTACCGTTGGTGCACCTGTTAGTATTGCTGTTGGTGTTGGCTTTAATGTAAACATGCACAAATTAGCTGTTTGGTGTTGTGCAGGTGTTTTAGCACGTTGTGCAATTTTTACAACTATTGGTTATTATGGCATGAAGCTGTTTTAATATGGATAACAAAAAATAATCTTTTAACTACTGTTATACAAAACCTTACACTACCCCTTTTTACCTTAATTTCGTTGCTATAATTTTAAAGTATGAAAGTACCTTCAATGGCCGAAATGATGGCAAACGGAGAAACTCCTGATGTATTATTTTGGGTAGGCTGTGCTGGCAGTTTTGATCAACGAGCACAAAAAATAACGAAAGCTTTTGCAACCATTTTGCACAAAGTAGGTATTAAATATGCTATATTAGGTAAAGAAGAAGCTTGTACTGGAGATCCTGCACGAAGAGCTGGTAACGAATTTTTGTTTCAAATGATGGCTTATCAAAACATTCAAATTTTGAATGGTTATGGCATTAAGAAAATAGTAACCACATGCCCTCATTGTTTCAATACTTTAAAAAATGAATACCCCGAATTAGGTGGCACCTATGAAGTTATTCATCATACCACTTTATTACAACAATTAATTGATGAAGGAAAAATAAAGTTGAAAGAAGGTGGTGAATTTAAAGGCAAAAAAATATCTTATCACGATAGTTGTTATTTAGGTAGAGCCAACAATATTTATGAAGCTCCCCGTAAAGTTTTGGAAGCTTTAGATGCCGAGTTGGTTGAAATGAAACGTTGTCGTACCAATGGTTTATGCTGTGGTGCAGGTGGTGCACAAATGTTTAAAGAAGATGAACCTGGCGATAAAAGAATTAATATTGAACGTACTGATGAAGCTTTAGAAACTGGTGCAAAATTCATTGCTGCTGCTTGCCCTTTTTGCAATACCATGATGACCGATGGCGTTAAAAATAGAGAAAAAGAAACCGAAGTTGAAGTATTAGATATTGCAGAAATGATTGCAAGTTCAATGGCATAAAAATGATTTTTTCTACATGAATAAATTATTCAACAATTTCAAATGGTCAACTTTTATTGCCTATGCAATTATATTTGGCATCATTTCACTATTATCAGATTGGGCATTTGGAAAGTTTAAAGAACCAGATTTTGTATTGTCTAAACATGCTATTTCCCTCATTATTAAAATTGTGATTTTTGGCTTTTTTATGGCATTAATTGTAAAGCCTAAAAACAAAAACTCCTCTAATTCAAATTCATGAAAAATTTCAATTTTAGAAAATTCTTTCTAGCAACTATAGTTTTATTAATGTTACTTTTAGTTTTCGATATTGTATACGACAGATTTATAAAAGACGTAAGTATTGCTGAGACTTTTGCATTAAAAAATTTAGTATTTAAAATATTAGCAGCTTTAGCAGGTGCCTATTTTTATGCTACTTATCAATCGAACGACGAAGAAACTGTTTAAATTTTTTTTATGGATATTCAATTTCAACATTTAATACCAACCGATTTAGCCCCAAAATCTAAAGTTTGGATATATCAAAGTAGCAGAATTTTTGGCATTGCAGAAGCTTTACAAATTGAAGCATTGTTAGAAGATTTTATTGCTCAATGGAAAAGTCATGGTGCACCTGTAAAAGGATATGCTAATTTGTTTTTTGGACAATTCATTGTATTGATTGCCGATGAAACCAATGTTACAGTTGGAGGTTGCAGCACCGATTCATCGGTACATGTAATTAAACAAATTGAAGCAAGCTATAATGTAAATATGTTCGATAGACAAAACCTTGCTTTTATCATAAAAGACAAAGTACAACTATTGCCACTTGCTCAACTCAGCTATGCATTAACCAATCATTTTATTGATGGCAATACTTTATACTTCAATAATTTAGTTGCTACCAAAGCAGATTTATTAACTAAATGGATTGTTCCTGCAAAAGATAGTTGGTTATCAACCAAATTGCAGACTGCTGAAACTGTATAAAATAACTAAAAAAAAGAGTGCCACAACTTTAAAACTGTGGCACTCTTTTTTTTATTCAAATAATTCTGCTTGATTCGTTGGTTCTTCTTTGGGCCTTTCATCCCACTGCATTTCAACAGTTTTGCTAAAGTCCATCAGTTTTGCACCAACTGCTTTCCAGCCCATTACTTCTACCATTTTATCAATCTTAAATTTGGCTTTTCGTACTGTTGTACCACGACCAGTTTGTACAGATAAGATTGGTTCTTTATCGGTTGTTACAGCTTCTAAACGATTACCATCGCCTTCTTTAATAAATAAGAATTTAGATTTTAATGTAGATGTTTCAATTTTAAAACGCTTTACATTAAATTGCAACTTATCATTATCTAAATAAACAGCAGTAATAATTTTTTCTGGATTGTATTTTTCAATCAGCAATATTTTATCAGCATCAAATCGTTGCGTTAATTCGGTGTCAGTAATTTCATAATTACCATCGTTATAAATCACCAATAACTTATCATCTTCAAACATGCCAATGTACTGACCTTTTTCTTCATTGTTCAATCTTCCGTACACATCATCAAACCATAACTTCACTCCACTTAGAGTGCTACGACCAGCTTCTTTAAATCGTATTTGTTTAACTGGATATTTGGTAGCAATATTTCCTTGTGATGAACGTCCTTTGATTTCTATTTCTTCAAAATAAAAATCTAGTTCTTTGTTTCTAGCAGAACAATTTGGACTTAATGTAATCTTCACTACTTCAGCTTCTCCATTTGGGTTAGAAGAAAAATAATGCACTTTACTTTTATCGGCTCCTTTGGTTAAATCGTATTCTTTATCTCTTGTTACACCAGTTACATTGAAACGTTTTGCGTAACTCACTCCACTTTTTGCATCCAAATAAACCATGTTGTAAGTAGTACGTTCATCGTTCTTTTTAAAGATGGCAATATGAATAATGTCTTTACCAATAAATACTTTATCGCCCACTTTCACCACTTTCATAATACCACGTTTGGTAAACACAATAATATCATCCATATCACTGCACTCAAACATCAATTCATCTTTCTTCAAACTAGTTCCAATGAAACCCTCTTCCCTATTGGCATACAGCTTGGTATTGGCAATTGCAATTTGCTGCAATTTAATAGTGTCGAATAATTTTATCTCTGTTTTGCGTTCTCTACCCTTGCCATATTTCTTTAACAAAGTTTCAAAATAAGCAATTGCAAATTCAGTCAAATGTTCTAAATCATAATTCACCTGAGCAATATCTGCTTCAATGTTTTTTATCTGTTCGTTCAAATCATCAATGTCTAATTTGTAAATTCTACGAACAGGTTTTTCGGTGAGCTTTAAAATGTCTTCACGGGTAATGGCTTTACGTTTCAGCTTTTTAATAAATGGTTGGAATGCTTTGTCAATTGCTTCCAACACATTTTCCCATGTAGCATGTTTTTGTTCTAACTCTTTGTATATTTTTTCTTCAAAGAATATTTTTTCTAACGAAGTATAATGCCATTTATCTTCTAATTCACTCAGCTTAATTTCCAACTCTCGTTGCAATAAAGCTTTGGTTCTATCAACCGAAATTTTTAGTAATTCTTGTACACCTACAAACTTAGGTTTATGGTCTTCAATGATACAAGCATTAGGACTGATACTAATTTCACAATCGGTAAATGCATACAATGCATCAATGGTAATATCACTGCTAATACCCGGAGCAAGGTCAATTTGTATTTCTACATTTTTACCAGTGAACTCGGTCATTTTTTTAATCTTGATCTTACCTGCATCATTGGCTTTGGTAATGCTTTCACACAACTGAGCAACAGTAACACCATAAGGCACATCACGAATAATTAAACTCTTCTTATCCAGCTCTTCAATAATGCAACGAACTTTTACTTTACCACCACGTTTACCTTCATTATAATTGGTTACATCAATTTGTCCACCTGTTTGAAAATCGGGATATAATTCAACTTTTCTTCCCTTTAAATATTTGATAGAAGCATCAATAATTTCACAAAAATTATGCGGTAAAATTTTTGTACTCAAACCCACAGCAATCCCTTCTGCACCTTGTGCCAACAACAAAGGAAACTTCATGGGCAAGGTTACTGGTTCGTTTTTACGACCATCGTAACTCAATTGCCATTCAGTTGTTTTTGCGTTGAAAGCCACGTCTAGAGCAAACTTGCTAAGCCTTGCTTCAATATAACGTGGAGCTGCTGCATCATCACCTGTTCTAATATCGCCCCAGTTACCTTGAGTATCTATCAACAAATCTTTTTGTCCCATATTTACCAATGCATCACCAATGCTTGCATCTCCATGTGGATGGTATTGCATGGCCTGACCAATAATATTAGCCACTTTGCTAAAACGACCATCATCCATTTCTTTCATTGCATGCAGTATGCGTCGTTGTACAGGTTTTAACCCATCTTCAATTGCAGGAACTGCACGTTCAAGAATTACATACGATGCATATTCAAGAAACCAGTTTTTATACTGGCCTTGAACCCCTGTTTCATTTTCGTAAACTTTGTTATCAATTTTTTCTTTTGCCATACCCCTATCCCCTAAAGGGGGATTATTGTGTTTTGTTAACCCCTATCCCCTGAAGGGGAATAGGGAAAATGATGTTTTAATTTATGTTACCAACTTTAGTATTTTATTTGAACGATAGTGGCGACGCTCCATTCACCATTCTTAATACTATTAAGCTTTTCTCATAACGTAATCAATATATTATTTGATAAGGATTTAGACTATCAATTGTACCATTTGCCCTATCAAATTCATAAATAATTCCTTCTGACGAAGATGTTGGAATTTTAATGTGAACATTCTTACCTTGCTTCATATCCCAATAAGTTGAATCTCTTTCATGCTTTATCACAAGTGTCCCAAGTTTTAAAGCACACCTTTGTCCACTAATTGGGCGTTCTAGATAAATGCTGTCATTTTTCATTCTATATCTTCCAACAGTAGAATCAAAAAGGAAACACATCATTGTGTACGTTCCATCATCATACAGTTGCAAAAAGTTTCCTCTTGCACCCAATGTTGATGCATGTAATATTTTTTTCTTTGGTTTCAAAGTGTTAATACAAGCCATATGCATAAAGCATAACACAAGTAATAAAAAAAGAATGTTTTTAAGCACGAATATTGATTTATATACAAAAGCCTCTCACCTAAATTACAGAACTATTCTTCTACTACTTCAGACTTTGAACCATAATTCTTTACCACCAATTCCTTCCAGCCTTTATTCCAATCGCCTACAATTTCAATTTTCATCTGTTTCATGAGTTCCGTCATCCTCCAAACTAAAAACACATCTCCAGTTTGTATTTTTAGTTTACTCAAAATATTGTGCAATACTTTATTCAACTTTTGAGCATCATTGGTTATTGCCGAAAGAATATCTTTATCGTAAAAGCTTTCTTCTTTACTGGCAATTTTTTTACCACCTTCTAAAATTCTCACCATTGCATTTTCGGTACATAATTTTTTCCATTCGTCAGGATCTACTTCAAATTCACTCAAGGTAATCTCTCTAGCTAATTTCTTGGCTTTTAGAAACTCTTTCGGCTGAATTTCAGACAAATGCTGCGGATAAAATATTTGTCCTTTCTCATTAATAAAAGGCAGGTTATTTAAGTACAATACCTGCACTTTGCCATGATAATTTTTCAACTGACTCATCAACCAATAATACCCACAAACATCGTGTTGATTTTGTCCCATCCAAATCCAAACTTGTTCAGGTGTGGTGAGCGAAGTCGAACCATCGTTTTCATTTCGAGCGGAGTCGAGAAATTTCATTAAGTTATGCACTGCCAACTTATCATCTACAATATCCAATTGATCTTTATAGGGAGAAAACTCCAACAAAGCTTTCCACCAATCTCTTCTTGCCTGATACCCTTCAGTTTCATAAATGTCAGCAATCGGTCCAACGGCATAATCGTCTTTTATTTCAACGATTTCACCACGTAAACTTTCATCTAAATCAAAAGCTTTAGATAAGGCTTCTACGTTGGCTTGTTCAAAAACTATGTGTATCATTTAGTAATTAAGAATTAAAAATTAAAAATTAAGAATTTGGGGTAAGCTTTAATGAATTAATAATAGCAGACAATATTTTTTGTAATTCTGTACAATCTGCTAGAAATGATTCCGCTAATTTTTGATCCAACAACCCATCTTCTTTTAACAGCCTTAACCAATAGTTGCTTTCTCGAGCTTCACGATAAGCAATAGCCAGTTTTGCTATGAAATCCTTTCGAGAAGATGCTCCTATAGCTTCTTCTATATTTGCACCAATTGAAGTACCTGATTTTAATAATTGACTGCACAACTCTCTTTCCACTTTTGATTCCCTTAAATGCCTAAAAAGTTTCATAATTCTTAAAGCGAATTTGAAGCTTTTTTCTAGTATGATATTATTCTCCTTCAATTCTTAATTACAAATTATTAATTTTTAATTCAACTCCTCCACCAAATCCAACTCTACCCTCAAATTATCAATAATAAAATCCTGACGTTGAGGTGTATTCTTACCCATATAATATTCTAACAAATGCTGAATATGATCGCCTTGTTCTAATATCACAGGTTGCAAACGCATGTCGTTACCAGCTATAAAACGTTCAAACTCTTCTGGAGAAATTTCTCCCAAACCTTTAAATCTTGTTATCTCAGGCTTACCTGTTAATTTTTTAACAGCTGCTTGCTTTTCTGTTTCATCGTAACAATAAATCGTTTCCTGTTTATTACGAACCCTGAACAAAGGCGTTTCTAAAATAAACACATGATTTTGTTTCACTAAATCTGGAAAGAACTGCAAGAAGAAAGTCATTAACAACAAACGAATATGCATTCCATCAACATCGGCATCGGTGGCAATTACAATATTTTTATAACGCAATTCTTCTAATCCATTTTCAATATTCAATGCATGTTGGAGCAAGTTGAATTCTTCATTTTCATATACCACTTTTTTGGTTAGCCCAAAACAGTTCAATGGTTTACCACGTAAACTAAAAACAGCTTGTGTATCAACATTTCTGGCTTTGGTAATACTACCACTTGCACTATCTCCCTCAGTAATAAAAATGGTGCTATTACTTTGGTTGGCAATAAAATCTTCTCTATTTTTTGTAGGAGGTTCGTCATTTAAGTGTACACGACAATCACGTAATTTTTTATTGTGTAAATTGGCTTTCTTGGCTCGTTCATTGGCTAGTTTACGAATACCACTTAATTCTTTTCTTTCCTTTTCGCTTTGCTCAATTCTTTTCTTCAATGCATCGGCAACAGCTGGGTTTCTGTGTAAAAAATTATCCAATTCTTTGGCTAAGAAATCTTCTACAAATTTCTTCATGCTTGGCCCACCTTCATACACAACAGATGAACCCAATTTGGTTTTCGTCTGACTTTCAAACACTGGCTCCTGTACTCGTACACTTACTGCAGCCACAATACTTTGACGAATGTCACTTGTATCATAATCCTTCTTAAAAAAGTCACGACATACTTTCACAAAACCCTCTCTAAATGCCTGATGATGGGTACCTCCTTGTGTAGTGTATTGTCCATTTACAAAAGAAAAAATATCTTCTCCATAATCATTGTTGTGGCTAAATGCCACTTCAATATCTTCTCCTTTTAAATGAATAATTGGATAACGCAATTCATCGGCGTTGGTTTTACGTGTAAGCAAATCATGTAAACCATTTTTACTCACATAACGTTTGCCATTAAAGTTCATTACCAAGCCTGCATTCAGGTAACAATAATTCCACAGCTGGTTATCTAAATACTCATGAATAAATTTATAGTTGTGAAAAATAGTTTCATCTGCCACAAAAGAAACCATGGTTCCATTTTCTTCTGTGGTGGTGGTTTCTTTATGTTCTTTAATTAAAGCTCCACGTTCAAATTCAGCTACTTTGCATTTTCCGTCTCTAAAACTTTCCACCTTAAAATAACTACTTAAAGCATTTACAGCTTTAGTACCCACACCATTTAATCCTACACTCTTCTGAAATGCTTTGCTATCGTACTTAGCACCAGTATTAATTTTACTAACTACATCTACTACTTTTCCTAAAGGAATACCACGACCATAATCTCTAATTGTAACAGTTTTTCCTTCAATAGATATATCCACATGCCTGCCATAGCCCATGGTATGTTCATCAATACAGTTATCAATTACCTCTTTCATCAACACATAAATCCCATCATCAGGAGCACTGCCATCTCCCAATTTGCCAATGTACATACCAGGACGTAAACGAATATGTTCCTTCCAATCGAGGCTCTTAATATCGTCTTCGGTATATTCTCCTTTTTGTCTAATTTCTGCCATAGATTTTTATTATTGATTATTCATCAATTGGATTATTTTGAAACGAGCTAAGAATTACTATTTAACTTTCGTTGCGTCGCACCCTTCAACGCTTTATTCTATACTCAACAATTCAATTTTAACTACTTTTCTACGCTATATACTTTTCCACTCAATATGCTTTCCAACTCTATTTACTTTATACACACTTCACCCTTAACGCACAAATCTAATTATCTAACAAGGTTAGCAAAGTATAGATTATAAACACATGAGAATGAATTGTGGATAAAATTGCTAAAAAACTTATCAAATTAAATTTGCCTAGTTTTACCACTGATGAAAAATAATTTAGAAACCAACTTATTACATATTGCAAAACTTGCTGTAGAAAAAACAAAAGAAAATGATGCTTTTGTTGAGCATTTAAGTTTATTAAATTCGGCTGAAATAGATGCAAGCGTACATACATTGAACAATACTATTAGCTCGCAAATTGATTGTACTGCTTGTGGCAATTGCTGCAAAAACTTAATGATTAATATTAATAACGATGAAGCCAATGCATTAAGCCAACACTTACAACAAAGCCGTAGCAGTTTCGACGATCAATATGTTGAAAAAGGTAGCAATGGTATGATGTTGATGAACACCATTCCTTGTCATTTTTTGAGTGAACAAAAATGTACAATTTATCAATTTAGGTTTGAAGGTTGCAGAGAGTTTCCTGCTATGCATTTACCCAATTTTAAAGAACGATTGTTTACAACCATGATGCACTACAGCAGTTGCCCCATTATTTTTAATATTGTTGAAGCGTTAAAAATAGAAACTAGATTTAAATTGAAAGAAGATTAAGTTGTTGATCAAACTAGTTCGGAACAACTCTGAAATAACTCTCATTCAACGCTATAGTAAACCCAATTGCCGAAGGCAATCAATTTTGCTCACAGATAACACAGATTAACACAGAACAAAATCATTATTGGAAATAATTCTCCCTTGCTCCTTTGCTCTGTGGTTAAACCAATTGCCGAAGGCAATCAACGCTTGTACCCTCTTTGAAAAAAATTGGTGTACTCTGTAGTAAAAAAATTCTGCCGAAGACAGCCCCTTCTTTGCTTCTTTGCCCTGTGGTTAATACAACTACTTACCGCCCACCTGAGTTGTAGGATTTATTTTAGTAGAATCTTTTCGAGGTAACATTTCTGGTTCTATTTGTACTGGCAAAGGCACAAAATATTCTTCTTCTTTTTTACCAAATAAGGTTTCAAATTCTTGTCTATAACTGATACTTACGCCTTGTCTATTTCTTCTACCAAAAGCATTACCACTAATATCTAAACTGTTTTTATTAAATACAATAGCACGAAGTTTTTTGTCTTTAGATAAAACTACTTCAACATTTAAATCGGGCAACCATTGAAAGTTGCCATCTTGTGCAGTTGTTGCACCCCAACCAAAATCTAAATCGCCACCAAATGTTACTACTACATTATTGTTGAAAAAGCTTCTACCAATTTTAAAGTTTACACGTTGCCTGTCAATTCTAGAACTTGTTGCATTCACTCCATTATTAAAAATGCTTCCACTACTATAAGTGGCGGTTCCTAAATCAAACTTTAAACTTTTATCTTTAAATAATCTATATAAAAAATTAGATACCTGTTTATTAATTTCGGCAGTTACTTTTTGAGAAATGGTATTAATACCAATACTTCCATAATTTAATCCTGCACCGCCACCAGATAACAATCCCTGACCATAAGGCACAAAAGAATTAAATACAATTAATGAAGTAGCTTGAGTAATCATTTCATTATCGTCGGTTTCAATCCTACTCAAAAATTGGGTAAAATTGGGATCGGTTTTAGCTGGACTATTTTGCGGAAAATCGATTTTAAATTTAATGGTTGGTTGGGTAAGCTTATCTCTTAACTGTGCAATTACATACACTGGCCCACGTTGTGCCTTAATAGTGTTATCGTTGGCTGTGAATGAAGTATTGTTAATTAAATCGGCAAGACTAACATTCTCTGCTTCGTATTGAGCATCTATGTGTAAATCGGCGTTCATTGCATCGCCTGTCCATTCAATATAATTTCCAGAGCCTGGCAATAATAAAAATGGTTTTTTAATGAGCGACTGAAAATTAAAATCGTACTTACCATTTTCAATATTGTATCTACCTCTGATATCTAATTTTTCATTAGTACCTGCTTTAATGCGTAAACGTCCATTGCCTGTTGCTTTAATCACATCACCTGTTAAATCGTCTAATATTACATCTATGGCTACTTTATTATTGGCAACTAAATCCAAATCTACCGAAAGATTAAAAGCATTTTTATTGGTGGCAACATCCATTTCTTCACCAAATTGTTTAAACACAATAAAATCAGCATCGGCACTTTCTCTGCTATTTGAATTAGGAATGAAAATGTGTGAACTATCATTTGCTTCGCCAATAATAATCATTTTGGCATTATTCTCTGGGCCTTTAAAACTTAATGAAGCCTTCCCTCTTGCAGTTCCATAAAACTGTTGATTATCGGTTTGCTTAGTATCTAGCAATAACAACTTAGGTGTATTCAACTCAAAATCGAACACCATATTTTTAAAGAACTGTTCATAAAGTTTTCCTTTTACAAAACCCTTGTTGTTAAACTTATCTCGAATATTAAATGAGCCAAAATTCATTCCATCTTTTTCAAACTTCACCAATGCCGAATCAATAAAATAATACACTTGTGTATAATCTACCAACATGCCTGCATTTTTTATGGTAACATCGCCCAATAAATTAATATCATTTCCTCTACCAGATACTTGTAGCGTTCCTGACGCAAATCCACTAACATTTGAAAATATGCCTTTCAAATATTTTTCAACCAATTTTAAGCTTGTATTGTTTAACACAACATCGGTTTTTAATGGCTCTGCCGATGTACTATCTTTTGTTTCGTACGAACCTTTTGCTGTAAACAAATAATCTTTATTAGGAGATTCCCAATCCCATTTTACAACACCTGTTTTATCATCGTAACTAGCTTTAATTTTTGCAATACCAATAGAATCTTCATCTAATCTAAACTGTTCTACTCCAAGCTGAGTACTAGCTGAGAAATCCCCATATAAATTATTCAACCTAATTTTTCCAGTTGCTATACCTTGAATTTTGGGATCTGAAAAAGCATAACCAATAAAATCGCCCAATAAAACATTTTTTAATTGCACATTTACGTGGCTAGCATTATTGTCTTCTTCATTTTCAGTTTCAATGGTAATTTCTTGATAGCCTTGTACAAATTTTAAATGCTTAGCTCCAATAAAATTTTTTCTTGCTACCAATTCTCCCTCTTTTTCAATATTCCATTTCTTATCATTAATTACAAACGAAGATGGTCTAAACTGTACCCGAACACCATCGTACAACGTAAATACATCGGCCACCAATGATGCATCATTTAAACTATTGTTTGCCGATGTTTGAACATTTACAATTGAATGATCATTGGCCGAATTCACATTAATGGTAATCATTGGTAAGTTGATACTATCACCAACTCTTGTATTATCTATAGTGGTAAATAAACTAAGTGAATCTAAATCCCCTTCGCCTTTCAACTGTACTCCATAAAAAGAATAGGTATCGTAAGTAAAATTGGGCATTGACACAGTTATACCTAATTTATTTTGTTGTGTATTGATAGAACCATTAAATGTTGCATCATTCAAGCCACTTAATTTTTTATCTAACAATTTTAAATAAGGTTCAAAATAGCCTGTTGAAATATTGAATGTAAAATTTTGATTTTTAGGAATTCTGCTAGGCTCATTAATATATGCAGGATAATACTTGTGCAAGAATGATTGAAAACTTTGTGGTAAATCTATAATACTAAAATCGCCAATAATATTAGCCTGCAAATCGGTGCTGCCCAATCGTAAATACTTTTTATTATTAATGTAATTTGATGCCAAGGTTAAAGAATCGAACTTAATGGATGCTCCATTATTTTCTACAACTGCATTCAATAATTTAGCTTCACCTGAAAAATTATCAATATTGGTTCCAGTAAAATTTACATCTAATGTTCCAGTAATTTTCAAATCATCTTTGGTAATATTCAATGCTTGATAATTGGATTTAATGATATCGGCAAATAAGTTAAATCTAGGTTGTTCGCCAGAAACATCTATTTGAATACTCCCAATAAAATCTAAGTTAGGGTCGGCAATTTTTACTTGCCCATAAAATTCCTTTTTCTCAAACGTACTAATAGTAGTAATATTGGTATAGTTGTAGCCATTGTATTGAAGTTGTTTTACAGTTCCATCTAAACTAGTCTTCATTTTGTCTAAAGTAAAGCTGTTACCTGCTACTTTACCTTCAAACTCAATAATGCCTATATTTTTATCTCTAATAAATCTACCCAACTGAAATCTACTTGTACGCAACACTCCACTGTAACTAGGCTCTTTTCCAGTAGGAAATTGTAAACTTAAATTGGTATAAATAGCACCTAAATTGGTAGTAATATTTCCGTTGGTTTTAAAATTGTGGTATAAGCCTTTGAAATTGCCTTTAAAAGCTATGTTACCCAAAGCAGGAATATCGGGATTATTAAAAGTTTTTATAGATGGTACAAAATCGGCTAAATCTGTTGCATTGGTTTGTACATTGCCGTTGTTTAAATCAATAATGGTTTTATCAATATCGGGCAATCCAACCATTACTAAATTTCCACTAATGCTGGAATTATTACTTTTTGCAAATAATTGTTTAACGCTAAAATTGGCAACAGTTCCTTCAAAAAGTCCAGATAAATCTATTGCGCTATTTATTTTTTTTAAAGACGATTCAAAATAGCCTAAATCACTACTATAAATAGTGGCATTTTTGAAGTTGGCATTCATGATTACTTTGTTCTCATAATTGGCAAAATCATCTTCAAAATGATCAAACCTCATTGCATAATAATTACCTATTTTACTTTTATTGGTTTGTAAGTCTAGGTTTTTAAATTCCATGATAGCAGGATGTACTTTAAAATCGGCTGCTAATTTTTTTACTTCTAACCCACTCCGTTCTTTACAACTTAATTGCATGTTTGCAGTAAGTGTGTCATTGTTCAGTAGCACATTATTAAACACCCCATTAATTTTTGTAAAGCCTAAATGTCTTGTATCGAAAATTTGCAATGGATTTTTTTGGTTTACATCATCAATAAAACTTCCATTGTTGATGGTTAAATTATTTACCTGTAAAAAAAGTCGAGCAGGGTTTAATCTATACCCTGTATCTATACTTATTTTTTTAATTTTTTTAGGGCGTAATGCAGCATAGTTTTGAATAATTACGATTGGTTTTTCAATAGTTGCATCGGCCAATTTAAAAATACCTTTATCAAAATCAATATCATCGGCATTTAAAATTAAACTACTAATTTTTGTATCAATTGTTTCACCAATCCAACGATCATCATTAATGAAATGAATATTTTTTAAATCAATTTTCTTCAACGATAAAAGCAAACCACTCTTCTCTTTTGTTTTAGAAGGCGATGGAGAAGAAAAATAATCAACCAAAAATTGATAATTCCATGTACTATCTGTTCTATGTAATTTTATTACAGCATCTTCTAAACCAATAAATTTTAAATCTGCTTTATCTTTAAAAATAAACCAATCGGTAATTCTAACTTTTAACTGACCGGCATATAGTAAAGTGTCTTTTCTTTTATCGCCAACAAAAACACCTTCAATATCAGCACTATTTAGAAAAGAAAATTTAACATGTTTCACATCTACTGTAGTACCTAATGCAGCTGATAATTTTTTGGCTGAGTACTTCACCAACATATTTTGAACGGGTGTTGTTTGTATTGCAAGCCACAAACACAGTATTATTGCAACAAGTACAAGTATTGAAATTCGCAATATTTTAAAAAACCGTTTCAGAATAACTTATTTTTAAGGGTGAAAATAAAACAATCAAAGTCTATTGGCAAATTGAATACCAAAATCACAATTATGCGTTTATTAGTTTTAACTTTTACCACGATGCTTTTTAGCATGTCAATTGCACAAAGTAATCAAAAAAAATACACTTTAGTGATACATGGTGGTGCAGGAACTATTTTGAAAAAAAACATGTCGACCGAAAAAGAAAAACAATACCTACAAAGTTTAGATCAAGCTTTAGCTACAGGCGAAGCTATTTTAAAAAATGGAGGTACTGCTTTACAAGCTGTTGAAGCAACTGTAAAAGTTTTAGAAGATAATCCATTATTCAATGCAGGTAAAGGTGCTGTGTTTACTAATGCAGGTACCAATGAAATGGATGCTGCTATTATGGATGGTGCTACATTAAAGGCTGGAAGTATTGCCGGTGTAAGAACAATTAAAAATCCTATTGAGGCTGCTCGTTTAGTAATGACACAAAGTGAACATGTTTTATTAGTAGGAACAGGTGCCGAAGCCTTTGCCAAACTAAAAGGTTGTACCATTGTAGATACGAGTTATTTTTTTACAGAAGATCGATGGAAGGCTTTAGAAAAATCGAAAGCCAATGAAGCCGATGCCACCAAAAAAGAAGGAGCTTCTATTAAACAACCCAATAATAAAGACGATAAATATGGCACTGTTGGTGCTGTTGCAGTTGACGAATATGGAAATTTAGCTGCTGCAACAAGTACGGGAGGCATGACCAACAAAAGATTTAACAGAGTTGGCGATGCACCAATTATTGGAGCAGGCACTTATGCCGATAATAATACTTGTGCCATTAGTTGTACAGGTTGGGGCGAATACTTTATACGTTTAGTAATGGCTAAATCTATTGCCGATATGATGGAATATGGCAACCTATCGCTTCAAGATGCTGCCAATTTAATGGTGATGAAAAAACTACCTGCTTTAGGTGGTGATGGGGGTTTAATTGCAGTTGACAAAAACCACAATATTACCATGCCTTTTTGTACAGAAGGGATGTATAGAGGCTACATAAAATCTACAGGAGAAAAAGAAATTAAGATTTATAAAGAGTAACAACAATTGACAATGGACAATTGACAATGAATTGTTCTTTCCATAACACAAAACACTATTCATGCCCACGCTTGCATTTTTTGAAGAAAAAGATTTTGATCAACTTATTCAATGGATTAATACAGAGGAATTATTAATGAACTGGAGTGGCAGAATGTTTTCGTTTCCATTAACACTAGAAAGTTTGGCTTGGTATTTAAACGATACCAATAAAATTGGCAGTAGCGATGCATTTATCTTCAAAGCAGTTGATGATGATGGCATTGTTGTAGGTCATATTTCTTTAGGTGGTATTAGCACTACCAATAAAAGTGCAAGAATTAGTAGAGTATTTGTAAGTAACAAAGGTCGCAATAAAGGCATTTGCAAATTTATGGTACAAGCAGTTGTTCAATTTGGATTTGAGCAGTTGCATTTACACCGTATTGCATTGGGTGTATATAGCAATAATCCTTCAGCAATTGCTTGCTATACAAACGCTGGTTTACAAATAGAAGGTGTACATAAAGATGTTTTGTTGTATCAAAATAGTTATTGGAGTATGGTTGAAATGGCTATTCTAGAAGAAGAATGGCAACAAAATCGAGCTAAATAAAAGCAATCAAAAAAATCTTACGCATTAATTAAACCTTGTTTTAAGCAATAAGTCTTTAAAGCAACTTAATTTTTCACCCAAAAACGAAAAGTATGAAAAACAAACTTCAGTTAGCAGTACTCATTACAAGTTTCTCATTGTTACTTTTTAGTGCTTGTAAAAAAAGTACAAATGATATAACTAAACTAGATTTTACAGAAGAATCTACCACCCATTCCGATGATCAATCCACATTTACCAACGAAACTGATGCTTTGGCTAACGACTTTAATACCATTGTAGACAATTATGTTGCCTTTAATGGTAGAGAAGCCAACACATTAGCAGTTCCTTGCGATGCTACTGTTTCAGTTGATTCAATAAGTTCGCCTAGAAGAATCACAATTACTTATAATGGTTCTAACTGTGTTCCTTTTAGAACAAGAACAGGTACTGTTGTAATTACAATGCCAGCCAATGTAAGATGGAGAGATTCTGGTGCAATCATGACGGTGAATATGCAAAATGTAAAAATTACTCGTACAGGCACCAATAGAAGCATTACTATTAATGGAATCAAAACAATCAGAAACGTTACTGGTGGTTTAATACGTCAAGTAGTTATGCCAGGTGTAACTGTGATTCATGAAATTAGAAGTAACAATATGAGTGTTCGATTTGCAGATAGCACTTCACGTACTTGGCAAATTGCCAGAAGAAGAGGCTTTACTTTTAATAATGGCTTAACCATTACTACAAGAGGCATTGCAACAGTTGATGGTATTAATGAAGTAGCAGAATGGGGAACTAACCGTTTTGGAAACGAATTTATTACAGCCACTACCGAACCATTAATTGTACGTCAAAATTGTGGCTTCAGACTTACGTCAGGTCAAGTTAAACACCACAAAATGGCATCATTAGTAACCGTAACATTTGGACTAGATTCTACTGGTGCACCAACTACTTGCCCAGGCAATGCACCATTCTATTTTAAAATGGTTTATACAGGTGCAAATAATGTTACCAGAACTGTTATAAGACCATACAATTAATACATTCAACAACCTACACCATAAACCCAATAAAAGAGTTCTGCAAAAATTGCAGAACTTTTTTATTATGAAAACTTTTGTAGCATTTGTGTTAGAATTCTAATGGGCATTTGTCCCGCTATTCACTACAAGTCCGCAGCCTTCCTTCGTTGGCTTTACGGGCTTTTCGTTGCTATCGGGGCTAAAACATCAGCATTGTAATCCTAAAATTCATTCTCAAAAATTTTCAATTAAAATCAATCACAATACTAAACATGTTTTGTATTACTATTACAATAGTTTATTGAATGAGTAATCTTACTTGTTGTGTATTGCCATTTTCATCATTCAATTGAATAACATAAATACCTGATTGCAGCTTTGCGTCAACCTGTATTCTTTCATTTTGTACAATACCTCTTTGCACTATTGCACCATTAGCCTGTACAATACTAAATTGAATTTTAGACAATGTATTATTGCTGCTATTTTCTACCTTAATGGATGCACCCTTTTTAATACTAGTAGGATAAACTTTAATCCAGTTATTTTTTAAAGCAACTGTATAAGCAATAGTTTGGCTATAAGAAATAGTTGCATCTTTATCTACCATTTTTATTCTATACAAATACTTCCCTGCTTGCACTGTATCAACTAAAGAATAATGATTCGTAAGTGAGTTGTTTTTTGCTGATAACGTTGCAACTGTTTGAAATACTTCATTTTGATGGGCTCGTTCAATTTCAAAATGGCTCACATTTACTTCATTACTTGTTGTAAAATTTAATAAGGCCGATTGAGCATCATTTTTTTGCACCGTAAAACTTTGTAGTTGTAAAGGCAAAGCCAATAATGCAGCTGTATTGCTCACTACACTTTCATTATGTAATCTATCTAAAGCTGTTACTACATAGTAATAAGTAATTCCTTGCCCAACTGTAAAATCAGTATAAGTTGTTTCAACCGATGGGGTAATATGCAATAGGTTATTGGCATTGCTAATATCTACAGGCGAAGTAGTTGAACGATAAATTGCAAATCTTCTTACTGTATCAATTTCATTAACACCAACGGTAGGTTTTACCCAACTGAGTGTTATGGTGTTTAAAAAAGTTTGAGTAGCTACTAAATTATTTGCAGGTTGTGGTGCTGTATTATCTTTCCAACTCATGGTTGGCAGTAATGCAGGTTTATTGAAAAAGAAAAATCGCAAACTATCTCTAAATCCTAATGGATTATTTCGCAAGCTAGTTATGTTATAAATCACATGCCCAGTAACATTGGGTTGTTGTCTGTTCAATCTAATTTGATTGGGTATTTCTCTATTATTTGTAGCAAAGCTTCCTTGGTCTACATCGCCAACTTTATAACCAGCCATACCTATATACATATGTCTATTGAAAGCATTATTATTCCACCAAGGTGCTAAAACGCTATAATTAGAACCTGCTTGCCCAATAAACCAATAAATCTGAGGTATCATATAATCTATCCAACCTTGGTTTTGCCATAATCTTGAATTGGCAAAATGATCTCTATAATGTTGTGTAGCACCACTACTAGTTGCACTGCCTGCAGGATTAGCTGGAGAAGTAGAATTACTTAACCAAATGCCACTTGGCGATACACCAAACTTTACCCAAGGCTTAACAGATTTAATACTATCGTTTACTCTTTTAATTAATGAATCAATGTTAGATCGTCTCCAATCAGCTCTATTTACAATTCCTCTTGAATTGGCGTTGTAAGCAGCATCATCATTAAATGTTGTTAAAGAAGGACTGGTGTAAAAATAGTCATCAAAATGAATTCCATCTACATCATACCTTCTTACAATATCCATGACTATTTTAATAACATACTCCCAAACTTCAGGTAAACCAGGATTCAATATTTTTTGAACCGAACCATTTGAAATAGTAGTACAATCTAAAATCCAACTAGGTTGTTGATTGATGATATGATTAGGACTTAATGCAGCAAGGCTGCTAGTGGTTGCAGTTGCTAAAGCTCTGTAAGGATTAATCCATGCATGAAATTCCATTCCTTTTTTACGAGTCTCTGTAATCATAAATTGCAAAGGATCATAATAAGGATTTGGGGCTGTACCTTGTGTACCAGTTAAATCTCTGCTCCAAGGTTCAAAAGAACTAGGATACATAGCATCGCATTGGCTACGAATTTGAACAAACAATGCATTCATACCCGTTGCTTGATGTTCATTTACCCTTTGAATAAATGTACTTTGCTCTTGTGCCGATGTGGAACCAACAGCTGGCCAATCGATATTAGAAAACGTAGCCATCCATGCTCCCCTAAACTCTCTTTTAGGTGGAGTTTGAGCATTTGACTGAAAACAAATTATTCCAAATGCAATAAATAATAGATACTTCATACGATTCGAATGTATTATTTTGATTTTAATTAAAATGAAATTGTTCAGTTTTTTTTTTGGGGGGGGGCAGAATCAAAAAATACATATTTGGTTGATTGAAAGTTAAATACTAGATTTTAAATGCTAGATTTTAAATGCTAGTTCCTTTTCTTTTATCTCTCACCTTCTTAGCACCATAACCTACGCCTGCTGCTACTAATAGAGATAATCCTCCATCAACAGGTACATCATTTACATCATCATCAAAAACGGGTTGGGCATCTAGAAAAGTAGGTAGTATAAATAGTATACAAAGTAGTATGAAGTAGCTTAGTATTTGAGTGGTTTTTAGTTTCATGATTCAGTTATTTAGTTGTATGGTTTTTTAGTTTTTAGTATAGGTAGTTTAAAGTTTAGGAGTTCATATTCTTTTACTTGTTAAACTTTTAAACTCCTAAACTTTTTTACTTTATATAACCTATTTACTTTTCTACTTTCCTCTACTCCACAATCACCGTTTTGGTTACTGTACTTGTGCCATTAGTAATGATCATATTGTATTTACCTGTTGGGGCATTGCCTATGCTAATTGTTTGTGTTGCACTGCCGCCATTGTGGGTGATTTGTTTAGCTGCTATTTCTTGACCTAAGTTGTTTATCACTTTTACGGTGTAAACGCCTTTTTCTATATC
>CALRLQ020000019.1:0-32454 GCA_943368735.1 Rhizobium sp. Q54 | reverse complement strand
AATTCTTCCAATTCAATTTTGCAACTCAATAACTTTTCAGTAAATCCTTTTTGCAAAGCTTTGTGTATTGCTTTAGCAAAATAGATTAATCGAAATGCAATGTTCTTTAGCTGTACAAATGGCTAAACAGAAAACATTGGCTTGGTGTTGGTAAATTAAACCACCCCTAGCCCCTCCAAAGGAGGGGAATAAAAACTCTAGCCCTTTGCTTGAAACTCATGTTGTGTTTACGATGGTTAATAGAAGTCTTTATTGAAATTAAAAGGTACTAAGAGAAAATATCTTAGCAACAATTAAACAAGATTAAATAGTTTTATAAAAAAGTAATCATGCGTAAATTTTTTCAATTACTACTACTGCTAGTTTTAAGTTATCATATTTCTTTTTCGCAAAAAAACAACAAGCAAGTATATGTTATTGTGCATGGGGCTTGGGGTGGTAGCTGGGCGTTTAAAAAAGTAGATTCATTGCTTACAGAAAAAGGAAGTCTGGTGTACCGACCATCACTAACTGGTCAGGGTGAACGTGTTCATTTAGCATCTAAAGAAGTGGGTTTAGAAACGCATATAAAAGATGTAGTAAACATGATTTTATATGAAGACTTGTACGATGTTGTTTTAGTGGGCCATAGTTATGGTGGCATGGTAGTTACTGGTGTTGCAGATAGTGTACCCCAAAGAATTAAACAACTGATTTACCTCGATGCGTTTGTACCCGATAATGGCGAAAGTGCTTTACACTTATGGGGCAAAAGAAGTGAGTGGTTTAGAAAAATGGAAGTCAATGGTTTTGCTATGCCTACTTGGGTTAAAGCCAATCAATTACCTCCTAAAGATGTACCTCAATCTGTTAAAACATTTAATGATAAAATTGTTCTAAAAAACAAATTAAGATTAACTCTTCCAACAACCTATATACTTACTGTTGATAAAAATACCATTGCTAGTGAAGATGATTTTTTTTCGCAAGCAGAAAAAGCCAAACAGAAAGGCTGGCCAATTGTACAATTAGAGGCCGATCATAATCCTCAATGGTCGGCACCTGAAAACTTGGTGAAAATGATTGAAGCTATTGTAAACAATTAATTTACTAAAGCTTTATTGCAATACTCAATTACAAATTGATACTTTACTAATTCATACTTAAATACTAGCAGCGTATTTGAGTAAATACACCCCTATTTTTGATAATAATGTTCCGCAAAGTATTCGTTAGGTAGTTTAATTTCACAGAAGAATTTTAGTATTCTCGATTGCATTTTTATCTCTAAGCCCAATATGAAATATTTCAAGTGTAGAACATTTTTTTCTACTGTGCAAAGTGCTATAAAACTGTAATCATACTTAGTCTACATTTTTTAAAAAAAAGTATCGCATAACAATCGTACACTAAATAAATATTGTATTCATCATTTCAAATTAAATCAATATGAAACTATTTTTTACTCCATTTAGTAGGTTTAAAAAACTAGCATTAATGGCTGCTGTGTTGTATTTACCAGCTACGTCAAATGCACAAGTTTTATTATCGCAAGAATTCAATACTTCAACTGTTGTGGCAGATTATGTTGGTACAGGTCAAAACCAATTTGATTTTATTGGATTTGCAGCTACTGGCGGTTCATCGGTATATTTTAGTTCAACAACAGGTAAGTTACAATTTCAACGTAGTGGTCCTGCATTGGCATTAGTAAAATCAACCAATATTGGTGGTTCAACTAGCCCTACATTAGTAAGAATTAGTTTTAAAGTGAATGCTGTGTTTGGTAGTTCTTTTACAGGTACAAACGCCATTTTTTATGTTGGTAATGGCTTACATCCAGGTGCTGCTACTACAGGAGAAGTTGCTACCACCAATAGACACAGCACATTGGGTATTACTTTTGGTGCAAACGTTCCAAATACATGTGGAGGTAGTGCTGTAAATACCAAAGAGTATTATTTACGCAGTGTTACCACAGTTCCTGTTGTAAACACACCAAACTATACTTGTGAAAAAGAAGTTAATTGGTTTATTAATAATAGTGGATCAACCATTACTTATGCAAATTTAGCTGGAGGTACTTCAACACTTGTTGATGATGCTGCTGATGTTTGGATAGGCAATACTCGTGTTTTTGAAGCAATTCCAGCTGTTAATCCAGCAGCAACATTGGATAACTTTAAATTCTTATTTAATAATGGCGATGGTGCTATTGCTATAGACGATATCATTATTACTACTGGTAACAATGCATTACCAGTTGCTATCAATAGTTTTAAAGCTTTTATGGCTGGTTCGGCTAATCAAATTGATTGGTCTACAGCTGCTGAATTCAATAACAAAGGTTTTTATATTGAGCGTCAGTCAAACAATGGTGTTTGGGAGTCTATAGGTTTTGTAGCAGGAATTAATAAAGCTGCTGTTTACTCTTTTAAAGATCTTAATCCATTGCAAGTGAGCAATTATCGTATACGTCAGGTTGATTTAGATGGTAAAGTAACTTTTTCTAACGTTGTAAGTGTAAGTAAAAGAATGAGAGAACGTATCAGCATTACGCCCAACCCAACTACTGATAAAGTAATGATTAACTTAAATAAAGCAACCGCATCAAATACTACTGCAACAGCTATTTTATATGATTTAACTAGCAAAAAAGTATTGTTGCAAAATTCAAGAACTGGATCGTTTGAGCTAAGCTTAGCTAACTTATCAAAAGGAACATACGTACTTAGTATTCAATCGGACAATACCATCATTAACGAAAAAATTGTTAAGCAATAATTGATATTGATTTTCTTAACATGAATGAATTCATACAAATAAAGGGTAGCCTCAAAGCTACCCTTTATTTATATCATCAACCATATACATGATTCTTTATAATTCTTCAATTAAAATAGTAATATCCTGTGGTGCTAGTTCATCGCCTCCAAAATAAGGATATAATTTATAGCCTTGCCCTGTTGGTGTAGTACTATTTCTTGGCATAGTTTGGGTTTGTTCTCCCATCATAAATACATAATTTCCATCGGTAATTTTAATAGTGTACAACTGTTCTTGTGCAATGGTTGCATTGCCTACTTTTTTATAA
Organism: Rhizobium sp. Q54; assembly: GCA_943368735.1. GTDB lineage: Bacteria > Bacteroidota > Bacteroidia > Chitinophagales > Chitinophagaceae > UBA1930. The sequence goes on along the minus strand of CALRLQ020000019.1, from coordinate 29,381 downwards.
CTCAATATGCCATTATTGTACACGTATGCAAAAATTTCTAGTTGATTATTGAACCAACGCCATCCAAATCTTGCACTAAAACTATGATGTTGTGCATTATTGTCTGCGAAGCCATAGAGTTTATTAATATCTCCTTGATTTTCTGGATTTGTAGTTTGATACATTGCCGAACTATCAAACTTTGCTTTAAATTTTAAAGTAGTTACATTAACTGTAGCAAAACCATTTTTATTGCTAAACTGTTGCCCTTTAAAAATAGTGTACATAATAGCCGTTGGCTTAGTTGGTGTACTATCTGGTGGTGTTTGTTTAATTGGCTCTTCTATTGCCTTTTCACAAGCAGTAAAACAAACCAATATTGCAATGGCAATGAAATAGGTGTTTTTCATGGTTCAATATACGATGGTTTAGCAAAAAAAGACTGCACCAAACACAGATACTGTTATTTTTACAGCCTTTCTTAAAAAACGAATAAACGTGAGTGATATTATTCATTTATTGCCCGATAATATAGCCAATCAAATTGCAGCAGGCGAAGTAATTCAGCGGCCAAGCAGTGCTGTAAAGGAGTTGCTAGAAAATGCAGTAGATGCTGGTGCTACAGAAATTAAGCTGATTGTGTCCGATTCGGGCAAAGCTTTAATTTCTGTGGTTGATAATGGCAAGGGCATGAGTGAAACCGATGCTAGAATGGCTTTTGAACGACATGCCACTAGCAAAATTGAAAAAATTGAAGATTTATTCAGCATTAAAACCATGGGTTTTCGTGGCGAAGCATTGGCAAGTATTGCAGCTGTTGCCCAGGTTGAATTAAAAACCAAAAGAGCCGAAGACGAATTAGGCACGTACATTGAAATTGAAAATAGCCATGTAGTTAAACAAGAACTTTGTGCAGCACCTATTGGAACAACCATTAGCATGAAAAATTTATTTTTCAATGTTCCGGCTCGTAGAAATTTTTTGAAAAGCAATGCCGCCGAAATGAGGCATATTATTGATGAGTTTATTAGAGTAGCAATGGCTTTTCCAGAAATATTTTTTTCGTTAACCAGTAATGGTCAACAAGTATTTCATTTAGAAGCAGGTTCTTTAAAGCAACGCATTGTTCAAATATTGGGCAATAACTATAATTCCAAGTTGGTAAGTGTGCAAGAAAAAACCGATTACATGGATATTTATGGTTTTGTGGGCAAACCTGAAACTGCTAAAAAAACCCGTGGCGATCAATACTTTTTTGTGAATAGTCGTTTTATAAAAAGTGCTTATTTAAATCATGCAGTGAACAATGCTTTTGATAACATGATTGCTAAGGATAGCTTTCCAGGTTATGTGTTGTTTATTGATTTAGATCCTTCATTTATTGATATCAATGTTCACCCCACTAAACAAGAAATAAAATTTGAAGACGAAAAAATTGTATATGCATTTGTGCAAGCTGCTGTAAAACATGCATTGGCTCAATTTAGTATTGCCCCAAGCTTAGATTTTACGTTAAATGCCGAAATACAAGGATTAGATTCGGTGAATAAACCTTTTACCGAAGAGAAAAAACAAACCACTGTATCTTCTAATTTATATCAAACATTTACAGGTAAACATCAGGCTCATAAAATTGAACCCAATGAAAAAAGTGAGTTAAGACACTGGAAAGATTTTTTTACCAAGGCAGATGACGCAAGTCTATCATCAACTATTTCAACTGGAAAATCTAGTGTAGTAAATGGTGAGTGGATTGAAGAAACCAAACAACAATCATCGCTCAACTTACAACTACAAACCAATAATCCTTATATACAATTACACAATACCTATATTATTGCCACTAGCAATACTGGCTTTATGTTGGTGCATCAACAACATGCACACGAACGTGTTTTGTATGAACGTTACACTACACAAACACATAGTCAACAACCTGCAACACAAAAAAGTTTATTTCCGGTTACCTTAGAATTGGCCACCCCCGATGCAGTGTTGTTAGAAGATTTATTACCCGAAATTACTGCTCTTGGTTATGCCATAGAAGCTTTTGGTACCAACACTTTTATAATACAAGGCACCCCTGCCGATATTGCTCAAGGCAACGAAAAACATTCGGTTGAATTATTGCTTGAACAGTTTAAACATTTTAGCAGCGATATTAAATACAGCAAAAGAGAAAAGCTAGTTCGTTGCATGTGCAGGCAACAAGCTATTAAAGCAGGACAAAGTTTAACCCAACAAGAAATGCAAGTGTTGTTAGAAAGTTTATTTGCTTGTACCACGCCTAATATAACCCCAACAGGCAACCCAACGTATTTAGAGTTTAAAGAAGATTATTTAGATAGAATGTTTGGTAAGTAACATTCTAATTGCTATATTCAATTTGTTTAATTTATTAATTATGGCTGAAAATAAGTTAGAAAATTTTAGTAATGAAGAACCTTACGTAAACCCCCTTAAACTATTTATTGCCAAAACAATTTTTTACATAGGATTATTTTTTATGGCATTAATACTTTTGAATGAAATTGTTGATTTAAAAATTGATTACCTGTATTTTGGGGTTCCACTTGCTCTACTTGGAGGATACTACTATCGTACTTTAACAAAAGAAAGAGAAGAATGGAGAAGAAGACATAAACACCATTTCATATTTGAAGGAGAAGTTGATGTGGATGATGTTTTTATTTGTGCAAAAAACTTTGGAGAAGGTAGAAGTGGATTTTTTATAGAATCCGATAATGGAGCATCTGTATTATATAGCAATAGATACACCATTTTATATTACTGTGTAATCATTAATGATAGTTGGTATTGGGTTAGCCCAGTTACTACCTATATATTTAAGAATAATATCATCAATACACAATCGAAATTGAATGTAAAAGTGTATGAAGAAAATGGAATTAAAATTATTGCAAAAGCCAATATAATTTCGGTTGCAGAAAGCAAAAATGTTAACAATAAAAATACCATACTAGAAAAATACATGTGTTCGATACCTACACACATCAACGATTTTAATGAGTTGGTTTTTTTACACGAGTTAAATGATGATGAAGAAACCATCTATCGATATTTTAATGAGGTAATAAATAAATTTCCTAAAGGCAATTATTTCTCTGAAATGCATGATGGAATGGCAAACAAAAAGTTTGCTTGCCAAATAAATGGTACCATTCACCAAATTGATTGGCTAACTTTTCAAACCAAAAAAATAGGTGAGGCTTTATAGTAAAAAGAAGCTGAAAAATTCTACACATTTCCGGGGTTGCAAAAAATGAGCAGTTTATTGTAAATAGATTTTTTTAGTAAAGTTTTTGATGAGTTCTCAATTATTTTTTAAAACCATAGCTCGATTTAGTTCTCATTCGCAAATTTTTCTATGCTACTCAAAATAATTAAGTTTATTCTTTCCTTAAAAAAATCCAATTTATAATTAAACAAAAAATATGCTACCACTAGAACAAACTAAGTTTTTCTTAAGTCTAATAAGCATCATTTAAGTGCAAAAAACTGTACCTCTATTTGCACAAAAAGCCAATTATTGAAACCAATTCTTGTAAAAAAATTATTGAAGCAGTTGAGCATAAACACCAATTTTTTGGTTTTGAGTGTATAAACTATATAACAATGTTACAATTGAGTCTAGGAATAATTTGTATCAACACAATTATTTTAAAATATTGATTATCAACTACTTAAAAAAACGTCCAAAATAAATACTTTCAAATGTTACATCTGTGTATGATTATGTTACGATAGTTTATATATGCTTGCCAAACACTTTCTTTATTTGTAGAGCGATTACTAAAAGCCATATTTATGACTCGACAAATTATCATTTTGTTACTGCTTCTTTTCGTTTATAGCAGTAGCAGTAATGCCCAAGCCAACAGCCAAAATAAAAAAGCAACCAAGCAAAGCCTTAATCTTCAAACGCTCAACATTGCAAATGCTAGTGATGCAACACCCATTGTTGTTGAAGCTCTAAAGAAGTGTGTAAAAGAAGGCATCAAAAAACTAGAATTCCCTAAAGGAACGTATCATTTTTACCCAACTTTCGCCCCAGATAAATATTGTGCCATTACCAATAACGATAATGGCTTAAAAAGATCTCCATTTATTTTAAGTGGAATAAACGGACTTGAAATTGATGGAAATGGATCAGATTTTATTTTTCATGGCAAAATGCTTCCTTTCATTATTGAAAATAGCCAAAACATTACCATTAGAAATTTAAGTATAGATTGGGAAGTAGCCTTTACTTTAGAAGGGAAAGTAATGGCCAACGACCTTGAGAAAAAAACGTTTGATGTTGAACTAACTAAACCTTACAAAGTACAATACGGCCACTTATATTTAAGTCTTGAACGTGAACAATCGCCTTATGAAAAAAAATATGGACATCGATTTGCGATGCCAGAAGGAGATGATTTACAAGCTGGGCAAAATATTTTATGGAATCCAGAAACAATGGCTCCTTATTATAATACTGCAAAATATGAAATGGAACAAAACAGTATTGCTGCCGTGGAGCTAAAAAAAGGATTGGTTAGATTGTCTGGTCCAATGAAGGAGATTCCACCTGTAGGATCAGTTTTTGTAACAAAAGGGGCATGGTTATTAAACAGAAGCAGCCCCACTTTTTGGTTGTTTAAAAGTAAAAATCTTCTTTTTAATAACGTAAATGTACATCATGCAGGTGCAATGGCTCTTATTGCAGAGCGTAGTGAAGATATCACCCTCGATGGTTTTAACGTAGTACTTAAAAAAGGCTCAGGAAGAATGGTAACTGCCACTGCCGATGCTACACATTTTTGTAATGTTCGTGGGCAAGTAATTATACGTAACTGTACGTTTGAAAATATGCTTGATGATGCTACCAATATTCATGGAACTTATGTAAGGGTAAATAAAGTGTTAGACGATTATAGAGTGGCCGTTGAAACCTATCATCCACATCAAAATGGCTATTTATTTGGCGAAGTTGGCGACAGTGTACGAATTGTTGAAAACAACAGTTTAAAACCAACAGCAGATGGTTTGGTACTTAAAAATGTAGAAAGAATAAACGAAAAAATTAGCATTCTTACTTTCAATAAATCAGTTAAAGGAAAAGTAGAACTGTATTATGGTATAGAAAATACCTCTTGGTATCCAACTGCATTAATAGAAAACAATATTGTTCGTAATAATAGAGCAAGAGGATTCTTATTATCTGTTCCAAGAAAAGTAATTGTGAGAAACAATTACATATCATCGCAAATGGCAGGAATTTATGTTTCTGGCGATTTGGCTTTATGGAATGAATCTGGTCCAACAGATAGCTTATACATTGAAGACAATACATTTGAGAATTGCGGTTATGGCGGAAACCGAGTACATGCAATTGTTACTATTGAACCTGATTATGTAGACAAGAATAATTACAACGGCACTTACAGTAAAAATATTTTCATCCGTAATAACATTATCAAAACATTTGATGCACCTATTTTACTAGTTACATCGGTAGATGGAGTAATATTTGAAGGAAATACTATTGAACAAACAAGTGCATATAAGCCTCTCTACCCCAATATTCCCAACTTAAAAATTGTGAATAGCAACAGAGTGGTGATAGGTAAAAACTCTTATAAATCATTATCTAGTAAAGAAGGAACATTATCTATTGATTCAAAAACAACCAATGTAGATTTAAAAAACAATAACTCTTTTAAGACAATAAACTAACGAATATTATAAAACCAAACAATTGCCATTTATGAAAAAAAGTATCATGCTTTTAATGCTGCTTTGTGTTACTATTATTGGATTAGCACAAAGAACTGTAACTGGAATGGTTACAGATGAAAGTGGAAAGCCTTTGGAAGGAGTAAACGTAGGTGTTAAAGGCTCTAAAATTGGAGCAACAACTGGTGACAATGGTAAGTATAAAATTAATGTTCCTAAAAATGCAAAATTTTTAGTTTTTTCTTTTGTTGGTATGACAACTCAAGAAGTTGAAGTAAAAGAAAAAACAGTGATTGATGTTCAATTGGTTGCTACAGCAAACACACTTGAAGAAGTAGTTACTATAGGTTACGGAACAGCAAAGAGAAAAGATCTTACAGGTTCTATGTCTGTAGTTCGTGCAAAAGAATTAGAACAATCGCAAGTGCCAGAATGGATGCAAGCTTTACAAGGACGTACCGCTGGGGTAAATATAACATCTGAATCAGGAGAACCAGGGAGTGGTATTAACATACAAATTAGAGGAGCCAATTCTATTGTAGGTAATTCATCTCCATTGTTTGTAATTGATGGTGTTCAAATGGATTTAAATACCGATGAAGTAGCAAGAACCAATTCTTCTCAAGGCACCATGAATCCTCTTGCAATGCTGAATCCTTCAGATATTGAATCAATAGAAATTTTAAAAGATGCATCTGCAACGGCAATCTATGGTTCTCGTGGAGCAAATGGTGTAGTTATTATTACAACAAAAGGAGGCAAAGCAGGAACCTCGGTTTTAGAATACAGCGGTTCTGTTGGGTTCTCACAAGCAGCAGGGAGAATAAATGTCCTTTCACCAACCGAATATCTAAAATATGCAGCATTGAGAGGTGGAAATGATTCTTTTTTAATGATTGATACAGATGGTAATGGTACACCTGATGCACCAAGAGATTTTTCAAAATTACCTTCTTTTGATTGGCAAGATGAAGCTATGAGGATTGCTGTTACTAATAGCCATAACTTAACAGCAAGTGGTGGTAATGCAAAAACAAATTATTCTGCAGGTTTTGGTTATTTATCTCAAGAAGGGTTAATAAAATACAACAGTTTTGATAGATATAATTTTAGAGTTCGGGTAGATCATAAGCACAATGAAAAACTTAAAGTGGGTATAAACTTGAATGCAACCGTTACAAGTGCTAGTGGTGCAGCAAACAATGGTGGTCCACAAAGTTTTAATGGTCTTACTCAAACATTAATTAGTGGAAGACCTTGGGTGCTAACAGGAGCAGATAATGATGATGGACTTTTTGACCCTGTTGCAGAAACGAATGTTTCGCCATTGGGTTTAATAAAAGAATCATACAAGAACACTCGTATGATGCGACTTTTAGGTAGTGCCAACTTGAGTTATAAATTACTTAGAAACTTAACCTATACTGGTTTAATTGCAGGTAATTATTCCAATTCTAAATTGCAAGAATTTTATAATAACAATACAAGTTGGGGTAATTTTTACAATGGTTTAGCAGGTATTTCTCAAGTAGAAACATTTTCATACAACCACTCTTCACAATTGAATTATGCTAGAAATAAAAATGGTCATAACATTAATGTATTAGGTGCATTTGAAATTTTTAGCTACAACAATGAATCATTTATTAATAGAGTTGGAAATTTTGCCGATCAATCTACTGGTGTAAACGATTTAAGAAAAGGCACAACTCAGCTTGAATACAGTTCATCAAGAGTAAAGAATAATCGTCTTTCTTACCTTGGTCGTGTTAATTACAATTACAAAAACAAATACTTTGCTACAGTAAGTTTCCGTGCAGATGGTTCTGATAAATTTGGTCCAGGTAATCGTTGGGGATATTTTCCAGCAGGTGCTTTAGCATGGAAAGTTTCTAATGAGCAATTTATGAAAAACATGAAGGATGTAAGCGATTTAAAATTACGCCTCAGTTATGGTAAAACAGGTAATGAAGGCATTCCTGCTTATAGTTACTATGCTCAATTACAAAATACTTATTATGCAAGTAACAATGCTATCATATTTGGTATGTCGCCATCAACGCTTGCTAATCCTAAGTTAAAATGGGAAACTACAGATCAGTACAATGCAGGTTTTGATCTTGGACTTTTCAATAACCGTTTATCTATTACAGTTGATTACTATTTGAAACAAACCAGGGACATGTTATTGAATGCACCTGTTTCTGCTCAAAGTGGATTTTTTAATCAGTGGTTAAATATTGGTTCGATTGATAATTCAGGAATTGAATTAATGTTAACTTCTATAAACATTGACAAAAAGCATTTTAAATGGGAGTCAAGTTTCAACATTAGTTTCAATAATAACATTGTAAATAACCTTGGTAATGCTCAATTTATTCCTGTGAATGTTGGAGGTAGCTGGATTTCAAATGCAGGTCGTGTAATAGTTGGGCAACCAATAGGAGCTATGTATGGCTTTAACTCTACAGGCATTTATCAAGTGTCTGATTTTACTTGGCAAAATGGAAGTGATCCAAATATTCCTCATGCAAGTAGAGTGTATGTTTTAAAGTCTGATCAGCCTCAACTTGTAAGTGGTACAGCTCGTCCTGGAACATTGAAGTATGCTGATATTAGTGGACCAGGAGGAAAGCCAGATGGTGTTATTGATGATTTATATGATAGAACTGTAATTGGTAACTCTACTCCAGTTCATTTTGGTGGATTGAACAACACTCTTACTTACAAAAATTTCGATTTTAATATTTTCTTCCAATGGAGTTTTGGCAATGAAATTTTCAATGAATCCAAATTAAGAGAACAAGGCTATCAACCTGCATTCAATGTAACGGAAGATTACTTTAACAATTATTGGTCTGAAACCAATCCAAGTAATAAATATCCTGGTCTTGGTCAAATTTCTATTACTCCTTCTTCATACTTTGTAGAAGATGGTTCTTTTTTAAGATTAAAAACACTCGGTTTAGGATATAACATGAGCCCTAAAGCATTGAAAAAATCAGGTATTAATGCTATCAGATTTAGCTTAACAGCAAACAATTTAATCACTTGGACAAAGTACACAGGGCTTGATCCAGAGATAAACTCTTTTAATCCATTATTCAGAGGCTTAGATAGACTTTCTTACCCTCGTGCTACAACAGTAACCTTGGCTGTAAATGTGAAATTTTAAAACTATTAAAAAGTATAAAAATGAAAAAAATAATATTAATTTTTATAATTCCAACACTTGTAGTGTTAAGTAGTTGTAATAAACATCTAGAATCTACTCCATATTCTTTTACAACAACTGATAATTTTTATAAAAATGCAAAAGAAGCCGAAATGGCGTTAACGGGTGTTTACAATGTATTGAATGCTCGTAATGTTCAGGGCGTAGGCAATGTTCCAACCTTTGCTAGAGATTTAACTTGTATCATGAATGGTGCTACAGATGAGGTTTTAATCGCTCCTTCGTACAATGAGCTATCATTAGCACCTTTTGGCAGAGCTGGTTTTACAAGTGATAATATTTCATTAAACCATATTTGGTTTTTCTTTTATGCTGGAATCAATAGAGCCAATTATTTAATTGAAAAACTAGATGGAATCAATGATTTTACAGGTAATAGAAAAATTCAAATTGAGGCAGAGGCAAGATTACTCAGAGGATTTTATCACATGTATTTATCTATGATGCATGGTGGTATTCCTGTATATACAACCTCATTCCAAGACCCTACAAAGCCACGTCAATCTCTTCAAGAAGTATATGCTCAGGTTATTGCAGATTATGAATTTGCCTATACTAATTTACCTAATAGAGCAACAACTTTAGGTCGTGTAAATAAATGGACAGCAGCAGGTTTATTGGCTAAAGCTCACACTTATTTAGCAAGTGCAAAAAATTCTGGTACTTCAGGTTTTGGATTAGCGTTAAACAGTTTTGCTTGGGTTAATGCAAATGACTCTTACCAAAAAGCCTTAACATACACTACACAAATTATTCAAAATGGTGGTTATACTTTAAATGCACGTTACGATTATTTGTTTAGAGAAGCTAGCAAGACTGAACAATATCAAGAAACTTTACTCACTGCAGAAGCTGCAAACTCTTCAGGAATGGAAGCCATTAACATGATTGTGAATGGATGGTGTCCTCAAGGAAATGTAAATAGTTTTGGCGGAAGCTATGGCTTTTTTAGACCTACAGGCGAAATACACAGAAAATACCATACAACTGGTGATGTAAGATTTCATCATAACCTAACTGGTAATTTTCCTGGTAATCCAGCAGTAGAAACTGTTTTGGGAGTTAGATATTATGTACCTAATGTTTTACCAACCAATAACACCAATCCAAACGTTGCTGGTTATAGTATGGGCAAATACCGTTCAATGGATCCTGCATTAAGAAACATGATTGGTTGGGCAAATAGTATCAACATTCCTCTTTTGAGATATGCAGATATTTTGTTACTACATGCAGAAGCTCAATTTTTTACCGGTAATGAAACTGCTGCAAGAAGCACAATTACACTAGTACGTCAAAGAGCAGTAAGAACAGGTTCTACAGTTGCTACTTTAAACACAGCATACTTTAAATCAGATTTTGTAACAGAATTATTAGATGAAAGATCAAGAGAATTATGCTTTGAGCAATGGAGAAGAATTGATTTAGCTCGTTTCAACAAATATGATCAAGCAATTGCCGATATGGGTACTACTGTAGGATTTTACAATCCTCTTGTTACGACCATCAAACAAAACTGGAAACCAGAAAGAATTTGGTTACCCATTCCATTGGCACAAATAGATTTAAACTCAAATCTTGTACAAAATCCAGGATTTTAATACAGAAACTTAGTAGTATTTTTTAAAATAGACCTTAGTGAATTATCCTAAAAAGAACAAATGAGGGTTAATAAAATAACATACGGACTAGTTGTATTCATTGTTTGTTTACTTGCTTTTCAACAAAGCAAAGCTCAAGCTACTCGTCCGAACATTTTATTTGTGATAGCTGACGATGCTTCATGGGCTAGCTTTAGTGCTTATGGTTGCGAATGGATTAAAACACCTGCTTTTGACCGTATTGCCAAAGAAGGAATTTTATTCAAGAATGCTTATACACCCAATGCTAAATGTGCTCCATCAAGAGCCTGTGTTTTAACAGGCAGAAACAGTTGGCAATTAGAAGAAGCCGGTAATCATTCTGCCTTCTTTCCTGCAAAGTATAAAACCTATGCAGAGGCACTTGGAGAAAATGGTTATTTTGTTGGTAGCGTTGCAAAAGGTTGGCTGCCTGGGAATGCTGGAAAAGTGGATGGCAAACCCAGAGAGTTGGCAGGCAAAAAATACAACGCCATTAAAACCATACCTCCAACAAGTAGTATTTCTGAAGTTGATTATGCTGCAAACTTTGAAGTATTTCTAAAAGAAAAGCCTAAAGAAAAACCTTTTTGTTTTTGGTTTGGCAGTCATGAACCACATCGTAGTTATGAATTTGGTTCTGGTAGAAGAAAAGGCGGTTTAAATCCTAGCAATATCAAAGAAGTTCCGGCTTTTTGGCCAGATGTTGATTCTGTTAGAACAGATATGTTAGACTATGCTTATGAGTTAGAATACTTCGACAATCAACTCAATAAGATGTTAAAAAAACTGGAAGAAACTGGCGAATTGCAAAATACAATCATCGTTGTTACTTCAGATAATGGTATGCCTTTTCCTCGTATCAAAGGCAATCAATACGAATATGCTAGTCATATGCCTTTAGCCATCATGTGGCCAAAGGGAATTAAACGACCAGGACGTGTAGTAAACGACTATGTAAGCTTTATTGATATTGCTCCCACATTTTTAGAATTGGCTGGCGTTACTACTACAAAAGCAGGGATGCAACCTATTACAGGAAAAAGCTTAACAGATATTCTATTCTCCGATAAATCAGGAACTGTAAATCCAACAAGAAACTACACATTAATTGGTCAAGAACGCCATGATGTTGGCAGACCAAACGATGAAGGTTATCCTATCAGAGGAATTGTAAAAGATGGTTATATCTATCTCCGCAATTATACAACAGATCGTTGGCCTGTGGGCAATCCTGAAACCGGCTATTTAAACACCGATGGAAGTCCAACAAAAACCTACATTTTAAATACACGTCGCAATAAAGGAGAATGGTATTTCTGGCAACTCAATTTTGGCAAACGCTTTTCGGAGGAGTTGTACGATATTCAAAAAGATCCTTTCTGCATGAATAATCTGGCGGCAGATAAAAAGCTTGAATCAACTAAAAATAAACTCAATGTATTGATGGTTCAGAAATTGCAAGAACAAAAAGATCCTAGAGTTTTTGGTAATGGTGATGTATTTGACAAATATGAGTTTGCCGGTGATGCTAAGAATTTTTACAACCGATTTATGAGTGGTGAAAAGGTAAACGCAGGATGGGTAAGTAAAACAGATTTTGATGCTGATTTACAAGACAAAAAAGAAGAACCTAAACCACAAAAATAGTTTTAAGCTTTAAGCATGATGAATAAAACACTAACGATATTGTTTGCATTGTTCACACTTTCATTTCAAAGTAAAAGTCAAACAAAAGCAAAACCTAATATCATTATTTTTTTTGTTGATGATATGGGCTGGGCCGATTGGGGAGTTCGTAATCCTGCCTTCAATACCCCAAACATGAATCAGTTGAAAAAAGATGGTATGGAATTTACTAGAGCTTATGTTGCTACGCCAACTTGTAGTCCAAGCAGAGCTTCATTATTAACCGGAAGAGAACCCATCAGATTTAAAATGCCTCGTCATGTAAGTGATGCAGGTGGAAAAAACGCTAAAGAAGAATACAACTTTTGGCCAGGCGATCCGGTAAATATGCCATCAAGAAATTGGTTGCCATTAGATGAAATTACCTATGCCGAAAAATTAAAAGAAAGCGATTACTTCAACCAGTTTATTGGTAAATGGCATTTGGGCGAAGAAACCTACTACCCAACCAAACAAGGATTTGATGCAGCTATTGGTGTTACAGGTTTTGGACAACCCGGCAATTATTATCCTCCTTATTGGAAAAAAGATAATCCTTTCCCTAACGCAAAAGATGAGTACTTAACAGATGTTTTAACCGATAGTGCTGTAAACTTTATTAAAAATTACGATAAGAGTAAACCCTTTGAATTATCGTTTTATCACTATGGTGTACATGGACCAATTATTGGCAAAAAAGAATTGATTGCTCAATACAAAGCAAAGGGTTGGGAAGATAAATATGCAGAATATGGAGCAATGGTTACTTCAGTAGATCAATCATTAGGCAGATTGCGTAAAGCTTTGAAAGAAAAAGGTATTGCAAACAATACCATTATACTTTTTACATCAGACCAAGGAGGCTATTTTTCAAATGCTCCTCTTAGAGGAAAGAAAACTGGTGGCAATACGTTGGGCGAAGGTGGTGCAAGAGTACCATTTGTATTGTATTGGCCCGGTAAAACAAAACCTGGTTCAGAAACTAATGTGCCTATTCAAACATTAGATGTTTATCCAACCTTAGTAGAAATTGCTTCTGGCAAAGCTTGTACCGATACACAAATTCAGGGTAAAAGTTTGTTGCCTTTGATTAAAGGAGAAAAAGCTGCAGCAAGAAAACTGTATTTCTTCCGCTCTTATGAAGATCAATATGCTGCCATTATTGATGGTGATTGGAAACTCATTAAATACCATAAAGGCGAAGCTGAATTGTATAATATTAAAAAAGATAGTGGCGAAGTAAGCAACTTGATTTATAACCATCCAAGCATTGTAAAAAGATTACTAGACGATTTGAATGCTTGGGAAAAAGAAGCTGTTCCAGCTAAGTAAAATTATATGTACAACAAACAAAATATATCATTCCTTTTAATCTTTTTATTGCTGTGTGTTGTAAATGCTCAAGCACAATCAGTAAAAAACAAACCCAACATTATTTTAATTTATACCGATGATCTTGGTTATGGAGATGTAAGTTGTTATGGTGCAAAAGCAGTACAAACGCCTAATGTAGATAAGTTAGCAGCAGGTGGTGTACGTTTTACTGATGCACATTGTACAGCAGCTACTTGTACACCTTCACGTTATAGTTTATTGACTGGTCAATATGCATTTAGAAATAAAGCTGCTATTCTTCCGGGTGATGCTCCTTTGTTGTTTAAACCAGGTACACCAACTGTAGCAAGTATGTTACAGCAAAATGGTTATGCAACAGGTGTTGTGGGCAAATGGCATTTGGGTTTAGGCAATGGTAAAATTCTTTGGAATGAAACTGTAGCACCCGGACCAGAAGCAATTGGTTTTGCTTATTCATTTTTAATTCCTGCAACAACCGATCGAGTACCAACTGTTTATTTGGAGAATGGTAAAGTGCCTAATTTGGATATAAACGATCCCATAAAAGTTAGTTACAGCGATATGATAGGTGATGAGCCAACAGGTCTATCGCATCCACATTTATTAAAACAAAAAGCAGATACACAACATAGCAATACCATTGTAAATGGCATCAGTCGAATTGGTTATATGACTGGAGGGAAATCTGCTAGATGGGTAGATGAAGAAATTCCAATGGTGTTGAATGAAAAAGCAAAATCGTTTATCGTTCAACATAAAAATGAGCCTTTCTTTTTGTTTTATCCTTTCCCAAATATTCATGTGCCTAGAGTACCCAATCAACGATTTGTTGGCAGCACAAAAATGGGTCCAAGAGGTGATGTGATTGTAGAAATGGATTGGATGGTAGGCGAAGTAATGAAGCTGCTTGATTCTTTAAAACTAACAGAAAATACATTAGTCATTTTTAGTAGCGATAATGGCCCTGTATTAGATGATGGTTATGGAGATTTTGCAGAAAAATTGGTAGGCAATCATCAGCCATCAGGCATTTATCGTGGTGGAAAATACAGTGCATACGAAGCTGGAACAAGAGTCCCAACCATTATGTATTGGAAAGGAAAAATTAAACCTACTGTAAGTAATGCATTGGTATCGCAGGTTGATTTTTATAAAACAATTGCTAAACTGGTAAATATAAAAATGAAGCCCAATGAAGCAGTTGATAGTGAAGATCATTTGAATACTTGGTTGGGTAAAAATTTAAAAGGCAGGACATGGTTGTTTGAAGAATCATATACTTTTTCTCTTCGTAAAAACAATTGGAAATTTATTACACCTGTTGAAGGAACAGTTCCTGTATGGTTTGCCAATAAAAAAGTAGAATCTGGTTTATCTAAAACTGTTCAGTTGTATAATCTTTCAAAAGATCCTTCAGAACAAAAAAATATTGCAGCACAATATCCGGCTTTGGTAAAAGAGTTTCAAGATAAACTTAAACTTATTAGGCAATTACCAAAGAGTAACTAACTGGTCATTTTATCCATGATGAAATGAACCGGTTGTTAACCAGTTTTTAAAATGAGTTAAATGATGAAATTTATGAACAAGAAGATAAATAAAAAAAAATTATGGTTAATATGTTTGTTGCATATTATATGCATTCATGTTTTTGCTCAAATAGATCCAGGTAAAGATTATGACTTGCAAAAACATATCAATAAAGAATTGTCAAAAGGCAAAAAAGAAATCACTATTCCACCCGGAAGATATAGAGTCACTCCAAAAGGAAATAAGCATATTATTTTCAAAGACTTGAAAGATGTAACCATTATTGCTAATAATGTTGAATTGATATGTACCGAAACTGTTCAAGCTATTAATATCATCAATTGCAAAAAATTTAAGTTGGTTGGTTTATCTGTAGACTATGATCCATTGCCATTTACACAAGGAAGAATTGTTGAAATGTCGGCTGATAAAACAAAATTAACCGTTGATATTCTTGAAGGTTACTCAACTAAGTTACGCAATGAGAAGTTAGAAATTTATGATTCAGCAACAGCCGAATTATCTACCCATACCTATTATTCTGTTACGCATGAAGTAGATGAAGCAAATAGAAGAATTATTTTTAAGAAAAAGAACAAAGCAAATGCGGAGTATTCTTTCGAAAAAGTTGGAGATATTGTTGTTTTCGATTCTTACAGCAATCACTTTTCTCCGCATGCTATTGTAATGGAAAATTGCGAAGGTTTAATCTTAGAAAATGTGAAGCTGTATGCTGGTCCAACTTTTGCATTTTTCGAAAGAAGCTGCAACGGCTCTAAATACATAGATTGTAAAGTTGATAGAAGACCACTAGAAACAGACATTGCAAAAAGAGGCATCAGAAGAATGAGAAGTAATAATGCAGATGGATTTCATTCAAAATCAGCTCAAGTTGGTCCATCTTATAAAAATTGTATAGCTAGATATAATGGTGATGATGGTTTTGCTATTAGTGGCAATTATCATGTAATAACTGAAACCAATGGTAACAAGTTAACTGTTGTTGGGAAGGTAGGATTTACACCTGATATTCAAGTGGGCGATGCTGTTGAATTGGTAGCGTACGATGGTACAAGAATGCCAGATGCAATTGTTAAATCTATTAAAGCAGATAGGGTACTAACATTAGAAGAAAGAATGTTTTTGGCCAATCAAAAATTCTTAAGAGAATCTGATAGAACCAAAGATGCAGCCAATGTTTTCATCATAGAAATAGATCATCCTGTTGAGCTACCAATGGGTAGTGTAATTGCTTCAGCCAATAGAGTGGGTAATGGCTTTGAAGTACTGAACTGCATTGCAGGCCCTAACAGAAGTAGAGGAATAATAGCCAAAGCAAGCAATGGAACAATTTCAAACAACCAATGCATTAGTAATTGGGGTATGGCTATTAAATGTTCACCTGAACACCAATGGTTAGAGGCAGGTAGCGGTAAAAATCTTACCATTACGAATAACACTATTGAAAATTGTCAAGATGTTGCTATTGCCGTTTATGCTTTAGGAGGCAATAAAAAAACAGCCGCTATTGGTGCCCATAGCAACATTAATATTTCTAACAATACGGTTTCCAATTCTCTAAATCCTGCTTTTGCAGTTACATCAACCAAGGGCTTAGTTTTTATGAATAATATAGTAAAGTCACCTACTACAAAATTCTTAGATCCTGCAAGAAAACAATTTGGAAGAGTGGAAGATCCGAATAGAAAAGTGTATTTCGAAAGTGTAGAAGATGTGAAAGAAAATTTTGGAATAAAAAATTCTAATAAATAACATAACAATCAATTTAAACAAATATTTATTAATTCTAAACTAAAAATCAAAATGAAAAAGTTATTATTTATTGTAGCCGTTTTATTTGCAGGTGTTGTTAACGCTCAATCTGAAATTCAAAAGAAGAAAGCAGACTTATTTGCTACTGAAGCAATAACCCATTTTAAATTAGATGAATCTAAGAAAGCAAGTATCGCAGAAGCGAAACTTGGATTAATGATGGCTCAAAAAGAAATGGAAGAAAAAAAGAAAGCTGGTCAAATACCAGAAGCTGAAGCAGCAGATTACAGAAAGAAAAATGTATTTCCTTTTTCACAAAAGTTAATGAAAATTCTTGATGTAAAATGGCCTGAACTTGATGAGTTTAATAAAATTGTTAATCCAAAATTGGATGCAATAAAATCATAATTTTTAATTGTCAACAGCAGCAATGGTTTTTACCATTCATAGTTTAGAATTTTAAATCGAACTATAATCTAAAAATTACTATGTTTTACCAGATTGTAAATAATAAATTAACGATGAATTTAAAAAGCATCATTGCTGCTATATGCATCATAACATCAGTACATGTATATGCTGCAAATCCCATCATTATAAAGCCTGGAAATGGCGATATGACATCGGTAATTCGAAACATTATTGAGAAAAGTATTGAAAAAGATATTCATCTGGTTTTCCAAAAAGGAACGTACAAATTTTTACCAGATTATGCATCAGGTAAATACCTTGAAATCACTAATCATGGCAAAGGGTATAAAAAAATAATTTTTAAATTCGATAAATTTCGTTCTTTAATTATTGAAGGCAATGGAGCCGAATTTATTTTTCACGGTCAGGCAATGCCTTTCTTATTCGATGGCTGTAAAAACGTAGTAGTAAAAAATATCACTATCGATTGGGATATACCATTCAATTTCGTTGGCGAAGTGGTAGCTGTAAATGAAAAAGAAGGTTGGCGTGATATAAAACCTTTTAAAGATGGTTTTTCTTGGAGAGTAAGGAATGGTAAATTGGAGTTTCCCAACATAGATGGATTTAATTATGCAAAACCAGGAAGTACATTAGCTTTTGATGCAAAAGAAAAAAGACCCGTGCATGGAGCATGGGATATAGAAAGCGATCCAAAGCTTGTAGAACAATTGCCCAATGGCATTTTGAGATTTCATGAAAAGTTGAAAAACTATCCACCAATTGGTTCATTGTTAGATTCAAAAGGAGATCGAGAACATGATCGTTATGCACCTGCATTTGATTTTCAGAATTCATCTAATATAGAAATGAATGGTATTATAATTCATCATGCATTGGGTATGGGTTTTTTATTTGAACGTTCACAACAAATAAAAATTCGTAATTGTGGAATCTATCTTAGAGAAGGTACAAACAGAGTAGTATCAACAACTGCCGATGCTACACATTTCTGTAATTGTAAAGGAACTATTTTGGTAGAGAATTGCAGATTTGAAAACATGCTCGATGATGGAACCAATGTTCATGGCACTTATGTAGAAGTAGATGAAGTGATAAACAATAATACACTTCGATACAAATTAAAACATTTTGAACAATTGGGATTCCAGTTTGCAGCACCGCTAGACGAAGTGTGGTTTATCAACCAACCCTCACCAGAAAGAGGCAGTATAGGCCTTGTAAAATCAGTTAAGAAAATCAATGAAGAGTTTACTGAAATTACATTCAGTAAAGCTTTACCAAAAGGTTTAAAAAAAGGAGATATTCTAGAAAACAAAACATGGAATCCTGAATTTACTATGAGGGGTTGCACCATCAAAAATCACAGGGCAAGAAATATTGTACTTAAAACACCTTTAAAAACGGTGATTGAAAATAATTTCTTCTCATCCATGATGTCGGCAATTTTGTTTAGAGGAGAATCTTTTTTCTGGTACGAATCAGGAGCAGTAAATGATGTACTCATTCGCAACAATACATTTGACTATTGTGCCTACAGTGGTGCAGAACATGCTGTATTGTACATAACACCACGTTTAGGAAAATCTTTTGATCAAACAGCTTTATTTGATAGCAATATTCGATTTGAAAACAATACCATTAAAACATTCGACAATAGAATTGTAATAGCCGATCGGGTAGATGGATTGGTAATAAAGAACAACACTATTATGAAAACAAATCAGGCGATACAATTGTATCCGAAAGCCCCACTTTTTGATTTTAAGAATTGCAATAACATTTTAATAAAAGAGAATAATTATACTGGAAATATTGAAACAGCTATTAAAGCCGATGAAAAGAGTGCTAAAACATTAATCAACCAACAGAACAAAGGATTTTAAAAAACAGTTACACATTACTTTAATACATTAATATTTTATTTATCATTTTAAAAAAGTAGTTTATGAAAAAGATTTACATTTTGTTTATTTCATTTTACTTAGTAGCCTCAGCACTGCAAGCACAGCCTACCCTACCATTTTATGAGCCATTTTCTGCTACCCAGCTAGGTACTTTAGCCCCACAAAATGGCTGGACAGGGGCTACAGGAGTGGGTCAAGGGGCTCAGGTTGTAGATACTACACTTACCTATCCTGGGCTAAACACTATGGCTGCTTCTAAAGCAGTTCGAGTAGGCAATCAGGCTTTCGGCGGCCTCCAAACATTGCCTTTTGCTTCACAAACATCAGAGGTATTTGTATCTTTCCTTATCAATTTACCGATTATGCCAATCGCACCAGCAAACGCTTCGGCCTACTACTTTGCTTTGGGTAATGGCAATACTGGTACAGCATGTATGTATGCTTTTCCAAATTCAGACGGAACTACGTTCGAACTTGGTTTCAGCCCAACACCTAATCAAACTACTGCGGAGAATAACAAGACCAACAGGCAATTTGCGTTAAATCAAACTATTATGATAGTTATGGCGTCTACGCCTGCCCCCACCAGTGGAGGGAGCGGTTCATTAGATGTGTGGGTTAATCCTTCTGCAGCATCTCTTGCACCTGGAGGTACGCCAGGGGTCTTCAGTTTTGAAAATAGAATCGGAGGCACACAAACAAGTATCAATACCATTTTACTTCGCAGTGGTGCCACTACACGCCTAATGACATTGGATGAGATTAGGGTAGGAAATAGCTGGAGTGATATTACATCAACTACTGCTGTGTTGCCAGTTTCTTTAAAAGATTTTAAGTTAACCACTAATAATAATATCAGTGCTCTTAGCTGGGCTTCTGAAACTGAAATTAACTTCAATAAGTATGTTGTACTATTTAGTAACAATGGTGTTGACTATAAAGAAGTAGGAACAGTTGAAGGAAAAGGGAATAATTCTAAATACTCATTTAATTACTTACATAGAGGTAGTGGATTCTTTAAATTAAAACTAGTGGACTTAGATGGTCGTTTTGTTTATAGCAATGTACTTCATGCAAAAACAAAATCATTAACCGTGCAAGTTGGACCTAATCCTTTTGTTGATAAAGTATATATCACTGGCATGCCTGAAGGAAAGAATACAGCAGTAGTATATACATTATTAGGAGCTAGTATTGCTACACAAACAGTTGAAAATACCAATCTTACTTTGTCATTGGGTTCATTACCTATTGGCCAATATGTAATAAAAGTTATTAATAATGGTAAAACAGTTTATTCAACAATTGTTGCTAAATAAGCTTTATCTATCTAGAGGTTTCCAATAATCATAACAACCCAGATAGTTACCAATACTTTAGTAATGTTTGGGTAGTTTAAATCATCTAAGTTCATTGGGTATTATTTATAGCACTATTTTTTATAATAATTTTTGTAAATAATATGTGTTAATTTTTGTACTTGTTTAAATATTGTGTATGAAATTAAATCCAGTATTATTATCCATTTTTTTGTTGCTAACACAAAATACCAATGCCTCTATAGAGCATAATCAACAAGTAAATTATGGAACAATTTTGGTGCGTTCATATGGTGCAATTCCAGATGATGGAATTGACGATACACAACCCATCAGAAACGCCATTAGTGCAGCCATTGCATCCAATTCGCCACAAATTGTTCTGTTTGAAGCAGGTAGATACGATTTAATAGCAGCTGGAGCAACCAATATTTATATTAGGCTTCTTAATGCAACTAATATTATTTTAAGAGGGGCTACCACAAACAATCAACCCACCACTAGATTGGTTAGATTTAATAATGGTGTAGAAAACGGTGTATTACCTATATTAATTCAAATTAGATTTTCAACTAACATTGGTTTAGAAAACTTAGTTCTCGATAATGATCCTTATTACTACACAGCTGGTATTGTAACTACAAAAACGGGTAATAATGTAACGGTTGATATTTTACCTGGGCATCCCATGAATATATTTAAACCATATATTATGGGAGTTTACGATAAGGCAAACGAAAAAAATAAAACTTTAAGGGTTACTTGGGATACAGGTTTGCCAACTTGGGCTCCTATATCTGGCGGATCTGGGAGGTTATTAAGATTAGATTTTAAACCACTTGCCGATTCGGTTATTGTTGGTGATTATGTTTTTTGGTTTCAAGGTAATCATGGTGGTACACAATGCGTTACCGGAAAATCAGAAAATATTAATTTTAAGAATGTAATTACGAATAATTCCACTGGCTTTGTGTATCATTTTGTAGATAATAAAAACATTACCTTAAATAAAGTAAAAATTGAACCTACAGGCAATAGAATTGCAGTATCGCCAAGAGATGGAAT
The DNA here is from genome assembly GCA_943368735.1 of Rhizobium sp. Q54. Classification (GTDB taxonomy): domain Bacteria; phylum Bacteroidota; class Bacteroidia; order Chitinophagales; family Chitinophagaceae; genus UBA1930. The sequence continues at coordinate 7,759 of CALRLQ020000019.1, read as the reverse complement.
ACATTTGGCACATAATACTGGAACAATTTTATTAGATAGTGTAGTAGTTAAAAACACACCTGGCGACGATGGATTAAATGTACATGGATTGTACTTGTCTGTTGGTTCTATTTCTTCAAGAACAATAACATTCAATGATAACTTAAATGCTAATTTAAACCCCGATAGTCGTATACAGTTTTTTGATGCAAACTTTCAACCCGTATGGACAGGTACTGTTGAAAGTAGCAATCCAACTGTTGTAAATAATAATCCTGTCACAGTTGTATTAAAAGAAACACCTCCAAGTTGGATTGTGGCAGGTACAATAGCTAGTCCATTAGGTTGGTTACCTAAATCTTTCATTGTAAAAAACTCTACTTTCGAAAATACAGGCCGATTTGGTATTACAGCTAAAACCATTAATGTAGTTATAGACTCAAGTACATTTAGATTTAATGGCCTTGCAGGAGTTCATTTAGGTTCTTCTTATAATTCTTCTTTTCAAGAAGCACAACATTCTTGGAATACTGTAGTGAAGAATTCTACTTTTGAAAATAATATTAGAAGATATACCGGCACCGCAGAGCAAGGTGCTGTATTAGTAGATCAGATATCTGTTGACAATCCGAATATTAACGGAAACTTCTACCTGTATAATAATATTTTTAATAATGAATTATATGCATATAATTTAAGAGATGCAATGAATATTAGGTTATGGGGCAACTCGTACAATAATGTTACTACGCCTATTTGGAGAAACTTACCCACTACTTCTAACTTCACCCAAAGCATGGTATTTAACGATTATGTTACCGATGATTTATCTAAAGCAGCCATTCAGTATAACGAAACATGGCCAACCTCTAGCAATCCACAAGATAGTTTAGGTACAGTTAGTTGGAATAACAATACTGGCTCTTATGCAGAGTTTCACTTTGTTGGTAATCATATTGCTTATTATGCTAGAAGAGGATCACAAATGGGTAAAGTAGATGTGTATTTAGATGATGTACTGGTATTAGATGATTTTGATTTGTATTCTAGTTCAGTACAAACAAAATCTTTAATTTATTCGAACAGTAACTTACAAAATACTACACATACTTTAAGAATTATAAATACTGGTTTAAGAAATACCAATGCCACAAATAATTATGTGAATATAGATTTCTTGATGCATAGGCTTGGCAACTATATTGTGAGCCCTACTCAAACAGGAGGTGTTTTGCCAGTTAATTTAATCAGCTTTACTGGTAAAACAGATCAACATAAAATTAAGCTAGATTGGCAAACTACCAATGAAGTGAACAATAGCCATTTTGATGTTTTGAAGCTTAATAAAAATGGAGTATTCAAACCAATAGGTTCAGTGAATGCACAAAAAGATCATAGAAGAATTAATAATTATTCATTGTACGATGAAGAACCAAATGATGGAATCAATTATTATCAACTCAAACAATATGATTTAGATGGAAAATCTGCTTTATCCAAAATTGTAAGTGTAAACTTCGGCTCTAAATCAGTCTTTTCTGTTTATCCAAATCCAACTAAAGTCGGAGAATCTATTAAAATACGATTTACAAAGCCTGAAACTGAAATATTTGTTCAGTTAATAGACATGAGCCAAAGAGTAATACTACAAAAATCATTTGATGGTGTTCAGCAAAATATTGAATTATCGTCAAGTTCTTTACAATCAGGGATTTATATTTTAAATGTTAAAACAGCCTTTGGCCTACAATTCAATTACAAAATAAATGTTATGCCATAATGAATGATGTACCTAATTCAACTTGGTTATTACATTATTTATTAAACAGAATATAAGCATTATGGGGATGTATTATGGGTGTAAAAATATCTTTAAATGAGCTACATTTTTTCGAAAGAAAAATTAAAAATCAACAGATGAAAATCACAGTTATTGTAAGCATCTTTTTTGCACTGTTAGCTTTTCAAGCAACAGGCAAAGAATATCAAAATACAAATTATGGCACTATAACAGTAAGAAGCTATGGTGCTATTCCTGATGATGGAAATGATGATGCATTAGCTATCAGAAATGCTATAACTGCTGCTATTGCAACTAACTCACCCCAAATTGTATTATTCGAGGCTGGTAGATACGATTTAATTTCATCTGTAAACAACGCATTTCATATTAGGTTGCTTAATGCCAACAACATAATTCTACGAGGTGTGGCTGTAAATAATCAACCAGTTACAAGGCTTGTCAGATTTAACTCTGGTGTTGAAAATGCATCATTACCTTTTCTTTTAAACATAAGATTTTCAAATAATATTGGAGTAGAAAATTTTGTATTTGATAACAATCCCTATTACTATACAGCAGGTGTAGTAACTGCTAAATCTGGAACTAATGTAACTGTAGATATTTTGCTTGGTCATCCTATGAATATTATTAAACCATATATCATGGGTGTTTACGATAATGTAAATCAAAAAAATAAAGCATTAAGAGTTACTTGGGATAATGGTTTGCCAACATGGACTCCAATAGCTGGTGGTTCTGGCAGATTGATGCAATTAAACTTTCAAGCATTAGCCGATACTGTAAATATTGGTGAACATGTATTTTGGTTTCAGGGTAACCATGGTGGCACACAGTGTGTAACAAACAAATCTAGTAACATTACTTTTACCAATGTAATTACCAATAATTCAACAGGCTTTGTGTATCATTTTGTTGACAATGAAAATATTACACTTAATAGGGTAAAAATTGAGCCAATTGGTAACAGAATTGCCGTAGCACCCAGAGACGGAATACATCTTGCACATAATAGAGGTTTTTTATTACTAGATAGTGTAGTGGTAAAAAACACCCCAGGCGATGATGGCTTAAATGTACATGGAGAATATTTATCGGTTGGTACCATCTCTAACAGAACAATCACATTTGCCGAAAATATAGTTTCAGATCTTAGGCCAAACAGTCGCATTCAGTTTCTAGATGCCAACTTTCAACCAGTTTGGACGGGAACCGTCGAAAGCAGTAATCCGGTTGTAGCAAACAATGTTCAGGTTACTGTTGTGTTAAAAGAAACACCACCCAGTTGGATTGTTGCTGGAACACTTGCAAGTCCTTTAGGTTTTATAGCAAAATCTATTGTTATTCGAAACTCGGTGTTTGAAAACACAGGAAGATTTGGTGTTTTGGCACGAATAAATAATGTGGTTATTGACTCCAGTAGATTTAGGTTTAATGGAAATGCTGGCATTGCATTGGGTTCTAATTATAACTTCTACTTTAAGGAATCTCAGAACACATGGAATATAGTTGTAAAAAACAATTTTTTCGAAAACAATATTTTAAGAATGGGTGATAATACTGGCCCAGGTGGTGTATATGTAGATCAGTTTTTTGTTGAGAATCCAAACATTAATGGCAATTTGTTTTTATTTAATAATACTTTTCAAAACGAAACACATGCCTATAATTTAAGAGATGCTATGAATATTCACTTGTGGGGCAATGTTTATAATAACGTAACAACGCCTATTTGGAGAAATTTACCAACTACATCAAATTTTACGCAAAGTGTAGTGTATAACAATATTGTTACTGACGATTCTTATAGGAATGCAATTTATTATAGTGAAATATGGCCTGTTTCAAATAATACTTTAGATACATTAGGTTCTGTTACATGGAACAATAAGTCAGGATCGTTTGCTGAATTTCATTTTATTGGAAATCGTATTGCTTATTATGCACGTAGAGGTCCCCAAATGGGTTTGGTAGACGTTTATTTGGATGGTGTTCTAGTATTAAATGATTTTGACTTGTATTCTAATAATTCTGTTTCAAAGGCATTGATTTATTCAAATAATAATTTAACAAACACAGTTCATACGTTACGAATAGAAAATACAGGGTTAAAGAATCCAAGTTCAACTGGAATCTTTGTGAATATAGATTACTTAGTGCATGGATTGGGCAATTATATTATTAGTCCTTCACAAACTGGGGGCGTTTTGCCTATTTACTTACTAAGTTTCGATACACAAAGAGAGCAAAATAAAGTGAGACTAATTTGGCAAACTACAAATGAGGTTAACAATAGTCATTTTGATGTTTTAAAACTAGATAAAAATGGAGTATTCAAAGGCATCGCTTCAGTAAATGCACAAAGAGATTATAGAAGAATAAATACTTATTCATTTTACGATGAAGAGCCCAATGATGGAATCAATTATTATCAACTCAAACAATTCGATTTAGATGGAAAATCTTCTTTATCAAAAATTGTAAGTATAAACTTCGGCTCTAAATCAGTTTTTTCTGTTTATCCAAATCCAACTAAAGTCGGAGAGTCTATTAAAATTCGATTTACAAAGCCTGAAAGTGAAATTTTTGTTCAGTTGATAGACATGAGCCAAAGAGTAATACTTCAAAAATCATTTGATGGTGCTCAGCAAAACATTGAATTATCGTCAAAAGCTTTACAACCAGGGATTTATATTTTGAATGTTAAAACAGCAGCTGGTCAACAATTCAATTACAAAATAAATGTTATGCCATAATGAATGATTCAACCCTTAAACAAGAATCAAAAAATACCAACTAAAAATATTGAAAATATTTACTTTGTTAAATCAACTCAAAAAGTGAGTTGTTACATACTCAACGTATAATGTTACGATTGAGAAAGTGAAATTCTTCAATGCTTTATACTTTTACAATAGCAAGTAATCCAAACACTTAATTCAAATTTTTACATATAAAAAAGTTCAATTCAAATTTAAAATAGATCATAATTTCAAAAATTGCCTTATGAGAAAAATTAACTTACTAAAAAAATGCCTTATGGTAGCCTGCATCTCTATGGCTACAATGTTTGCCGCAAATGCACAAGTAACCGTAACAGGTGCTGATGCAACAACAAATGCAGGTAGTCCATATCCAACGCTCAAAGCAGCATTTGATAACATTAATCTAACAAGCCAAACCGGTAATACAATAACTATTAGTATTATAGGTAATACTTCAGAAAGTGCTACTGCAGTTTTAAATGCTGGTACTTGGTCGAGTTTAACGATACAACCAAGTGGTGGTGCAAAAAGAACTATAAGTGGTGCAATAACTCCAGGCAATCCATTAATTAATTTAAATGGAGCAGATAATGTAACGATCAATGGATTAAATACAATAGGCGGTGATTCACTTGCCATATCTAATACAACAGCATCTTCAACCGCTGGTACTTCTACCATTCGTCTTACTAACGATGCAAGTAACAATACCATTACCAATTGTACAATTACGAGTGCTTCAACTGTAGCGGCAAATACTGACGGCGGTGTTATTTCTATTACCACAGGTAGTTCAACTGGTAATGATGATAATACCATTTCCAATTGCAATATTAGTTCTATTGCTGCCGGTTCACCCGTAATTAAATGTATTTTTATTACAGGGTCTTCTAACGATCATCCTGGTACAGCTAATAGTGGCACTATTATAACAGGAAACAATATTTTCAATTTTTTTTCTGGAACTGCATTTTCTTTTGGTATCGAGTTGCATAATATTGGTTACGTGAATACCACTATTTCAAATAATAAATTTTATCAAACCGTACAAAGACAATTTACAGCTGGTACTGCTCAAGCACATTTTGTAATCAGGGCTACTAATACAAGTACCTATGGTATTGCAATTACAGGTAATACTATTGGTTATTCCTCAAGCGATGGAACCGGTTATTATCAATTAACTGCAAGTACAGCTCAAGCTCACAGTTTTGTACCCATTCAACTAAATGTTGGTACAACAACCGCATCTAGTATTCAAGGTAATACCATTGCTGGTATTAGAATTCATAACACTTCAGGGTTTTCAGGTACTGCTGGTAGTGCTCCATTTCGTGGCATTTCCATTCTGTCAGGTTTAGTAAACATTGGTAATGTAACTGGCAATACTTTTGGTGGTACAACAAGTGCAGACAGTATAACTTTTCGCTCAACTTCTACTACAGCTGCAGATCTCATAGGCATTTGGCATAATAGTAATGCCGAAGTAACTATTAGCAATAATACAATTGCCGGGATTACTGGTACAAATGGCGGTAATCTTAGCATATATGGTATAAGGCTAAATGCAACTACAACAAGTAATGGCACCATAACAAATAATACTATTGGCGGTAATATTGCCAATTCTATTGAAAGTGCTTCTACAGGAACAGGTTGTACAGTTCAAGGCATTTTAGTAACTAATAGACCTGCAATTATTACTGGAAATACAGTACGTAATTTAAAAGCCTCTGGTGGTACAAGTACGGCACAAAATGCATCGGTAATTGGCATTAGTGCTAATGCTAGTTTTACACCCAATGATGTTTTATTGAGTCAAAATACAATCTATAATCTATCTAATTCCAATACTTCTGCAACTACTTCAGTTACAGGTATTTGTATGAGAAGTGGAAATGCATCTACCATTTCTGCCAATAGAATATACAACTTATCTACTGCCAATACTAGTACTGGCAGCAGTGCTTCAATACTTACAGGAATACTTTCTAGTGTTGGAACGCATACCATTGTAAACAATCAAATTACTATCAGCCAAAGCATAGCAAGCACACAGCCAAAAATCAATGGTATAGAGTTAGTAACGACTACAGCGAATAATGTACAATACAATTCTATTTATATTGGAGGAACTGCAGCTGCTGCAAACGCAACTTATGGTATTTTCAGAACTACTACCGGTGCAACCAATCTTCAAAACAATTTGGTGTACAATGAAAGAAGTGGTAGTGGTTCTCATTTTGCAATTGGATATGGTGCTGCAGGTGCTTTTGGCTCAATAAATAATAACGTTTATATTACTGCAGATGCAAATACAGTTGGTCAAGCTGTTGGTACTTCAAATACATTAAGTGATTGGAAGACTTCTACAAGTGGAGAATCTGCTACCGTGAGTTATTTAAATACCCTTGCTCCTAACAGTTTGTTTACCGATTTGGCCAATGGTGATTTAAGTATTACCAATACAGCTGCACAATACAGAGGTTTAGTGGCTGGTCGTGCAGCAGTTATTGCAACAACAACTGATTATTCTGGTGCTTCAAGAAGTGCCACACCTTCTGCAGGTTCTGTAGAATATGCAACTATCCCAGGTTTATTCATGGGTTACACCAACGCTACTTATGGTACTGCTTCAAATTGGAATGATGGAGTTGTTGCTACCGGTACAACTAATGTAACTGTACCTTCCTATGCTTGGAATATGCCAGTATTAGCCGCAGATGGTGAAGCAAATAATTTGTTTTTAAATTCAGGTTCATCATTTACTATTGGCTCAAATACTTTCAATGCTTTTGGAGCAGTAACTGTAGCATCAGGAGCAACTTTTAATACTGGTGGAAATTTAATCTTGAAAAGTACTGCCTCTAGCACTGCAAGAATTGCCAATTCAGCAGGTACTATTAATGGTAATGTAACAACAGAAGTATTCATCCCTGCTGGTCGCCGAGCCTTTAGATTCTTAGGACATCCATTTACGGCAGCCCAAGCCATGAGCGGTTTAGTAGATGATATTTTTGTAACAGGTTCAGGAGCAGGTTTTGATGCAACAACAACCAATGCAGCATCTAGCTTCTGGTTTGATGATGCTTCTAATGCATGGACAACCTTCACTTCAACATCTGATGCAAGTTGGGCACAACATAGAGGAGCAAGAGTATTGGTACGTGGTGATAGAACACAAGCTAACTCTTTAACAGGTGCAGCGTACACC
>CALRLQ020000018.1:0-72516 GCA_943368735.1 Rhizobium sp. Q54 | reverse complement strand
TAAAGATTTTGTAATTGTCGCTTTTGTTTTTTTCAAGGAAACTGCAAAAACTTCTTGCTAAACCAATAAATAAGATAAAGTCTTTTGTATGTATAATTTTGTCAACTGACATTTTGAACAGGTTGTGTCATTTTAATATGGCTGGTAACAATTAAATATACGAATACTCATCTGAATATTCCAAACTTAATTGATTGATTATGAATAGGGTTGATGTCGCCTTTTTGAATTGTTTTGTCGCCTTTTGATTTTTCATATGATGTCGCTTTTTTTAAAACTTTTGACTAATGTACAAAGCAAAGCCATCTCAGTCACAGTACCAAGTATCACATAAATAGCTAATTTAATGTGTAGTTGTGGAACCGCAAAATAATATTTTAAAAAAATGGGTTATGATTTTGAAAGCTTTAAAATCAGAATAAGTTAAATCAAAAAATGCCAATAAAAAGGTCACCTTATTTCAGATGACCTCTTCCAACAAAAGCGTTCTTTTTTTCACGATTCGCGGTTTAGCATTTTATACTTTCAGCTGATAGCTAATTGGCTTTTGCCAATAATGTTTCCGGCTTTGATCAATTTTATTTGTATTGGATTTAGGATTATATGCTATGGATAAAATTGAATTATTGGGTTTTCCTCTTTGTGATTTTTTTAATTAACTAAGAAAAATCGAAACATCAAAAAAATAGAATTGAAATTGGCAATCAACTCTTTTATAAGGCAGATAGATTTTTGATTATTAATTTAATTGTGCAATAAATTTCAACTGGAAAACAACTTTTTAAAATTATTCTCTAAATTTGTGTAAACACAGAAACAGTCTGCAATTTAAAGTGTTTCACTTTTGTTTCACTTTTCTAGTACGATTCGATAAGATGTAATGATAATCAGGTCTTTAGAGGGTAAGTTAGGATCCCAGCGAGATCACTAATTAAAACCTCACAAATAATTATTGTGAGGTTTTTCTTTTTTAAAAAGAATCACTTACTCTCTTTTACTTTCTATACTGGCATTGGTTAAGCTTCATTCGCTCCATATACAAACCAACAATTTAGAATAACATAAATAGCCAGCAATATCCATGCAGCTAGTTTATCGAAGCGTTTTGTTTCTTTAAGTTTATTCGATTTAATCAGCAGCAATGAATATGCAGAGCATGCCACAATAACAAAAACAAAAAACAAGGTTACTCCATGCAAGGTGTCTACCAAGGTGAAAGACGTAGATTCAGGCAGGGCAGAATCAATCACATATTTATTTCCAATTACTGCAAACAGAGAACCTACACTTAAATTGAAACGAGAGTCGATATTATCGGAGTGAATAAAAAAGCAAAGGAATGATAACAAAAAAGAAAGATACATGCCTATAAACAATTTTAGGAATAACCACCACGAATCTCGTTCAATGCCAATATTTACTCTAAATGCACTGAATTCAGACTGAGGCCTAACCAATGTTGGATCTCCAAAAGCGGTTTCATAGGCTTTAATGTTTGTGAATATTTTAAAACTATCTGGAATAATATTCCAGCCCGATGTAACCCATTTAGAATAATGATTACCCAAAGTGTCTTCGGCAAAAATTAAATCGCCTGAATCGTACTGCGAATTTTCAATTGAGAATCTTAATTTCTGACGATCAAAAGGGAAGTTTTCAATTTTCCAAGAATCCTTCATGATGCATTGTAATTTCATTAGCATATAGATTCTACCATCTTCTAATGTGTCTACTGTGTAAAAAGATTTGTCCACAGTTTTGGCCATTGGCACTTCTAAGTATTTGGAAAAATCAAAATCTGGGTTTTTATACTTTAACCATAGCCATAGGCTGATGGTGTATTGCTTTTCTTTAAAATCAATATCGTGTACGCTATTTACATAAACTCCTACAATAACCGTATCGGGAGTTTTTGTTTCTTTAGCAAAGGAAGCATAGGAAATAAATAACAAAAAAAGAAAGAGCAGTTTTTTCATTCAGTTTGTTTTGATCTGTAACCTCGAACCGTTGAATTGATTGTATTACCTCACAAACATAAATTAAATGCAACGAACCACATCATATCGTTTTCAATCATGGTTTTGTGTAAAAACAAGGGACGATGCATTTTTGTTCTAAGCAATGTATTTACCAGATATTGAAATAAAAATTTTTTTCTTGGCACTTTGGTTTCTCACACTAGTAATTAAAGTTGAAGTTGCTTAAGGTTGAATATTTAAAGTTTGTTTCACCTACTCACGATTCCCCACTCACGTTTTTTAATAATGAGATCCTTCATTCGTCGGGATGACAGTACAATAAAAACTATCTTATTCAAGATTATTTTTGGTACAATCAATTCTATTGTATTTTACATGCAATATTTTTAATTTTCTGCTTATGTTCAAATTTTCTGTAACACTTGTTTTTATATGCTTTACTGCTTTATTAAATGCACAATCAAAAGATACTATACCACCTTACATGCAAGTGCCTTATGTACCTCCATTTAAAATATTGTTAACCGATAGTACATATTTTTCTAAAGCCGATTTACCCAACAAAAAACCAGTAGTCATTATTTATTTAAGTCCCGATTGTGGTCATTGCCAATTACAAACCAAAGATTTGGTAGATAGTATGCACCTAGTGAAAAATGTGTTTTTTGTATTAACCACTTACAAGCCTATACCAGAAATAGCCGATTTTGAAAGGACTTATCAATTAAAACAATTTTCTAATGTAAAAATTGGTAGAGATACCAAATATTTTTTGCCCAGTTTTTATAAAGTAAAATTTACTCCTTTTGTAGCAGTGTACAACAAGAAGGGAAATTTGCTGAAAGCTTTTGAAAATGGTTTTAGTATAAAAGTCTTGCAAGAATTAATAGATTAGTGGTAAACTTTTTATGCTATTCATGCGTAATTGTTAAAATAAATGTTATGCGAAAAATTTACTTATTCATTTCTTTTTTGGGGTTGTTGCTTCAACTAAAAGCACAACCTACCATTGGGTACCAATTGGTAACATCAGGTTTTGCAGCACCTGTAGATATTGTAAATGCTGGCAATAGCAGGTTATTTATTGTAGAACAAGCAGGAAGAATAAAAATTTGGAATGGCACCGCTATACTCGGCACTTCATTTTTAGATATAGCTTCTATAACAAATTATAGTGGAGAAATGGGATTATTGAGTGTAGCTTTTCATCCAGATTATGCCAATAACCGATATTTTTTTGTGTACTACAATGGTTTAAATGGAAATATTAATTTGGCTAGATATAGAACCAAAGAAACCAATCCCAACGAAGCAGATCTTGCAAGTGGAGTAATTTTGATGAGTATTCCAAAACCGTTTACCAATCATAATGGCGGGAAATTAAATTTTGGAGCCGATGGCTTTTTATACTTTGCAACAGGTGATGGAGGTAGTGGTGGTGATCCCAATAATTTTGCTCAAACCGGTTCATCTTATTTAGGTAAAATGTTGAGAATAGATGTAAACAATTTTGCCAATGCACCTTATTATACTGCACCTCCCAATAATCCTTATTTAAGTGATCCTGTTATTAAAAAAGAAATCATTGCTTTTGGTTTAAGGAACGCTTGGCGTTGGAGTTTTGATAAACAAACTGGCGACATGTGGACTGCCGATGTTGGTCAAGGAGTTTTGGAAGAAGTGAATTTTACACATTCAACAGAACTCAACAACAACAATTATGGTTGGCGTTGCTATGAGGGTACGCAACCTTACAATACAGCAGGTTGCAATGCTGCAAGCACTTATAAAGCACCCATTTTTGAGTATGGACATAATAATACCACTGGAGGTTACTCTATCACAGGAGGGTATGTGTATAGAGGAACGGAATATCCGTTTTTACAAGGATATTATATTACTACTGATTATGTAAGTAGAAATAATTGGTTAATTAAATCTAATGGTGCTGGAGGTTGGTTAACTTACCAAACCCCTACAAAAGCACCAACCAATATTGCAGGTTTTGGAGAAGCTATAGATGGTACTTTGTATGCATTAGGTTTAAGCAACGGGGCTTTGTATAAAATAACTGCATTAAATCCTTTACCATTAAAACTTATATCTTTTTCAGGTAAAATAGTAGGCAATCAACATCAGTTAAATTGGCAAGTAAATACCCAAGAAGCAGGTGATTCATTTGTGATTGAAGCAAGTAATAACAATGTGAGTTTTGAACCCATCAAAACAATTTTGGTTACCGAAACAAATTCAACTGCACCTCATAGTTTTTCAGTTCCTGCATTAGCCAATCAAACAAAATTTTATAGAATTAAGTTATTGAATAAAGATGGAAGTTTTAAATATTCCTCTATTATTCAATTAACCCAGAGTACAAAAAGTACCACTAGGGTTGTGTTAAATGGAGTATATATTGCTATAAGTTCAACTACAGCTATTCAGCAATTACAAATTGCTGATGCATTGGGTAGAATTGTGTATAGAAAAACTATAGCCAATGAACATAGTTTAAATATTCCTAAAAATGAATTACCCAAAGGACTATTGCTTATTCAGTTACAACAAAACCAGCAAATGACTACTTATAAATTGCTGAATCAGTAATGAACATCGCAGTTTTCAACATGGAAAAAAATGATAAATAAATGTTGAAATAGCAAAAAAATCATTCTTTGCACAAATGGCAACACGTACATTTGCACCACAAAAAATTATCCTTTCATTTATAAAAATTTGATTATGAAAATTACAGTAGTAGGTGCAGGTGCAGTAGGAGCAACAACTGCCGATAATATTGCACGTAAAGAATTGGCTTCTGAATTGGTGATATTAGATATTAAAGAAGGTTTTGCAGAAGGTAAGGCTCAAGACATGATGCAAACTGCAACCTTATTAGGTTTCGATACAAAAATTACAGGTTCTACCAACGATTACAGCAAAACTGCCAATAGCGATGTAGTGGTAATTACTTCAGGTTTACCACGTAAACCGGGTATGACAAGAGAAGAATTAATTGGTGTGAATGCTGGTATTGTAAAAGGAGTTTGTGAAAATATTTTACAATATTCTCCTAATGCAATCATCATTATAGTGAGTAATCCAATGGATACAATGACTTATTTAGCATTAACATCAACAGGATTACCTAAGAATAGAATTATTGGTATGGGTGGTATTTTAGACAGTGCCCGTTTCAAATATCAATTGAGTACAAAATTAGGTTGCAGCCCTAGCGATTTAAATGCAGTAGTAGTAGGTGGTCATGGTGATACAACCATGATTCCTTTAATTAGCAAGGCTACATGGAATAGTGTTCCAGTAACAGATTTCTTAACAGCCGATGAGCAAGCTCAAATTGTAAAAGATACCATGGTGGGTGGTGCAACATTAACTGCTTTATTGGGTACTAGTGCTTGGTATGCTCCAGGTGCTGCAGGTGCTGCTTTAGTTGAGGCAATTGTACGTGATGAAAAGAAATTATTTACTTGTTGCGTTGCTTTAGATGGTGAATATGGTCAATCTGATATTTGCTTAGGTGTACCTGTTGTTATTGGTAGAAATGGCTGGGAAAAAATCATCGACTTTAAATTAAATGCCGATGAACAAGCTGCATTCAACAAAAGTGCAGATGCAGTTAGAAGCATGAACGATGTTTTGAAAACATTGTAATTGTTACTTCATAAAATTTATACAAACCTCAATGATTTTTTCATTGAGGTTTTTTTATTGCAATACTCCAACTGACGAATATCATTTCTGCAAAAAATATTTCAACTACTTTTGCAACGAAAATTTTGCCTGTCCTGCAAACAGGTTCATTTATTTACTGAAATATTGATTTCAAGCAATTAGGATTCAACTAGTTTTTTGGAATGGATATCTAAAATTTTAAGTATGCCCGTTTTACACAACAAAGTCAGCAATGAAGAGCTGAAGCAGAAATTAATGGAAGAAACTGAACCCAGAACTACCATTAGCTTTTATCATTATTTCCCTATTCAAAATCCACAAGAGTTTAGAGATTATTTGTACAAAAATTTAGATGCAATAAAAGTTTTTGGACGAATTTATGTTGCTAAAGAAGGTATCAATGCACAAATTAGTGTACCTGAAAGTAATTATGAAAGCTTTAAAAATTTTCTATATTCTATAGAGCCTTTAAACGGTATTCGTTTAAATATTGCAGTAGATGATGATGGAAAAAGCTTTTGGGTATTAAAAATAAAAGTGAGAGAAAAAGTAGTTGCCGATGGAATAGACGATCCAAATTTTAGTATGGAAAACAAAGGCAAATATGTGAATGCACAGCAGATGAATGAACTGTTGAAAGATGAATCAACCGTGGTAATAGACATGCGTAATCATTATGAATATGAAGTAGGACATTTTGATAAAGCATTAGAAATTCCGAGTGATACGTTTAGAGAACAGTTACCCATGGCTGTAGATATGATGCAAGGCAATGAAGATAAAAATATCATTATGTATTGTACAGGAGGAATTAGATGTGAGAAAGCTAGTGCTTACATGTTGCACAAGGGATTTAAAAATGTTTTTCATTTAGAAGGCGGCATCATTAATTATGCTCAGCAAATAAAACAACAGGGTTTAGAAAGCAAGTTCATTGGTAAAAATTTTGTATTTGATAATCGTTTAGGTGAAAGGATTACAGAAGATGTAATTGCTAAATGTCATCAATGTGGTAAGCCTTGCGATACGCATACCAACTGTAAAAACGATGGTTGCCATTTATTATTCATTCAGTGCGAAAGTTGTGCTCAAGAATATGCAGGTTGCTGTACTACTGCATGTAAAGAAACCATTCACATGCCATTAGAACGCCAAAAAGAAATTAGAAAAGGTGTTGATAATGGCATCATGATTTTTAATAAAAGCAAATCCAGACTTAGACCAAAGTTGGGAAAAGATATAGAGGTTAAGTAAACTATTTATTTAATTAATGGCAAGCCCTTTAAGGCTTGCCATAATGTATAACTAACTGCAACTGTATATACTAAACTAAACAGTATAATGCTGTTTTTAGAAGTACATACATAATAGCCAATAATAGGCAATAGTTGTAATGCATGTATGCCAAAAAAATGAGCAATTCTTAAATCTCCGTATTGTTTACTCCAATTTACAATGGGTATGCCTTGGCTGCCATCTACAGCACCTACAGTATGTGCAAGTTTTGCCCCCATAACACCACCTTGAAAAGCAAAAATTACAAACAGTATCATTCCTAAACGAATACCCCATAAATAGCCAACTGGTATTTGTACATTTTTAAGTAAGCAAAATTGTACAGCAATATATAAAGTACATATGGTTAGAATGCTGATTGCAATACCCATAATAGTGAATAAATTACTATGCAGTTGATTGGAAGTATTGAAATGTGATAATCTTCCATTGGCTGCTTGCCAGGTAATAATTGCCAATTCAATTGTCATTACTATCACTACTAAAATACTGTAATTATTGATAATATTGGGTTGTTGCAGTTCGTGCAAGAGCCAAGCCATTGTCCAACAAAATATCCAAACACTCAAAAAAAACTTCATGGGTTTTATATAGGCATTGATATTATTTACTTGTACCGATGTGGTTTGAGTAAGAATAATACAAATGATGCTTCCTAAAAAACAAATGCTACCATACCAAAATAAAATAGGGTTTCGTAGCATGAGTTGTGTAATCCAATTCATGAAATAAAATATTTTATATTAAATGTATTTAAAATTGAATTCTATACAAGATATCTGGAAAGAAACCAATTTGATTTACTTCACCAATTTGTTGTCTTTCGGCATTATATCTTCTTAAAAAGATATTTTTATTGTTGGTTACATTTTGTAAGTCTATATAAAATGTGTGGCTTAATTTTCTGTTGCTGCTATTGATGCGAAAACCAAATTTTGTATCTAGTCTAAAATAACCTTTCAATTGTTCTGCATTGTAATTGTTTTCATCCAATACTTCTTTATTGGCAGCAATAGATGCAGGTAAGTTAACTGGTGTAAAATATCGGCCACCTAAACTGGTTAATTTAATATCGAACGTGAATGCATTTTTTTGGCTCTTGCCCATTTTCCATTCTCTACCAGCTAAAATGTTTGCTGCATATCCATAATTGAATGTGGTATTTCTTTCAATACCATCGCTGCCTTTGTAGGTTGAATTAAATATTGAACCAGTAGTTAATACATAAAATCCTTTACTTAAAAATCTTTCTAGCGTTAATTCTATTCCATAGTTTTCTCCTGTGCCATTGTTCACCAAACCTGCTTTGTCTGGAAAGGTGAAATCTGCCCCGGCATTGAGCATACTAAACCCACTGCTTATATTTTCTACTGGTACATCAAATAAATATTGGTAATAGGTTTCAGCTTTTATTCGCCAATCATTGTTCAATCTTTTTTCGTACCCCACCACAAAATGATGAGCTTTGGTAAAATCTAAATTTCTATTACTTCTATCAATTGCAGTGCCATTGGTTTGTTGAAAAAGATAAACAGGCAATGGTTGTAACTGACCATGTAAACCATAGTTAAAAAGTAGGGTATTGCTATTATTTATTTGGAAATTAATGCCTACTCTTGGTTCAATGATATTAGTACTGTTTAAACTGTAGTGCATGCCATGTAAACCACCTGTTAGTGTAAGAGCATTAGTGGGCTTATATCTTACTTGGCTATAAGCTTGTAGTAAAGTACTGGTGCCATCATAATCTTGTTGTGTTTTAAATGCAGCACTGCTGCCTAAACCTTCACGAGATAATACTACTGAATTCACATCAAAATATTCTATTACCACACCATTTCTCCAACTGAGCTTGGCATTAAATTTTGTATTTAAATAAGAAGAAAAACGAAAGGTATTACTGGTATTGTTCGACTGAAAATCGAGCCAATTGCTTGTATAATCTAATGGTATTGCATATTGAAATTGATTTACATTGCTCTTAGTGGTTGAATAAGAAATAGCAGAACGTAAATAAGAATTTTTGCCAATGTCAATAGTGTGTTTTGCACCAAATACATTAAAGTTGGCTTTAACGTTTACATCTTGATCTTGTCTTGAGTAAAAATCGGTGGTGTCGGTATCCTTGCCAATAAAATCAATATTGCTAATACCACCCATGCCAAATAAATTCAGCTTACCTGCTTTGCCTTTTGCAAATTGAATATTGAACACCCAATCTTGGTACTTAGGCACTGCACTTGTGCCAACATCTAGACCAAGGCTTTGACCAATTTGTACAAAAGAATATCTATAGCCAATTAAATAAGAAGCTCCATTTTTCTTGTTGTTCAAAGGTCCTTCTAACATGGCTTCTAAACCAGAAAATAAATTGAGCTGAAGTGTTTTTTCGTGTTTCTCAGCATTACCTGTTCTTAGTTGAATATCAAACACTGCTGCGTTTGCATTGCCATATTCAGCAGGAAAAGCACCAGTATAAAAATCAGATGTTTTTAAAGCATTGGTGTTTAAGGCCGATATTGGTCCACCAGTTGTACCAGCAGTTGCAAAGTGATTGGGGCTTGGTGTTGGTAAACCTTCTAAACGCCATAGTACACCAACAGGGGAGTTGCCTCTCACTACAATATCATTTCGGCTATCATTACTGGAAATTACACCAGCAAAGCTACTCACCAATTTACTAGGATCATTTCTTCCACCTGCAAAACGTGTAACTTCTTCCATGCTAAAACTACGGCTACTGGCTCCAGCAAATTCATTACTTGCATTGCCTTTTTTTATACGACTACTTTTTACCACAATATCATTCATAGAGGTAATTTCTTGCTCCATAGCAACATCTATAATTACTTCTTTACCAGCAGTAACCAATACTTCAGGTATAATGGCTGATTTATAACCAATCATGGTTATTGCAATAGTAACACGGCCTGTATTAATATTGCTGAAATAAAATTGCCCATTTTCTTTACTAATGGTATTACTGTTTTTTCCATTGCTTACCGTGATAGATGCACCTGCTAGTGGCTTTTCACTTACTTTATCGGTAATGGTTCCTTTAATGGTTTGAGTAATATTTTGTGTAAATGCATTTGAATAAAAAACACATGCTGCAATAAAAAATACTATTTGTTTCATACATTTTAATTATGCAGCAAACATCTATTGCAAGTATTTCTTTTTCGTTGATAAATATCAAGAAGATTTTTGAATGATGATTTATTGATAAATATCAATGAACTACTTACTCATCATTTTTTTTCTAATTCTACTTAAATGTTCTGGTGTAACACCAATATAAGATGCCAACATGTATTGAGGCACTCTTTGCAGTAAGTAAGATTCTTTTTCAATAATTTGTTGATAGCGTTGTTCAGGAGTTAATAGCAACAATGCATTGGTACGTTCGGTAATCCAAATGAATAACATTTCAGCCATTTTTCTACCAAAAATTTGATAGGCAGGATATTGTTCATATAAGAATTGTATATCATCGAATGAAAGGCAATGAAGGGTTGTATCTTCCAGTGCGTCTAAATTTTCAAATGCAGGTTGTCGTGTTAAAAAACTATCGTATGCCGATACATATTCGTTTTCGCAAACAAAGCCAGAAGAAATTTCTTTGCCATCAATGATTTTATAAAATCGGCAAAAGCCTTTTTCTATAAAATAAACATAATTACAAATTTGCCCTTGCTGAACTATCGGAGTTCCTTTTTTAAATTCTTTTACTACAATTCTTTCTTCTGTTGCTTTCCACTCGTGTTCAGTAAGGTGAGGAATCAGTTTGTAGTAATATGCTTTAATGTTTTCGAACATTGTATTTACAACTTATTTAAAGCATCAATAGTTTGTTCAAAAGTTTGTTCATCACTTAAGGCAATTGGTTGAAAAGGTTCACCAATTACTTTTTCATATAATTCAATGTATCTTTTCGAAATGGTGTTTATCCATTCTTCACTCATGTGTGGTACAGTTTGTCCTTCTTTACCCATGAAGTTGTTTTCAATTAACCATTCTCGTACAAACTCTTTACTCAACTGTTTTTGCCGTTCTCCAGCAGCCTGACGTTCTTCAAAACCATCGGCATAAAAATATCTAGATGAATCGGGTGTATGTATTTCGTCCATTAAATAAATGGTATCGCCAATTTTTCCAAACTCGTATTTGGTATCTACTAAAATTAATCCTTGCTTGGCGGCAATGGCTTTTCCTCTTTCAAATAATGCCAATGCATATTGTTGTAAAATTTCCCAATCGGCGGCTGACGCAAGTCCTTCTGCAATAATTTCTTCTTTACTAATATCTTCATCGTGCCCTTCACTTGCTTTAGTGCTAGGTGTAATAATTGGAGTTGGAAAAAAATCATTTTCTTGCATACCATCTTGCATTTCAACACCACATAATATCCTTTTACCGTTGTTATAAGTTCTCCAAGCATGACCAGTAAGATTACCTCTCACTACCATTTCTATTTTAAAAGGAGTACATTTTTTACCAATAGAAACATTGGGTGCCGGACTACATAGTAACCAATTGGGGCAAATATCTTTGGTAGCATTGAGCATATATGCTGCAATTTGATTGAGTACTTGTCCTTTAAAGGGAATTGGTGAAGGCAGAATAACATCAAAAGCCGATATTCTATTGCTTGCTACCATTACCAAAATATCGTTAGTTAAATAGTATACATCACGAACTTTTCCTTTGTAAAAATTGAGTTGATTGGGGAAATTAAATGTTGCCATTTGTCAAAAATAAAGCAGCAATTTGAGTTTAAAAGAAATATACTTTTTGTAATAAATGATTTCTTCTAACATTGTGGGGAAAATAAAAATTTTTATAAGAAACTAACAATCACTATTTTGCTCAACAATTCTAACAAAATAAAAAGCCGTATGAGAAAATTCAAATCAATTTTCCTTCTTTGCTTGTCTGTATTTATGTCGTTTGCCACTTGGGCACAGCAACAAGTAACTGTTTCAGGAAATGTTACCAACACTAAGTCTAGCGAAGTTGTATCAGCAGTATCAATTACAATTAAGGGTACTACATTAGGTACTTTTACCGATGATAAAGGCAATTTTAAACTAACTACTTCTCAAAAGTTACCTTTCACATTGGTTTTTTCTTCCGTTGGCTTTGCCGATAAAGAAGTTCAAGTAACTACCAATAACCAAGTAGTAAACGTTAGCATTGATGCTAAATTTACTTTGGGCGATGAAGTAGTTGTAGCTGCATCAAGGGTACAAGAGAGAATTATTGAGTCGCCAGTATCTATTGAAAGAATGAGTTTAAATGCTATACGTAATGCAGCAGCTCCAAATTATTACGATGCTATTTTGAACTTAAAGGGTGTTGATATGACAACCTCTAGTATCAATTTTAGAACTATTAGTACTAGAGGATTTAATGGTAGTGGCAGTTTGAGGTTAAATCAATTAGTAGATGGAATGGACAACCAAGCACCAGCTTTAAATTTTTCAGTTGGTAATATTGTTGGCATGACAGAATTAGACATTGAAAGTGTTGAAGTTTTGCCAGGTGCTTCTTCTGCTTTGTATGGTTCTGGTGGAATGAATGGAACTGTAATTATGAATAGTAAAAGTCCATTTAAATATCAAGGCTTAAGTTTCCAAATTAAACAAGGAATCAATCATGTAGATAATGCTCAAAGAAGTGCTGCTCCTTTTTATGATTGGAGTTTACGTTGGGCTAAAAAAGTTTCAGAAAAATTTGCTTTTAAAATTTCTGCACAGTTTGTACAAGCTCAAGATTGGCAAGCAAATGATCAAACTAATTTGTTAAGAAATAATGTTTTGAGTAATGTTACAAATGGTGATAGAATATCTGATCCCAATTATGATGGTGTAAATGTTTATGGCGATGAAGTTGCCAATAACTTACAATATGCAGCAAGACTAGGGTTATTGGGTGCAGGTATTGCTCCAAATTCTCCTGCATTTATAGGCATGAATAATATTGCTAGTTTAGGTCTTCCCTATGCAAATTCATTGGCTGCAGTAATGGGCTCTCCTTTAGCTCCTGCTGCTGCTGCTTTTCCAACAATCTTTGCATTAAATAGAGGATATTATACTGGTCAAACAGTTAGCCGTACCGGTTATAATGAAAAAGACTTAGTTGATTACAATGCTTTTAATGTAAAATTATCAGGTGGTTTGTACTACAAAATAAACAATAATGTTGAAGCTTCAGTTGTAGGATATTGGGGTTTAGGTACAACAGTTTATACTGGAATAGATCGTTATAGTTTAAAGAACTTAAAAATGGGTCAGTATAAAGCAGAGTTAAAAGCCAAAAATTGGTTCTTAAGAGCTTATACAACTCAAGAAAATTCTGGCGATTCTTATGCAAACACTATTACAGCTGTTCAAATGAATAGAGCTTGGAAGGGCGATGGTGCTTGGTTTAACGATTATATTACTCGTTATACGCAAACAGCTATTGGAACTTCTGGAAATATTGCAGCTTCTCATGCACAGGCTAGATCTTTTGCAGATGTTGGAAGACCAACTCCAGGTTCTGGAGGGTTTAAGAATATTTTTAACCAAGTAACAAATACTTCTATTACCAATGGTGGTGGACTATTTGCCGATCAAAGTTCTTTATGGCATTTTGAAGGACAATATAATTTTGAAAAAGAAATTAAGTTTGCCGAGGTATTAGTTGGTGCTTCTCATAGAACATTTAATTTAAATTCTGGTGGAACAATTTTTGCCGACAATAATCCTAAGTTTGGAACAGGTAATATTTCTATCAACGAGTATGGTGGATATGTTCAAGTTGGTAAAAAATTGTTGAACGATGTATTGAAACTAACAGTTTCTGGTCGTTATGATAAAAACCAAAATTTCAAGGGTAGATTTACACCAAGAGCAACAGCTTCTATTAAAGTTGCAAAAGATAATAACATACGTTTAAGCTATCAAACTGCTTACCGTTTCCCTTCAACTCAAGATCAGTGGATTAACTTAAATAGCCCAAGTGCAACATTAATTGGTGCTTTACCAGTTTTTAATAGCGTTTATAATTTTAGTGGCAATCCTTTATATAGTGCAGCTAGTATTGCAGCCTTCCGTGGTTCATTTACAACTACGGGTGCAATTAATCCTGCATTGTTGCAACAATCAGCTTTTAATACAGATATTAAACCAGAGTCGGTTTCTTCTTTTGAAATTGGATATCGTGGTGTAGTTGCAAAAAAATTGTTAATTGATGCTTATTACTACATGAGTGAGTATACCAACTTTTTAGGAAGAATTGCAGGTGGAAGAGGTAATACAGCAATAACAGATTTACTAAGTCCATTAAGTACTAATAACTTTTCCTTTGTAGCTAACTCTTCTTCTCCTGTTAAAGCAAATGGTTGGGGTATAAGTGTAGATTATCAATTGCCTCATAATTTCGTGATAAATAGTAATATTTCTAGCGATAAATTAAGTGATGCTCAACCAGGTTTAGTAACTTTCTTCAATACCCCTGAATTAAGATATAATGTTGGAATATCTAACAATAAAATATTAAAAAATTGGGGCTTTAGTATGGTATACAGATGGCAAGATAAAGTTAATTGGGAAGGTACTTTTGGTAGTGGTGTAATCCCTTCTTATGGTACTTTAGATGGTATGATTAGTTATAAAACCAAAAACAAAGGTCTTTATAAACTTGGGGCTATTAATCTTTGGAACAAATATTATAGAAGTGCATTTGGTAATCCACAAGTTGGTGGTATGTACTACATTAGCTATGCTTATAATTTGTAGTTTTAAAATTCAGTATACTTCAAAGTCCCGCCTTTGGCGGGACTTTTTTATTTGTATTCAAATTGATTGAAATTTTATTTTCAACCAATAGTAATGCATAAGATTTTACTTTTGCAGCATGAAGTATCAAATTGGAGATGAAATTATTGTACTACTGAGCAATGAAGAAGGAAAAGTAGTAGATATTATGAACGAAAAAATGGTGATGATTGAAGTAAGAGGAGTGAAGTTTCCTGCATATATGGATCAAATTGATTTTCCTTACTTCTATCGGTTTACAAAGAAAAAAACAGCCGAAGAAAAGAAACCTATAAAACAGTTTGTAGATAATATTCCTAAAGAAAAACCTAAGCCCAATCAAATTAAAGTGGCCGATGGAGTTTGGTTATCATTTATTCCAAAATTTGCATTAGACGATTTTAATGATGAGGTGGTAGAACTATTAAAAATTCATTTAATTAATAAAACGCCTTTGGCATTTGGATTTACATACACCCAAAAATTTGGAGGGGAAGAGCATTTTGAATTGAAAAATCAAATCAATGCTTTTCATGATTTTTACTTGCACGATATAGATTTTGCAGCGGTAAATGATGCTCCTTCTTTTCATTTCGATTTTATGCTACAAATGCCCGAAAAAAATAAAGCCGATCATTTTGAAACATCGTTGAAGCTAAAACCTAAACAAATTTTTCAGCGAATTGAAGAGATGAAAGCCATCAATGAGCCTACCATTTCGTACAAACTGTTTGACGATTATCCCGATAAGGTATATGAAGAAAAGTTTGAATTGAGTAGTTTGGCAGCAAAAGGATTTAAAATTTATGAAGCCAATAAAATTCGTCAAAATTTAGAGCCAGCTAGAACCGTAATTGATTTACATATCGAAAAATTATCGAACGATTGGCAGCATTTAAGCAATTTTGAAATATTAACTATACAACTGAAAGAGTTTGAAAAATGGTACGATTTGGCAGTAGCACATCGTCAGCCATCGTTAGTAGTGATTCATGGTGTAGGAAAAGGAAAACTAAAAGATGAAATACACGATGAGTTGAAACTAAAAAAAGAAGTGAAGTATTTTGTGAATCAATACGATGCAAGATTTGGTTATGGAGCAACTGAAATCTTTTTTCAACACTAAGATTAAGGCATTATTATATTTGCAACAATCGGTTGCCAGCCTTTATTAAGTTATCTATATAAATTTAGTGAACATTTTATTAATACATCATGAGCAACCCTGTAATTACCAGTTATCCAAAAGAAAAAATTAATATTCTTTTTTTAGAAAACATTAGCGATAAAGCTGTTCAACACTTTAAGCAAAATGGCTATACCAATGTAAAAAAAATAGGTGGAGCATTAAGTGAAGAAGAGTTAATTGCAGCTGTTAAAGATGTACACTTATTAGGCATAAGATCTAAAACACAAATCACCCAAAAAGTATTGGCTGCTGCTACCAAATTACAAGCAATTGGTTGTTTTTGTATTGGTGTAAATCAAGTAAACTTAAAAGCAGCCACTCAAAAAGGGGTAGTAGTTTTTAATGCACCTTATAGTAATACAAGAAGTGTGGCAGAATTAGTCATTGGGGCATCCATTGTTTTAATTAGAAAAATACTCGATAAAAATTTAGCTGCACATAAAGGCATTTGGATGAAAGATGCCAAAGGTAGTTTTGAATTAAGGGGTAAAACATTGGGTTTAATTGGCTATGGCAATATTGGAAGCCAAGTAAGTGTTTTGGCCGAAAGTTTTGGCATGAAAGTGTTGTTTTACGATGTTGAAACCAAGCTGCCATTAGGTAATGCCGTTGCTTGTAAAAGCTTAAAAGAATTGGTGAACAATGCCGATGTAATTTCTTTACATGTGCCAGAAACTACTCAAACAAAAAACTTAATCAACAAACAAAATCTAAAATTCTTTAAAAAAGGAAGTATTTTAATTAACTATGCTAGAGGCGAAGTGGTAGATTTAGATGCATTGAGTAAAGCATTGAAAGAAGAGCAATTGGGTGGTGCAGCAATTGATGTTTTTCCTTGGGAGCCAGAAAAAAATGGAGATACTTTTACTACTCCATTACAAGGGTTAAACAATGTATTACTTACTCCACATATTGGTGGTAGTACAGAAGAAGCTCAACAAAATATTGGTGAAGATGTTAGTGCAAAATTATTTCAGTTTTTAGAAAGAGGCATTACCAATGGTTCACATACAGTACCTGCAATTGGTTTACCTCCAATTGATACAGCACATCGTATTTTGCATATACACAATAATGTTCCTGGTGTGTTAAGTGCTATTAATACTGCATTGTCTCAGCATAAAATTAATATTGTGGGTCAGTATTTAAAAACCAATGAATCAATTGGTTATGTGGTGTTAGATGTAGATAAAAAATTATCTAAAAAAGCAGTTGAATTACTACGTGAAGTAAAAGATACTATTAAAGTAAGAATGTTGTACTAAACTCATTCAAACAAGAATATACAAAAGCCAATTCGTTATGAGTTGGCTTTTGTTTTGTTTCCAACATTCATTATTACCTTTTACACAAACACATTTGTATCAACGGGTAATAATTGTTACTTTCAAACTCTAAAATAATGTGTCATGTTCAAAAAAATATTTGCTCCCGTAGCATTCGTAACTATGATTTCATGTAATAACAATTCTATGGAAAAAACGCCTTATCAATGGCCCGAAAATGTTCAAGCCCCAATGGCCACTGTAAAGCCATATTCAAGAATTATTCATGGTGATACTGTAGTAGATAATTATTATTGGATGTACGATTTTTTTGGTAAAGGTCCAGATAGTACTAAAGTTGTTGAATACTTAACTGCCGAAAACACTTACTTAGATACAATGATGAGTGGTACTAAACAATTGCAAGAAAGTTTATTCAATGAAATGAAATCTAGAATAAAAGAGAAAGATGAAAGTGTACCAGTTTTTGATAATGGTTATTACTATTACACAAGAACCGATGACGGCAAACAATACTATAAATATTGTAGAAAAAAAGGAAGTTTAGATGCTAAAGAAGAAGTACTACTTGATGTAGATAAAATGGCAGAAGGCAAAGCCTATTATTCGGTTACAGGATTTTCTATTAGTAACGATAATAAGTTATTGGCTTATGGTGTAGATGAAGTAAGTAGAAGACAATACACCATTTATATAAAGAACTTAGAAACAGGAGAAGTATATAAAGATGCCATAAAAAATACTGAAGGCTATGCTTGCTGGGCAAACGATAATCAAACAATTTTTTATACTTCTAAGAATGACGTAACCCTATTGTCAGAAAAAATTAAACGTCATACACTTGGGGCCGATGCAACTAAAGATGTTGTAGTGTACGAAGAAAAAGATAAGAGTAATTATATAGGCGTAGGTAAATCGAAAAATAATCAATTCATTTTCATTTATTCTTCTGCAACATTGTCTAGTGAAATTAGCATGTTAGATGCCAATAAGCCCAATGATGCATTTAAAGTATTTCAACCAAGAATAAAAGAAGTGTTGTATGAAGTAATCACATTGGCCGATAGGTTTTTAATTGTTACCAATAAAGATGGTGCAAAAAATTTTAAATTAATGGAATGTCCATTAGATAAAACTGATGCTGCCAATTGGAAAGAAGTAATTCCTCATAGAGCCGATGTTTTATTGCAAGGTGTAGAAGAGTTTAAAGATTTTATTGTGTTAAGTGAACGTAAAGATGGGTTAGTGAAATTGAAAGTTAAAAGTTTAATAAGTAGTAATGAGCATTATGTAGATTTTGGTGAAGCAGCTTATTCTGCCAATATTGGCAATACACCTGAATATAATAGTACTAGTTTTAGATACAGTTACACCTCATTAACTACTCCCAATTCGGTGTATGATTATGAAGTTGCTACTAAGAAAAAAGTGTTGAAAAAACAACAAGAAGTTGTTGGTGGTTATAAGCCAGAAGAGTATGTAACCGAACGTTTAATGGCTACTGCAAAAGACGGAACTAAAGTGCCTATCTCTTTGGTGTATAAAAAAGGATTCAAGAAAGATGGCAATGCTCCTTTGTTGTTATATGCTTATGGAAGTTATGGAGCTAGTATGGATGCAAGTTTCAATAGCAGCCGTTTAAGCTTATTAAATAGAGGCTTTGCTTATGCCATTGCACATATTAGAGGGGGACAAGAAATGGGTCGTCAATGGTATGAAGATGGTAAAATGATGAAAAAGAAAAACACTTTTACCGACTTTATTGATTGTGCAGAATTTTTAGTAAAAGAAAAATATACTTCTAGCAAACATTTATATGCACAAGGTGGCAGTGCTGGGGGTTTATTAATGGGTGCAGTAGTTAATATGGCTCCCAATTTATGGAATGGCGTTATTGCTCAAGTACCTTTTGTTGATGTTATAAACACAATGCTTGATGAAAGTATTCCTTTAACCACCAATGAATTTGATGAGTGGGGAAATCCTAAAAACAAAGAAGCATATGACTATATGAAATCTTATAGTCCTTATGAAAATGTAGAAGCAAAAGCCTATCCAAATTTGTTGGTAACAACAGGTTTATATGATAGTCAGGTACAATATTTTGAGCCTGCAAAATGGGTAGCAAAATTAAGAGCTACGAAAACAGATAAGAATTTATTATTACTGCATACGAATATGGAATTTGGTCATGGTGGTGCAAGTGGAAGATTTGACTATTTAAAAGATGTAGCATTGAATTATGCATTCTTATTTGCTTTAGAGGGAATTCGAAAATAGAATTATTCAGGAAAATATGATTCAATAATACAAATTTGTGGTTAGTATTTTTTCTTTGTAATATTTCTGATTGCAATCAATTTTTAATTAGCTTATTTAAAGTTTGGCAACTTATATGGCAAAAATTAAAATATTAGATACTGAAATTTCTATTTTGGTTGTAAATAATGAAGATTATATCTGCATAACCGATATGATAAAAGCAAAGGATGGTGATTTTTTTGTAACGGATTGGTTAAGGAATCGAAACACATTGGAATATTTAGGCATCTGGGAAAAAGTAAATAATGATGATTTTAATTATGGCGAATTCGCCATAATTAAAAATAAATCGGGATTGAATAGTTTTAAAATAAGCGTAAAAGAGTTTGTTGAAAAAACAAATGCAGTAGGGTTACAAGCCAAAGCTGGAAGGTATGGTGGCACTTATGCTCACAAGGATATTGCTTTTGAATTCGCAATGTGGATTAGCCCAGAATTTAAAGTTTATATGGTGAGAGAATTTCAACGCTTAAAGGCTGAAGAACAAAAGCATTTAGGCTGGAATGCTAAACGAGAGTTAGCAAAACTTAATTATCATATACATACAGATGCAATTAAACATAACCTAATTCCTAAAGAATTAACAATCTCTCAAAAATCGATCATTTAAGCTAATGAAGCAGATGTTTTAAATATGGCATTATTTGGTAAAACTGCAAAACAATGGAGAGACACAAATCCTCATTTAGTTGGAAATATTAGAGATTATGCAAGTATTAATGAGTTAATATGTTTGAGTAATATGGAAAATATTAATGCACTATTTATAAACGATGGTTTACAGCAAAAAGAAAGATTAGAAAAATTGAACATGATTGCAATACAACAAATGAAAATATTAGTAGAGGTAGAAAACCGTAAGTTTTTAAAGTAATACAAATGTTTTAGAAGTCTCTTAAATTTAGACTTAAAAAATTATGAATACTCATTTCTCAACATTTCAACAAATCATTACCAACCCCATTAAGTATAGATTATTTATGCTTACCAAATTGCCAATGGGCTTTTTGAGTGGATTAAAAATGGTGGAGTTGAATGAACAGTCGGCTAGTGTTAGTGTACGTTTCAAGTGGTTAAATCAAAACCCGTTTCGTTCTATTTATTTTGCTGTACTAAGCATGGCAGCAGAACTTAGTACAGGCGTTTTAGCTTTTGGAAATATTTATAATAGAAAACCAGCAGTAAGCATGTTGGTATCGAAAGTAGAAGGGGAGTTTTTTAAAAAAGCTATTGGTAAAATAGTATTTACTTGTAACGATGGTTTAATTATTGCAAATGCAATTGAAGAAACCATAAAAACTGGTGAGGGAGTAGTTGTGGTTTGTACAACAACTGGTATAAATGAACAAGGAGAAGTGGTTGCCAGCTTTAAGTTTACCTGGAGTTTTAAAAGTAAGGTTGCTCAATAAAGAAATTTAGTTGAAGAGTGCGACGCCACCGCTGTTGAGTATTGTTTTACAGTTGACTACAAAAAAATAGAATATGAAAATTTCATTTCATGGAGCTGCAAGAACCGTTACAGGTTCAAAGCATTTATTTACATTAAAGAGTGGCAAAAAAATATTATTAGATTGTGGTTTGTTTCAAGGAATGGGTAAAGAAACTGGTGATTTGAATGCAGATTTAGGCTTTGATGCAAGTAAGGTTGACGCAATGCTGTTATCACATGCACATATTGATCATAGTGGGTTAATTCCTAAATTGTTTAAAGAAGGATTTAGAGGAAAAATTTATTGTACTCCTGCAACATTTGATTTAGCAAAAACTTTGCTAGAAGATTCTGCCACTATTCAACGAGATGATACTCGTTTTTTAAATAAACGTAGAGCCAAAAATGGATTGCCTCCTGTTGAGCCTTTATACTCTGTAGATGATGCATTGGCTTCTTTTGAATTGTTAGATAAACAAGCCTATCAACATTGGTTTAAAGTTGTTGATGGTGTGCAAGCCATGTTTACAGATGCAGGACATATTATTGGCAGTTCATCGGTTCATTTAAAAATTACAGAAAATAATGTGGTTAAACGCTTAACGTTTAGTGGTGATGTTGGGCGTTACAGAGATATGATTTTAAAAAGTCCAGAAACTTTTCCTCAAGCCGATTATATTATTTTAGAAAGTACTTATGGCAATAGATTGCACGATGAAATGTTTAGTTCAATTGATACTTTGCACAATTGGGTAGTGAAGACTTGTGTAGAGAAAAAAGGTAAATTAATTATCCCAAGTTTTAGTGTAGGGCGAACACAAGAAATTTTGTACTCTTTAAATCAACTGAGTTTAGAAAATAGATTGCCTAAAGTACTAGTATTTGTAGATAGTCCGTTAAGTAAAGAGGCCACAGAAATTGTAAAAAGTTATCCAAGATATTTTAATAGCAGGGTAAGAAAAGTATTGGAAATGGATGATGATCCATTTGATTTTCCTGGATTGCAATTTACTGAGAGTGCCGATGAAAGTAAAGCTATTAATGCCAATCATCAACCTATGATTATTATTTCGGCAAGTGGCATGGCCGATGCTGGAAGAATTAAACATCATATTGCCAATAATATATCTAATGCCAATAACACCATTTTATTGGTGGGTTATTGTGAGCCTAATTCTTTAGGTGGTAGGTTAATGAATGGACAAAAAGAAGTGAGAATTTTTGGTGAATATTTTAAAGTAATTGCAGAAGTTGGTAGCATGAAAAGTATGAGTGCACATGGTGATTATGATGATTTATGCCAATATTTGGCTTGTCAGAATCCAACTTTAGTAAGTCAACTTTTTTTAGTACATGGAGAAGAAGAAGTTCAATTAGAGTTTCAAAAAAGGTTACAAAAAAAAGGGTTTAAAGATGTAATTGTGCCATCTATGCATGAGGAGTTTGTTTTGGTATAAAATTTTGAACTCAAAAAAGAAAATTTCGTTCATATCTGCTCAATCTGTATCATCAATTTTCCATTCTTATCTTTGTACCTATGCACAAACTTAGCATGGACGAGTTGGGTAGAAAATCTGTTGAAGAATTTAAGCAGGCAGAAAAAAATCCCATCATCGTTATTCTCGATAATATTCGTAGCGTTTATAATGTTGGCAGTATTTTTAGAACTGCCGATGCCTTTTTAATTGAAGGTATTTGTATTTGTGGTTATAGTCCAACACCAGAACATAAGCAAATGGCAAAAACTGCTTTGGGAGCAACAGATACAGTAGATTGGATTCATTACCCCAATGCTGTAGAAGCAGTGAACGAATTGAAGCAAAAAGGCTATTCTGTTTTTTCTATAGAACAAGCCGTGGGCAGTATTTCTTTAGAAAAGTTCAATGCAAACAATTATGCTAAAATTGCTGTTGTTATGGGCAATGAAGTTGAAGGTGTACAGCAAGCAGTAATTGAAGCATGTGATGGTTGTATAGAAATTCCTCAATTGGGTATGAAACATTCATTGAATGTTGCAACTGCAGCTGGAGTTATTCTATGGAAATTGGTAGAACCGAAGCTTGTTTCAATTAATAATTAATAATTAAGAATTAGAAATTAAGAATTAAGAGTTAGGAACTAGTGTTGAGTAGGTTTTATTTATATTATTCAAAAGTAAAAACTTATAACTCATAACTTATTACTCATCATTTATAACTCATAACTTACAACTCCCCTTCGTGGTTAAAAGAAATGACAACAATAAAAAACTATCTTTCTTTAGTAAAATTTTCGCATACCATTTTTGCAATGCCTTTTGCAATTATTGGGTTTGTGTTGGGTTTAATGGAACATGTAAAATTGCCAAACCTTATTTATACCGATACTTCCAAAATAAATGCTTCAATTATTAGTATATTATCGCATTATCACATTATCCCATTGGCTCTTGTTCTCATTTGCATGGTTACAGCTCGTTCTGCAGCAATGGCTTTTAATCGTTATTTAGATAGAAGTTTCGATGCTAAAAATCCTCGTACAGCTATTAGAGAAATTCCTAAGGGTATTATTTCTGCCAATAGTGCTTTGCGTTTTGTAATCATCAATTGTGTGGTGTTTATTGTAGCTACTTATTTCATCAATACCATTTGTTTTTATTTATCTCCTGTAGCATTATTTGTTATTCTGTTTTACAGTTATACCAAACGTTTTACAGCATTATGTCACTTAGTATTGGGTATTGGTTTATCATTGGCACCTATTGGTGCTTATTTGGCTGTAACTGGTTCATTTGCTTTATTGCCCATTTTGTTTTCGTTTGCTGTAATGTTTTGGGTAAGTGGATTTGATATCATTTTTGCCTTGCAAGATGTTGAGTTTGATCAGTCTCAAAAATTATATTCTATTCCAGCTGTATTAGGTATTTCTAAAGCTTTGCGTGTTTCAGAGCTATTGCACATTTTTAGTGCAAGTTGTGTAATGGCAGCTGGTTATTTAGGTGGTTTTGGTTGGTTGTATTGGATAGGTGTTGTAATTTTTACTGCTATGCTTATTTATCAACATGCAATTGTAAAACCCAATGATTTAAGCAAAGTAAACATCGCATTTATGACTGCCAATGGCATTGCAAGTGTTGTTTTTGCTGTATTTGTAATAGCCGATGTTCTACTACTTAATTAATGTGTATATCTTATTATTTATTTTCTAAGTAGTAAAAGTTATCTACAGCTTTTCTTCAACCTTATTGGTGTAGTTAAATTGCAGAAGAAAATGTATGTTATGAAAAGAATATTTACTGCTGTAGCAATTATTGTATTTACATTATTCATCAATCAATCATCAGCTCAAAATGCTTGGCGTTTAGGTATTGCAGGCAATGCTGGTATTGCAACCAACAAAGTATATGGTTTAGTTTTAGGAGCTGATGTACGTTTACAAACCAAATTCGATGAACGTAATTTATTCATCTTAACATCTGGATTAACGCATTTTTTCGACACACAAAAGACAATTGATGGATTTACATATGTGCCTTTGAAAGCTGGTTTCAAAACTTTTTTTGTTCCAAAATTATATGTTGCAGCCGAAGCTGGTGTAGGTTTTGGATTGAACAAGGGTTCTGATGCATCTTTTTTATGGTCGCCTTCATTTGGCTACTCAGGGAAAAAATTAGATGTAAGTATTAAATATGAAGACTTTACTGAAGTAAAATATTTGCAACAAGTTGCATTGCGTATTGCTTATGGCTTTAATTTGTAAATATGGGCCGAATAATATGTATTGATTATGGAGGAAAAAGAACAGGATTGGCAGTAACCGATCCTTTACAAATTATTGCTACAGCTCTTACCACTATTGAGTCTAAAGAACTAATTCCCTTTTTAAAAAAATATTTTCAGCAAGAAACAGTAGAACTTATTTTAATTGGCGAACCATTGAATTTAGATGATTCTGCTACTCATGCCACACCTTTGGTACAACAAGCAATTCAGTTATTAAAAAAAGAATTTCCCCATATTCCTTTACAAACAGTAGATGAACGTTATACCTCTAAAATGGCTTCTCAAGCAATGGTACAAATGGGTATGAAGAAAAAAGATCGTCAAGTAAAAGGTAATGTAGATCAAATTGCAGCTACCATTATGTTGCAAGAATACATGCAAAACAAGGTTTAAATTTTATAGCTTATTTTCGCCATCCTAATTTTTACTTTTAAAATATTTCTTTATTACAATGATTTTACCAATTGTAGCTTACGGTGCAGCGGTTTTAAGAAAAACAGCAAAAGATATTGATGCTTCATATCCCGATTTAGATAAATTTATTGCTAGCATGTGGGAAACCATGTATGCTAGTAATGGTGTAGGTTTGGCTGCTCCTCAAGTAAACAAAGATATTCGTGTTTTTGTGGTAGATAGTACTCAAATAGTGGAGAATTTTGACGATGAGGATCATAAAAAATATCCCAACGAAAAAGGTATTAAGCAAGTATTTATTAATGCCAAAGTAAAAGATTTAGATGGCGATGAATGGCCTTATAACGAAGGTTGTCTTTCAATTCCAAAAATTAGAGAAGATGTGTATCGCCCCGAAATGGTGATATTAGAATACATGAATGAAAATTTTGAAACTAAAGTTGAAAGTTTTCATGGTATTACTGCAAGAGTAATATTGCATGAATACGATCATTTAGAGGGTAAATTATTTATTGATTACTTAAAACCCTTACGTAAAAAATTATTACAAGGCAAGCTCAACGATATTTCGAAAGGGAAAATTAAAGTAGATTATAAAATGGTTTTTCCTAAATGAGAATACTCATTTTTATATTAACAATATTATTTGTAAGTAGAAGCTTTGCACAAGATTCTATAGTTACTATTGATAAAAAAAAGTTTACACTTACCGAAGTTGTTGTAAGAAATAACTTTGATTATGCTAAACTTTTACAACAAATAAAAGAAGATACTAGTTTTTACAAAGCCTTTAAAAACCTCAGAATTCTGGGGTTTTCTTCTTATAACGATATTAAAATGTTGGATAAAAAAGGTGTAATTAAGGCTTCTTTGCTCAGCAAAACAAGGCAAAACAGAAAGAGCAATTGCCGTACAATGGATGTGTTAGAAGAAACGGCAACTGGCGATTTTTACGATAAAAACAACAACTACAATTATATTACTGCACAATTATATGCCAGTTTGTTTTTTACTAAAACGCCTGTTTGTGGCGAAACTAACATTGTGAAAGGGTACAATATTTCTACTAGCGATAAAAAAGGAATGGATAAACATAGAGAACAATTAAAAATGTTATTCTTCAATCCGGGAAAAAAAATTCCTGGTATTCCTTTCATTGGTAATAAATTAGACTTATACGATGATGATGCTAGAAAAGTTTATGAGTACAAATTAGATGTACAAGAAAAAGATGGAAAATTATGTTATGTATTTTCTATTTTACCAAAACCAAACTTAAGTTTATTTAGAAAAGATAAAGTGGTAATTGATGAAATGGTTACCTGGTTCGATCAAAAAACATTAGAAGTGGTTTACCGTAGTTACTCTTTAAGTTACAAAGCAGGTGTTTACGATTTTGATGTGAGCATGGAAGTTCAAATGACCAATTTTAAAGGCTTAACTGTGCCTAAAATATTACGCTACAATGGTAATTGGGACGTTGTATTGAAAAAACGTGAACGAGCTTTTTTTACAGCTACTCTATTTGATTTTAAAGCAGGGGAATAGTTTGTAACTTGCTTTTACATATGAGTAATATTAAATTTGTACAACTCAGAAGCATTTGTTGTCAGCATTTTTAATAAATACCACACCGTACAATTTAGTTTAAAATTACAACACTAAGATAAAGTTGCTATCATGTGCCAAAGCAATCTGTATTTGTTGCCAACTAATAAAGTAGTAGTTGGGTTGCCAATAAATACAACTATCTTTAAGGGAACATGAAAAAAATAATAGGTACATGGAAAATTACCAAACAAACATTTATAGTATTTGCCGAGAATGATGTTACTAGTAAAAGTGCTGCTTTGGCTTTTTATACTTTTTTTTCATTGGCTCCCATTTTATTAATGGTAATTGGTGTAGGCGATTTATTTTATAAACGTGAAGCTATTGAAGGCACACTCTATAATCAAATACAAGGCTTTGTTGGCTCTGAAGCTGCTATGCAAATTCAATTGATTATTAAAAATGCATCTTTTTCAAAAAATAGTCTATTTGCCACCACCATAAGTATTACTGCACTATTACTTTCAGCAACAGGAGTATTTACCGAAATTCAAAGTTCTATCAACAATATTTGGCAGCTAAAACCTAAGCCACGTAAGGGTTGGGTAAAATATTTGGTGAACAGAATATTGAGTCTTTCTATGATTTTAGGGTTGGGATTTATACTGATGGTTTCTTTAATTATCAGTACTTTAATGGATGTAATGATGCAGCGTTTATTGAGTATGTTGCCCAATATTTCGGTATGGATTGCTTATGGTGCAAACTTAGTTATAACATTAATGATTATTGCTTTTTTATTCTCCATCATTTTTAAATTTTTACCCGATGCTAAAATAGAATGGAGAGATGTAAGGGCAGGAGCATTTTCCACTGCATTTTTATTTATGTTAGGTAAATTTGGCATTGGATATTATATGGGCAAAAGTAATCCTGGTGGTGTATATGGTACAGCAGGTTCAATTGTGATTATTTTATTGTGGGTCTATTATTCAGCCATCATCTTATATTTTGGTGCTTGCTTTACAAAAGTATATGCTCAATTTACAGGTAGGGAAATTTATCCAACTCAATATGCTGTTTTTATTGAACAAATTGAAGTTCAAAATAAAAATTCTTTACAAGAACAACCGGAAGAAAAAGTAGTGGTTAAAGAAACAGAAACATTGAAAGAAACAATTATTGAGTAGCATTAGTTAGCCATTCTTTTCAATGCTTCTCTTTTGCTTAATGGGGCAAGTTGATGAGTAGCAACAAATTGTTTTACTCAGGCTCCATTTGTTTTGCTGTATTCTCTCAATGCCCAACCAATGGCTTTTTGTACAAAAAATTCTTTACTGCTAGCACAGTTTAAAATATACTTACTCAATAGTTCGGTATTGGTATTTGCTTTAAAAGCTTTTTGAAACATAATACTGCTGCGTTGTAACCAAATATTTTCTGATTGATTCCATCGATTGGTAACACTATTTATTTTGTTCGGATACAGCTTAAAATAATCAGTTAAACATTCACTTGCAACATGATCAACTGTATCCCACCAACTTTTATTTACCAAACAATGTTCAATTATTTTTATAACAGAAGGTTGCCATATTTTTTTATGAAAACTAATAAGCTCCACTGCAAAATATTGATACTCTCTTTGCGGTAGTTTAAAACAAGATTGTACTATACTATCTAATTCTGTTAACGACGTAAGTGTATGGCACTTCATATAATCTTTACTCAATTTTCTTCTATTGGCAGTAACAATACCAAAGAATTCAAACTGATGTAACAGGTAAGCTTTTGCACTAATTGATTTTTCAACATTCGCATGTTGACTAAATATTTCTTGAATGCCTATTACACAAGGGTGCATAGCGTATATCTATTAAGTAATTTAAATATTTTATGAGTGCACAAGAAAAAATCATTTAAGTACACTGCCTTAAGTGCTAATTAATGCAATTTATCGTTGATAAAATGGTGAGATTGAATATTTTATTATTAAATATTGCATCATTGTTGCAATATTTAATAATAAAGCCTATTTTTGCATCATTGTTGCAATATTATAATTTAGTAATAATGATACAACTACAAAATATTCAAAAGAAGTTCAAAGGTCAATTAGCTATTGATAATCTAAGTTTAGAAATAAATTCAGGTGAAATTTATGGTTTATTGGGTGCTAATGGTGCAGGTAAATCAACTACACTCAACTTACTTTTAGGATTTCTAAAGCCTGATAGTGGTAGTATAACTATTGGGAGTAGTACTAATCATTTAGAGAAAGCTAACAACGAAATTGGGTATATACCTGAAAATGTAAACCTGTATTCTTACCTAAGTGGGTTAGAAAATTTGGATTATTTCTGTAAGCTAGCAGGATTAAATTATAGTCGTACTGAATTGTCTAATTTTCTTACAGAATGTGGATTGCAAGAAGTTGCCCACCATAAACCTATTTCAGTTTACTCAAAAGGAATGAGGCAAAAAGTAGGTATTGCTATTGCTTATGCAAAAAAAGCAAAAATATATCTTTTAGATGAACCAGCAAGTGGGCTTGACCCGTTGGCAAGTAATGAACTATCTGATTTATTAAGAAAGTTGGCTTTGAGTGGAGCCACTATTTTAATGGCATCACATGACATTTTTAGAGTTAGGGAAACTTGTAATCGCATAGGTATACTCAAGCACGGTAGGTTAGTTAAAGAGATGAATGCAAGTGAAGTTTCATCTAACCAACTGGAAGGTATTTACCTAAATTTTATGCAAAGCTAAATTCATTTGTATGAAGTATATTTTTATGAACGAGTGGATAGGGTTTTTTAGAAATCGGTTATTCATTTTATTGAGTTTATTTTTTGCATCATCTTTAAGTGTAGTAACTTGGTTGGGTATTGCTCAAAATGAAAAACAAATTAAGGTCCAACAGCTAGCACAAAAACATATTCGATCTCAATGGGATTCAATGAAGCCAAGCAATCCGCATGGTGCAGCACATTTTGGTAGCTATGCATTTAAACCCAATAGTATGCTTAGTAGCATTGATGAAGGGGTTAATACAATTACAGGAAATGTTTTAAGATTAGAAGGGCATACACAAAACGATTTAGTTTATTCAGAAGCATCACAATCTTTACTTGTTTCAAAGTTTGGCAAGCTAAAACCATCCCTTATATTTCAGTTCATAATTCCATTATTCTTAATATTTTTAGCCTTTAATACTTACTCAAGTGAACGTGAAAGTGGTAGGTTGAAATTAATTTTAATTCAAGGTTCTAGCATAAAAAAGGTGTTTATTGGAAAAATAATCAGTGTTTGGAGTATTGGAATTTTGCTATTACTATTTACTTTAGTTATACAAATTTTATTTCTTGGAGGGGCTCTTGATTTAGATACTTTTCTACGATTCTCTTTACTTACATTCAGTTATAGTGCATATTATTTAATAGTAACAATTTTAACAGTTTTGCTTTCAGTTATTTTTAAGAATGGCTCTACAGCATTGAGTTTTACAATTGCAATTTGGATTTTATGGACGATTTTTCTTCCCAAGATTGCTGGAAATACTGTTGAAAAAATTTCGCCACTACCAACTAGGGTTCAATTTCAAAAAGCAATGGAAGAAGATAGATCTAAAGGAATTGATGGTCATAACCCTTCTGATTATCGAGAAGAAGAACTTAAAAAAACAATTTTAGCTAAATATAAAGTAGATAGTCTTTCTCAATTGCCAATAAATTTTGATGGTGTTGTAATGCAAGCAGACGAAGAGTATGGCAATATTGTTTGGGACAAACATTTTGGTGAGCTATATGGAAAAATGGAATCTCAAAAAAGAAACTATCAATTCACTGGTTTAATTAATCCGTTTGCTTCAATTCAGAACTTGAGTATGGGTTCTTCCGGAACAGACATGTTTCATCATTTAGATTTTTTAAAACAGGCAGAAAATTATCGCAGAGTATTTATAAAAACTCTAAATGATAAACATGCTTTTGGTGGATCTAAAACAGGGGATTGGGACTGGAAAGCAGATAAGAACTTTTTTCAATCTGTTAAAGATTTTAATTATAAAAATCCTTCTATACAAAAAATAGGGTTAAAGTATTTAATTGATCTACTTTTTCTGTTTGGATGGGTAACTCTTTTGTTTGCTCTTATTAATTACATATCAAAAAGAAATTCTATAATATGAGAGCACTGAATATATTTCTTTTCGAGTTTAAACACTTTAGCAAAAGTAAAGCTAAGATGATTGCTTATTTGCTTTTTGTAGTTGCTTGTGTTGTTTCATTATATAACGGATTTTATTTGTTCAATAAACAGGAAGACACAATAAAAAGTATTGAATTAAAAAAGCAAGAAAGTATTAAAAAAATATATTCTTGGTATGATGAAGGAAAAAAAGGACCAGCTGATCGCCCTTGGATAGATATTACCACGCCATTTTGGGCATTATGGAACGCACCCACGTATACTATAAAAAAGCCCTCAACACTCTTGCCGTTTGGTATTGGACAAGCTGAACAATATGGATATTATAAAAGAGTTACCAATTGGAGCTCTACTTACGATAATGATATGGTTGAAGAATTGGCTAATCCAGAACGGTTGGTGAATGGGAATATTGATTTTTCTTTTATCATTTTATTTTTACTACCTATTTTACTTATTATTTTTTTATACAATTTAAATGGATTGGAAAAAGATTTTAACTTTAATAAACTTATTTCAATTCAAGTAGGTAATATATCTAAATGGTTATTTGTACGAGTAAGCTTTTATGTTGTATTCTTAATAGTAACAGTAGTAATATTAGTACTGTTTAGTGCATTTATAAATTCACCTTTTGATATATTCTCATTAAAATTATTGTCTTTAATACTTTTAGCAATTTTATACATTGTTTTCTGGTCTATTATTTTTTACTACATAGTTTTAAAAAGTAAGGGAAGTAGTTCTCAAGCTTTTACCATGATTAGTGTTTGGCTTTTGTTATGTGTTATCATTCCAGGGGCAGTACATCAATACGTTAGCCTTAAGCATCCAGCTAATTTAATGACCAACTATTTAGATGTAAATAGAAAAGAAGCTTATGAAATTTATGAGTTATCTCCAGATTCTTTGGGCAAACGTTTAATTGAAATTTATCCAGCATTAACAACAACTCTTAATGGTAAAGACAGTACAGTAAGTGAAGAAATAGTAAATAATACAGTTAGTGCAATTATTAACCAAATGAATAAAAAGGCAATCGAAAAAAGTGAATATCAAAATGATGTAAAAAATAAATTAATTACTTCTAGTTATTATTTTAATCCAGTAACCTATTTCCAGAATACATGGAATAAAATTACTCAAACAGATTATGGAGCTTATAAAAATTATAGAATGCAAGTTCAAGAAGCTATTGATAAAAAAATTGAATTACTTGTTTTTGAATGTTGGGAAAAGAAAAAAGTAGATAAGCAAGTGTATGAGAATTATCTAAAAAAATTGAATTAATTAATTTATAATATCACATATTGTATGGATAGAAAAGATTTTATTAAAAGTGCTGGTGTTTTGTCATTGAGTACAAGTTTGCTGCCGGTATTTGCTAGCGAAGATTTTAAAGATGAATTTCTAAATCAAGTAGTATCAATCAATCAAGAATACGATGTAATTATTATTGGAGGAAGTTATGCAGGTTTATCAGCTGCTTTAACTTTATCTAGGGCATTAAGAAAAGTATTAGTGATTGATTTGAATTATCCAAGAAATAGATTTTCAAGTCATGCCCATAACGCTATTTTAATAGAGGGGCAAAAGCCTGCTGAAATCAATAAGACTATAAAAAATCAACTTAGAATTTACAAGCCTTATTTAAGTATTGTAAATGATGAAGCTACAGACGTAATTAATAAGGATAATAAATTTATTGTAACAACTAAACAATTTGGTGAAGCAATTGCCAGCAAATTAATTTTTGCAACAGGTGCAACAGATACATTACCCAGTATAAAGGGTATTGAACAGCAATGGGGTAAAACTATTCATCATTGTCCTTATTGTTATGGATTTGAAAGTAAAAATGGAAAAACAATACTTATTTCACAAGCATTTAGAGGGTTAGAATTACTACCATCTCTCAAGCATTGGTGTAGCAGCCTAACTGTTTGCTTTCAAGGAACTGATAGCATTCCTGAACAAATAATTGATTTGTTAAATAAAAATGGCATTGGATGGAACAATAAAGTAATTAGTGAAATAACAACCAATGGAAATAAGCTAGTAGAAATTGTATATAGTGATCAAACTACAGAATATGTAAATCACATTTATCTTAAACCTATTACCAACTTTCAAAACCGTTTAGCGGAAAAAATTGGTTGTAAGTTAGATGATACACAACGAATTGTTACAGATGAGTTTATGCTAA
The DNA here is from genome assembly GCA_943368735.1 of Rhizobium sp. Q54. Classification (GTDB taxonomy): domain Bacteria; phylum Bacteroidota; class Bacteroidia; order Chitinophagales; family Chitinophagaceae; genus UBA1930. Next base: position 39,382 of record CALRLQ020000018.1, on the reverse strand, counting down.
CCAATATAGCAAATGTTTATGCTATTGGAGATGTCAGCTCAAAAAGTTTAGGACAAATAGTTTGGTCTGCTAATTCTGGGTTCTTAGCAGCAGTAGCAATCAATAGAAATATGGTAGATGCAAGTTTTATAACTAAATAAAATCAATTCACTTAAAAATAAAATATTTTTAGTATGACTGTTACATCAATTTCTCCAAATTGGATTAGTTGTATTCACCCAAATGAACTTCAACAAATACATCAAAAAGAAATCAATTTAGCTTTCTATGATAGAGATATTAGTGAGTTGCAGGCTGAAATAAACCATTTTCTCACTCAGCCAATTGAAATAAGAGCATCTGGAGAAATAGATATCATTATTCAACAAATTCAAAAAGAATTAACCCTTCATCAACTTATCTTAAATGATGTGATTGATTTACTAAATATTTTTAAAGAGCTAACTACAGCAAAAATGTATAGGCTTTTTCTTGCAACCGTTAATACAAATATGTGCAGAAAATTTCATACAGATATCAATGATTTGAGGTTACTCTGCACCTACAGAGGTAGCGGAACTTTGTGGGTTGAAGATGACTATGTAAATAGGAGAGCACTAGAAAGTTGCGGAGATAATGAATGTGTCGTTTTAGACGAAACCAAAGTTCATCAAGTGAATACGGGCACAGCTGCAATTTTAAAAGGAGCTATTTATCCCATTGAAGGCACAAAAGCCATTGTACATAGAAGTCCAACAATAGAAGAAAGCGGAGAAAAAAGATTGTTACTGAGAATTGATACCAATGAATTTCTAAATTTCGACTAATGATACCACAAACATTTGAGCAGTGGAAAAACTGCATAGTAAACAACTGCAAAATTGCCCTAACAAAAGAATTTGCTCAACAGCGGTTAACTGTTTATCAAAATATGCACCATCCAGAAACACAAAAATTTATTGCACTTTATGGCAATCATCATTATTTAAATATTCTTAGTTGGCTAAATAAAATAATACATGAATAAACAATCTAGTGTTCATAAGGCTGATATTATTGGTATAGTAAGTTCATCCATTTGTTTAATACATTGTATTGGTACTCCTTTGTTAATTGCTTTTGGTGGAGGATTTGTAGCTAATTCAATGTTTACATACTTGTTTTTAATTATTTCATTTGTAGCCATTTTCAAATCAACAGAAAATAGTACCAATAAAATTTTATCATGTATTCTTTGGTGTTCTTTTTTAGGTTTTCTAATATCAACTCTGTTTGAAGAAAAATATCATTGGTTACATTATTCAGGCTATTTCTTTACAATCTTGATTATAGTAACACATCTACTCAATATTAGGCATTGTAAGCAATGCTCAAATCATAATCATAACAAAAATGAGCAATAAGCCATTTCAATTACTCCTTTTTTTATATTGTTGCACATTAGCACCAAGCTGTAGTCATTGGCAGCATTCTGCATCACATCATAAGCATGGCGAAAAGTATTGGAAAGTTGAAAGTAGCCTTAACTTTTTGGTTGTTGGAGATTGGGGTCGAAATGGAGAGTTTCATCAAAAAGATGTTGCTGATGCAATGGGTAAAGAGGCTGCAATAAACCATGCAAATTTTGTAATGAGTATGGGCGATAATTTTTATCCTGATGGAGTTATTAGTACAACAGACCCACAGTGGAATGCTTCTTTTGAAAATATTTATACAAGCTACAGTTTAAATATACCTTGGCACACATGTTTTGGTAATCATGACTATAGAGGTAGTATCCAGGCTCAGTTAGATTATAGTAAAATTAGCAGAAGATGGCGTACAACAGAACGTTATTACAGCTTTGAAAAAGCTATTCCAAATTCTAATGAAAAAGCAATTTTTATTTTTATTGATACCAATCCCTTTGATAAAACTCTAAACAGGAAAAACCATAGTGACCTTGAAAAACAAGATACTGCTGCACAATTAAATTGGCTAAAAGAAACACTCAGTAATACCAAGGCAAATTGGAAAATAGTTATTGGGCATCATCCCCTTTATTCTACAGGTGTAAGGCGTAATAAAATGTTAGATGTTAAGCAGTCGCTTCTGCCAATCTTCGAAAAACACAAAGTCAATATTTATTTCGCAGGTCATGAACATGACTTGCAACACCAAAAACCTCAAGGCTTTACCCATTATTTTGTGAGTGGTGCTGGTAGCGAAATTAGGCCAGTTACAAAAGATAGTTTACAAACAAAATTTGCTATATCTGATCATGGATTTATGAGTGTGCAATTACAAAGAGATTCGTTATTACTTAACGTTATTAATTATAAAGGGAAAAAATTATATACCACTTCAATAGTTAATTAAGCTGTATTAACAGCATCTAATTAATCATTTAACAAATCTAATTTGTTCAACTTAACAATGACTAATAAAATTAAACATACAAATACATATCAACTAATATGGGTTGCTTGCTCAATTATTATTTGTATCACTACATTCTCATGTTCATCAGTTTCAGGATTAAAAAGAAACTATAAACACATGCTTAAAGAAGAAAAAATTATAGTAGATTCTTTATTTGCAAAAGCATTAAATCATGAAGCTCTATATACACTGTTAGATACTTTAAAGCCAATCAGTAGTGTACATTTCTATAGATTACCATTATTAAGTACCAATAAAGTACAAGCCAATTTAGCTTATGATAGTTTAGTAAAGCTTCAACGTACAATTAATAAACTCAATACAAAAGAAATCAGCTTTGTTCTCAACCCTTTTGAAAGAGAAGATAGTATTTATAAAAATTTTGAATTGTATGTTGTAAGAAATAACAAATTGCAACAAATAATCCATCAATACCAAAGCTTTTATAGTTCTATCGGAATATCTTTAAACGCAAAGCCAGAAACTGTTTTGGCTATAACCGAACATGAAACTAAATATAATAGGTGGAGAAGCTATGGTTATTTATTTGGATATCCTGAATACGCAGTTGATTTTTTTGTATTAGCTGGAAAACAACAAGACAGTACTCAGCAATTTGTGAAAAGAGATTTTTTTGCAATACCTGTTTTTGCAGGAGATAGAGGTTATTTTACTTATGCTATCCCCAAAAATTATCAAACAAGTGCAGTAGATTCTTTAATTTACAAAAAAGCAACGCAAACATTAGAAAAATATAAACAGCTTAGAAACAGAAGTTTAACTAATGAAGGCTTAAAAGCAGTTAAACTATTTTTAAGAAATTCAAAAAAATAGGTTGAGCATTTATTCATTTCATAACAATTCATTCATTTTACCATTCAATCTTTTTTCAATTACTCAATGGTTTAAATTTTTGTTTGCCAATAAAACGTGCTTTCTAATATTAATTTTAGTCTGTAATATATATTCATATACTCTTTACTCAATTTTCTTCTATTGGCAGTAACAATACCAAAGAATTCAAACTGATGTAACATATAGGCTTTTGCACTAATTGATTTTTCAACATTCGCATGTTGACTAAATATTTCTTGAATGCCTACTAAATAGGGATGCATAGGATCTGAATATTTTAATGTAACTCAATTTCATCTATAAAAAACCATGCAGTTTTACCAGCACCCGGTCTTCCTTCAGGAATTTTTGGAAAAGACGATAATTTTAAACGTACAAAACGAGTGGTAAGTTTATCGAAGTACAATGGAATGGTTCTAATGTATTCTGCATCGGTTACATCTTTTAAACTTAGATCAACTGGCGTAAATGTATTTCTATCATTTCCTACTGCTACTTCTTTAACTATTGGTGGATAAATCCAACTATTTTTTTGGTCTAGGACATTCAATATAATTCTATTAATTTCTGTGGGTTGACGTAAGTCGATGATTACTTCTACATCTTGATTCATCCAACCACACCACTCTCTTGAGTTGAATCCTTTTTCACTTTTCAATCCATTTACTAAACTAAAAGTACCTCCATTACCTGCATAAGTAGGAGAGGGCCCTGGCGAAGTAGTTACTCTTCTTCCGGTTGCTTTATTGAACGAGAAATTATGTTTTAATCCTGAAGTTATTGTAGTAGAATTTTCTTTTTTATATACAGCTACAACAGTTTGGCTTCTATCAATTTGAATAGGTTGAGTATATTGTTTTTCTTTTTCATCGGTGCTTTGTACATACCTAATCATTGCATTAGGTGTGTTGGTTTTAAGGCTTAGTAGCACAGTGCCATCATAGCCACTTGCAAACTCCACTTCACTTTGTAAATCGTAATAAGCATTGCTGTAATTACTCTTCCATAGTTCATATCTTTTAATTTGTGTTGGTAAACGCTGTTCAAAACTTTTCCAATTACGTTGTTCTTTGCTACTCCATAATACTTCACTGAGTGCACTCATTCTTGGAAAAATCATGTATTCTACTTTGCTTGGATTACTTACATATTCAGTCCACAAATTTCCTTGAGCTCCTAAAATAAATTTGCCTTCTTCTGTTGACAATTCTTTTGGTATGGGTTCATAATTGTATACTTTTTCTAATGGTAAAAAATTGCCAATGGTAACACTATCTTCATTTTTAGTTTGGCTATGATCAAAATAACACCAACCTCCTGGAGTCATGATGGCATTGTGTTGTAATTGTGCAGCTTCAATACCGCCTTTTTCACTACGCCAACTCATTACAGTTGCATTGGCAGCTAATCCACCTTCTAAAATTTCATCCCAACCAATTATTTTTTTGCCTTTACTGTTTACATATTTTTCCATTCGTTGAATGAAATAGCTTTGTAATTCATGCTCATCTTTTAATTTTTTTTCTTTAATGAGTTGCTGACAAAATGTAGATTTCTTCCATGCATTTTTCGGGCATTCATCTCCTCCAATATGAATGTAATTTGATGGAAACATTACCATTACTTCATCTAACACATCTTGTAAAAAGTTGAATGTATATTCTGTTGGGCAAAATACATCTTCAAAAACACCCCATGTTTGTTGCACATTTTTTTGGGTAGAATCTCCACTCCATACAGTTTTTGGAGGAAACTTAGTTGCCTCATTTGGAAAACAACTCAACTCAGGATAAGCAGCAATAGCAGCTGAAGCATGGCCCGGCATTTCAATTTCTGGAATCACCGTTATATAACGTTGTGCTGCATATGCAACTACTTCTTTTATTTCTGCTTGTGTATAAAATCCTCCATAAACCTCATTGGTATTGCCTTTACCTGGATAGCGACCAATAATGGTTCCATTTCTAGAACTAGCAACTTGAGTAAGCTTTGGATATTTTTTGATTTCAATTCTCCAACCTTGGTCATCGGTTAAATGCCAATGAAAAGTATTCATTTTATGTAAAGCAATGTAATCAATATATTTTTTGATGTATTCAACTGAGAAGAAATGTCGACTTACGTCAAGATGCATTCCTCTGTAACCAAATCTTGGTTCATCTTCTATATTTAAGCATGGAAGGTTTAAGGTAGAAGTTGTAGGATTTAAGGTAGAAGGAATGGGTAATAATTGAATAAGTGATTGAATGCCATAAAATGTACCTGCATGTCCATTACCTACTATTGAAATATTATTGGGTAGAACAGACAATATATATTTTTCAGCAGAAGCACTACCAATAGAATACGTACTTAACGTAATGCAATTTTTTTTTGTTTGATTGCTGAATGATAAAGTGAAGCCATAGAATTTTTGTAAATAATCGTTCAAGAAATTGGCAGCAATTTTATCTTGTTCGGTTGGAGCAATAATTTTCGTTGAGGTAGATAGTACAAAACTGCCTTGTTGAGTTTGCATCTTTGCTGGTGCAGGTATAATAGCTAGTTCTTGCGTATTTGCAAATAGTACACTACCAATGCAAATAGCCAACAGTATTTTTTTCATGTTGTATAATTGGAAGCGAAAGATAATTATATAAACTTGAAATTGTTTTATTAAAGCATAGGAACACGGAAGACACGGATTGAACGGATTTTCACTGATTATTTTATTCCATAAATTTTTAAACTATAAGTACACTTAATCAACTAGCTACTTTTCACTTACAACTTGCCTTTTCCCACTCACTATTCACTACTCATCACTTGCAATTCCTCCACTAGTAATTTCCCTCTAGCGATTCACCACTCACGACTCACGATTCCTCCATTATTCATTATTCATTGTTCATTATCTCCATTCTCCATATAATACAAATGCACTCCAAAAGAAGGGATGATTGTATTTTGGATTGGCACTTACCGTTGCTTGAGCATTACGTAATGCTTGCACATTACTCATACCTTTTTTTTCAATGTTGGTGTAAAATTCTTGTAACAGTAAATTGGTGGTTTCATCGGGCACTTTCCATAAAGAACCAATCACCGCATCTACACGATTGGTTAAAAATGCATTGGTGGGTGAAATGTAAAATCCTTTTACTTCTTCTTTGCTTACAGCAGTTTCACAAGCCGATAATACGACCAATGAACTGGTTTGTTTGCTCAATCCATTAATTTCTGCAATGGTTAATTTACCTTGATTGTTTTCTCCAGGACCAGCAGCAAATAATAAATAAGAGTTTTCAATTTTATCATAGTCTAATACGCCATGCGTTGCAAAATGGATGTAGTTGTATTTGGCTAAACTTTCTTTGGCTTTATCTTCAGTTGCTTGTTCTTCAATATACACAACAGAGCCATTGATCATTTTTGAAATTTCATTGGCTTCAATGGTTGCACCTGGTAAAGTTTTATCTGGATTACCAAAAATGGCTAAAGAAGATTCCATTTTCCTTTTCTTAAACATATTTTTGAATATGTCAATTTTACTGGTATAAAAAATAGCATAATCTTCCATTAAAAAATGGAACTGTTTGTTTTCATCTAAATGTCCTAACGACTGAAAAGGAATATTACTCAACTTGCCATTCGGAATAAAGCAAATATTTTTCTTGTCTTTCATTTGCTCTGCAATAGGCGTAATGAGTAAATTGTACAAAGCATTAGCTTCTGTTTTAAAATCACCACGAACATCATCCACAGGTTTTAATGTACTTCTTAAAGTAACAGCACCTGTACCTGTTGCGTTATTAGGATTTCTTAATACACTTAAAAAACGGCTAGCTTGTTTATTGATGTCTTGTTTAAGTTCAATGGTTTTTAAGCCAGTTTCTTTATTAGTAACAGTAAAAATGAGTAGCTGATTATCGTTAATGATGTACAATACAACAATTGTGCTATCCGGAATATAATCAATATAATTTCTAAAATCTTTTGGATTGGTATTGGCGAAATACGACTGTAAATCGGGGTACTTTCTTTGAAGATTTTCAATGTAATTGGTATAATCGGTTTCGGTTACACTTTTTACACTTTCAAGCGATGCAATTAATTGTTTGTTTTGTTCTTTTTCTGGCTTCGCTTTTTCTTTGGCAATTGCTTGATCTACTGCATTTTTCTTTTGTAATAATTCGCCCCCTTTTTTTATAGCTTCTGCTTTTTCTTTATCGGTTGTTACTATACCTGCTCTTTCAGCTTGTTCTTTTAAAGCCTGGTTATTGCTTTTATCGGCATAATACAATGCATCTTCTTTGTTACCTAATTTTGCAAGACTTACTACTAATTTATTGTATAAATCTACTTTTCTAGAATCGGCATTGTATATTTTTTTGGCTTCTTCTCCACCAAATAAGTTTTGAGAACTGTTTTCTACAATTACAATGGCTTCTTTAAAATATTTACAAGCACTATCGTATTTGTTTTGGTTGTAGAAATATAAACCATACTCATACAAAGCCATCCAAGTGTATTTACTATTGTCTATACGTTTGGTAAATTGAGTGGTTTTATTATAGTAAAATTCACCTTGTTTAAAATTGCTTTGTGCAGCATACAATTTACCCAAATACATACCAGTGTTGATGTACAAATCGGTTTCATTACTTTTTTCGGCTAATGCAAATGCTTCTAATAAATATTTTTCACTTTTTGCATATTGATTCATTTCGTAATACAATGTGCCTAAGAAAGAAGATGAAATAGTTAACATTCTGCCAGCTTTTTTCTCAGTGGCTAATTTGTATCCATCGACTAAATACTTCTCAGCTTTAGGATAATCTTTTAAGTAGAAATAAGATTCTCCAATGTTAATAATGGCTAAAATTTTTGCTTCTGTAACTACTTTTATGGTAGACATTAGTTTATCGGCTTCCATAAAATAATTCAAAGAATTCTTATAATCGGCTTGGTAAAAAAATACAGCACCAATATTATTTAAACAACCACTTCTTCCACTTACATCATTTTCTTTTATATAAATGCTATCGGCCATTTTGTAAAATTTAATAGCATTTATACCATCAGATTTAGCTTCGTACACCAATGCTTTATTAAAATACGCTTCGGCCATTTGCCAACTATTATTCAAATCTTTAAAAATGTTATAAGTACTATCAACAGCACTTTGGGCTTTATTTAATTCTCCTTGAATAATGTACAAAAATGTAAGTGCCGAAAAACCATAACCAACATCGGCACGGCTATTAATACTGTAAGCAATATCAATAGATTTTTGGTATTTACTTCTTGCTTCATAAAAATCGCCTTTGCTTTGTATGGCACTTCCTAATAATCTGTAAGTGAATGGCAGTGCTGATTTTTCTCCTAAAGAATCGTAAATATGTAATGCTTTTTCAAATAGAGGAATGGCTTTATTAAAGTCTAGTTTACTATTATTAGCCAAACCAATTGAACGATAACAATTAGCTTCTAATTTTTTATTTTTTTGTTGAATGGCCACACTTAAAGCTTGTTTATAGTAGGCATCTCCTTCGTCTATATTATAATTCTTATAATAATTTTGTCCTAAAATACTAGCTGCATAATACTCATTGTTTTTGTCGCCAATTTCTTTGGCTAGTTGTAAACAAGCTACACCATATTTTATAGAGGTATCGTTATTAAAATAATAAGACGCTTCTGACAGTTGATACAAGCTATTTACAATGTCAGACTTATTTTTTGTAGCCAAATTTAAATTATGCCATTGCATGTAAAAGCCAAAAGCTTTTTGATGTTGCTTATCATTATTATACACATCGCCAATATCAGATAATAAGCTTTTTAAGTTAGTAGAGTCTTTGCCTAATGTATAGTAATACGATGCACTATCATAAGCTGCTAATGATTTGTTTTTTTCTCCGGTTTCTTTAAATAGTCCTCCAATTTTTTTCCAAGAATAACCAAGGCCTGAATAATTCTTTGCAATTTTTCTGTATTCAATAGCAGTTGTATGAGCTGCAATAGCAGAATCGTATTTTCCTAAGTTCCAAAAAGCCTGACCAATATTGGATTGAGAAAAACCTGCGTTGCTATAATCTTTAAAAAATAAAAATATTTCTTTGGCTGTAGAAAACTGATCGATTGCTTTTCTATAGTTAGCTAATTTAAATTCTATATCAGCAATTTCATTTAATACATCTGCAATGTTTTTTTTGTCGTTCATTTTTGAATAGGAAGCCAATTGTTCATTATAAATTTGAAGCGACTTAGTAAGTTCACCTTGTCTTTTATACAATCTTGCTAATCTACCCTGTACACCAATGGCTGATTGTAAACTACTGTAGTTATTAATTGTTTGATAATTTTTTATAGCATTTTCATAATGTACAACTGCTTTTTTGAGTTCACCTTTTCCTGCTTGAATAATGCCAGAAAAATGATGATATTTTGCTGTAAATGATGTTTTTTGAGCAGGCTTTAAAGCAGAGTTTGATTTATTAACTTCTGCAAACATTTTTTCAAATGATAGTAAGGCGTCATCAACTTTATCTAAGGTGTTATAAGTTAAGCCTTTTTTCAAATGTGTTTGAGCTTTAAAGTAGTCGTTTTTGCATTTATCGAAATAGAAAAATGCCGAATCACAAACGCTTAATACTTTGGTATACTCTTTTTTATTATCCAAAATAGTGGTGTAACAATAATGATAATAACCTGTTACACAATCATCTTGTAAATAAGGCAATACTAGCTTGGCTGCTTCAAAATATTGAAGTGCTTCAGCATCTTTTTCTTTATCGGCCAAATCATTAGCATCGCTAATCCAATCTGTAACAAAACCTTTATCTCTAAAAACGGTAATATTTTTTGTTAAGAAAATTTTAAGTATCTGTGGCTTATTTTTATAAGCCATTACACTATCGTACAATTCTCTTTTACTATAAGGTGCTTTATTCATTACCCAAGTAGCAAACGTTTCGTTTAGTTTCCAAGTGTTGCCAATATATTTACCAGGGTAATTATTCACAAAATGTAAAAATGTAAAAACATCTTTTGCATTGCAATCTCTCATTACATCAAAAATGCCTCTTCCTTGATAGCGACCTTCCGTCATGGGTAACTTCAAACTATTAAAACTGGTATCGTCTTTTAAAGCATCATATGTTTTAAACACATCTTTTGCTCCATCTGTCAATAAACTATCTTCTAATCTTTTACTATCTCTATAAAATAAATCTTCAACGTTATATAATGGATCGCCATTTAAATTATTAAACTGAATATCAAGGAGTGCTAATTCAAAAAATATACTTCTATAAGGTAGTTTGGGTGCTTGAATGTAAAGCTTTACATAATCGCCATTTCTAATTTCATAACTTTTGTTTGTACCTGTTTTATCAACAGGTCTAATAATGGCAATTGCTTCTTTATCGGAAACTTCCAATACACTTGCATAACCAATTTCTAAATCACTTCTATCATCATTAGATTTATACACTCCTTTAACCACACCTGTAGTGCCAATTTGGATACCCAATTGTTTGCCACCTAAAATTTTTACTTTAATACTGTCTGCTTTTAGCTTGGTTACTGTTCCAATTCTAAAAAACATTTCTCTCTTTTCTGTAGTAGCAGTGTTTTTTTGGGCAATGGCTGTTAGTGCTACAGCCAATAATAAACAGGTAGAAAGTATTGCTTTATACATGACTTACAAATTTGGTGTAATGTTAAACACTAAATTTCACGATAGCAATACGTGGTAGTGGGTATTCAATAATTGACAATTGACAATGAATAATTAGAAATCAGAAATTCAATAATTATTTTGTTGGTGCCATGCTTCCTTGTTTAATACCTGTAGTTTCTAAAGTGTATTTGTAACGTTTAATAGCATTGGCAATTGCAGTTACAATTTCTTGTTGACCATTTTCACTATTTAAATAATCTTCTTCTTCTGGGTTCGATATAAAGCCAATTTCTATTAAAACAGCTGGCATAGCAACTGCTTGCAATACCCAAATACCTTTACCACGTTGTTGAGCTTGGCGGCTTGGTCGACCTGTTTTTTTAAATTCATCTTCTACCGTTAATGCCAATCTTGCACTTCTATCAAAAAACTGTTTGGTTTTTATAGAATACAAAATCATTTTTTCAGGGTCATTGGGGTCAAAATCTTTTAGTTCTTTGGCAGTAACACTATCCATATATAATTCTTCATGGTCTTTTAATGCATCTTCTTTAGCACTATTTTTACCAATTCCCCAAATAAAAGTTTCAGTTCCTTTGGCAGGGTTAGAGGTATAGTAAGTTCTATATTGTTTTACTTGTCTGGTATATGTTTTCTTTTTCCTTTTATACTTTTCGGTTTTATAACCTATAAATTCTGAGTGTCTAATGCTACCTGCTGAGTTACAATGAATAGATACAAATAAATCGCCTTTAGCAGCATTGGCTTTGTTAGCTTTTTCTGTAACTCTATCGTACACATCTGTAGTTCTTGTCATGTACACTTCTACATCGGGCATTTGTTCTTCTATTTCTTTTTGTAGTTTTAATGCTACTGCTAAGCTTACTTCTTTCTCATGAGAATATTTACCAGATGCACCAAAATCGCTACCTCCATGACCAGCATCAATCACTATTTTTCTTAATTTTTGTTTGGCAGAAGGTTGATAGCTTTTCTTGGTGAATGAACTAATACAAAATGCCAATAATCCTAATAAAAAAACAGAAGCAACTATTCGTCTCATCATATCAATAAGTTAAAGAAAAAGGTTAAGAATAGGTTTAATCATTTAGCTCTTATTTTTGCCACACGCTATGAGCAATTTGTACAAACTTAACGTAAAATATTTTACTGCTATTGTGGGTGTGTTGGCTTTATTAATATTAACACTCCAAATAAATGCTAGTAGCTCTTTTTTAAAGAAAAAAAATCATTTTTTAACAACATTTTTAGATACCGTTCCTACCAACAAAATTCTAGATTCTACTAAGCCAAAACCAGGAGATACTGTTATTGCAACAATTGATACACTTAAAATTTCTAAAGATTCTATTGATGCTCCTGTAAAATATAGTGCTGAAGATTCGGGGGTATTAATTATCTCTACCAAAGAATTTATTTTATATGGCAAAGCTAGTGTGGCTTATAAAGATTTGGATATGGAAGCTGCCACTATACAGTACAATCAAGATAAGCAAACCATTAAAGCAAAAGGTTCATCTGATACATCGGCCAATTCATTGAATAAAACCAAAATGAAGCAAGGTGAAATGAATACGTTAAGCGATTCAGTTGCTTATAATTTAAAAACTCAGAAAGGAATTACTTACAATACTTATTACCAAGAAGGAGAATTATTTGTAAATGCCAATCGTTTAAAAAAAGCGGATAGCAATGTTATTTATGCTTATAAAGGCAGCTTTACTACCTGTAATTTAGATACACCACATTTTACTTTTCGAACCAAGAAAATGAAAATCATCAATAACAAAATTGGTGTAAGTGGTCCTACACATCCTGAGTTTGAGGGAGTACCAGTACCTATTTATATTCCTTTTGGAATTTATCCTTTAACTACCGGCAGAAGCTCTGGTATTTTAACGCCACAATTTGCAAGTAGTGAAGATTTTGGTTTAGGCTTAGAAGGATTAGGATATTACAAAGTGTTAAGTGATAACGTAGATATTACCAGCCGTTTTAATTTATATAGTTATGGAGGGTGGAGTGCCAACGTAAATTCAAAATATTTAATGCGTTATAAATACAGTGGTGGTGTAAACTTGTCTGTTCAACGTAATAAAGTATTAAATCGTTTTTCAACCAAAGCTGCCGATGAGTTTAATATCACTTCATCGTACATGATTAATTGGAGCCATAGTAGAGATAGTAAAGCAAGACCAGGCACCAATTTTTCGGCCAATGTAAATTTTGGTAGCACTAGATTTAATAGTAATATTTTAAATAATCCGTATCAAAATTTTAATAACCAATTACAATCGTCTATTGCCTACAGTAAAAGTTGGGATGGAAAATATAACTTATCGCTTAACTTAAATCACAATCAAAACAACAATACCAAGTTGGTGAATATGAGTTTGCCCAATGCAACATTTAGTGTGGTTACATTTTATCCTTTTCAAAAAAAGGAAGCTGTGGGTACACCTAAATGGTACGAAAAATTGGGTGTAGGTTATAACGGAAATTTTCAAAATCAAATCTCCTTTTACGATACTGCATTTAGCACCAGAAGATTGTTAGATACGCTACAATGGGGCTCTGAACATAGTATACCTATTACACTATCGTTGCCTGCTTTAGGACCAATAACTATTGCCCCATCGGTATCATTTCAACAACGTTGGTTTGGTCAAAAAATAAGAAGGGTTTGGGATGATGTAAATGATACAGTATTAACGCAAACCCAAAAAGGATTTTATACACAAAGCAGTATGAATTTTGGTATTAGTGCAAGTACCAGAATTTTTGGAACCTATCAATTTAAAAAAGGTAATGTAAAAGCCATTCGTCATGAAATTCGACCTACGTTTGGTTTAAATTATACACCTGATTTAGTAAGTAAGAATTTTTATAATGTACAAGTAGATGCATCTGGAAGAACCATTCGATTTTCTGAATTTGATGGAGGTATGTATGGAAGTTATGGAGAAGGAAATTTTGGTGGAATTACTTTTGGGATAGATAATTTGTTGGAAATGAAAGTGAGAGATAAAACTGATACATCGGCTACTGCAGATAAAAAAATTAGATTGATTGATGGTTTTGGTTTTTCATCGGGCTATAATTTATTGGCCGATAGTTTTGCTTTAAGTCCGTTTTCCATTTACTTGAGAAGTGTTTTATTTGAAAAAATAAATATAACAGCTGGAGCTAATTTAGATCCTTATGCAGTAGATCAATTTGGGGTACGAAAAAATACTTTATTAATTAGACAAGGAAAAATTGGAAGAATTACCAATGCAAATTTGGCTATTAGTACCAACTTTCAAAGTAAGCCAAAAGATGAGTCGAAGGGAAAACAAGAAAGATTGCCTAACGATCCATTTATGACACCAGATGAACAGCAAAGACAGTTGGAATTTGCTCGTCAAAATCCTGCTGAGTTTACCGATTTTAATATTCCTTGGCGTTTGGATTTATCTTATTCTCTTTCTTTAACAAGAGTACTAAAGCCCGATTATAGTGGTTATAGAACAGATGTGTTTAGTAGCATTAATTTTAATGGAGATTTTAGTTTATCGCCCAAATGGAAAGCTGGAGCAACTGGTTTTTATGATTTGAAAGCATTTAACTTACAACAATTTAGCATGTTTGTTTCAAGAGAAATGCATTGCTGGCAAATGAGTATCAATGTTACTCCAATAGGATTATTTCGTTCATTCAGTATCAACATCAGCCCTAAAAGTGGCATACTTAGAGACCTGAAAATTAATAGAAATAGATTCTTCTCTAATCAGTAATTGACTGTATTTTTCTTTTACAACTAAGTATGTTCTACATAATATTTGGTCATAATAGTAAATACCTTTTCTTTCATTTCATCGGCTTTTAATCCTTCAGAACTAACAGGAGGAAGAAAATGAATTTCTAATTTATGCGGTAGAAAATAAAAAGTTTTATTATTGGGTAAAGCTTTGTTGGTATTGAATAATAAAGTTGGCACAACAGCAGTTTGAGTATTCACTGCTAGCTTAAAAGCACCATCGAAAAATCTTTTTAAAGGTTCTTTGGTTCTATTTCTTGTACCTTCTGGATAAATGCACATGTGCATTTTTTCTTGCAAGGTTTTCTTCATGGCATCGTAACTTTTTCTTCTGCTTGCATCATCATTTCTATCTACTAAAACTGAACCCTTAGCATAAAACCAACCAAATAAAGGTATTCGGGCAAAACTTTTTTTAGCAATGGTTCTGTTGGCTCCAGGTAAGTAAGGACAAGTAATAGGAATATCTAATAATGTATTGTGATTGCAAGTGAAAATATAGGTGCCACCTTTTGGAACATATTGTTCGCCTTTAATGGTTAAAGGGCAACCAACCAAAAACAGCCAAACGTTCATCCATACTCTTGAAACTTTTATAAAAATATATTGACCAATTGGGTTTGGAATTGCGTAAGTAATCATAGATGGAATAAAAATGATTAAGAATGTTCCAATAAAACTAATAATTGCCCATAAAGCCCAAATACGTGCAAATACAGCTACCAATAAGTTGTCTTTTTTATTTTTACTCATGTTGCAAAGATTATAATTTCCAGTCAATTGGTTCTAAGCCTTGTTTAATTAAAATTTCATTGGTTCTACTAAAATGTTTGCAGCCCCAAAAACCATTGTGTGCCGAAAGGGGAGAAGGATGAGCAGCTTTTAAAATGAAGTGTTTGGTTTCATCTATCAACACTTGTTTTTCTTGAGCAAATCGTCCCCATAACAAGAAAACAATGCCTTTTTTTTCATCGGACAATTTTCGAATCACTGCATCTGTAAAATTCATCCAACCTAATTTACTATGGCTAGCAGCTTCATTGGCACGAACGGTTAAAATAGCATTGAGCAATAAAACACCTTGATTGGCCCAAGGCGTTAAGTTGCCAGTTGTTGGAATTGACATACCAATATCATTTTTCAATTCTTTAAAAATGTTGACCAAAGAAGGTGGAGGTGGAATTCCGTCAGGAACGCTGAAACTTAATCCCATGGCTTGTTGTGGGCCATGATAAGGATCTTGGCCTAGAATAACCACTTTTGCTTTATCGAAAGGTGTATGATTAAAAGCATTGAAAATTAAAGAACCGGGAGGGTAAATAACAGCTTTGGTAGCTTTCTCAGTTTTTAAATGAGTAGCAATTTGCAAAAAGTAAGGTTTGGTAAATTCTTTATGCAAAGCATTTTTCCAACTGTCTTCAATTTTTACATCCATGATTATTTTAATTTCTAATTTTTAATTTCTAATTCCTAATTACCTATTTCTCCTACCAAAAAAACACTACCACAAACTAAAATTAAATCTTTATTGGTCGCAGTATTTTTAGCAGCTTCAATAGCCATATTTACATTAGTATAATGATTACCTATAAGTTGATGTTTTGCAGCTAAAGCTTGTAGCTCATTTGCTGGTAAAGCTCTTTCTATTTGGGCTTGGGTAAAATAATAATTGGCTTCTTTAGGTAACAAAGCAATGGCAGCTTCTATATCTTTATCTTTTACCATTCCAACTACAATATGTAAAGTTTGGTAGCTGCAATGTTTTAATTGTTCAAGAATTTGTTTAATTCCATCTACATTGTGTGCAACATCAGCAATAATGGTTGGGTTGGTTTGTAGCAACTCCCAACGACCATGTAAACCCGTTAATAGTTTAACCTGATGTAAAGCCGTTTGCAAATGCTCTTCACGAATATTCCAACCTTGTAAGTTTAACAAACGAACAGCTTCAAGAATAGTAACCAAGTTTTTGGTTTGATAAATGCCTGCTAAATCTAGTTGATAATGATTTTTTTTATTTGTTTGTACTTCTTCAACTTCAACATTTAAAATAGCTGTTGCACTTTCAAAACTCTTTACTTTAAAATGTTGTTGAGCATAAGTAATTGGGGCAAGAACACTCTTGGATTTTTCTTCAAAAACAGGTTGAGTGATAGCGTTATATTCACCAATAACAACGGGTGTTTTGGGTTTAATAATACCTGCTTTTTCGTATGCAATTTTATCGAGTGTATTACCCAATAAATTCATATGATCGAAACCAATATTGGTAATAATAGAAAGCTCTGGATTAATAATGTTAGTGCTATCTAATCTCCCCCCTAATCCAGTTTCAATTACAGCAATATCTACTTTGTGTAAGGCAAAGTATTCAAATGCCATAGCCACTGTTATTTCAAAAAAAGAAGGTTCAATTTTTTCAATTTCAGGCTGAATTTTTTGAGTGAAATCAATTACAAATTGTTCGCTGCATAATTCACCATTTATTTTAATGCGTTCTCTGAAATCTTTTAAATGTGGCGATGTGTATAAACCTGTTTTGTATCCTGCAGTTTGTAAAATAGCAGCTAACATGTGGCTGGTAGAACCCTTTCCATTGGTACCTGCAATATGAATAGTTTTAAAATGTTGTTGTGGATTATCAATAGCATTACACAATGCAATAGTGTTGGTTAAATCTGCTTTATAAGCAGCTGCACCAACACGACTAAACATGGGCAGTTTAGCAAATAAATAATCCAATGTTTCTTGATAGTTCATAAGCGTTGCAAAGATGCAATCTTATCCTCTAACTCTCATATCCAAAATTATAGTACCTCTTTGTTCACTTGTACCAGGAGCAAAAGTTATTTCATATGCTCTTCTAATAGCAACAGCTCTTGTTTTTTGATTGGTAGTTGAAGTGCCAACTGGATTTACTGCAGCATAAGTAACTTTTCCACTTTTATCTACAATAATGTTCAAAGCAACTTTAGCATCTTCATTAAAATCGTCTTCAAAGCTGGGTAATTTGTTCATTCTTCTTCCGCCTAAACCATAAATTTTTGTGCCTCCTGGTCCATCATAAGCTTTTCCATCAATGGTACCCCAAGGTTTACCTTTATCACCTGTTCCTGTTGCATCATTTCCTTCACTACGGCTATCGTTAAAGCCATCTTTATTGTTGCCGCCTGTTCCTGTACCACCTGCATATTTTTTATCAAAAGTGGCTTTAGGTTTTGGGGTAGGAGGAGCAGGATTTACCACTGCTTTTGGTTTTGTAGGGTTTGGGTTTGGATTGGTAGTTGGTTTAGTTGATGTAGAGGTTGTTGGTGTTGCATCAGGATCGTCACTATCTGGTGTTTCTGTTGAAGTAGCAGGTGTACCAGCTCCTGACGGAGGTGTGGTGTTATTTTCTGGCGATGTTTCAGGTGCTGGATCTCCTTGTACCAAAGGTTGTACATCGCCACCGCCCACTTCACTATTACCAATATTTACTTCTATGCCTTCACTTAATAAAGGCTTTTCTATAATGGGCATTCCCCAACGGATGTAAAAGAAAATTAAAAAAATAACACAGCAAACAAAAGCCGTGATGGCCGATGCTTGTAAATTTTTATTTCTTTCAAAATGCTGCTCCATTGCATAGTTGTTGTTCATACAAACTTAATTTTATTCGTTGCTAATTGTACGAATGTTGAAAATTAGCTCAATTATGATGCAGCTATGCACGTTTATGCATAAAAAAAGGTTAAGAATGCTCTGTTTTGGGTGAATATTCTTTTTTTATGGGTTTTAGAGGGAGAATGATCTTTTGGGGATTGGATGTAGAAAAGAACAATCGAACTTGTTTTATACTAATGAATGTACTGTGTATATATTTTTTCAAGTGATTTTATGGTTATGCTATTCAATGCTCAAGCCGCTAGGCTTCGTAAGCTCAACAGCACTCCATTCGCTTCTTTGAAAAAATTTCCTACGGATTTTTTCAATCCCTACATAAATGTAGGTACCGAACCGAATGATGTGCCTTATGAGCTTACTGGTGTTAAAAAGTATAATTAAAGCTTGTTTTAATCGATTAAAAAAAATGTTTTAAATCCATTCAATCCTAATCATCAGCGTTCTATACTTTATTGACAAAGTCCATTACCAATTACAACGTTTTTAAATATTCTATCAATGCTTTTCTTTCGGCATCGGTGAGTTTGTCGGCAAAATAATGACCATGATTTCCATAGCCTGGCAATTTTGTATTGTAATATTTTTTGCCATTGGATTTTGTTTGTTCTTCATATTCCCAACCCAATATTTCATAATTGTATTTTGGGCTTGTGAAATTTCTACTCCAAATAGCTGGGCGAATTTTACTATTTAATACTGCTTCAATGGTTGGTACAGATCCATTGTGTAGGTAAGGTGCAGTAGCCCAAATACCATCTAATGGTGGAGCAACATAGCCATTGGCTGGTACTAGTTTGGCTGCATAATCTCCTTGAGCATACCAACTTTTATTAAACCATTCTATAAACTGTGGATTTTGATAATTGGCTTTAAATAATAAAGAATCTGTTTTAATAATATTCGATGGAATTAATAAGTTGGGATAGCTCTCTTTTTCACCATACGTACCATGACATTTGCTACAATTATTGATGAATATAGTTTCGCCATTTTTTGCTAACTCTTGATTGATGGGTTTGGGATATTTAGGTGCCTTAATAGATTTTATATAAGCCAATACATCGCCAAAATGGCTATATACTTCTCTTGCTTCTGTGGTGTCTTTTACAGTAAGTAAATTGCTTAACATTAAAAACCGTCCAAAATCACCACGACCAAAGCCATTGTAAAACATGGCATTTTTCTTCTTCAACATCCACCATGCAGGAACATCGGTTGGTATGGTTTCGTTGGGAATATCTAGTATAGGTTTTTTATTCCATGCTAATGTAACAGGGTATCTATGTGCAACTAGTAAAATAGCCAATCTATCTGCTGCATTTACCCCTTGCACTTCTGTTTCCATTTTTGGAAAAACAGTTTTAAAAGAAGTAATGATGGGCTGAGCAGCTTCATAGCCTTTGGGATTGAATGTTTGCATGGCTTTGATGGCCACATCGCCTAAAAAATTGTATTGTTTGTTTAAGTTGCTAAAATCTTGGAATGTATTACCCATGCCAACATATAAGCTATCTTCAAAAACTTGAGCATGGCATTGTAAACAAGTGGGTATCACAATATCAATTCCATTTGCATTGGTAATTACATTGAAACCTTGTTCTACATGGGCATTTTTGCCTGTTCTGTTGAGGTAATTGTTTTTATCTTTTCCGTTTAAAAAAATGAATAAATTGTATGGAATGCCACTTTTCAAAAAATCGCCAGTGGTTAAATAAGCGTATCCTTTAGCCGAATCTCCTGTTTGTTGTACACTTGGTGGTATGAAATAAGGCTTTTCTTCCTCATTCAATTGCTGTATAAATGCAGTGGTTATGCAAACAATAAATATGAGTGATAGAACAACGGTTGCTTTTTTCATGCTTTAAAATTAATTGCCTTTTTATATGAACAAAGTTGAATTGATTAAGTTTTAACGTTGCTTATGAAAACTTGCCAAATTGTAGATTGTGGGGACACAATCCACTAGGAAAGCTTTAACGTTGTAGCATAAAAAATGCTTTAATCTTTTTAGCTGAATACTAATGATTCTTTAATTGTGGATTTTGAGGACACAATTCACTAGGAAAAAGTTTTAAGGTTCTTTCACAAGAAAGCCGATTGTTCTACAATCGGCTTTCATTTTATAAATCTTTACCATGACAGGCTTTGAACTTTTTACCACTTCCACAAGGGCAAGGTTCATTACGTCCAGGTTGTTTATCAACTCTAATGGGTTCTTGTTTTACTGGTGTTGGATCATAATAGTCATTTTCATTGGCTCCATATTCTTGTCCTGCTGCATCTACCAATTCTTTATTCGCCCTCATTTTACTGAGATCCGTTTTTTGTTGTCTTCCTTCTTTTACTTCTTCTCCTTCATTTAAAGGAATAGAAGCATGGCATAAAAATTCAACAATATTTTTATTCACCTCAGCACTCATATTATTGAACAAATTGAATGCTTCTACTTTATATATTACCAATGGATCTTTTTGCTCATACGTTGCAGTTTGAACACTTTGTTTCAAATCGTCCATGGCACGTAAATGTTCTTTCCAAGCATCGTCAATTACACTCAGTGTAACGTTACGTTCTACTGCATTCAAAAGCTCAATGCCTTTACTGTCAATAGTTTTTTGCATAGGTGCCAAAACATTCATCACTTTCTTACCATCGGTAAATGGTACAATTACATTTTCAATATGATTGCCTTGTTGGGTACGAATATTTTGAAAAACAGGCACCGCTTGTACAGCCAATTCTTGTTTTTTGCGTTGATAATTGGCACTAGCTTCTTGATACAATTTCTCTGCTAAAGTTTGTTCATTTTGTTTGTTCAACTCCTCAGCAGTAATGCTGGTATCAATTCCAAAGTTTACAATGGCAGCCAATTTCAATCCTTCAAAATCATTTTGTTCTTTGAAAGAATTTATTAAACCTAATGCTACATTATAGAATGAATTATCTAAATCTAACGCCAATCTTTCTCCAAACAATGCATGATGACGTTTGGTGTAAATTACGGTACGTTGTTTATTCATTACATCATCGTACTCTAACAATCTTTTACGAATACCAAAGTTGTTTTCTTCTACTTTACGTTGTGCTCTTTCAATAGATTTGGTAATCATGCTATGCTGAATTACTTCACCTTCTTTATATCCAGCAAAGTCCATCACTTTAGCAATACGTTCACTACCAAACATTCTCATTAAATCATCTTCCAACGCTACAAAGAATTGAGAAGAACCTGGATCTCCTTGACGACCAGCACGACCACGTAACTGTCTGTCAACACGACGAGATTCATGTCTTTCTGTACCAATAATAGCCAATCCACCAGCTTCTTTTACACCAGGCCCAAGCTTAATATCTGTACCACGACCAGCCATGTTTGTTGCAATAGTTACTGCACCTGCTAAACCAGCTTCAGCAACAATTTGAGCTTCACGAGCATGTTGTTTGGCATTTAATACGTTGTGAGGAATTTGTTTTTGACGCAACATTCGGCTCAACAATTCACTCACTTCAACCGATGTTGTACCCACCAATGTTGGGCGACCAGCATTTACTTGTTTTACAATTTCATCAATAACAGCACCGTATTTTTCACGTTTGGTTTTATACACCAAATCTTGTTCATCTTTTCTAATAGCAGGAATATTGGTTGGAATGGTAACTACATCTAATTTATAGATATCCCACAACTCACCAGCTTCAGTTTCAGCGGTTCCCGTCATACCACAAAGCTTGTGGTACATTCTAAAATAGTTTTGCAATGTAACTGTAGCGTAGGTTTGAGTAGTAGCTTCAATCTTCACATTTTCTTTAGCTTCAATTGCTTGGTGCAAGCCATCGCTGTAACGACGACCTTCCATAATACGACCAGTTTGCTCATCTACAATTTTCACCTGACCATCAATTACTACATACTCTACATCTTTATCAAATAAAGTGTACGATTTTAATAATTGTTGAACGGTATGAATTCTATCTGCCTTTACAGAATAATCATTAATGATAGCTTCTTTTTGTTGCAGCTTTTCATCTGCACTCATGTTGGTATCTTTTTCAATACTCGCCAATGCAACACTAATGTCTGGCAGAATAAAGAAATTAGGGTCTTCACCGGCTCTTGTAATGAGTTGAATACCTTTGTCGGTTAACTCAACACTGTTGTTTTTTTCATCAATATAAAAATACAATTCAGCATCGGCTTTGGGCATTTCTCTTTGCTGATCGGCCAAGTAATGATTTTCTGCTTTTTGCAATTTTACTCTAATGCCGGGTTCACTCAAATACTTAATTAATGCAGTATTTTTTGGTAAACCTCTATGTGCTCTAAACAATGCCAATCCTCCATCTTTAGGATCATCGTTACCTTCTGCAATTTTCTTTTTAGCTTCTTGTAAAAATTGATTGGTTACTTTCTTTTGAGCTTCTACAATTTTTTCAATTCTTGGTTTCAGTTCAAAAAATTGTTCAATGTTGTCCTGACGACCAATAGGGCCAGCAATAATTAAAGGCGTTCTAGCATCATCAATTAAAACGCTATCTACCTCATCTACCATGGCAAAATGATGTTTGCGTTGCACCATTTCGTCAGGGTTTTGCACCATGTTATCACGTAAGTAATCAAAACCAAATTCGTTGTTGGTGCCATAGGTAATATCAGCTAAATAAGCTTTACGTCTGCTTTCACTATTAGGCTCATGTTTATCAATACAATCAACGGTTAAGCCCAACCATTCAAATAAAGTACCATTCCACTCACCATCTCTTCGTGCCAAATAATCGTTCACAGTAACAATATGTACACCTTCGCCAGCCAATGCATTTAAGTAAGCAGGTAAGGTAGATACCAAGGTTTTACCTTCACCCGTGCTCATTTCAGCAATTTTACCACTGTGTAAAACGCTGCCACCAATTAACTGAACATCGTAATGCACCATGTTCCAAGTAATTTGCCCACCAGCAGCTGTCCAGCTATTTTTATAAATAGCTTTATCACCTTGAATAGAAATGTAATCTTTACGAACACTCAAATCTCTATCGAGTTGTGTGGCAGTAACTTCTAATTCAGTATTCGAAGTAAATCTTCTAGCAGTTTCTTTAACCACAGCAAAAGCTTCTGGCTGAATTTCTTTAAGAATTTCTTCAATCTGCTTATTGCGGTCTTTATATAACTTATCTACATCTTGATAAATAGCATCTTTTGCATGAATTTCATCAACAGGTAATGCATCGGCTTCGGCTTTTTTAGCATCAATTTGTGCATCAATATCTTTTAAATGTTCTTTAATTCTTGCTTTAAACTCAATGGTTTTATTTCGCAATTCATCATTGGTTAGGCTTTGGTATTGTTGAAAAAATTGATTGGTTTTTTCAACAATGGGTCTAATAGCAGCAACATCTTTTTCGCTTTTGTTACCACCTAAAATCTTCGATAAAAATTTCAACATAGTATTTTATTTATGTACTAAGCTGCAGAACATGTATGTAACTGCTGTTGCGTCGCACTCTTCAACATTTGTAATTTAATTCAGCATTTTAATTTCAAAAACCCTGCATTAATTAATAAGTAGCCAAATTGACACAGTTTTTTTGTAAATGCTGCCAAAGGTAATAGAATTTGCTTTGTTGCAAAGCAGCAGTTTTGAGCTTCATAATTTTATAAAACGAATGCATCTAATGTTTTAATTCAACTTGAAATTGTTTGCTTGGTTGAACCATTGCATTCAAAATGCTGTTTACAATGTATGTTAGCCAGAATGATCATTTTAATAAGCTTTTTCTTCTTCACTAAAATTCATGCTCAAAAGAATTTATCTGATTCTATTGCGTATAACAGAAATAAGCTGAACGAAAACAATATGTTGGTTTTAGCTAGTTGGGCAAGTAGCAATATTATTTATGGTGCTATTGCAGCACCAACGAACACCGATAATGAAAAATATTTTCATAGAATGAATATTTACTGGAATGTTGTAAATATGGGCATTGCTGGGTTTAGTTATTTCCATACCAAAAAACAATTGAAGAAGTCAATCAATTTCGAGCAAAATTTAAAAGAACAACGATTGCTTGAGAGAGTATTACTCATTAATTCAGGATTAGATATAGGTTATATTGCTACTGGTATGTACTTAATGAATAGAAGCACAAAGCAAAATTTAACTGACAATCAGTTCCAGATGAAGGGTTTTGGACAAAGTTTAGTAGTACAAGGAGGCTTTTTGTTGTTGTTTGATGTGTATCAGTATTTACTGCATCGAAACATTGGAAAATCCTTAGATACAATGAACTCTAAAACGAGTTTTTCCATATCTGGGGATAAATTATCGTTCGTGTATCGATTTTAAAATAGTTTTCTGCACATTCAAAATCTAGAATTGATTTTTACCTCTTTTCTGTTACTTTTGCCGCCAATTGAGGTTTGTGGTTGCAATGTTCATTTATTAATCTCAAATAAATATGCTACCCATCAACTTTAAACTTTAAACTTTCTAAGAAAATGGCAGGTCAACTTAAAGAGGTAAGAAACAGAATAAAGAGTGTTCAAAGTACGCAGCAAATTACAAAAGCCATGAAAATGGTGAGTGCTGCTAAACTACGTAGAGCTCAAGATGCAATTATACAAATGCGTCCTTATGCTCAAAAATTACAAGAAATGTTGAGCAATATTGTAAGTAACTCTGATGGAGATACCAATATTAAGTTGGCTGAAGAAAGAGCTATTGAAAAAGTATTATTAATTGTAATTACTAGCGATAGAGGTTTGGCTGGTGCATACAATGCCAATGTGGTTAAATTGGCTAAAGAAACCATTGCTACCAAATATGCAGCTCAACATGCCAAAGGCAATGTAGCTATTTGGAATATTGGTAAAAAAGGTTGGGAATCTTTAACCAAATCTGGCTACAAAACAGACGCCACTCATAAAGACATTTATTTAAACTTGAAATTCGAAACTGTACAAGCTGCTGCACAGGCTGCTATGCAAGCTTTTGAAAATGCACAGTTCGATGCTATTGAAATTATATACAGTCAGTTTAAAAATGCAGCCACACAAGCATTTGTAGCAGAACCATTTTTGCCTATTCCTAAAGTAGTGGCAAAAGCAGGTGCAAAAAAATCTGACTTTATTTTCGAACCAAATAAAGATCAGTTGATTACTGAATTAATGCCTAAAATTTTAAATACTCAATTGTACAAAGCAGTATTAGATGGCAATGCTAGTGAGCATGGAGCTAGAATGACTGCAATGGACAAGGCAAGTGAAAATGCTAATGAATTATTAAAAGCATTGAAACTTTCTTACAACCGTGCAAGACAAGCAGCTATTACAACTGAGTTAACTGAGATTGTAAGTGGTGCAGCAGCGTTGCAAGGGTAAGCAGTTTAAAGTTTAAGGTTTAATGTTTGAAGTGCACTTTGATTCAGATACTAACCTTAAACCTTCAACATTCAACTTTAAACAAAATAAATTGGAACTTTCTTCTATTATACCACATATTGAGGTTTTGATCTTTGCTAGTGAGAAACCATTGACTGCATTAGAAATAGTGGAGTTAATCAATAATGCTTTTGGTTTTTTAGAAGAACGAGTAACCTTAGATCAAGTGGAAAGTTGTATTGAGGGCATTAAAGAAAAATATGCGTCTGAATTTTATCCTTTTGAAGTAAAAGAGAGTGGGGGAGGCTTGCAATTTTTAACTAAGAAAGATTATCATAAAACTTTGGCTCAACTCAATGGCGATAAATTCTTAAAACGTTTATCCAATGCAGCTTTAGAAAGCTTGGCCATTATTGCTTATAAGCAGCCCATTACCAAAGGTGAAATTGAAAAAATACGTGGCGTTAATAGCGATTACAGTGTACAAAAATTATTGGAGAAAGAACTCATTGTAATTGCTGGACGAGATGAAAAAGCTCCAGGACATCCATTAGTATATACTACTTCAAAAACATTTATGGATTATTTTGGCATTAACTCAACTGCCGATTTACCCAAAATTAGAGAAGTATTGGCCGAACAAATTGTTGAAGGAACATTGATTAATGCTGAAGATTTTACCAGCAATCAAGCATTACCTGAACCCTCTGAAACTATTGAAAATACTGCTGTTGAAGTAAGTATTGTTGATTCAGAAGATGAAAATGAAATGCAAACCGAAGCCATTACCGAAGAAATGTTAGACCAACTAACAGAAGAAGATAGTAGTGATATTGTAAGTGATGAAACCACTACCGAAGAATTATTTGAAGATGAAGCCACCGATGAAGAGGAAAAGCAATCTTAGTAACTATCTCTATTTTTAATCAACTTAATTTTAGTAAGAGTCTCACACTTTAAAGGGTATAGAATTTAAGAACTCTGGATACTTTATGCAGCTTATTGCATAAACTGATTGGTATTTATTATTTTTTTTGATTATTTAAGGTTGGTATGTATATTTAGTTGTTGTAAGCAAAATTTAAAGACGCTGCAATTCACAATGGAAAAATTTTCAATAACATCACGTTTAACAACAAAAGAGTATGCAAAAATTATGTTTATTGGGCTTTATAAAAAGCCAATTTTTATTATCTCTACAATTCTTGGGCTCTATTACATAATTACATTAATTCATAATTATTTGAATATTGTAAACTTCTACACAGACATACCATATTTTGAAATATTTTGTGGCTTATTTCTTTTGTTATCTCCTACTTTAATTGTGGTAATTGCAGTAAGACAATTTGAATCAAACCCCTGTTTTAAAAATGACATTACATACACTTTTAGTGAAACAGGAATGACAATACAGGGTCCCACTTTTAAAACAGAATTTATGTGGGCATTTATCATCAAACATAAAGAGATTGGTAATTTTATAATTTTATATCAAAGTAAAAAAGTTGGAAATTTTATTGACAAAACAAAATTGACATCAGAGCAATTACAATTTATAAAAATGAAAGTTGACCAAAAGTAATTCTAGGCATGTAAAAGGTTGGGTGTTACATTGGCAAACTGCTTCCCTGGATTGTCTACTTTTGCATTTATGATTATTGCAACTAGCTATGCGTTCATTAAATATTTATATCTCTTAGGTTTACAATAGGCTTATAACCATTCAATGTTAGATAATAGTAACTTACTTAAAACATATGCAAATGACAGACAAATCAAGTAAAACAGTCATTAATGCTTTGGCAATTATTACAATGTTAGCAGGACTTTTTGGAATGCTTTTTTGCTTCCCATTTCTTTGGTCGGCAAGAATGGAAGATTTGGTAGGTGCAGGTTTCCCTTTTGTTGGCGGTTCAATCCTTTTTGGAACCGGACTCTTAACACTTGCAGTGTTTAATAAACAATCAATAAAGTAAACAATAGCACAAGTTTTAGACTCAAAAGGATAGAACTGCTATAAAGTTTCTAAACTTAATAGCTGTTTGTTATATAAATAGTATTGGTATTTATGTTTTTTTCATGATTTAAGGTTGGTATGTATATTTAATTGTTGATAACAAGAAACAGATGCATTCAGCAAATACAGATATGTTGGGACAAAAAGTTTTTCAAACTACAAAAAGACCTTTCTATTTTTATTTCACCACTTTATTCTGGTTAATATTATTTTTTATTTTAGTATTCAAATTTAGAGAATTTGATAGGGATGCAATAATAGACACAGTAATTGTCCTTGTATGTTTTGCAATTTTTTTCTACATTTTATTTGGTCGTTATTTAGCAAACATTGCTCTTTATGAGAATAAAATTCATATCAATTATTTATTTCCATGGAATAAAGGCATTGAATTTAGGTTTGATAAACTAAAAGAAATTGAATTCAAAGAATTTGAATTCATTGATCGTCTAAGTTATTCTTGGTATCATGGAGGTAATTGGCTGTATTTAAAAAATGATTTAGATGAAATTTGTCAATTCAAATACACAATAAATAATTCGGATAATGCTAGACTCTTAAAAGAGTTACAAAAAAGATGCAGAACTAACATTCATTAGATACGAATTTGGGTTCAATAAATTAGAAAAATCATTTAAACGTCAACTCATATACTGTATGCAACAAATGAATAATTGGATAAAAAATCCAACCAAAAAGCAACTAAGAGTTACTGTATTATTAGGATTAGCTGGTTTTATTTTGTTACTACTTGCAATAACCAATTTCTTTACAGAAACTCCGTTTCGAGCAAAGTATTCGATGGTCTATTTTTTATTATTTACTAGTATATTAACTGTTTACAAGGTTTCTAAAGCTTATTATAAAAACAATAAATAAAAACATCATGTGAAACTAAAACAGCCGCACAAAAAAACGGAGTGAAATTATTTTCACTCCGTTTTCAATTACTTTTCAATAATCAAATTATAACGACTTAATCAACTGATTAGCCATTCTAACATAATCGGTATTTTTTTGATCAGTTGCAAGGGTAATACAAGTTTCGGCACTTGTTTTTGCACTTACTTTATCACCCAATGCTTTTTCAATTTTGGCTTTTAATAGATAAATCCAAAATGCTTTTGGATTTGCTTCAATAGCTTTATTTACGGCATTCAATGCTTTGTTGTAATCTTTATCCATTTCGTAATAAAAATTAGCAGCAGTAAAATAAGTATTGCCACTTACTTTATCAGCCTTTAAAGCATTTTCTGTTTGCGTTCTAATTCTGTCTCTTACATTGGTGGTAATTGGTAAGCTAACAGCAGTTTTACCCCACATTAAATGTAACTCACTAGCTTCAGCAGTAATATTAGCAAATTGCATGGTAAACAATTCAATGCTTTGCTTTAGTTTAATTGGAGCAACTGTTACTCTTACCACATCGTTTTCTTGCTTATAAGCTGATGGTTGATTTACTGTTGTGTCTTTGCTAATGATTAATGTCCATTCACTTTTACCAGGAATAGCCAATAAACCATATTTGCCAGGCTTTAATTCAACACCATTAATACTTACAACATCGGTAAATTTTAAAGTAGTTGCAGCATTAGCACCAGTACGCCAAACTTCATTTAAAGGAGCCAATTCGCTACCTACTTTAAATAAACTTCTTCCTTTAATAGACGGGCGAGAATAACTTAATTCAATTTTACCCAAACCAAAATCTTGGTGAATATTTTGAGTAGGACTAGGAGCAGGCATTTTAATTTGAGCCTGTGCTAAAGTGCCATAAGCTATGGCTGCAATCAATAAAAACTTCTTCATACTTGTAATTGTTTATTAGGTTACAAACCTACAATAACAAGCGGTATTAGCAAATGTTTTTGATAAATGGGAAATAGTTATAACTGAACAGTAAGTTTTACTTTTTTTGATTTTTTGGCAGCTTTCCATTTAGGACCTTGCTTAATTATTTCGATGGCTTTTTGGGTGAATTTTTCATTTTTACCGCCTTCTATATGAACGTTTGTAGGTGTTCCATCGGTATTTACTTTAAATTCTATTTTTAAGCTATTGAAAGAATCGTCTTCTACAATATCGTCTTCTTCAGATTTTAAAATCGATAATTTTTGTTGTAAATACTGATTAAAAGATTGCCATCCGCCAATTGGTTCACTGCCTTTGTTTCGTAATTCTTCTTCAATCGCTTTTTGGGCTGCTGTTTGATTGGCTTTTTTCTTAGCAGTGCCATAACCAATTACCACTGTTTCTGATAAGCTAGCTTCATTGCCTCTTTCTAAAACAATATTGTTACTACGGTTAGCACTTAAATTGGTTTGTTGTTGATGGTAGCCTAAAGTTTCTACTGCAACTATAGCATTGGTATCGGGTAATTGAACTGCAAAATTGCCTTCTTTATCAGTTCTTGCAATAATGTTATTGTTACTGCTTCTTAAGTTAAATGTGGTAGATGCAAGAGCTTCTCCATTGGTGTTTGATACTCTACCTCTGAATGTATTAGAACCATTGTTATAATTATTTCGAACATTTGCAGCATCTTCCGCAACTCTTTTATTTTCTGCTGAATTACTAATAACAGAAGGAGCAGGTTGAGCAGGAGCCAATTTTGCAGTAGCTTCTTTTGACTTTGTTCTTTCAATTTGTTCTTTTAGGGCTGCTTGTTTTTTGTCGGCTTCTGCTTTAGCAATTTGATCGGCTGTGGCGGTGTTGATTAAATCCGTTTCATCTTTAATTGCATTAGTAGTTAGGGCAGCCGAACCACCTGTTCCTGCATTTTCTAAACTTGTATTTGGAATGGTTGGCTTAGCTTTTTCAGTTTTTGTAGAAGCCACGGCTTCTGGAACTTTTGTACTTGAATCATCTGGCTGAGCTATTACTGCAGATGGGGTAGTGGTAGAGGGACTTGCTTTAACTTCTTCTGGCACATATGCTATAGGGTTTTCAACTAATGCTTTTTGATTGTTTACCCACCAAATGGTTGTACCAACTCCTACCATTAAAATAATTGCAGCTGCAATACGCAACCATTGCTTGTTATTAGTTGATTGTGAAATAGTTACAACTTTTGCTGATTGTTGCTCTTTACCTTGAATTTGTTGTGCAATAGAAGTTAAACGTTGTTTTGCAGTTGAAAAATTGCTGTTTTCATAACCTTCCATTGCATCGGCTAATAAAGCATCTTTTAATGCAGCTTTTTCAATGGCATTTCTTTCAGTAGAAGTCATATTACCGTTGTAATATGCTTCAATGTGATGAATAGTATAATTCGTTGATAAAGAATTATTTTGGATGTTTGATTGAATTAAAACGTTTGTATTTTCAATAGCATCATTTGCTTTTTGAAAATCGGATATGGCAAAACCTTCAATAGCATCGGCCAAGAAGGGATCTTGTAAAGCAGCTTTTTCTAATGCATACATTTCTGCATGGGTCATTTTGCCCTGCAAATATTTTTCAATATCTGCTTTACTGTAATGAATATGTTCGTTATTATTTGCCATTGCTTTCCATACAAATTTTAAGGTTACGTCTGCCGTTTTGTATTAGGCTTCTTACCTTATTCCATTCAATACCGGTAATATCTGCAATTTCATTGTAGCACTTATTTTCTAAGTAAAACAATTGAATGCTTCTTTTTTGATCGGTATTTAATCCTTCAATACAATTTTCCAGACTTACTAAATTTTGTTCTTTTTCGAGAACATGGTCAAGATGCGAAAAGTCTTCCGATTGCATAAATTGACCATCAAATTCAACGGTAACATTTTTTTTGTCTTTTCTCAATTGCATTAAACAGTGGTTTTTGGTAACCACATAGAGCCAACTTTTAAAATTTTCTACCTGATGATTGGGTAATTTTTGTACCAATTCTTGATAAATATTCATTACTGCATCTTGGCTCATTTCTTCATTCTTAAAATATTTCATGCAGGTACCAAACACCAAATCGTTGTACCGCAAAAACAAAGTAGCCAAAGCATTTTGGTCAAGCGTTTGCTGGTAGGTAACCATTAGAGTCTGGTCGTCTGCTGTTTTATCAATTTGCCTTACAGGTGCCATAGGGCACTAAGTTAATTGTTCTATCATATAAACAAAGAGAAGGGTACTATTTTTTAGTAGAATAGAAAAGAATACCCATTATTGGGTAGCTGAATCAATGGGTGATGTTGATTTTTGTTGAAGTATATCAATGAGTTATTTTCTTAGTTATTACAATGGTGTGTATATCAATTTCATTGGCCTTTGTTTGGTAATTAACTTTAAAAATTTTCACCAATTCAAAATGATTGTTGGCTAATTGAGCTATTAATTCATCTAATTGATAGAAATAAAAATAACTTCTATGACCACTACTTGCAACTTGGAAGTTAGATTCATTTGGCTCGCCTTCCACAAAACTCAAATAAAAAAGTCCGTTTTCATTTAATAAATTGTAACTATTCTTTAAAAGTTGTATACCATCTTCATGCGATAAATAGGGCAAACAAAAACCACCAATTATTGCATCAAATGTTGAGTGAATGGAATCAATATGTCTAATATCCAATTCTATGAATGTTGCTTTTGGGTTATGTTCTTTAGCAATTGCAATCATATTGGGTGCAACATCTACTCCTACAATTTCAAACTGTGGGTAATTAGATAATAGATACTTTGTAATATTTCCTGGTCCGCAGCCTAGCTCTAAAATTTTTGCATCTTGTTTGGCAATTAATGAACTTAGATAATCGTAGGTTTCATTGTATAAGTTTAAGTTCATAAACTTTTCGCTGTATAGAGAGGCAAGTTGATTCCAAGTTTCAAAAGTTTCTTTGTAAGTATCCATGGGGAGAGCATTTTTGTAATGAGTTACAAAGTAGTGTTGGTTGATTTTTTTCGTACACTACGTTTAATCCATTTTTCAATTTCTACTGCCCAAAATACAATACTTGATAAACCTAAACAAATCAATAACTCAAAAACTGTAAGTGATTGTGTACGAAAAATTTCTTGTAAAAATGGAATATAGGTAACCGCCATTTGTAATACAAAAGTGAGTGCAACTGCACCAATCAATTGTTTATTGCCAAATATACCTTGTTGAAATAAAGATCTCCAATTGCTTCTAATGGCTAATGAATGACCTATTTGACTTAAACACAAAACTGTAAATACCATTGTTTGCCATTTGTTATTGCCAACATGTGTTGCCCAAGCTTGTGTTGCTAAACAAACAGCACCCATTAGTAAGCCAACCCATATAATATGTGTTCCAACACCATTGGCAAAAATGCTGTCGTTGGTTTTTCGTGGCGGACGATTTAAAATATCTTCTTCTGCTGGTTCTGCTGCATAAGCCAATCCTGGAAGTCCATCAGTTACTAAGTTAATCCATAAAATATGAATGGGAATAAGTGGAATTGGTAAACCAACCAATGGTGCTAAAAATATGGTCCATATTTCTCCACCATTACTAGTGAGTGTATATTTTATAAACTTTCTAATATTATCATAAATTCTTCTACCTTCTTTTACTGCTTTAATAATTGTAGCAAAATTATCGTCTAATAAAATCATTTGAGCTGCTTCTTTGCTTACATCAGTTCCTGTAATGCCCATTGCAATACCAATATTTGCTCTACGTAATGCAGGAGCATCATTTACACCATCACCAGTCATGGCTACAAAATGATTTTTTTTCTGTAGCATTTTTACAATGGCTAATTTTTGTTCGGGTGATACTCTTGCATATACTTTAATAAATTCTACTTCTTTTTCAAATTCATCGTCCGAAAAATTCTCTAGTTCAATTCCTGTAACTACTCTATCGGTTTTTTTAAATAAAATTCCAGTTTCGGTTGCAATAGCTTTGGCGGTAATTGGATGATCGCCTGTGATCATTACTGGTGTAATACCTGCTTTATGGCAATTGGATATAGCCTCTTTGGCTTCTTCTCTTGGTGGATCTATCATTGCAACAAAGCCAATAAACTCTAGTTGTTGTTCTATGTTTTCAATATTGATTGTAGTAGGCAATTCGTTTACAATACTTATGGCATATCCAATAATTCGTTTTCCCTGTGCTGCATAAATATTGGTAGTATCTATAATTTCTTTTGTTTGAGTATTTGACTGACAACATTCTGAAATCGATTCTATACCACCTTTGGTAATAATGAAATATTTTCCATTGATTGAATAAATGGTGGTCATACGTTTTCTTTCTGAGTCGAATGGTAACTCATTAGAACGATGAAAGTTTCTCCAGATTTCCTTATAATTTTTATCTTTTCTTACATACTCAACCAAAGCAATTTCTGTTGGATCTCCTTTTAATTCATTGGCTTCATTGTGCGTAACATCGTGGTTAAGTTCCATTGAAAGTAATAATAACTCATTCAAATGATAGCCTTTATAAGTGTGGTCTAAAGTAGGTTGCCATGTATTGGTAACAGTCATTTTATTTTGCGTAATTGTACCAGTTTTATCAGAACAGATGTAGGTAATAGAACCTAGTGTTTCAACAGAAGGTAATCGCCTAATCAATACATTTTGTTGAACCATTCTTTTGGCACCAATCGCTAAAGCAATGGTAATTATTGCAGGCAAAGCTTCTGGAATTGCTGCAACAGCAACAGATATCGCAGTGAGTAACATTTGTATAGAGTCTTCGCCACGTAACAATCCAACTACATATAATGCTATACAAATACCAATAACAATAAAGGATAATTTTTTACTGAAATCAGCTAACCTTTTTTGCAGTGGTGTTTGGCTTTCTTCTTCTTGTAACAGTTGAGCAATACGCCCAATTTCGGTTTTCATACCTGTTGCCACAACAATACCTTCTCCACGTCCATTAGAAACAGTAGTACTTTTAAAAGCCATATTTGTTCTATCGCCAATTGGAAGGTTTTTTGAAGAAAGTGTAGCTATTAATTTATCGGCTGAAACAGATTCTCCAGTGAGGGATGATTCTTCGATTTTTAATGAGTGGGTTTCAGTTAATCTAATATCTGCAGGAACAATATTGCCCACTTCTAAAATAACAATATCTCCTACCACCAAATTTGAAGAAGGAACTTGCACAAGTTGTCCGCCTCTTCTAACAAGTGCATTTAATGCCGACATTTTTTTTAATGCTGCCATTGCTTTTTCGGCATTGTATTCTTGTACAAAACCAATCAACGCATTCAGCAAAACAATAATTAAAATTACAAGGGCATCTTTAATATCTCCAACAGCAATAGAAATAGCAGCAGCCCCTAATAAAATTAAAATCATTACATCTTTAAATTGATTGAACAGCAACATCCAAATGGGTATTTTCTTTTTTTCAATCAGTTCATTTTTACCAAATTCTACTAACCTTTCTTCGGCAATTACAGTGTGCAAACCTTCTTTGCTGGTATTCAATAGTTTTTCTGTTTCTTGAATAGAAAGTATATGATGATTCATGTGATGGATAATGATTTAAATGTTGAGCTTCAATAGATTTTCTTAAAATTTAGCAACAACAAAAAAGTGATAAAAATTATTTTGATAGTTGATTGATTAGTGATAGAAATATAGCAAAAGGTTATTGAAATTCATAGTAAACCTTTAAAAATCTATTCGTGAATATATTTACTTTTTTTGCAAATTGGTATAAACATTTGCTATTGGTTGGCTTATAGAAGACTTATTGAACTAAAAAAATGTTGAATATGTTAGCTTTTTGCGTTAACTAAAAAAGGTAAAGATGAGTATCTGTACAATAAAATGCAAAGCATATAAGTGCCTATAAATGTTAATTTTATTGGTTTTTTCCACTTTAAATGAAACAAAAAATAACCCAAATGGGTAAATTTTGTTTTTTTAAGTATAAACTCAATTTTGGTTCAATAAAAACAGCCATTCAAGCGTTTAGTATACTATATAGCCCTAAATGGGCTAAATCCATCATCCTAGATTAAAAAGACCACCCCAGCTATGAAAAAGTTAGTTTTGATGTTAAAGTCAAAAGAGAAAAAAATTATTATACCCAATGATTATTTGATTGGGGAATTTTTGTTGGCAGTATTGCTCATTATTATTTCCATTTTATTCCCTTTATTTTCAAAGGCTCAAAAGGATAAAGATGGCACTGAGAACTATAGTCCTGGTTCTTCAACTACTTATATTTTAAATCGTTATTCAGCATTGGCTAGTACTGCAAGTGCAGGTACTAGAAGTGTAACGGTTAGTAATATTGCCGATTTAAGTGGTTCTACTGGCTTTACCAATTCAACCAACCCTTATGCAACAGCAGCTTTAAGTGCTGGAGATTTAGTATTTATTATTCAAGTACAAGGAGTAGATATTACCACAACCGATAATTCATCTTATGGAGCAATTACAGCCTACAATGGTGTTGGTAGCTATGAATTGAAAACGGTTTTAAGTGTAGCTGGTAATCAAATTAATTTTTGCGAAGATTTACAATATACGTATCAAGCAACTGGCAGAAGAAGAGCTCAAGTAATTAGAGTACCTCGTTTAACTACTTTAACTGTGGGTACTAATGGTATCATTGCTGCAAGACCATGGGATGGTACAATTGGTGGTATTTGTGTGCTAGAAATAGATGGTAATTTGGTTAACAATGGTTCAATTAATGTAAATGGTTTAGGATTTAGAGGTGGGGTAGATCCAAACACTAGTTCGACTATTGCAGCAGGTTCGGGCTCTACTAACTTAATTTTCAGAACAACTTCTACTTCAAATGATGGGGGAAAAGGAGAAAGTATTGTAGGTAATACAACAGATTATGCATCTTTAAATGGTGCAATGGGACGCGGTGCTCCAGCAAATGGTGGAGGTGGAGGTAATGGCCATAATAGTGCAGGTGGTGGAGGTTCAAATGCTAGCAATTCTGTAAATATTTGGAATGGAACTGGTGTTAAACCGAGTGGATTTAATAGTGCTTGGAATTTAGAATCAGCAAATTTTGCAACCAATATTTCACCAGGAGGAGGTAGGGGTGGTTATAGTTTTGGGGGATCTAATGGTGATGCTACAACACAAGGACCAGGCAATGTTGTTTGGACCGGCGACAATAGAATTAATAATGGAGGTTTTGGTGGCAGACCATTGAGTAACTCTTCTAATGCACTTCTTTTTATGGGAGGAGGAGGTGGTGCAGGTGATGCAAATAATAATAATGGAGGAACAGGTGGAGGTGCAGGTGGAGGAATAATATTTTTAATGGTCAATGGTACAGTTACTGGTACTGGAAACATTAGAGCAAATGGGAATGCTGGAGGCAATACAACTGGTGCTCATATTGATGCTCCAGGTGGTGGAGGTGGTGGTGGTACGGTAGTGGTATTATCAAGTGCTACAATCACTGGTATTACTGTACAAGCAAATGGTGGTGCAGGGGGCAACCAACTTCTTACTGTTGCAGAAAGTGAAGGACCAGGAGGAGGAGGTAGTGGTGGTGTAGTTATAACAACAACAACAGCAGTATCTAGAACAGTGAATGGTGGTAACGGTGGTACAACCACATCATCTTCATTAACTGAGTTTCCGCCAAATGGTGCAACCAATGGCGATGTGGGTATTATTGCAACATCACCATATAGAGAAGTGGGTAATAGTTGTTTTACTCAATTTAGTAGAGGAAATTGTGGATCAGGATTTGTATATGTAGAAAATTTACTGATAAATGGAGATTTCTCATTTCCAATTACTAGCCCTGCGGCAGGTAATACCTATACTGCAAGCAATAATGCTACTGCCGGTACTGTATTTAATTTTAGTGGCGGAAGCTTTAGATCACAAAGTGATTTTGCTTCTGGAACTTCTAATCATAGATTTGATATAAGATCAGGAAATTATACAAGTGGAGATATTGATCAAGATCCATTTCCTGGTGACCCTGCTAATAATGTACCTGCGTCATTAACTTGGATGCACCACAATGGAAATAGTTTGGGAGGTGAAGCCTTAATATGGGAACAAACGGCTACTAATTTAACCATCGGTTCTACTTATACTTTTTATTTTTATGCCTCAAATGTGTATAATACACCTTCTGGCGAAGACCCAAGGATAAGAGTAAGAATGGATGGAACTGCTGGAATTCCCACATCTGGTACAATTATTATAGCAGAAACACAACTCACCGAAGATGCTACTGATAATGCAGAGCCATTAAATGGTTGGGTTCGTTTTGCTTTTACGTTTAATGCAACAGCAACTAGCCATAGCTTTAAAATAACCAATAACCGTGATAGAACTAATGAAAATGAAGTAGGTATTACAGCCATTGGTTTAGGTGGTTGTGTAACTATTTGTAGTGCACCTCAGGCAGAAAGTGTAGCAGGCAATGGAACTATTATTAATACTTATTATCCTGGTGCAGCAAGTGTAAGTGCTGGTGCAACAAGAATTCAATTAGGAACCAAAAGAGTAGAAGGTGCAGGAAATGATATTCGCCCCGGCGATTTATTAATGGTTATTCAAATGCAGGGTGCTACAATAAATAGCACTAATACTTTGACTAATTATGGTGCAAATAATGGTACTGCAAGAGGTTATTTAACAACGACAGCTGGTACATATGAATACGTGTATGCAGCAAGTACAGTAATAGATGGATTGGTTTATCTAACAACACCTTTAAAAAATGCATTTACCAATGCAAATGCAACTGCATCTGTTGGTCAGTATAGATTTCAAGTTGTTAGAGTACCTCAATATACAAGTTTAAATATTGCCAATGGAGCATCTATCTCTACTGCAGAATGGAATGGTTCAACTGGTGGAATTGTAGCAGCAAATGTTGCTGGTACAATTACTTTTAATGGAGGTACAGCAATTGATGTTTCAACGTTAGGTTTTAGAGGTGGTGGAGGAAGACAATTGGGTGGAGGTTCTGGTGCTTCAACAGATTTTAGAACACTTTCTTCAAATAATGCCAATGGTTCAAAAGGAGAAGGTATTGCAGGTACGCCTAAATTCACACGTTCTATTGCCGATGTATTAGTTGATAATGGTGACGAAGGTTATCCTGATGGTAGTTATGGACAAGGAGCTCCAGGCAATGCAGGTGGTGGTGGAACTGATGGTAATATTTCTGCTAATGATGAAAACACTGGAGGTGGTGGAGGTGGAAATGGAGGAATTGGTGGAAGAGGAGGAAGAGCTTGGAATGATCCTGCTCAGTTTGGAGGTTATGGTGGTTCTGTATTTGCACAAGCTTCTTCAAGAAGATTGGTTTTAGGCGGTGGTGGTGGTGCTGGTACTACCAATGATGGCACAGGTAGCTTTGGTGCAGGATTTAATAGTAGTGGTGGTAGTGGAGGTGGAATGGTGTTTCTTAGAGTGGGTGCTGTTAGTGGTACTGCTACCATTAATGCCAATGGTGCTACTGGCTTAAGTGTAGAAAATGATGGTGGTGGTGCTGGTGGAGCTGGAGGTTCAGTTTATTTCTTTTCTACCAATACTGCTGGTTTAGCAAATGTTACCATTAATGCTCGTGGAGGCAATGGTGGCGATGCATGGGCATCAGTTGCAGATAATGGTACTCCAAATGATGGTAACCCTGAACATGGACCAGGTGGTGGTGGTGGT
>CALRLQ020000017.1:0-83854 GCA_943368735.1 Rhizobium sp. Q54 | reverse complement strand
GCAGAAGCTGGCTTCCCTCTTTCTTTTCCTGAAGAAGTGATGAAAGAAGCCAATCAGTTGAATGATGATTTCCCTGAAGCTGAAATTAAGAAACGAAAAGATTTTAGAGAAATACTCACATTTACCATTGACCCTGTTGATGCAAAAGATTTTGACGATGCTATTTCAATTCGAAAAATTAAAAAAGATTTGTATGAAATTGGTGTTCATATTGCCGATGTAAGCCATTACGTAACACCTGATACCAAATTAGATGAAGAAGGCTACAAAAGAGCAACATCTGTGTATTTGCCAGATAGAGTAAACCCAATGTTGCCAGAAAAAATTTCTAACGAATTGTGTTCACTTCGTCCACATGAAACCAAATTTACTTTTTCCGCAGTATTTGAAATCAATGCTAAAGCTGAAGTGAAAAATTATTGGTTGGGTAAAACCATCATTCATTCTAATCATCGATTTACGTATGAAGATGTACAACAAATTATAGAAGAAAAACAAGGGCAATATGCTGAAGAAGTATTATTGCTAAACAACTTGGCTCAACAGTTTCGTAAAGAAAGATTTAGTCATGGAGCTATTAACTTTTCATCTCAAGAAGTA
Organism: Rhizobium sp. Q54; assembly: GCA_943368735.1. GTDB lineage: Bacteria > Bacteroidota > Bacteroidia > Chitinophagales > Chitinophagaceae > UBA1930. Next base: position 83,254 of record CALRLQ020000017.1, on the reverse strand, counting down.
CGATTTAAGTTAGATGCAAAAGGGAAGCCTATTGGCATTATGGTGAAAGAAAGTAAAGAATCGCATCAGTTGGTAGAAGAGTTTATGTTATTGGCCAATAGAACGGTGGCTGAACATATTTTTAAGATAAAAGTAGCTGATAAAGGAGATGCGTCAGGCAAAAGTTCAATTCCTTTTCCATATAGAGTGCATGATCAACCAGATGAAGAGAAGTTAAAACCATTTACTGTTTTTGCAAAAAAGTATGGACATAAATTCGATACATCAACACCCGAAAAAATTGCTGAAAGTTTTAATCAGTTGTTGTTAGATGCTAAAGGAAAACCAGAGCAACAAGTATTAGAACAATTGGGTATTAGAACAATGGCAAAAGCTGTGTACACCACCAATAATATTGGACATTATGGTTTAGCTTTTGAGCATTATTGTCATTTTACTTCGCCAATTAGACGCTATCCAGATGTATTGGTGCATAGAGTTTTACAAAGTGTGCTTACCAACAAACCCATCATTGATAAAAAGATGGAAGAGAAATGTAAGCATACCAGCGAAAGAGAAAGAGCAGCAATGGAATGTGAACGTGCCAGCAATAAATACAAACAAGTAGAATATTTAAAAGATCATTTAGGTGAAGTGTTTGAAGGCGTAATAAGTGGTGTTGCCAGTTTTGGCTTTTGGGTAGAAACCGTTGCACATAAATGTGAAGGGTTGGTAAGTATAGTAGGGTTAAGTGATTTTGACGATTTTAGAGCCATTGAAGGAGAGTATAGTTTAGTTGGTAGAAGAAGTGGTAAAGTTTTTAGAATGGGCGATAAAGTATTTATTAAAGTAGTTGCAGCTAATCTAGATAAACGTCAACTAGATTATGAGTGGGTAATGAAACCAAATGCAACAGAAGAAATTTCAAAGAAGCCCATTGAAAAAAAGAAGAGGAAGAAGTAATTTAAAAGCCATTTTACATTTGTAAGATGGCTTTTAAATTTTATACTACTAAACACCTTGCTTACGTACATATTTCGTTAAAATAACAATGGTTTGACCTTCAATTTTACCTTCTATTTGTTCGGTATTTTCTGCAACTAGTCGAATGTTTTTTACAACAGTACCCATTTTTGCATTGAGTGTACTGCCTTTTACATCTAAAGATTTTATTAATACAACAGTATCACCACTTTGTAAAATTTGTCCATTACAATCTTTGTGTAAATCAACCGAACCATCATTTTCATGGTCGCCTGTAGCTTTTGCCCATTCAAGGTTTTCATCGGTTAAATACAACATATCTAAACTTTCGGCAGCCCAACTCTCGTTTCTAAATCTATTCAATAAACGCCAAGCAGTAACTTGTATAGCTGGTATTTCACTCCACATAGACTCGGGTAAACACTTGGTCCAATGTGCACTATCTGGCTCTTCTTTCTTTTCAATTTGAGCAATACATTTACTACAAGCAATAATATTGTTGTCTTTATTGGTAGTATCTTGAGGCAATACTTCGTATAATTTAATGCCTTGGGTTGATTGGCAAAGTTCACATTGATGATTACTTCTTTCAAGTAAAATGTCTTCTAGTTTCATGTTATAGGGTTGTTTTAAAGCTGCGAAACTATAGTAATTAGTATGAACTAAACATGATAGTTGTTTGGAGAAATTAACTTGCTAAAGAAATGGATAGAATAATTTGCATTGAGTGTTACGAGGCTATAAGATTAATTTAACTTTTTACATCAGGTTACTTTTAGTGCAACACAAGTATTCATATTAGCAGGCCTGCAAAATTTATTTCATCATCATTTAAATTTCCTGCATCATGAAAAAAACAATGTTCGCTGCATTAATTATTGCAGTATCGGTAACCTTATTTTCTTGCGATTGGTTTACTAGTAAAAAAAAGCCTCCACAAACAACTATTGTTGGTACTTGGAAAGTAGATAGCTTGTATCCTGCTGGAAAAGATAGTAGCAGTTTATCATTACTCATTTTTGCAATGGCAAAAACTGATTCAACAGTATTACAATTCAATGCTGATAGTACTTTTAGCGAATTGTTGACTAAAGATTTAGTTTTAAACAAATACTATGTACAAGGCAATGAACTTTTTTTACAAGAAGATACTACGTATGTAGGTTATCAACTTTCTTTTTCTCAAGATAGTACTGCTAAACTAATGTCAAGAGATAGTTTAGTCATTGTATTAAAGAAAAAATAGTGAGTTAATTTTTTAATTGTCCGAAGTCTATAGACTTCGGATTTTTTGTATTCTTTAAAGTGTATGACTCATAGTAATTTCATGCAAAAAATAGATTGATATCCTTTTCTTAAAAACATTTTACATTACCTTTCATTTATGAAAAAAAAGAAATTAGTAATACTTACGGGAGCAGGTATTAGTGCTGAAAGTGGGTTGAAAACTTTTAGAGATAGTGATGGATTATGGGAAGGTTATAATGTTTATGAAGTTGCAACGCCAAGAGGTTTTGCTGCAAACCCACAAATGGTATTAGATTTTTATAACCTCCGACGAAAAGATGTTGCTGCTGCAAAGCCCAATGCTGCTCATATTGGCTTGGCAGAATTGGAACAATATTTTGATGTAACCATTATTACTCAAAATATAGATGATTTACACGAACGTGGAGGAAGTAAAAATGTGGTGCATTTACATGGTCAAATTTTTCAAATGCGTAGTGTAAAAAATACAGAAAAAATATTTGAAATACGTGGCGATATTCATTTGGGCGATTTAGCAGAAGATGGAGGTCAACTACGTCCAAATATTGTTTGGTTTGAAGAAGCTGTTCCAATGATTGAAATAGCAGCAGATATTACATCGTTAGCAGAAATTTTTGTTGTGGTGGGCACTTCGTTACAAGTGTATCCTGCTGCAGGATTATTGCAATATGCACCCAAACATATTCCTAAGTTTATAGTAGATAAAAAAATACCATCAACTTCAAACAGTCAACAACTTACGTTGATTGAGCAACCTGCTACTCGAGGTGTTCAAATATTAAAAAATTATTTATTGAAATTAATCGATTAGTTGGTTAGGCTTTGGGTAAAGAAATATAAAAAGTAGTGCCTTTATCTATTTCACTTTCTAACCAAATTTTACCATTATTAGCTTTAATAAATTCTTTGGTTAATAGCAATCCCAAACCAGTACCTTTTTCTCCGCTAGTGCCATAACTTACTTTTATGGTAGATAACAAAAATTGTTGTTGCTGTTCTTTGCTAATACCTTTTCCATAATCTTTTATGGCATATACAATATTATTTTCTTTTGTATTGTAAGTGCTATTGATTTCAATAGTTGAGTTATCATTACTGAACTTTATGGCATTAGAAATTAAGTTTCTAAAAATAAATTCTAAATGATTTTTATCTACCTTTATTAAATCCTGTTCACTTGTGTTGTCTATAACTTTTATTTGTTTTTTAGAAGCTTGAGTAGATAGAACATCTGCCGTATGTGTAATAATATCTTTTGTCTTAATTGCAGATGGATTAATAATTACACCATTTAATTGTGATTGACCCCAAGTAAGTAAATCGTTTAAGGTTTGATTAGTAACAGTAGTTTGTTTTCGAACTTCTTCAATCAGCGTTTTCTGTTCAATTGCATTTAAATCATTGTCATTAATCAGCTCTAATGATTGAACAATATTGCCAATTGGGCCCTTTAAATCGTGTCCAATAATGGAGAATAATTTATCTTTTACTTTATTGGTTTCAGTAAGTTGAAGGTTCAATTGTTTGAGTCTAATGCTATTTCTCCAAAGTATAACAATGATGATGAAAATTGCTACAATTGCTACAATTACAATATTTCTTTCTGCTGTTCTTTTGGCATTTAATAATTCTAACTCTTCAACTTGATTTTTGGCTTCGTTCAACTCGTAATCTGCAAACATATTTGCCAATTCTCTAGATTTAGTAATATTAAAAAAGCTATCTTTTAAATTGTAATATTTTTCTAAAGCATCAAATGCTGCTTGGTGTTTGTTGCTATATTTATAAGCTCGGCTCAATTCACCATAAATGCTTGCGGTTAAATCGGGGTTGCCACCATTTTTTTTTTGTATAGCTAAAGCTTGCTCTAAATAATTGGTGGCTAAAGATGGGTTTGTTCTTACTTCATAAGTTGCAAAATTGTATAGGGCTCTTGCTTCTTCATCGGGTAAATTAAACGCTCTTGTTTTTTCTAAAGCCATTTTATGATATACCAATGCCTTTTGTTTATTACCCATTTCAGAATATGCTTTCATGCAATTATTCAAATTGGCAATATATACATCAACAAATTGTGGCTTGTTGCTACTACTCCGAATTGCAGTTTCAAAATACTCAATTGCTTTGTTAAAATTGCCTCGTCTTGCAGCATTTATTCCAAAATTATTCAGTAATGTAAAGTAGGCATTATTGGTAGTGTCTTTATTTAAATTATTGGCAAGGGTAAAGTATTCTAAGGCTTTATCTAAGTTGCCATTAATATCGCTTACTGTTCCAAGTTTTATATAACTCTGTACAATACCGTTGGTATTATTTAATTTTTTGTAAATTGATAAGGCATCTAAAAATAAATTAGTTGCTACTTTAAAATTGCCACTTTTCCCTTCGGTAACTCCTAAGCTGTTTTTTACAGTTGCAATAGATAATTCATTCTTTAAATCAATAAAAATATTTAATGCTTCTTCGTAGTATTTTTTTGCAACTACAAAGTTGCTGTGGGTGTCGTTTACACTAGCTAATTGAGATAATATGAGAGCTTCACTATATTTCGATTTTAATGCCTTTGCTAATTTTAAACCTTCACCACAATAGTGTGTGGCACTATCAGGCTTTGAAAGCATGTAATAAGCCGATAGTTTACCATAAATTCTCACTTTAGATGTGTCGTTGGGAGCTTTCTTCAAAGCATCCAAAAGTTGTGAGCTAGTTTGTGCTTTTAAAAAGCCAAAACTTACAAGAAGAATGGATAGAAGAATTTGTTTCATAGGTTGTCATTCAAAACAGTAGTAAAGTTAGAACTAAAATAATGTACACTTAAATTTTTTTTTCAAATTCATTGATGAAACAGTAGTTTAGTAGCATCTAAAAATTTTGTATGAAAAAAATATTTCTATTTCTGCTGTTGATTACATTACAGTCTATTGCTCAAAAAAATGATATTCCTAAAAATTTAGATGTACTAATACAGCAAGTACAAGCTAAAGTAATTAATTGGCGTAGAGATATTCATAAAAACCCAGAATTGAGTAACAGAGAATTTAATACCAGTAAAAAAGTAGCAGCTCACTTAAAAAGCTTGGGGATAGAGGTAAAAGAAGGAGTTGCTAAAACCGGAGTGGTGGGCATTTTAATAGGTGCAAAGCCAGGTCCAGTAATTGCTTTAAGAGCCGATATGGATGCACTGCCTGTGATTGAAAGAAATGATTTATCCTATAAATCTACTGTAGTAACAGAATATGGCAATCAAAAAGTTGGTGTAATGCATGCATGTGGTCATGATGCCCATACAGCAATTTTAATGGGAACTGCTGAAGTATTGAGTAAATTGAAAGCTGAAATTGCTGGAACAGTGGTATTTATTTTTCAGCCAGCAGAAGAAGGGGCACCTGAAGGTGAAGAAGGTGGTGCTGCTTTAATGATGAAAGAAGGTGTGTTAGATAATCCTAAAGTGGAGGTGATTTTTGGTTTGCATATTGAAAGCAATATTCCTGCTGGCGATATTCAATATAAAGAAGGATCTTTTATGGCCAGTGCCGATTTATTTAAAGTAAAAGTAAAGGGCAAAAGTAGTCATGGCTCTCAACCTTGGCTTGGTGTAGATCCTATTTATGTTTCAGCACAAATTATTAATGCATTCCAAGGAATTGTTAGTCGTTCTAGCGATTTAACTAAAGCTCCTGTTGTAATTACTGTAGGTGCAATACATAGTGGCGTACGATTTAATATTATTCCAGAAGAAGCCGAGCTTTTAGGTACTATTAGAAATTTAGACAAAGACATTCGATTAAAAGTTTTATCTGAAGTACAATCCGTTGCACAAAACATTGCAGCAACTTATCATGCAGAAGCAGAAGTGACTATTGAAAACAAAACTTTGGTTACTTATAACACACCTGAACTAGTTAAAAAAATGTTGCCTACTTTAGAAAAAGCAGTAGGCAAAAACAATGTAAGAGCCATGAATTGGGTAACCGGTGCCGAAGATTTTTCTTTCTTTGGCGAAAAAGTACCTAGCTTCTTTTTTTATTTTGGAGGAATGCCAAGAGATAAAAATCCTAAAGATGCACCACCGCATCATACGCCTGATTTTATGATAGATGATAGCAAACTTGACGTAGGTGTAAAAGCATTTTGTATGTTGGTTTTCGATTATGCAAATTCGAAATAAATTTCTATGAAAAAGTATTTGTGTTTTATTGTATTACTTCCGTTTTCTATAAATGCTCAGGTTAAATGGAAGAATGTTGATTCGTTATTTCAACCATTACCACCAACTGTTCATGTGTTTTATACTAATGATAGTATTGATGGTGCACCTAATATTGCTTATTATGTTAGTGCAGAATTGAAAGATAAAAACCTAGATTTTACTGTGGATACAACTTTAGGTAGAAGGCTTACACCACAACAATATTTTGAAAGAAACAATCAACCTTTATTAGTGGTGAACACTACTTTTTTTGAATTCAAACACAGTAAAAATCTGAATACGGTTATTAAAAATGGTAAGCTATTAGGATATAATATTCATTCAATTGTTGGAAGAGGAAAAGATACATTTACCTATCGCCATAGTTTTGGAAGTGCAATTGGAATTGATAAAAAAAGAAGAGCTGATGTGGCTTGGTTATATACAGATTCATCCCTCGACAAAGCAAAAGCATCACAAATTGTATTGGGAAATTTTAAAGATTCTTTTCCATTTATATCAAAATATTTTTTGCAAAAAAGTAATCTCCATAAAAAATGGAAAATGCAAACCGCAGTAGGTGGAGGTCCTGTTTTAATACAAAATGGGGAGATAAAAATTACCAATAATGAAGAGATGAAATTTAGTGGCAAATCTGGTTTAACCGATAAACATCCAAGAACTTGCATGGGTTATACAAAAGATGGTTTATTAATTGTAATGGTTATTCAAGGCAGAATGAAAGGCATTGCAGAAGGTGCAAGTTTATTACAAGAGGCAAAATTATTGCAAGATATTGGTTGTTGGGAAGCCTTAAATTTAGATGGAGGTGGAAGCAGTTGTTTATTGGTGAATGGAAAAGAAACCATTCAGCCAAGTGATAAAGAAGGGCAAAGATCTGTGCCTGCTGTATTTATGATTACGCAGAAATAATTTAAAAAATCAATCAATACAATAGCATGAATCAAGAAATTATTAATCTCTATGATGAGTACACACATAAGCCACTTTCACGAACAGATTTTTTAAAACGTTTGGCTTTATTGGCAGGGGGAACTGTAGCTGCAATGTCTATTTTGCCTTTGTTAGAAAGCAACTATGCACATGCTGCTACTGCAAAAATACCAGCTGATCAATTGTTCACTGAACGAGTAGAGTATGCAGGCGATAATTGCACCATGCAAGCCTATGTTGCACGACCCATTACCGCTACTAGTCAATATTCAACGGTAGTTGTAATTCATGAAAATAGGGGTTTAAATGCACATATTGAAGATGTAGCCAGACGTGTGGCTATGGCTGGATTCTTAGCAATTGCACCCAATGCTTTATCAGCCTTGCCAACTGCACCTGCAAATGAAGATGACGCAAGGTCAATGTTTGCTAAGTTAGATGCAAAGCAAACATTGAATAATTTTCTAAAAGCATTTGATTATGCTTCAACAAGAAAAGATAGTAATGGTAAATTTGGTTGTGTTGGTTTTTGTTGGGGTGGTGCTATGGCCAATAATTTAGCAGTAAATATGCCAAACTTAAAAGCTGCTATTGCCTATTATGGTAGGCAACCTTTGTTAGAAGAAGTAGCAAAAATTAAAGCTGCTGTTCAACTACATTATGCAGGTTTAGATGAACGTGTAAATGCAGGAATGGCTAATTATGAAGCTGCTTTAAAGCAACATAATATTCCTTATGAATTATATTTGTACGAAGGAGTAAATCATGCTTTTCACAATGATACTTCTACTGCTAGATACAATGAAACAGCAGCTAAATTATCGTGGCAGCGAACTATAGATTTCTTTAAACTAAAGTTGATTTAATTTTTATACAATCATTTTTTATGCATTCATTTATTATTAACGCATCTATTCAACTTGTACCTATTGTACAAGACAAACATCCTTACAGTTGGATAGATGAAGCCATTGAAATTATTCAGCAATCTGGTATTCAATATCAGATAGGACCATTTGCTACTGTTGTAGAAGGTAAGTACGATGAAGTGATGGCGGTTGTTCATTCAATTAACGAACATTTATATAAAAGAAATTGTACCGAATGGATTACCAATGTTCAAATACAAATTCGTAGTAATGAGGATATTACTGCAAATGAAAAAATAGAAAAATTTTCTTAATCAAACATTCTTTCTAATGATAACGACTCATTTTTTAACAGACGTAATTAAGCGTTTTGAATACTACAAACAATTAGGTGATGCTACATTTGAACAATTAAACGATCAAGATTTTTTATATCAACCCAATGAAGAAAGTAATAGCATTGCAATTATCATTCAACACATGTATGGCAATATGTTAAGCAGGTGGACCAATTTTTTAACTGAAGATGGGGAAAAAGAATGGAGAAGCCGTGATGCAGAATTTTTAGCCATGGAATGTAGCAAACAAGATTTTATTTCTTTTTGGAATGAAGGTTGGAAATGTTTGTTAGATACCCTGAAAAGTTTGCAGGAAGCAGATTTAAATAAAACTATTTATATTAGAACTGAACCATTAACAGTATACGATGCAATTTTACGGCAGTTGGCTCATTATCCTTACCACGTAGGACAAATTGTGTACATTGGAAAAATCATTAACAATACTAAATGGAAAAGCCTAAGTATTCCAAAAGGTAATAGTAAAAGCTTTAATGAATCTATGAAGGATAAACATAGTATTAAAGTCACGAATTAACCCAATTACTCGAATTGCACGAATTTTATAAGTAAGCGATTTCTGTAATTCGATATTTATAAAGAGTTTTTAACCATATTATGTTTCAACTTTCTAATAATCCAGGACGTACAACAATATGTAACCAAAAAGAATATTTATTTTTTTCGGGTTATGCTTATTTGGGTGTACAACATCATGAACATTTCAACGAACTTGTTCTTGATGGATTGAAACAATATGGTTGGTTATTTCCTTCATCAAGAATTTCAAATACAGGCTTGTCTATTTATGAAACGTTTGAAAACTTACTCTCTACTATTACCAATACTTCAAAAACAGTGAGTTTGTCATCTGGGTTTAGTGCAGGTACACTTGCGTCAGGATTATTTAAAGGTCATCCAACAAGTGTTTGTCCAGTTGCTCATCCTGCTATTAATAAACTACAACAAGAACTGATCACATTTGATAAATGGGCAGAAAGAACTTTAAATAGCATGCATGAGCAAAGCTTTGCTAAAACACCAGTTTTAATGGCTGATTCTGTAAACCCTTTAAATGGTGAAGTAAACGATTTTGATTTTTTGAAATTTATAGAAGAACCTGTAATTGTGATTATAGACGATTCTCATGGCATTGGTTTAATTGGAAATAACGGTGCAGGTATTTCTAGCTTTTTGCCAAAAAGAAACAATATCGAATATATTATTACCTACTCTTTATCAAAAGCATTTAGTATAAATGGTGGTGCAATAAGTTGTAGTAATGCAGCTACAGCACAATTAATTCAATCATTGCCAGAGTTTACAGCATCAACAGCAATTGCACCAGCTTTGGTGCATGCATTTATTAATGGTCAGCATATTTATCAAACTCAGCGAACAAAACTTTTGTCATATATAGAAATACTGAAAAAACTGCTTGTAACTAATGAGCATATTTATAACGATGATCGTTTACCCATTTTTATTTTGCCTGAACAATTAGATGAAGCCTATTTTAAGCAATATCAAATCATTATTTCTTCTTTTGCTTATCCAAATCCACAAGCCAATAAAATCAATAGAGTTGTATTAAATGCCTTGCACACACAGGAAGATTTATATACTTTGGCAAATATTATTTTGGAGAAAAACGAAGGGAATAAAAACTAAAGGTTGAAAAACTAAAAACTAAAAACTAAAAACTAAAAGCTAAAAACTAGAATATAATAAGTGATATTCAACCTTAAACCTTCGACTTTAAACTTTCAACCTTTAACTCACTACTAAAAAAATTACACTATGCCAATAAGAATGGTTGATGATGAAAATGACAATTATTCTAACGAAAATGAACGTACACCAGGAGGAGGTGGAAGAGGAGGAGGAGGTGGAAATATACTCTTCCAATTTTTGCCAATGATTATTGGGTTACTCATTCGTAAGCCTGCTTTATTATTGATTGTTCTTGCAGGTGCTGCTTTCATGTATTTTAGTGGTGGAGGTTGTAACATGAATGCAGTAAGCAATATCGTTCAACAATATGCAACCGGTGGTAATTTAAATAAAGATACTTTTGCAAAAGCCAATGTCTATGAGGGTTTAGATGAAAGTAAAAACGATTTACCCGAATATATTTCTTTACTAAAATTTGCACCCGAACGTCTTAATCAAGGTCAACAAGGTAGCTGTGTTGCATGGAGTAGTGCTTACGCTGCAAGAACCATTGTTGAAGCTGCAAGTACAGGAGAAAATGCTAATACATCAGCATTCAGTCCTGCTTTTATGTACAATCAAATTGGGTTAGAAGGTTGTCAAGGTAGCTACTTAATTAGAGCCATGAAAAACCTAACCGAGGTCGGTGCAGTACCTTTTAATGATTTTCCCTACACCGATAAAGACTGTGAACGAAAGCCAGATAATTCTTTAGTACAAGCTGCCGCCGATAAAAGAATGTTAGGTTATACAAGATTAACAGAAAATGAAAGTACAAAAAACATTAATCTTCATGCCATTAAGCAACACTTGGCCAAAGATGTGCCTGTTGTAATTGGGATGATGGTTGGTGGAAGTTTTATGCAAGAAATGCAAGGACAAGAAATTTGGCATCCAACACAAGATGATTATAACATGATGGGTTTTGGTGGTCATGCAATGTGTGTAATAGGTTATGATGATAGAAAAGAAGGTGGTGCTTTTCAAATAATGAATAGTTGGGGAAAAGAGTGGGGTTCTAATGGTGTTGCTTGGGTATTATATAAAGATTTTAAACACTTTGTTAAAGAAGCTTATGGCTTAGATCCTATGCCTAAAAAAGGAAATGCCATTGCACAAAATCTTGCACTTGAAATTGGATTAGTAAACGCAAAATCCAAACAGTATATTCAACTACAAAACAATAGTAGCAATGTATTTACAACAACTTCGCCCATAAAAAAAGGTACCACTTTTAAAATAGAAGTCAAAAATAATACCCCTTGTTATGTGTACATTATTGGTAAAGAAACCGATGGAAGTAGTTATGTATTATTTCCATATCCAGCAAAAGCCGATGCAAGTAAAACTATTTTCTCTCCTTATTTTGGTATTACTGGTTATAGGCTTTTTCCAAGAGGAAAAAGTCTCATGGCCGATGATATAGGCACTCAAGATCATATTGCTATTGTTACTAGTACAACGCCATTAGATGTTTTTGAATTGAATAATGCTATTAATAACAATAAAAATTTGGGTTTTGAAAATGCTGTAAACAAAGTAGTTCGTACTTCAAACAACAATTCTATTCAATTCAATACTACCAATAATGGAACAATGGAATTTAATACAGCTATTCAAAACGGAAAAACTATGGTTGCTTGTATTGTAGCCATAGATAAAAACTAAGTTGCACAAAGGCATTTTGCCATTTATCATTTGTCTGAAAACAATATTTTCTTATCAGCTTATTTTTATTTTATAAAAGAAATTAAATGAAAAAAGTATTGTTATTGATAGGTGTTTTAATTACCCATATTTCCTTTGCACAATTAGCCGAAGATTCGGTGAAAGCTACAATTAATCAATTATTCTATGCTATGAAAAAAAGCAATGCAACACTTTTAAAAGATTGCTTTGCAGATAGTGCTATACTACAAACGATTGTAAAAAATAAAGAAGGCAAAACAGTTGCTAAAACAGATGAAGTGAACGCTTTTGTTCAACAAATTGCAACTTTACCTGCGAATGCAGCAGATGAACAAATTGTTTTTGAAACCATTAAAATAGATGGTTTATTGGCTACTGCTTGGACTCCCTACAACTTTTATTACAATGGTACATTCAGCCATTGTGGTGTAAATCATTTTGTTCTATTAAAGGTGAATAACGTTTGGAAAATTCAGTATTTAATTGATACAAGAAGAAGGCAAGGTTGTAAGCAATAAAATCTATTTACATTTCGGATAAAGCATTTATTTTTAGCAAAATTTTTTTTCTTGAAAACAATTCTATCTCAACAACAAGTTGCTTTAACCGTAAAGCGTTTGGCTCATCAAATACTAGAAAATCATTTGCAGTTAAAAGAGACTGTTATCATTGGAATACAACCAAGGGGAATTTTTTTGAGCGATAGAATAGCCGACACTCTAACAGAATTATTGCCCAATGAAACCATTGAATACGGTATTTTAGACATTACATTTTATAGAGATGATGTACGCAAAGAGTTGCATGTAGCTAATAAAACACATATTCCTTTTAGCATTGAAAATAAACAAGTTGTGTTGATAGATGATGTTTTATGGACAGGCAGAACTATTAGAGCAGCATTGGATGCTTTATTAGATTTTGGTAGGCCCAAAAAAGTTGAATTATGTGTTTTGATTGATAGAAGATTCAACAGAGAATTGCCCATTCAACCCGATTATACAGGAAGAGCAATTGATACGATTGTTACGCAAAAAGTAAAAGTTTTTTGGAAAGAAAATGGAGTAAAAGAATGTGTTGAGCTAGAATAATTTTTAATACATTTTCTATTATAACGAACTGTTTTTGGAGATGAATTCTATAATGAAAATTACTTTTTAGTTTAGAATCCTTGTTACAAATTATGCATAATCGCTTTGATCATATTATTCAGCTAATTCATCAATCTCGTGCAAGTGCCATTAAATCTGTAAATGCTGAATTGATTAATTTGTATTGGAAAATTGGCGAATACATAAGTAATAAAATTGAACAGTCTGAATGGGGCGATAGTGTAGTAAAAGAATTGTCAAACTACATTCAAAAAAATCAACCCGAACTTAAAGGGTTCTCTGATAAAAATATTTGGAGAATGAAGCAGTTTTACGAAGCATATAAAAACTCTCCAAAACTCTCGGCATTGCTGAGAGAAATTAGTTGGACACATAACTTGATTATCTTTTCACGTTCTAAAACAATAGAAGAACGTGAGTTTTATTTAAACGTTTGTAAGTTAGAAAATTATAGTTCCAGAGAATTGGAGCGACAAATTTCTGCAGGTTTTTTTGAACGAACTTTAATAAGTAATCAAAAACTCTCAGCACTGCCGAGAGAAACTACCAATAAGTTTATCAATACCTTTAGAGATAGCTATGTATTTGAATTTTTGAACCTGCCAGAAACCTATAACGAGAGCGATTTACAACATGAGCTGGTAAAACAGATTAAGCATTTTATTCTTGAGCTGGGAAAAGATTTTTTGTTTATTGCACAAGAGTATAAGTTACAAGTTGGCAACAGCGATTTTTTTATTGATTTGTTATTTTTTCATAGAGGATTACAATGCTTAGTAGCATTTGAATTAAAGGCTGATAAATTTAAACCTGAACATTTGGGTCAATTGAATTTTTATTTAGAAGCACTAGATCGGAATGTGAAAAAAACAAATGAAAATCCGAGTATTGGAATTTTATTGTGTAAAGACAAGGACAATGAAGTTGTTGAATATGCATTAAGTAGAAGTCTTTCTCCAACAATGGTAGCTGAGTATAAAACACAACTTCCAGATAAAAAAATATTACAACAAAAGTTACATGAATTATTCGACTCTTAAGTTGTGAAGTAAAAGAATAGCTGAATAAGTAATTATTATTTATTATGAGATTTCTAAAAAGGTGAAATGTGCATAACAAATGCAACTTTTTTTCTCAAACTTCTTCTCAACTATTAACTTCGCTTTTTAATGAAACTATCTACCAAACATTTACTTGGTATTAAAAACCTCACCAAAGAGGATATACAACTTATTCTATCTACTGCAGCTAATTTTAAAGACGTTTTACAGAGACCTGTTAAAAAAGTTCCATCCTTAAGAGATGTTACTATTGTAAACTTGTTTTACGAAAACAGTACACGTACTAGAATTTCTTTTGAGCTAGCAGAGAAAAGGTTAAGTGCCGATACCATTAATTTTACAGCAAGTGGCAGTAGTGCAGCCAAAGGAGAAACCCTGCTCGATACAGTCAATAATATTTTGAGCATGAAGGTAGATATGGTGGTGATGAGACATAGTGCAAGTGGTGCTCCTCATTTTTTAGCAAAACATATTCCTGCTGCCATTGTAAATGCTGGTGATGGTATTAACGAACATCCTACACAAGCGTTGTTAGATGCATTTAGTATGCAAGAAAAGTTTGGCAGTTTAGAGGGCTTAAAAGTGGCTATTGTTGGCGATATTATGCATAGTCGTGTAGCGTTGAGTAATATTTATTTATTGAAAAAAATGGGAGCTGAAATTAAGGTTGCTGGTCCGCCAACTTTAATTCCAAAATATATTACAGAGGCATTAAATATTCCTGTTGAATATAATTTAAAAAATGCATTACAATGGTGCGATGTTGCCAATGTGTTGCGTATTCAATTAGAGCGTCAAAATCAGCCTTTATTTTCTTCGTTAAGAGAATATAATTTGGCTTATGGTGTAAGTAGAAAACTTTTAGATAGCTTAGGAAAAGAGATTACCATTATGCATCCTGGACCAATTAATAGAGGAGTTGAATTAGATAGCGATGTAGCCGATGGTGAATATTCAATAATTTTGAATCAAGTAGAAAATGGTGTTGCAACTAGAATGGCTGTGCTATATTTACTAGCGAATAGAGAAAACTGACTATGAGATATGAGTTAAAAGTTATAGGTTATAAGTTGTATGTTATGGCTTTAGAAGAACTTTGAACCTTAAACTGTAAACTTTAAACCCTTTCCCCATGCTCCAACGAATTTGCCTTTTTCCTGGAACCTTTGATCCTGTAACATTGGGTCATGTAGACATTATCAATAGAGCATTGCCTTTGTTTGATAAGATAGTCGTAGGCATTGGGGTGAATTCAGCTAAAAATCCTATGTTCTCTGCCGAACAAAGAATGGCTTGGTTCAAAGAAATTTATGAGCATGAATCCAAAGTGGAAAGCACAGCATTTGAAGGGTTAACAGTAAACTTTTGTAAAACAATTGGTGCTAAATTTATTTTAAGAGGTATTCGTTTTGTAAGTGATTTTGAATATGAAAAATCTATTGCTGATGCAAATAGAACTATGGATAAAAACATTGAAACCGTTTTTTTAACAGGAGAACCTAAATACACTTCTGTAGCTTCAACGATTGTTAGAGATATTTTGAAAAATGGGGGAGATGCGTCTCCATTTTTGCCCAATGCTGTAATTCAAACTTTACTCAGTACTGTAAAATAGAACATAGTTATAGTAGAATTTTCTTTTACTGATATATGTCAGTTAAAGTCATTCTTATTTTAACTAGTTTTAAACAATAGTAAAATCTTTACTAAGGTTAAACTGCTGCCTTATGTCTATTATTCCATCACATGTTGCTTTACCAAATCACGAACATCTAATTGATGTATTGAGTAATAAGCTTTTTTCGGTGGTGTTTTATCAAATTCATATACATAAAGATGGAGATCGGAAATTTAATTTCATTAGTAAAAATGTAGAAAAGCAAATTGGTTATACTAGTGAAGAGATTCTTCAAGATGCTTCAATACTCTATAGTTCGGTTGCCCATGAGCACAAATTTTTACTACAAGAAAAAGAACTTGATGCTTTACAAAACATAGAACCATTAAAAGTTAATTTCCAATTTCAAGCAAAAGATGGTTCAATTAAGTGGTTACAAATTCAATCGGTTCCAACATTATTAGAAGATGGCAGTGTTCTTTGGGATGGAATACAAACTGATGTTTCAGATATAAAATTGCATGAACAGAAACTTAATAAAGTAAACAGAGAATTGGCTTTATTGAATAAAGTGAACGATAAAATACTTAAAGAAACTAGTATAGCACATCTTTTTCAAAGTATTTGTTCATGTATTGTAACCGAAGGAAACTATGTTTTAGCTTGGATTTCAAAAAAACCTTTACCTACCGATGAAAGCCAAATAGCTGCACCCATTGCTAAATTTGGAGCAGTAGATTATTTAAATAATATCGTAATTGACTTAAAAGATCCATTACAAAAAAATGGCCCCACAGCAACAGCTTTATTAACTGGTAAACCTGTTATTACCAACAATTTTCAACAATCACTTTCAACAATTCCATGGAAGAATGCTGCTGCAAAATATAATATTGAAGCCTCAATGGTTTTGCCAATATCGTTATCCATTGAGCATATAGGAACTTTAAATATTTATTCCGATAAAATTGATGCTTTTGATACTCATGAAGTTGAAGTATTAAAACGTATTGCCGAAAATATTAGCTTGTCTGTTCGTGCCATTCAAACCGAACAAGAAAAAGAAAAAGCTAATTATTTATTAAACGAAAGAATTAAAGAACTTAGAACTTTATATTTTGCGAGTCAAACTTTGCAAAATTTATCTATACCTGTTGATGAAGTATTGCATAAGATTGTCCATTTATTACATAGAGGTTTTCAGTTTCCTGATTGGTGTGCAGCTAAAATAGTGTTCGATAATCAACAGTATATTACAAATAATTATCGGTCATCTTCTATTTGTATAAAAGCCCCTATTCAATTACCAAATACAGAGTTTGGTTATATTGAAGTTGTTTACTTACAAAATGAGCAAATAAATTCAACTCTAGAATTTTTAGAAGAAGAGCAAAACTTAATTAATGCTATAGCAAAATTAATTGGCGATTACTTAGATTGGCGAAACATACAAACCAAGTTAGAACAATCGCAAGCTAATTTGTCTACTATATTCAAAAGCACCGATATTGGTTATATACTATTAGATATGAACTATTCTATTGTTGCATTTAACGAGTCTATGCAAGATGGGTATGCCAATCACACAGATATTCAACTTGAGATTGGTAAAAATTTCCCCTCTATCCTTCATCCTAATCGAAAAGAGTTCAAAATATCTTATTTTGAAAAAGTGATTCAGCAAAAAAGTTCTATAGCATACGAGATTGAACATAAAAATAATGGATTAATTAAGTTTTTTAGAATAGGCATTAATCCAGTTATAGATCAAAACTCGGTTATTGGTTTATGTTTATCGGCTTTTGATATTACGAACGAAAAAGCCTTAGCATTGGAATCTCAAAAAACAGCAACGGAGTTAATTCAACGTAATAGAGATTTGGAACAGTTTGCTTATATTTTATCGCATAACATTCGAGCTCCACTTGCAAATATTATTGGTTTAAATTCATTATTACAAACTTCACTTTCTTGTGAAGATCAAAATGAAGTATTACATTCTATTGCTCAATCTGCCGAAATATTAGATGGTGTGGTGAAAGATGTTTCTAAAATTTTACGTGTTCGTAGGGAAGTTTCTGAGTTAAAAGAAGAAGTTTTTTTTGAAGAAATAACCAATAATATTATTGAGAGTATTCAAAATGTAATTCAAGAAAAAAGTGTTCAAATTAGAACTAATTTCTCTAAATTGTCTTTTTGCTTTTCTTTAAAAACTTATGTAGTAAGTATATTTCAAAACTTAATTATTAACTCAATTAAATATTCAAATCCTGCTAAACAGCCACTGATAGAAATTTGGTCGGAGTTAAAAGGAGAACAAATTCTCATTCATTTTAAAGACAATGGAATTGGCATAGACATGGAGAAAAATGGTGCTTATTTGTTTGGTTTGTATAAAAGATTTCATCATCATGTAGAAGGCAAAGGCATAGGTTTATATATGGTAAAATCTCAAGTATTGGCATTGGGTGGAACAATTACTGCAACAAGTGAAGTAAATGTTGGAACAGAATTTATTGTAACCTTGCCAAGTATTAATAATTAGTACAATTAATTTCAACAAACTACTCTATGTCTATTTGGTTTAATCAAGCAATTGAATTGGCTCATTTTGAACAGTTAGGAAAAAATACTTTAGGTGAACATTTAGGTATGCAGTTTACCGAAATTGGCGATAATTATTTAAAAGCTACCATGCCAGTAGATCATAGAACTAAGCAACCTTATGGTTTATTGCACGGTGGTGCAAGTGTAGCATTGGCTGAAACTTTAGGCAGTGTGGGCAGTGCATTAATTATTGATACAACTAAATTTATGTGTGTAGGTTTAGAAATTAATGCTAACCATTTACGTAGTGCTAAAGATGGATTTGTTACTGGGATTGCAACACCTATACATATTGGTGCTAGTACACATGTTTGGGACATAAAAATTTATGATGCAAAAGAAAAATTACTCTGCATTAGCCGATTAACTGTTGCAATTATTAAGAAACGTGATTTGTAAATTTTGGTCAATAAAAAAAATCCGCCAATAGCGGATTTTTTAAGTTCAAAGGGGATTTTAATATTAAAGTTTTCCAACACCTGCACCTGCAATTACCAAAGTTTTCACTTCACCAACTGGTTTTAATTCATATATATAGGGTATTGAAGCTGTACAAGTAGATGTAGTTGGTGCAGTAGTACCAGAAATACCAGTGAAACTGTTATTACTAAGTTCATATCTGCCAGTAGGTGAACCATCTGTGGTTAAAGGACTTCTTACTGTTTCAAAAACATTGTTTTCTACTTTTATACAAGCCCCCATTCTACTATTAATGGCAGAACTACCTATATTGTTGAAATAATTGTTGTATACATGTGCTGTACCAAATCTATACGATGGTAAACGTTGCTTTACTTTATTATAATAGTTAAAGGCAAAAGTGGTTCTTCTATCAGGGCTATCACTATCTGAACTACCAATTAAATGAACTTTATGATGGTTGTAAAAATAGTTCCAAGAAACAGTAATAAAAGCACTGTTGCCACCAATGTCTACTAAGCCATCGTACAAATCTTGATTGGTTTGCACATCAGGATCTTCATTAAAAAATTCACAATGATCTATCCAGATATTGGTAGAGTTGCTAATTCTAATTGCATCGCCACCGTTTACTAAAATTTGTGGTCTGCCTTCATCTCCTGTTGGAGAATAAACCATAGGATCGGTTCTGTTGGTAATTGAACTCATAGAAAATTTAATATTTCTAACAATTACATTTCTATACCCATCAATTGTTAAACCAACTCCATCTAGAAATGCATTGGCTGTTGTGCCAATTAAAGTTTTATTACTTCTTACTCTAATGCTTCCACCAGAGGTATTGTTGTATATTCTACCCTCTACTTTAACTATATAATTATTAATTGGACTCTCTAAATAATTTTTTAGCTCAATGTAATTAGTGGCAGTTACAATTTTAGCAGCATCGCCACCAGTAGTGCCTCCATTTTGAGAAGCAAAGCCAATATTTGCAGCAAATACCAAAGGAATTGTTCCTACAGTATTGTTGCTATCGGTAGTGTCGGTTTTCTTTTTGCAACTTACTAAAGTGACAATAGCAACCAATAAGAAGAAAATATTTTTCATATAGTTCTATTTTAATAAATACTCCGAAAATGAGTATACAATCAACATCCAACATTCGTAACAGCTAAGTTCATTCCAAATTATGTTTTTGATGTATTTAATTACGGAAACGTTCCCATAAAACAAAAGTCTTGCAGATGTTGCAAGACTTTTGTTTTATGAATTTAAGTTGTTGGGTTTGTAACAACCTTTTAAACATTATTTCTTAACTGTAACAGAACGCAAATACACTTTATCGCCTTTTTTTAAAATGCTGTTTTTTTGTAGTTTATTCAAACTTAAAATCGTTTGTAATTGAACACCTTCTTTTTGGCAAATCTCATGTACCGATTCATTTGATTGAACTTCGTAAAAATCTTTGGCTCCTTTTTTTAATTTTCTTTCTGTAAAAATTAATCTATCGGTATCTAATACATCCATTTCTTCTAAGTCGTTAAACTCTAATAAATTACTCAACGATATACCAAATTGATTGGCCAAAGCCAATAATGCAGTTCCTTCTTTAGCGTACATTACTTTTGCATGGTTAATGGTAAAAATACCTTCAGGGTAAGCACTTTTTTTTGTAATACTATCTGGCTTTAATGCTGTAGAAGGATTCACCACTGTTTCGGTATAATCTGTTTCAACTTCTTCTACAACTTCGTCTTTTACTGGTTCAACTTTAGCAACAACTGGTGCTGTTTTAGTTTTAACAACTGTATCTGCTTGCTTTTTTTCTTCTTTGGGTTGAACAGTTTCTGTAACAACAACTGTAGTTTCAGCAGGTGTAGATGGTTTACTTAATGCAGCAAGCGTATGTTCTTGTAAATTGTATTCTTTAATAATTCGTATTAAGCTTTGCGGATAATTTTTTTCTGTTGCATAACCTGCTTTTTTTAATCCATATGCCCAACCTTCATAATCAGTTGGATCAAGTTTAAACAAAAATGCATACCATGGTCTTGATTTTAAAAAATCAGAATGATCTCTATAACTATCTGCTGCACTTGGGTAAGCTCTAAAACATTCTCCTTTTTCATCATCATTGTGATACACTTTTGCACCAGTCCATTCAGTTTTACATTTTATACCAAAATGATTATTACTTTTTTGGCACAATTCACTTTCGCCATAACCACTTTCTAACATGCCTTGAGCCAAAGTAATAGAAGCCGGTACACCACTGCGTTTCATTTCTTGTATTGCAGCATCTTTATATTGTTTAATATAATTAACCGCCTTTTCATTTTGTGCAATTGAAAAAGTGTAATTAATTGATAATAAAATTATTAGAATAAGTTGCTTCATGTTTATTTCTTTTTTATCAGTAATATTCCATCTCTAATGGTTAATAATACTTGTTCTGTTCGTTCATCTTTTGCTACATGTTCATTAAATGCATGAATAGCTTTTGCATTTTTCCCCTTGATGGTTTCTTCTAAAACCTGACCATGAAAAAGTACATTATCGGCAAGTATAATTCCTTTTGCACTTAATCTAGGTACAATCAATTCGTAATAATCTATGTAAGCTCTTTTATCGGCATCAATAAAAACTAAATCCCATTCAATATTTAATTGAGGAATAATTTCTAGTGCATTTCCAACGTGCAAATTTAACTGTTCAGCATTTAGGCATTTGCTAAAATTTTCTTGAGCAGTTTTTGCATCTTCTTCTCTTAATTCTATAGTGTGTAAAACACCATTAGGGGCTAATCCTTTCGCTAAGCAAATGGCACTATAGCCTGTAAAAGTGCCAATTTCTAAAATATTGGTTGGTTGATGTAGTTGACTAATAAAAGTTAAAAATTGCCCTTGCACATGACCACTTAACATATGTGCATGCGGATGATTTTCAACTGTTTGTTGATGAATGTTGTCTAATAAATTTTCTTCTTTGCTTGTAAAACGTTGAGCATACTGCTCGGCCAATGCATGCACTATTTCCATGCAGCAAATTTAGGCTTTTGCTTCTGTTGGTTTAGAAATGAGCCATAATCCAATAAATGTAAGTACGCCATTGATAATAAGTAATTCAATACCAATTTTAAATCCATTGAAAATATTGGCAGATAATTCTTTTAATCCAATAGCAAAATCACCTTCTAATTTCAATTTATTTACAAACCATTCGGCATTGTTAATTAAATCAACACTAATAGCCAAAAGTGGAGCAATTAAGCAAACAGCAATAGCATATTTATCGTTTAAAGTTCTTTTGGTTAAAATACCAAAGGCAAATAAACCCAATAATGGGCCATAAGTATAGCCTGCAACTTTTAAAATAACATCAATAATCGATTTGTCATCAATCCATTTAAACACCATCACACAGGCAAAAAATATAACGCTTAGTGTAAGATGAACAGTTAAACGAATTTTCTTTTTTTGTTTTTCATCAATATCAGATCGCCTTTTCAAACCTAAAATATCAATACAAAAAGAAGAAGTTAAAGCCGTTAAAGCACCATCGGCACTTGGGAATAATGCTGAGATTAAACCAATGATGAAAATAATACCAATTGCTGTTGAAAGGTAATTACCCAAAGCAATGGCAGGAAACAAATCGTCGCCTTTTACAGCAATATTGTTTGCACCTGCATAGAGGTATAATAACCCACCCATTAATAAGAATAGTAAATTCACAAAAAGCAATACAAAGCTCAAGGTCATTACATTTTTTTGTGAGTCTTTTAATGTACGAACCGAAATGTTTTTTTGCATCATTTCTTGGTCAAGCCCAGTCATAGCAATGGTAATGAACGCACCACCTAAAATTTGTTTTACAAAAAATCCGGGAGCTTTAAAATCGGTATTGAAAAGTTTGGTCATACCTTTTGCACTCAATTGATCAATGCTTTCGGTAAAACTCATATCCATTTTATTCATCACAGCAAAAATGCATACCACCAAGCCAATGAGCATACAAGAGGTTTGTAAAGTATCGGTATAAATAATGGTTTTTACGCCACCTTCAAAAGTGTATAATAATATCAACACTAAAATAACCAATGCTGTAGCCCAAAACGGAACACCCATTGCATCTAGAATAAATATTTGTAAAATATTCACCACTAAATACATTCTTGCTGTAGCTCCTAATGTTCTAGAAAGAATAAAATAAGTAGCACCGGTTTTGTAACTATTCGTTCCAAAACGATGTTCCAAATAATTATAAATAGAAGTAAGGTTCATTTTATAATACAAGGGCAACAATACATAGGCTATAACCAAGTAGCCCAAGAAATAACCAATAACTACTTGAAAATATTGAAATCCAGCTGCACCAACTGTACCTGGTACACTTACAAAAGTTACTCCACTTAAGCTTGTACCAATCATACCAAAAGCTACCAACATCCAATTGCTGCTTTTATTACCAATAAAAAAAGAATCGTTATTGGCATTTCGGCTGGTAAACCAAGCAACAATTAATAAAACTAAAAAGTAACCAATTACAAAGGAGAAAAGCAGTAGTGGACTCATAATGGCTGATTTGGGTGGAAATATAAAAACTTTATTTGAAGTTGAAATGAATTATTTGCAGGTTTTTGATAGTTGTGCAAATAAAATTGCGTTTTTATGCCGATTTGTGCAAGATTTTTAATACTTAATGATTTCTGAGGCTAGAAGCTCTTCTCAATTATACCGTTCTGTTTTGTTGTTCTGTTTAGATTATAAAAATATTTTGACAGATTGATATTTGGGAAATGCTTACAGATAAACATTATGTGAATGAAATAATCTTAAATTTACTGCAAAAATTTTCATGAGTTATACCGATAAATATATAGTTGAAACTTATTCTGGTTTATTTGAAGGATTGAGTTCTTTGAGTAAAATTGAATTGATAGAAAGCCTTACAAAATCTTTGAAAACTACGAAGACAACAAAAGACAATAAGTTCTACAAGTCTTTTGGGGCATTTTCTTCCGAAAAAAAAGCAGAAGAAATTATAGCAGATATTAAATTAAGCAGAAAGTTTAGAAAAAAAGAAATTAATTTCTAATGCAATATCTACTTGATACAAATATTTGCGTTTTTTTCTTGCGAGGTAAGTTTAATCTAGATGAAATTATTAAGCAGAAAGGAAGAGAAAACTGCTTCATTTCTGAAATAACCGTCTTTGAGCTTCGTT
The DNA here is from genome assembly GCA_943368735.1 of Rhizobium sp. Q54. GTDB lineage: Bacteria > Bacteroidota > Bacteroidia > Chitinophagales > Chitinophagaceae > UBA1930. The sequence continues at coordinate 59,226 of CALRLQ020000017.1, read as the reverse complement.
ATGGAGCAGAAAATAGTGACAATCCAACAATATCGCATAAAGCCGTTGATGCTTTTGTAGGTGGACTCACTATTGTCCCAATTTTTGGTTTAATCAAGCGTTATGCAAAAGAAAAAGTTCGGCTTAGAAAAATTGGCAAACCTATGCACGACGAGTTTGATCTTTTAATTGGTATTACTGCAATAGAAAATAAACTCACATTAGTAACAGATAATATAAAAGATTTTGAGCGTTTGGATGGAATAGAAATAGAGAATTGGTTTAAGCGAAACTAGTTTTTCATCTACTGTTTTTTATAAAAAATGAGTTATTATATTTATGTTTCTCTTGGCTTCTGTTATAAATAAAAAATATTTACTCAACGCTATTTCCTGCTTTTCCTTATTTTTCGCCTGTGAATTATTGTACACTTTCTTACTATGCAGCCGATTATGGTTTAAGTGCCTATAAACAACTACGGTTTATACAATCTTTTTTAAAGCCATTGGTAGAGAAGCATTGCAATAGATTGAATTATCCTTTATCTAAAAAGGAACAAAAGAAGGTTGATTTTTATTATCCTCTTTTCAACCATATTGTCAACTGCGAAAATTATTTATGTATTAAAGGTAGAAGGTTAACTGAAGCAGAATCGAAACGATTGGCCATTTTATCGGCTATGGCAACTTTATATGACGATTTAATTGATGAAGAAAACTGGGAAAAAGAACAATACTTTCAAATACTTAACAGAACATTACCTATTGAATTGCAAACCCCCAAAGTGCAATTGATTTTTGCATTAGATGATGAATTGAACAATATTTGGCAACCAACACAAGCTTATAAAAATGCACTTCAACTAGCTATTGAATGGCAGGTAATTAGTGCCAAACAATTGCAAGAAAATTTATCGTTAGCAGAAACACTGCATATTTCTGAAAATAAATGTGGCAACAGTTCATTGTTATGGGCAAGTATTTTAGACGAACAATGGTTACCCGAAGATGAAGCTTTTATTTACCAAAGTGGTTATGTTGGGCAAATAGTAAACGATTTATTTGATGCGTTTAAAGATAGAGAAGATGGAGTGTACACAATTGTAAGAAAAGCACCATCTATTGCAGTTGCCAAAGAAATATTTTTAAGCGAATGTGCTAAACTGCATCAATTAATCGAACAATGCAATGTTGATAAAAGCAAGCAACGAAAAACCATTCGTCGTATGGCATGCATTCATGCATTTGCATTGGTAAGTTTAGATCATTTACAAAATACCGAAAACAAATATGGTTTACCTATAAATTGGCAAAAACCATTAAGAAGAGAATTGGTTACCGATATGGCATTTTGGAGTAATAAATTTAAACTGATTCATAAAGCTTGTTGGTTGGCTGAATTAAGATAAACGCAATCATACAAATACTTTATATTGTTAAAACGATAGATTCTTTATTTTTACCCAACTCTTATGGCAATTGTATTATTCGATAATCAGTATAGAAAAAAACTCTTTCCGCTTACCGCTACAAAAGCAGTTGCCGATTTACGTGTTGGAATTTTGAAAATAAAAGATTGGTGGCAATTAAAAACCAATCAAACAATAAGTATTCATACAGCAGCATATTTGCAAGGGTTATATACTAAAATTTCTACTGAAGAGCATTTTTGGATTGACGCAAGTGTGCTGGCAGATGATTTTTTAATTCAAAAAATACTTGCATTAGCAACCAATGAATGTTTAGCCGATGAGTTTGGTTTAATTGCAGGTAAAGCAACTATTGAACAATTTAATAATAGTATTTCGGTAAGTTATTTTAAAACCATTATTCATATTGAAAATGTACCAAGAATTGAATGGCCACAACAATTATTTCAATTGAATGATGCGATGATAAGGGAACATTTTAAATTGATTGTACAAGACAGAAGTTCTCAACCAATTTCATCAACCAATCAAACCATTTCGCCAGAAAATATTTTTATAGAAGCAGGTGCAAGTGTTGAGTTTTCAATTTTAAATGCATCAACTGGTCCTATTTATATTGGTAAAAATGCCACCATTTTAGAAGGCAGTATTATTAGAGGTCCTTTTGCATTACTAGAAAATGCTGCTATAAAAATGGGAGCTAAAATTTATGGTGCAACCACTATTGGTGTACAAAGTATTGCAGGTGGCGAAATTAAAAATGCCATTTTAGGAGATTATAGCAATAAAGCTCATGATGGTTATTTAGGAGATAGTATAGTAGGAGAGTGGTGTAATTTAGGTGCAGGTACTAGCAATAGCAATATAAAGAATACTGCAGGTGATGTAAAGTTGTGGAATGATGGCACCAATACTTACGAAAGTGCAGGACAAAAATGTGGAGTAATGATGGGCGACTATACAAAGGTTGCTATTAACTCATGTATTAATACTGGTAGTAATTTTGGTGTGGGCTGCAATGTTTTTGGTGAAGGATTATTGCCTACTTTATTGCAGCATTTTTCTTGGGGTACACAACTTCAAAATAAATATCAGTTCGATAAACTAATCAATGATATCAATAATTGGAAAAAATTAAAAGGCAAAAATTTATCTGAGCAAGAAATAGAAGTACTAAAAAGTTTATACAATAATTTTAATTAACATGAAACAATTCGAGTACAAAACCATAGAACTACCTACCAAAGGTTGGATGAGTAAAATTGACACCGAAACTTTAACACAAGAATTGAATGCTTTAGGTAAACAAGGTTGGGAAGTAATTACAGTAAATCATCCCTTTCAATCAAACCCTAGAGCTTCCTTTATTTTATTAAAAAAAGAAAAAATATAAATTATGCGTAAACAAATAGCAGCAGCTAACTGGAAAATGAATTGTACTTTACCACAAGCTGAAGATTTATTAAATCAACTATCTACTGCAAGTACAACTTTAGGTGGAAATAAAATTTCTATCATTGCAGTTCCTGCACCTTATTTAATGTTAGCCCAATCTAAGTTAGCCAATACACAAAATATGTTTGTAGCTGCACAAAATTGTTACACTCAAAAAAGTGGAGCTTTTACTGGAGAAATTAGTGCCGAAATGTTGCAAAGCATTGGTGTAAAGTTTGTTTTAATTGGTCATTCGGAGCGTAGAGAATATTTTAATGAAACCAATGTAATGCTAGCAGAGAAAGTAAATATTGCATTGGCTTATGATATTCAACCAGTTTTTTGTTGTGGAGAAGCATTGGCAATTAGAGAAGCTGAAACACAAAATGAATATGTGAGTAAACAATTAGAAGAATCATTGTTTCATCTTTCAGCCGAACAATTGCAAAAAGTAATTATTGCTTATGAACCTATTTGGGCAATTGGTACTGGTAAAACTGCTAGCAGCCAACAAGCACAAGATATGCATCAGCACATCCGTCAGGTATTAGCCAATCAATATGGAGCTGATGTTGCCAACAACATCTCTATTCTTTATGGTGGAAGTGTTAAAGGAGCCAATGCAGTTGAATTATTTTCTCAACCCGATGTAGATGGAGGGTTAGTAGGTGGAGCATCTTTAAATGCAGTTGAGTTTACAGCTATTATTAATGGTTTACAGTAATAATAAATTAAAAATTAGGAATTAAGAATTAGTAATTGCCAATTATTCAAATAATAAAAACGGAATAGTACAACTTCAATCAACTATTCCGTTGATATTTTGTTGTACAAATAAACAGTTTATGAGTATACTTAAACAATTTGCCGAGTATTTATACATCAAAAAACGTGATCCCAATGAGCCTAAAACTCAATGGATGAAATACATGCATGGCATGAACAGAATTTCTCTCATCATGTTTTTAATTGCATTGATTGTAATTATTGTAAAACTCCTTGTTAAGAAGTAGCAAAACTAACTATACAGTTAGCTGATTTTTCAGATGCATTACCACCTGCAGTTAAAGTATTTTTTAGAGCTGTATAATCAGCAGTTAAAGTGTCTATTCTTTCCTGATTATTCAGTAGTAATTCTAATTCTTTAGTAAGGTTTGGAGTAGTTAAATATTGTTGTATAAGCTCTTTTACCACTTCCTTATCCATAATTAAATTTACCAACGATATAAACTTAATTTTAATCAATCTTTTGGCAATTTGATAGCTAATGTTACTGCCCTTATAACAAACAATTTCAGGTACACCAAATAAAGCAGTTTCTAAAGTAGCTGTGCCGCTAGTAACCAATGCTGCTTTGCTTTTTAGCAATAAATGATAGGTTTCATTTCTTACAGATGCAACATTTTTGTAAGCTGAAAGAAACGGAGTATAAAAATCATCTTCTAGCCCCGGAGCTTTTGCTACCACAAACTGATAATGAGGAAAACTTTTTGCCACTCCCAACATAATAGGTAACTTCTTTTCAATTTCTTGTTTTCGGCTACCAGGCAATAAAGCAATAATATTTTTTTCAGTAGTTATTGTAGCAGCATTCTTTGTGGTAAAATCTTCAATTACCTGAATTAAAGGATGTCCTACATATTCAACATTCCAGTTCCAAGTATTTTTAAAATAGGCTTGTTCAAATGGCAAAATGCACAACATTTTATCAATGGTCAATTTCATTTTTTTTACTCTGTTGGCTTTCCAAGCCCAAACCTGTGGCGATATATAATACACCACTTTAAAGCCTTGGTTTTTTGCCCATTCAGCAATACGTAAATTAAAACCAGGATAATCAATTAATACCAACACATCAGGGTTAAACTCCAGAATATCTTTTTTACAAAAAGTTAGATTTTTTAAAATGGTAGGTAAGTTTTTAAGTACTTCTACAAACCCCATGAATGCCAAATCTTTATAATGCTTGCGTAAAGTTGCATTGGCTTCTTGCATTAAATTACCTCCCCAACAATGTATTGTAGCTTGGGTATCTTTTGCATGAATTTGTTTAATTAAATTACTTCCATGTAAATCGCCACTTGCTTCTCCTGCTATGATATAATATTTCATGCTATTACGGTTCTTAATCTATTCATGTGCAAAATAAAGTATTGCATTGGTAATAAATAAAAAAGCAACACCTTAAAAATGATGTTGCTTAAGTAATGCAAAATTGTTATTGAATTATTTACACATCAATTGTTTCACCAATTGCAGGTAACAATAACTCTTTACTAGCATTGGTAAATGCAGCTTTTGCTTGTGTATGATCTATTTTAATATAACCAAAAGTATCATAATGCACACCTACTACTTTAGTAACTTGAGCAAACTCAGCAGCTTTAATGGCATCAGTAATATCCATTGTAAAATTGTCTCCTATTGGAAAAACTGCAAAGTTCAAAGAAGCCCATAAAGGAATTAACTGCATGTCTAAGGTTAAAGCAGTATCGCCACTGTAATAAAAATTACCTTCATCGCTTGTAAAAACAAAACCCATTGGATTACCGCCATAACTACCATCAGGCAAGCCACTACTATGTTGTGCAACAACACATTTTACTGTTCCAAAATCGAAGTTCCATTTGCCACCTGTATTCATAGGATGTGTATTGGCAACACCATTTTTATTTAACCACTCATGTACTTCGTAAGCAGCAACTACTTTAGCATTGGTTCTTGTTGCAATGCTTATACAATCCGCAATATGATCGGCATGACCATGACTTAAAAAAATGTAATCGGCTTCAATACTGTTTACATCAATATCTTTTGCCAATTCGTTATACGTAATAAACGGGTCGAATAGAATTTTCTTGCCATTAATTTCTACTAAAAAACAAGCATGACCATAAAAAGTAAGTTTCATAATTTTTATTTTTTGGGGCTATCAACAATGCAATGTACATCAACTCTTGTTCTGGCTAATTGCAAGTAGTCCTCGCCAGGGCTGTGGGCTACTTTGCATTATCCAGCAGCCATTCAGCTGATGAATATGAATGAACCTTATTACAAATTTAGAAGAGATTTGTTTGGAAGGTAATGTGTTTTACTAAACCAACCCTAACCCCTCCAAAGGTGGTAAACAAAAATTGCAGAGTGAACTTATTGCTCATGTTATTATATGTTTACCACTTTACCAACAATAATCTTCTTTCAGTTGTATTAATATTATTTATTTAATTTCAAAATGCAATATTTGCTTTTTACAATCGTCTCTACTTACTAAATTAAAATATTCATGCGTAACTCAGGTACTATTTGGATTATAGCTGGCATTATGTTGCTATTAGATGTATATGTTTTTCAGGCAGTTAAAACTGTAACTCAAGGGGCAAGTGAAAGAACCAGATTATGGGTTAATGGTATTTATTGGGTTGTGAGTGGATTAACCATTATTTTACTTTTATCGTTTCCTTACATTCAATCTTTACAGAATTCTAAGTTTTTTCGTAATTATATTTTTGCCATTTTGGTGGGTTTATTTATTGCCAAACTTATTGGTGTCTTATTCTTTATGATAGATGATATACGTAGAGGTATAATGTGGATAATGAGCAAAGTAGCTCCATCGGCTGGTGCTCATTTTGTTGATGGGGGAGATGCAATTAGCAGAAGTAGTTTTTTAAGTTGGTTAGGTTTAGGTGCAGGTGCCACTTTATTTGGCAGCTTGTTGTATGGATTTACCAATAAATACAATTATCAATTAAAAAAAGTACCACTCGATTTTAAAAATTTACCTACTGCATTTAAGAATTTTAAAATTGTACATATCAGTGATATTCATAGTGGCAGTTTTCAAGATAAAGCTGCTGTACAAAAAGGAATTGATTTAATTAATGCACAACAACCAGATTTAATTTTATTTACTGGCGATTTAGTAAACGACCGACATACTGAAATGCTTGAGTACATAGATGTTTTTATCAAACTAAAAGCCAAACATGGTGTGTATAGTGTTTTGGGAAATCATGATTATGGCGATTACGTAATATGGCCAAGTAAAGAAGCCAAAGCCGAAAATTTGGAACAACTGAAACAAGTTCATGCAAAATTAGGCTGGCGTTTATTGATGAATGAACATGTAGCTATTGAAAAAGATGGTGCTTCATTTGCATTATTGGGCATTGAAAACTGGGGTGCAAAAGGAAGATTCCCTAAGTATGGTGTAATGAGCTCGGCTTATGAAGGAACAGAAAAATATCCCTTTAAAATTTTATTGAGTCATGATCCTAGCCATTGGGATGCTCAAGTAAGAAAAGAATATACCGATATAGATTTAATGCTTTCTGGTCATACCCATGGTATGCAGTTTGGCTTAGAAAATCCCTATTTTAAATGGAGTCCTGTACAATGGATGTACAAACAATGGGCTGGTTTATATGAGCAAGAAAATCAAAAATTGTATGTGAACAGAGGCTTCGGATTTATTGGTTATCCTGGAAGAGTAGGTATTTTACCCGAGATTACTTTAATTGAATTGAGTTAGGTTTTTGGGGTGAATGGTTGTAAGTATTAAGTTATAAGTATTAAGTTGTAAGTGGTGAGTTTTAATGAAAGTTTTTATTTTTTTGGTTTTTCTCTTTTTAGTTTTTAAACTTTTAGTCTTTAGTTTTTCTAATTCCTAGTTCCTCATTACTTTTTTACCTACAACCTTACACCTTCTACCTTTTACTAATCTTATTCATACTAATATTTTTTTGTAGGGAGCATTTAAACCTGTTTACATCTGCTCCTCTGAGTTGAGCATGTTTAGTGGATCTTCCTTGCATACGTTTACGCCACATTTTAAAACTGCTGGGTTTGCTGTTGGCTCTCATAAATTCTATTACTTCTTTTTCCTTCAGGCCAAATTGAAATTCAATGGCTTCAAATGGGGTTCTATCTTCCCAAGCCATTTCAATAATTCTATCAGTATCAATTGTTGTTAACATGTTTGTAAAACAGCTTAACTATTAAAATAGTTTAAAAATAGCTAAATAGGTACATTAGTATAATCAAACTGATTATTTTCGTAAAAAATACATAATATGAAAAAGTTTATGGTAGGTATTTGTTTAGTAGCTGTAACTACATTTTCAGCTTCTGCACAAAAATTACATCTGTTTGCTAAAGTGGGTCCCAACTTTACCAAAATTGCTGGCAAAGAATTTAGTGAAGATTATAAAACAGGCTTTCATGCTGGTGGTGCATTAGAGATTGGATTATCTAAATCTATTTCATTACAGCCAGAATTATTATTTAGTGAAGTGAAAACTTTTTCTGCAAGTACTTTAGGTAGTGCCTTTAATGCAAGTAAGGAAGTAAAGTTAAACTACATGTCAATTCCGTTATTATTAAAAATTAATGCAACAAAATTGTTGTCTATACACTTGGGACCTGAGTATAGTATTCTTGTTTCTGACAATAAAGATTTATTACAAAATGGAGAATCGGCATTTAAGAGTGGCAACCTTTCTTTAATTGGTGGTGTTCAATTAAACCTAAGCAACATCAATATTTATGGTAGATACAATGTTGGCTTATCATCTATTGAAGATGCTCCAAATACCGATAAATGGAAAAGCCAACAAATACAATTGGGCTTAGCTTTTAAAGTTTTTTAATTTCTTTGGCTTAAAATTTTGCAAATACCCCAATGTGGGTATTTTTTTTGTTTCAATACTTTCTATTTTTAATTAAAATTAATTACATGAAAAAACTATGTTTTCTAATGGTTGCTGTATTAGCAATGTATGGTTCGGTACAAGCACAGAAAGGTTTTCATTTAATAGCAAAAGCTGGTGCCAATTATGGAAAAATAAAAGGACAAGCATTTAAAGATGGCTATAATCTAGGTTATCATTTAGGAGGCTCTTTTGAGTGGGACTTTTCTAAAGGATTGGGAATTCAACCAGAAGTATTGTTTAGTCAAGTAAGTAGCGATGGTACAACCCCAAATCAAGAAGCTAAACTGAATTATTTGTCTATTCCAATTTTATTAAGAATAAATATTGGAAAAACATTAACCTTAAATCTTGGTCCAGAGTACAGTATTTTAATGAGCCAAGAAAATACAGTTTTGGGCAATGCTAGCAATGCATTTAAAGATGGAAATTTTGCAGCAGTTGCTGGTATTCAATTAAACTTAAAATCTTTAAGGGCACATGCAAGATATAATATTGGGTTGAGTGATATTAATCAATTAGGTAATGCCGATTCTTACAAGAGTGAGCAAATTCAACTTGGAGTTGGTATAAAAATATTTTAGTAGCATAGTGTAGTAGAAAGCACTTCATCAATATTTGTATTAAAAAAGCTGTTGAGCATTCAACAGCTTTTTTAATGATAAATCAAAAATCACTAATCAACAATTAAAACCTAAATGTTTAATTAATGAGTTAGGAAGTTTAGGTAAATTTTTTCTTTCAATTAAATAGGTTGATAAGCCAGCTAAATCTTTATACACATAATGTTTGTTCATTGCACCTTCTAAATAACCAGATCCGCTGGTGTTACCTGTTCCAACTCTCATGCCAATCATTCTGCGTACCATAATAAAATGTTTATGTCGCCAGCTACTCATTAAATGATCTATTTCTATTAAACTATCGAGTATTTGATAACTAGTTTGAAACACAGGAAAATCTCTGTACAACATAATAAATAAAGCAGCTTTTAATGCCTTTGGCGAAAAGTTGCTTCTTAAAATTTCTAATTGTTCTGTTGCAATAGTAGGATGTGGTTGCTCAAAAAACACATAATCAAAATCATGAATTTTATTTTTCTCTCTTTCGGTTAAACTACTTGTATAAATATTTCTATAATCGTTCCAAAAAGCATGTTGGGTAAATGCTACCTCATTACTATTGGCATAATCGTTCCAAAATTTTTCTTCAAAAAATGGCATTCTCTCTAACCAATCATTCACCAATTGTAAAATATTTTTTTGCTCTTCGGTATGATTGATATTGTTATAATCTGTTGTAGTAAATCCCCCTTCATTGGTACGTTTGTAATAATCTGCATGATGACGATTAGCCAATTGTAAGCCCAATTTTGCTTCAATCAGTCTGAACTGAACACTTTGAAAACCCGATGATGGCGTTAATAAATTTCTAAATTCTAAAAAATCCAATGGCGTCATAGTATCTAAAATGCTTACTTGCTGATTGAGCAATTGCATAATTTTAATTACACGAGAAAATCGATGCCGAACCAGATTTAAATCTTCGCTATTATCATTGATTTTTTCTTTAGCAAATACTGAACTGATGGATTCAAATTCAAATAATATTTGTTTAAACCACAATTCATATGCCTGATGAATTACAATGAACAACATTTCATCGTGTGCAGGTTCATTATCATTTTGAAAGCTTACCGGGTGTTGACTGTCTAAAATTTTATCTAAATGCAAATAAGAACCGTAGTACATGGGTTGGGTTGACATGAGTTATTTATTTGGTGCAAAAAAAGGGTTTTGTAGTTGATTGATTTGTAGAATAAATACTTGTCGCAACAAATATTTTCAATCATTTGATTGTATGAAAATGATGTTGCGATGGCAATAATCGGCTGCAAATGTAAACAACTGTGTAAGCTAATTATATGATTATAATCAGTTTGTAAATATACTAAAAGAGCCAATTGCAAAGCAATTGGCTCTTTATTGAAGTTGATAAAAGTGAAACTATTTTTTGCCTTCTTCGGTTTCTTTTTTAGCTTCTGGTTTTAATACTGCAGTAATTACATTTTTGCCGTTAAATAATAATTTAGCAGTGGCTTGTATTTGTGCAGGGGTTAAAGCTTTTACATATTTTTCGTAGTTCAAGAAGCGATCTGCATTTTCACCATCTACCATTACACTTTGAATTTTTCTTAACCAAGTACCATTTTCTTTGGCTGCTGTTTTGGCTTGTTCAATCCATTGTTGTTTTACTTTGTTTAAAGTAGCAGTATCTGGACCTTTTGATTTGATACTATCAATTTGACTATTTAAAGCAACAATTAAAGTATCAGCTTTTTCTGGTCCACATGGTAATTGAGCAAAATAGGTATAGTTACCATATGGATATTTTTCAACGCCACCAAAAATTCCACCACCATAAATACCTTGAATTTTTTCTCTTAAATCTTCAATAATTTTTATGTTCAATACTTCACTAATAGCACTAGCTTTTAATTCTAAATCTTCTGAATAAGCAGTTTCACCACTATACATTGCAAGAATTAAAGCCTTTGGTTCTTTACCTTTCAATACAGTAATATTCTTAACACCTTTTGCCGGACGAAGACCATTGTCTTTATAAGTATATACTTTTTTACTAGTTGGTAAACTAGCAATGTATTGTAAAATTAATTGCTCTGTTGTGTCTTTAGGTAAGCTACCAACAAACGTAAAGTGCATACCTGTTAAATCGCTGAAACGTTCTTTGAAAATACCAAGGGTTCTATCTAAATTAATTTTATCGTAATACTCAGCTTTAGGAATTGCAATTGGAGCTAAAGGATTGTTGTTGTACATGGATTTATACAAAGTATCAATAAACGATACTTGTGGATTAGCCATCATAAATACAGTTTGTGATTTTCCTTTTTGTACAAAGCTTTTAAACAAGCTAGTGTCTTTACGTGGCTCGTACACATATAAATTTAATAACTGAAGCATGGTTTCAAAATCTTTCACAGTACTGCTTCCGTTAAAACCATCTGTTGTTTCGCTAAATACTGGATTAACGCTTGCTGTTTTTCCAGTTAAAGCTTTACGTAAATCGGTAGGAGAAAAATTTCCAATACCCATTGCACCAATTACTTGAGTTGCATAACTACTGTTGTATTTATCGGCAACGCCATAATTATTAGTACCGCCAAATCTTTTGGCACCCATTAATATTTGATCGTTTTTAAAATCGGTTTTCTTAATGGTAACTTTTATGCCATTACTTAGAGTATAAGTAGTAGTACCCAATTTTGCATTTTTTGCAGTGGCAACAATTTTACCTGGTGTTAATTTTTTGGTGAAAAGGGTTGTAGCAATTGCTTTTTCTTCATAAGCTTTAATATCTTTTTTAGTTGCTGTATTGTTTACTAAAGTTACCAATTCTTCATTAGTAGGAAGTTTTGTATCGTTAGATTCTGGTCCAGTAATAAAAGTGGTAAAGTTGCTATTGTCTTTTAATTTATTGGCAATAGCATTTACATCTTGTAAAGAAATTTTAGGTAATAATTCTTTATAATAATTGTATTCTACCTCAATGCCAGGTATAGGTTCGTTGGTTAAAAAGTTTCTAATATACTCTTCAACTAAATCACTCGATTCTGTTTTATCTCTTTCTTTATAACTTCTTTCCATAGTGGTGAGTAAATTCGTTTTTGCACGATCTACTTCTGCTTGTGTAAAACCAAATCTTTTTACTTTTTCTATTTCTTCAACCACTACTGCTAAAGATTTAGCAATATCGCCAGAACCAGCAACAGCCTGTGCTTGGAAAGATTCATAGCCTCTAGCATAAGAATCGAAACCAACACTTGCAAATAAGAATGGTGGATTTTCTTTTTGAGTTAATTCTCTTAAACGTTGATTTAATAATGTAGTAAACATTCTTTCTACCATGTCATTTTTATATTCGCCAACAGTAGTAGATTCTTTTGTAGGAACTGCACTATAAGCCAACATCGCAGAATAATTGGTAGCTTCTTTATCGGTAGTTACTAAACCTTTGCTTGATGTATACGCAGGCACTGTTGCAACTTCTCTTGGACGTTCATTTGCAGGATTGGTTAATCCAGCAAAATGTTTTTTAATGAGTGCTTCTGCATTGGCTGCATCAATATCGCCAACTACAACAACTGCCATTAAATTAGGACGGTACCAATCTTTGTAAAAACGTCTAATCACATCGTACTTGTGATTTTTTATGATTTCATCTTTACCAATTGGCAATCTGTTGGCATACTTACTGCCTTCAAATAAAATAGGATACACTTTTTTAAACATTCTATCTTCTGCACCTTTACCTAAACGGCTTTCTTCTAAAATAATATTTCTTTCGTTTTCAATATCTTCATCTAAGTAAGTAACATTGTGAGCCCAGTCTTCTAAAATTTGAAATCCTTTTTCAACATTACCTGGCTTATCAGTTGGTATTGGAAGCATGTACACAGTTTCATCAAAACTTGTATATGCATTTAAATCGTTACCAAAGCCAACACCAATGCTTTGTAAGTACGAAATTATGTCGTTCTTTTTAAAATTGGTAGTGCCATTAAAAGCCATGTGTTCACACATGTGAGCAAGACCTTGTTGATCATCGTCTTCTAAAATTGAACCTGCATTAATTACCAATCTCAATTCAACCTTTTTTTCAGGCTTCTTATTGGTTCTAATGTAATAGGTTAATCCATTGGCAAGCTTACCAATTTTTACTTTTGAATCTACCGGGATTTTGGTGTCTTGTGCAAAACTGAAAGTAGCTGTAATTGCAAAGAAAAACCATAAACATTTTTTGAGTAATTGCATAATGTAATTTTTGATGTTGCGAAGTAAAGAAATTGAATTGAATGAAGCAAAATAATTAAACAGAATAGCTATATAAAATAGAGAGAATAAATGGTTTACATACTAAAAAAAATCCCACTTTAATGGTGGGATTTTTCTTTATTTAAGCAATCGAAGAGGCTGAATGTGTAATCATTATAATTACACATTCAAGATAAAATTATTTGGTTTTTGGAGCTGCAGCTAAAATTTCTTCACTTACTCCACTAGCATATTTTTCAAAGTTTTTTATAAACTGTTGTGCTAAATTTTTTGCTTGTGTGTCGTATGCATCTCTATCGGCCCAAGTATATCTTGGTATTAAAATATTCATAGGTACATTAGGACAACGTTTAGGCATTAACATACCAAATATTGGATGTGCTTCAAATTCTACTTCATCTAAATCGCCATTTAATGCAGCAGTAATCATGTTACGTGTATAACTTAATTTCATTCTGCTACCAATGCCATAAGGACCACCACTCCAACCAGTGTTAATCATCCAAACATTTACCTCATGTTCTTTCATTTTTTTACCCAACATTTCAGCATATTTTCCCGGATGTAATGGTAAAAATGGTGCACCAAAACAAGCACTAAATGTGCTTTTAGGTTCTGTAACACCAGCTTCTGTTCCTGCAACTTTTGCAGTATAGCCACTAATAAATTGATACATAGCTTGACCTGGAGATAATTTACTTATAGGTGGTAAAACCCCATAAGCATCGCAGGTTAAGAAGAAAATATTTTTGGGTAAACCACCAATACTTGGTTCTAAAGCATTGCTGATATAATGTAAAGGATAACTTACTCTTGTATTTTCAGTGATGGCTTTGCTGGAAAAATCTATAGTTGTAGTTCCCGGATGAAATACAATATTTTCTAATAAAGCACCAGGTTTAATGGCATGAAAAATTTCGGGTTCTTTTTCTTCACTTAAGTCAATTGTTTTTGCATAACATCCACCTTCAAAATTAAATACACTGTTTTCTGTCCAACCGTGTTCATCATCTCCAATTAATTTTCTATTGGGGTCGGCACTTAAAGTTGTTTTTCCAGTTCCACTTAAGCCAAAGAAAATAGCCACATCTCCATCAGCACCCATGTTGGCACTGCAATGCATACTTAATACATCGCTGTTTTGTGGCAGTATATAATTTAATACAGTGAAAATGCCTTTTTTCATTTCTCCTGTATAGCCTGTACCTCCAATTAAAATGGTTTTTTCAGTAAACGATACTATGGCGAAATTGTGTTGTCTTGTCCCATCAACTGCAGGGTCTGCTTTAAAACCTGGAGCTTGTATAACGTGCCAATCAATTGGAAAATGGTCTAGTTCTTCATCATGTGGACGAAGAAACATATTGTAAGCAAATAAATTACTCCAAGGGTTTTCGTTTATTACACGAATGTTTATTCTGTGTTCGGCACTTGCACAGGCATAAGCATCACGTACCCAAAGTTCGTCTTGTTGACCAAGATAGTTCAACACTTTTTTCTTCAGTTGTTGATAATATTCATCGGCAATTGGAATGTTGAAATTGTTCCAATGAACTGTGGATTCAGTTAAATCATCTTTTACAATAAACTTGTCTTGCGGACTTCTACCAGTAAATTCACCTGTTTTTATACAAAGAGCACCTGTGTCATTTAATACACCTTGTCCTCTAAGTACAGTTTGTTCAGTAAGTTCTTCTGGTGAAAGTTGATAATGAATGTTAGTAGCTTCTGAAATACCCAACTGAAGTAATTTTTCTGTTGGAATAGATAAAGTTGTAGGTAATGACATAGTAAACAATCGTTTGTTAGTTTTACAAAAATAAGGGGGTAAACGATTCAAACTTTCACTTTGTGTATTAATTACCATTTATTGTGGATTTATAAACAAAAGCTTTTGAATTGAAATTTAAGATTTATTGATTCATAGGGAGTAGATACCTGTTGATGATTAGAACTCTTTTCAATTGTAAATTTTACACAAGCTATTTTTTTAAAAGTGTAATTCCTAAGGTGGTGGTTTCCAAATAAGTATTATTAAAGGAGAGCGGTTTTATGTTAACGTAATCATCACAACATGGCGAACCATCCACTCTAGTATAAAGTAACGATAGTGTATCCATATCTGAATTATTCAACTTTAAAAAAACTGTTTCTAATTGCTGTTTTCCAAAGTCTATAAAGAAAACACTGTCTTGCCCAAAAGATGAATGTGATACTATAGATGTCAAATGAAAAGTGGTATCTAAGTTTTTCATTGAAAAGAATTGTATACTTCTTGGATTATATATTGCATTGCTACCAAAAACAAGATCTTGAGAAGTAAGTTTATCCACTATTCTGAAAGTAGCACCTGTAAAGCCTTGATTACATTTTCTATTGCCCAAACAACAAGATGCAATAGAAAAAATGCTAATTAAGTAAATAAAATTTTTCATGTTGAATTTTAATACTCAATAACATCAACTGTGGTAGAATTATTTTTCATAGTAACAATATACATTTTATTGTACACCGATTCGTCTAATGCTTTATATTCTTCTTTGCCAATTAATAGATTCACTAAAGTGGGTGTAGTATTGCTATGACCAGCAATAACAATGGTTTTATTTTTTGCCTGTAATAATTTTTCTGCAAAAGTTTTTAACTCTCTAGGATTGTACAATTGAATTTCTACACTTGCTTTTTGAGCTAAAGGAGTTACTGTATTTTTTGTACGAATATAATTGGTAGAATAAATTTCATTTATTGTGTATTTTTTTAATTCAGTAACCAATTTTTGAGCTCTTGCTTCACCTTGTTTGGTTAATGGAGGATCGGCTTGCATCATAGTTGAACCTTGTACTGTAGTATCTTTTTCAGCATGACGAACCAAAATATAAGTGGTGGTTTGTGCCAACAAATTGGTAGTAATAAATAATGCTACGAATAAAAATATTTTTTTCATGATAGATGATTATAGAATGAAGGTAAAGATTGAATAGTATTTTGATATACTATTTATAAAAAAATCACCCATACAAGATGAATGATTTTTTATTCGGGGGGGATTTCAGATAAGTTTAAAACTCTACAATAAATCCAATTGTAGGCGTAATTTGTGCTTCATTGTCTCGTAAAATAAACGGTATTGCATTGCTTCCATTTTGCCTAATGGGTTGCCCATCGGTAGTTAAGAAAGCACTATTGTCATCAGTTCTTTTAAATGTATATTGTGCAGCACCTGGAGCTTTTGCAGCATACCAATTGGTGATATCTATAAATAAATCAAGGGTTACTTTTTTATAGTTCCATTTTTTATCAATTCTTACATCGCTTGCATTAAAAGCACCTAAACGTTGTGTATTAACTAAATTATAATTCAATGTTCCTTGACCTAATGTTAAATAATTCTCTCTACTTGCAGCTTCATCAAATGGTGTAAATGGTACACCACCTTGGTAGCGAAACTTTAAACCCAGTTCCCAATTTCTTTTAAACTTATAGCCCCAAGTAATACTTAATAAGTGTTGGTTATCCCAACTGCTTGCAGCAAACTGTTGATTGGCATTGGTATATTCACTTTTAAAGAAGGTATAACTCAATACACCAAAGAAACGTTTGGTTAATTTTTGTTGTGCGAAAAACTCAATACCATAACTTCTGCCTTTACCATTGGTAACAACAGCTTCATTACCCAATACATTAAAATCGGCTCCTAAATTGCTTAAACTAATACCATCTTTAATACTTACTGGCACATTTCTATATTGTTTATAAAATGCTTCAACTGTAAATCTTGTTGCATCACTTTTTAAATGTTCTACACCCAATACATAATGGTTGCTAATGGTATAATCAGAATTTTTGTTAACCATTTGGTTATTGCTTTGAAAACCTAAAATGGTATAAGGCTGAATTTTGCTATATCTGCCAACTGTAGCATTTAAGTTCCACTTATCTGCCAATACATAACTTAAGCTTAAACGAGGACTAATGGTTTGCAATAAATCCCAACCATCTGTAGTAAAACTATTGCCATCAGTTCTTAAACCTGCACTTACAGCCAATCGATTGTTGAATAAACGTTTACCAACTTGCACAAATGCTCCAGCTTTAATAAAATCAATGTTGCTATTAAAATTAATACTCACTGTATTACTAACTACATTACCATTATTATCTCTAATCTCTGGTTTAATAATTTGAAATGTATTGCTACTGAAATCTACAAATTGAAAAGAAGTTCCGTAACTAATTTTCCAATCATTGATGTTTTTGGTAACATCAAATCTAATTTTATTTTCAGCTTCTGAAGATGTTGAAGCCAATGTTTGCAAGCCTTTTACAGGGCCTAAGTTGTTTTCAAACTTAGCTAGCCTATTGTCAAAATAGTTTCTACTAATAGCTAAATTCCAATAACCATTGGGTATCAATTTTTTAATGCTTGCACCAATGGTATAATTATTTTGTTCAATAGAAGGGTTGCTATTTAAGGTATATAATTTTTCAGGTGTAGCTTCTCTTGGTGCAGCAAAACTAAATTCATCTATTGCACCAACGCCTAAAATAGTAAGTGTTGTTTTACTGTTTAATTGATGCGTTGTTTTAAACTGCATATCCCAAAAATTAGGACGAATAGGCAAATCAATGGCTTGAAATAAAAACTGTAAATAACTTCTTCTTACCGATGCTAAAAAGGTATTTTTTTTGTTTTTAGATAAAGGGCCATCAAAAGTTGCTGCCAATTCTGTTCCACTTAAACGTACATTACCCTGAACTTTATTGGTGTTACCTTTTTTTTGTTTGAATTCGAAAACCGATGATAAAGCATTATCAACTCTTGCATCAAAAGCACTACTGCTTAGTTTAACATCTTCAATAAAACTCACATTTAAAATACCTGTTGGCCCGCCTGCACTTCCTTGAGTAGCAAAGTGATTAATTACAGGAATTTCAATTCCATCTAAATAAAACACATTTTCATTTGGAGCACCACCACGTATAATAATATCGTTTCTAAAACCTGCAGTTGCAGCTGTTCCGCCAACACCAGGCAAAGCTTGTATTACCCTGCTGATATCAAAGTTTCCACCAGGATTGGCTTTTATTTCTTCTGTAGTTAAACGTTGCACACTTAATGGTGTTTCTAAAGAAGCTGCTTTTACATTTAAGCGTTTTGTTTTTACAGTAACATCAGCTAAGTTTTTTGCTTCAGGTTCTAATTCAATGGTGAAAACAGTCTCGTTACCCGAACTAACAATTACATTGAATTTTGTTTGAGTAATATAACCAATATACGAGAAGGTAATTGTATGTGCAGTTGTGCTAAGATTGCCAACAGAAAATTTGCCATTGGCATCCGATACAATGCCTTTAGTGCTATTGTCAATCACCACAGAAACACCACTCAAAGGTTTTTGTGAGTTTTTATCAATAATAGTTCCTGAAATAACCCCAACATTTTGAGCAAAAATGGAGTTGAATAATAAAGTGCCGAACAATAAAAAATAAATCCCTTTCATACTTCTTACTTAATTTTCATTTCTTAACAAAAGACGAATAGTTTTGTTTAGCTATTAGCAAAAAAATTAAATAAAAACTTATGCAAAAGAATTTTCTTTTAGTATGCTCTATGTTGTGCATGTATATTTTGCAAGCACAAAAAAGTACTAAAGTACCATTAGACCACAGTGTGTACGATAGTTGGCAAAGTATTGGCGAAAAATTAATTAGCAACAATGGAAAGTACGTTGCTTACACCATTAATGTTCAAGAAGGCGATGGTAATTTAGTAGTTACTGCAACTTCTAACGATAAAAAAATAACCATTGAACGTGGTTACAATGCCAGTTTTAGCAGTAACAGTCAATTTCTAATTTGCAAAATAAAGCCCACTTATCAACAAACAAGAGAGGCAAGAATTAAGAAAAAGAAACCCGATGAAATGCCAAAAGACAGTTTGGCAATTGTATTACTAGACAATATGAGCATTCAAAAAATTGCTAGAGTAAAGTCGTATAAAATGCCTCAAGAGGGCGAATGGTTGGCTTGGTTACATGAAAAAAATGAAAATGATAAAAAAGCAGATGCTGAAGAAGGTACATTATTATGCTTAAGAAACTTAAATATTACCATATATGATAGTTTTCCTAAAATAAATAATTATGTATTTGATAAAAAAGGAAAAAGTATTGTGTTTGATAGAAGAGGAGCTAAGAAAGATTCGGTTTTGAAGAATGCTATTATATGGATTCATTTGAATGAAATTAAATTTGATACGGTATTAAAAAATTATGTCGATGCAAAAGCGTTGACTTTAAATGATGACGGAACTCAACTTGCATTTGTAAGTACTTTTGATACCACTAAGGCCGAACAAAAGAATTATACTTTATTGTATTTTAATCAAGACTTGCAGAAGAAAGAATTGAACGATGAATCGAAAGGATTACCCACTAATTGGCGAATCAACGAAAATGCAGTTTTAAGTTTTAGTAAAACAGGTGAACGATTATTCTTTGGAACCTCACCAAAACTTCCTGCAAAAGATACCAGCTTGCCAGAGTTTGAAAGAGTGAATGTAGATGTTTGGCATTACAATGATGATGAATTACAAACGGTGCAGCTTAAAAATAATGATGCCAATTTAAGAAGAAGCTATACTGCAGTTGTTGATTTAACTGCTCAAACTATTACTCAATTGGGCAATGAGAAATTTGTACGAGTGCAAGTTCCTTTTGAAGGAGATGCAGCAATGGCTTATACTTCAAGCAATGAAGGTAAACGTGTGGCTGCTCAATGGCAAGGATTTACTTTCAACGATGTATATAGCATTGATATAAAAACTGAAAAACGAAAATTGATTAAGGCTAATCACAAAGGGAATCTAATTCCATCTTATACGGGTAAATATTTGTTGTTGTACGATGAAATAAAAAAGCAATATGAAATATACAATCATGCAACACAACAATTAAAACCATTTGCAAAAGACATTCCATTTGCATTGTACGATGAAGAGAATGATGTGCCAGATGATGCCAATGCTTATGGTATTGCTAAATGGATAGAAGATGATCAATATGTTTTACTATACGATAGATATGATGTTTGGAAAGTAGATCCAACAGGTAAAGAAAAATCTGTTGTATTAACCAATGGTAGAAAAGAAAAAGTGCAGCATAGATATATTGCTTTTGATGAAGATGAAAAATACATCACTCCAAATCAGGATATGTATTTTAGGTTGTATCATGAAGTTTCTAAAGCAAGTGGATTAATGTTAAGGACTAATGAAATACCCTATAAACACAAATTTCAATCTGTAGATGAGGAGTATCATGATGCTCCAGATAGTGTTAAATATCAAAAAGACTATGCTAAAGCTAAAATAGTAAACTATGTTTTACTCATGCAGCCAGGTTTGTTTAGAGAACCTAATAAACTAGTGAAGGTTACCGATAAAGTTGTTGCTAAGAACACAATAAAAACTAGTACTGTAAAACCACAATTAAAGACTTCTAATATTTATGGCAATTTCTCCAATTTTATAAAGGCTAAAGATGCTTTTAACTTTATTTATACAATGGAAGATTATCAAAATAGTGCCAACCTTTATGTTGGTAATGGATTAGATACTAGTTTCACAGAAACCAAAGATGCATCAGGTATTGCAGATACTTTAGTTACACCACAAAGACAATTAAGTTTTATTAATCCACAACAAGAAAAATACAATTGGGGTACAGCCGAGCTATTTCAATGGAAAGCTTACACAGGCAAGCTAACAGAAGGTGTTTTGTATAAACCTGAATATTTTGATGCTAAGAAAAAATATCCTATGATTGTTTATTTCTATGAAAGAAGTAACAATACTTTACACAATTATATTGCACCATCACCAACACCTTCACGTTTAAATATCTCCTTTTTTGTAAGCAGAGGTTACATAGTTTTTGTACCAGATATTTGGTATGTAAATGGTAAGCCAGGACAAGGTGCATTTGATTATATTGTAAGTGGCACAAGGGCTGTAGTAAAATTGGGTTTTGTAGATAGTACTAAAATTGGCTTGCAAGGTCAAAGTTGGGGCGGTTATCAAATTGCACATTTAATTACTAGAACCAATTTATACGCAGCAGCTTGGGCTGGTGCTCCTGTTGCTAATATGACTAGTGCTTATGGTGGTATAAGATGGGGTTCTGGTTTAAACAGACAGTTTCAATATGAAAAATCACAGAGCCGTATTGGTGCAACTTTATGGGAAAGACAAGATTTGTACATAGAAAATTCTCCATTATTTCATTTACCAAAAGTAAAAACACCTTTGGTAATTATGCATAATGATAAAGATGATGCAGTGCCTTGGTATCAAGGAATTGAGTTGTTCACTGGCTTGCGTCGTCTTGGAAAAAAAGTTTGGATGCTCAATTATAACGATGAAGTTCACAACTTAATGGAAAGAAAAAATAGAAAAGACATACAAATTAGAGAACAGCAATTTTTTGATTGGTTATTGAAAGGAGAAAAACCTGCACCTTGGTTAGAGAAAGGAGTTCCTGCCATTATGAAAGGCAGAACAATGGGTTTGTAATAAGCCTTTAAAAGAAGTATTTATTACATAAAAAAAGTTCCGCCATTTGGCGGAACTTTTTTTATTTTTTTAAATTAATCTTTAGCTTCTTTTACATATTTTTTCAACCATTCATTTTGTTCCCACAGCATGTGTAATAAATTTTCTTTTCCTCTATAACTATGTGCTTCATAAGGTAAAAACACAAAACGAACAGTTCCTCCATGTCCTTTTACAGCATTAAACATTCTTTCGCTGTTAATAGGAAAAGTTCCTGGGTTATCGTCACTATCACCATGGATTAGTAATAATGGTGTTTTAATTTTATCGGCATAACTAAAAGGACTCATGGTATAATACAATTGCGGTGCTTGCCAATAAGTTCTGTCTTCTGCCTGAAAGCCAAATGGAGTAAGGGTTCTGTTGTATGCACCACTTCTTGCAATACCTGCTTTAAACAAATTGGTATGGCTTAATAAATGAGCAGTCATAAATGCACCATAACTATGGCCACCTACAGCAATTCTATTTCTATCGCCAACACCTAATTCTGATAAATGATTAATGGCGGCTTCAGCGTTTAGTTTTAATTGGTCTATAAAATTATCATTGGGTTTAGCATCTCCACCACTGCTTACAATGGGCATTTCTGCATTGTCTAAAACTGCAAATCCTTGTGTTACATAAAAAATAGGACTGCCCCAACTAATGGTAGTAAATTTATTTTCACTACCTCTAATTTGAGCAGCATCGGCAGCATTATTAAATTCTCTTGGATAAGCCCACATGTAAACAGGTAAAGGACCATCTTTATCTTTATTGTATCCAGCAGGTAAATACAAATCACCCGTAAGTTCAATACCATCTGCACGGGTATATTTTACTTTTTGTTTTGCCACACCTTGCAATGCAGGATATGGATTGCCAAAATTGGTAATAGCAACATCTGTGTTTTTTGCTTTCAAATTTTTTATAAAATAATTCGGCACTTCTCTTTGCGATTCTTTTCTTGTAATAAATGAAAATCCTCTTGCGTCAAGTACATCAACTACATATTCAAAACTACCTTCTGAACAACGCCATAATAATTCACTTTTCTTAGTGGTTAAATCAAACGATGCTAAAAATGGCAAATCACCTTTGGGCGATGAACCCGTAGTATTGTTCAATAAAATAGTATTCCCATTTACTAAGATCACTTCTTTATCGAAACTATTTTTTGTAGTGATGGGGGCTCCAGGATTACCATAGGCATCGGTGGTATTTCTTTCAAACAAGGTTTCTAAAGTTTTTGTGGTTGAATTATATCTACTCACTTTTATGGTTTGCTTACCAGCTAATCCTTCGTTTACCCAAGCAAAACTTGCATCGCCCCAAGCAATACCTCTAAAACGTGTTTTCGTTTTAAAGAGCTCTTTCATTTCTGTGTTAAAAGGAGCAGCATGGGCATAAATAGCATCATGGTATTCTACTTTATTTTTTATCAGTCCACTATCCAGCGGCATACACCAAACAAGGGTAGAGGGCTCATCATTCTTCCATTGAAAAGCTCTAGGAATATTTTGAACATTATCGTTACCCGATGGTCTTGTTTCGGCACTTGGTAAATCGGCAATAGATTTTATTAATTTTCCATTTACATCAACTACTAAAACTTCAGTTGGAAATCCGTTTGCAGGTACTAAATAAGAAAATGGTTTTTTCAATTGTTCCACCAAAAAGTATTTCTTGTCTGGCGATATTTCGTACGATGCGTAAATAGCAGGTTTACCAATACTCGTTTCAATACCATTTTTATTCATTACCAATTGGCAAGTTGCCATAAATTCAAACAACTGTTCGTCATAAGGGGTCTTAATTAAATCTTGATAGGTTCTTCCGGGTGCTGCTTTACCAATATTTTGTTGCACTGCTGGTCCTTTGGGTGTAATAGGTTTTTTAGGTGCAGCAGTGGCTGGTTTAGTGGCAACTTTATATAGTATGCTATTGTTGTCAAACCAAGTAACATCAGCACCTAAAACAATGTTTAATGCTTGTTTATTTACTTTGGTAGCTACTTTAGTTGCAACATCAATTATATACACATCTACTCTATTGGCAGTAGTATTGGTGAAAACAATTTTCTTTTCATTGGGGCTCCAACGTACATTGCTAGCCAACATATTTAAGGGTAATCCACTTACCTTAAATTCTTTATTGGCTTTAATGTTTTTTAAGCTGAAATTATTAATGTACAGCTGCCTACTAGGTGAAAAATTATTAGGGTTTAAACGTAAACCTGCAATTCTAATTTCAGGCTGACCTAATTCATCTACTGTTGGGTAAGAATTTCTTTCACTCAATAACATCCATTCACCTTTACTGTCAATACTTACACTGGGTGTAGGTTTCGCCAATAATAAGTCTGCAATTTCTTTGGGTGGTAGTTGATAATTTACTGCATCTTGTGCCAATGCAACAATAGACATTGACATGGCCAATATCAATAGCCAAGCTTTACTCATTATTTTCATACTCTAGCGTTTATTTAAGAAGGTGAAGATAAGCATTGAATGATTTTACAAAAAGAGATTGTATGAATGGATGTTTGATTGCTATTGTTTTGATTGAGTACGGCTGTTTCAATCTTTATTTAGTGACCTTATTAAATAAATTTTGTATAGTATAACAGTTACTTGTATATTTAAATCTTAAAATATTTTATTCATTTATTATTCAAGCATCACATGAAAAAAATTATACTCTTTTTATTGGTATCATTTTATTATACTAATTCATTTGCCCAACTGGATACTACTTACCAAGGTAAAGAGTTTTGGGTAGGGTATGGTCATCATCAATTTATGGAACCTGGGCAAAGTAATGGAATGGATATGACTTTATACTTAAGTACCGATTCTTTGCCAGCAACTGTTACAGTTACTCTTTATGGCGTTGGTACTTTAAATCTTCCAGCTACTCAATGGATTAGGACATACAATATTCCTGCATATACATCTATTTCAACAGCTACAACAACTGCAACTTCTTTTACTACTGGAGCAGGTTCAGTTGGGGCAATGCCAAAAACTGGAGTTTTTGATTGTAGATTAATAAGTGATCTACCTCCGACTGGATCTGGTAGTTCAGGACTTTTTGTTAAAAAAGGAATTCAAATTACCAGTAATGTACCCATTAGTGCTTTTGCACATATTTATGGTAGTGCTGCATCTGGGGCAACCATGTTATTACCAGTTGAAGCTTGGGGAACCAACTACGTTTCAATGAATAGTAGTCAAAGCTATGCATCAAATTGTTTTAATTGGGTATATATTATAGCTAAAGAAGATAATACGATGATTAATCTAAAAACCTTAGTTAAAGTTAGAGGTCAAAACTCAATTGGTTTGCAACCAGATATAATTAAAACAATTACTTTACAAAAAGGACAAATTTATCAAATACTAGGTGCAAATACTGGATCAGACATTAATGGTAGTGGCGGTGGAGCATCAACTGGTTTTGAGTTAACGGGAACAATTGTAAAATCTATTCCCAATGCAAATGGAGTAACACAACCTATTGCAGTTTTTTCAGGCAGTAGCCGTACTTCAAACCCTGCAACTTGTGGAAGTGGAGGTGGTGATAATGAGATCGTACAAATGTTTCCTTTACATATGTGGGGCAAGCAGTATTTAACCACTCCATTTTCTGGTTCAAGTGTAACCTCTACTTTTAGTACTAGTGCTTTTAAAATTGCTGTAGCCGATCCAGCCACTATTGTAAGAAGAAATGGGACTATATTAACAGGATTACAAGCTGGCAATATTTATAAATACGAAAGCAACACAGCCGATTATATTGAAGCCGATAAACCTATTTTAGTTACCCAATTTATGTTGGGTGGCAATTGTGCATCTGGCAATTTGGGAGACCCTGATATGGTAGTCTTAAGCCCAATAGAGCAAGCAGTAAAAAGAAGTCTTTTTTATAGAACTTCTGTAGAAAATATTACTGTTGGATTTCTTTCTTTAGTGGTGCCAACTGCTGGGCTCAGTTCATTAACAATTGATGGCTCAACAGTATTTGATTATACGATTTCCCATCCCAATAAAGCAGGTTATACTATCGTAGTGAAACGTTGGTCTGGTACTGGAGGAGCAAGTGGTACCAATAAAGGTCAGGTTTTGGTAAGATGTGATTCTTCATTTACTGCAATAACTTACGGACTTGGTAGCGTTGAAAGCTATGTATATAATGCAGGAGGAAGATTTAAAGTAACCAACACTGATACCTTAAATTTAGCTAGTATTTCTTTGCCTGCATTGTTAGAAAACATTACCGCAATTCAAAAAAATAATGATGTAATTGTAAGTTGGAAAACAACCGATGAAATTAATGTCGATCAATTTGTTGTAGAACGTTCTTTAGATGGTAATGAATTTTCTTTTGCAGGTTCAGTGAATGCAACCAACCGTTCAACTGCTTTTTACAACTATAACGATCATTCAATTATTTCAACCTCCACCAACATTTTATATTATCGCATTAAAACAGTGGATAAAGATGGAAAATTTGCCTACTCTAGAGTGGTTGCAGTGAAAGTATCTTCAAAGAATGAATTTGCTATTGTTGCAATTCCAAATCCATTCAAAGATGAGCTACAAATAAAAGTTCAGTCTAATAAAATAGACAACATTCAATTTACAATACAAGATATTTCAGGTAGAGTAGTAGCAAGTAAAAAAGGCCTATTAAAACAAGGATTGAATAATTTTAGTTTTACAGAATTAAGACATTTGCCAAATGGGATATATTCACTGATTGCACAATTTGGCAACGAACAACAAATTATTAAAGTGGTTAAATAAAATGCCTACCAATATAGAATTTAAAGCCCTCTGCAATAATATAGATATTGCTGAAGAAAAACTTAAAACATTAAATCCAAAGTTCATTGGTTTAGATCATCAAGTGGATACCTATTTTAATGTTAATGCAGGAAGATTAAAATTAAGAGAAGGCACTATTGAAAATGCATTGATTTATTACGAACGTGCCAACATCAATGATGCTAAACAATCTAATGTTTTGTTGTACAATCATGCACCTAGCAAAGAATTGAAAGAATTATTAACTAAAGTACATGGTATTAAAGTAGTGGTAGATAAGTATAGAAAAATTTATTTTATCAACAACGTAAAATTTCATTTTGATAGGGTAGAAGGTTTAGGAACTTTTATAGAAGTAGAAGCCATAGATACCGACGGTTCTATTTCTATTGAACAATTGCAAGAACAATGTAATTATTATGCCGATTTTTTAGGTGTTCAATCAGCCGATTATATTGCAGAATCGTATAGTGATTTATTATTGAATAATATTATTAATTAATTTTTAGGGTTTAGACAAAATGTTGCCAAAAGAAAAAGAAAATGTCAGGTTGAGCCGATAGCTATCGGCTTGTCGAAACCTTTGAACAAAAGGGAACTAATTGGAGTAGCCTTCGACAGGCTGCCAATAACAGATATTGTAAATCATTGAAAATAGTTGTAAACAAATGATTTTTTATTGCCACGGATGCACGGATTAGCACGGAGTATATAATAATCAATATCAACGAATCCGTGATTTTCCGTGCACCCGTGGCAACAATGTCATTTTCAAAATGCTTTTCTGAGAAGTTGAAATTGTTTACTCAGGCTGACATCAGATATTTAAATGGTATTGGGAAAATCTCAACTTCTAAACATTCATTATAACTACTCACTTCAATTATTTAATCACTTGCTTATTATTGTTCTTCAGTATCAATCTTAAAGAAGTGTCTTTACTAATATAAGCCCAAGCCCAGTTTATGAAAATAATCAGCTTATTTTTTACACTTAAAATAAGCATTAAATGTAAAAACATCCATATTAACCAAGCAAAATAACCTTTCAATTTTATTGAACCAACATCAACTACAGCTTTGTTTCTACCAATAGTAGCCATAGAACCTAAATCTTTGTATTCGTATGGTTGAGTTTCTTTTCCCTGAACAAATGCCTTTAAGTTTTTTCCTAATAATTTAGCTTGATTAATTGCCACGTTGGCTACTTGAGGATGACCTTTTGCATACAAAGGAGTTTCCATATAACAAATATCTCCAATGGCATAAATATGTTGGCAGCTCTCTACTTTATTGGTTCTATCAACTTTAATTCTATTACCATGCACAATAACTTCTTTAGGCAATCCTTTAATGGTATTGGCAGTAACACCAGCAGCCCAAATAACGGTTTTACTTTTAATGGTTTCGTTATTACTTAAGATTAAAGTTTCTCCATCATAGTTTTGTACAAACACTTCTTTTTTTACATGAACACCCATTTTTAATAAGTATTCCTCAGAAGCTTTTCTGGCATTGTCACTCATATTGCTTAGGGTGTATTTGCTGCCTTCAACTAAGGTAATGTTAAACTGACTGAAATCTATTCTAGGGTAATCCTTAGGTAATATAAATGCTTTTATTTCGGCAAACGAACCTGCTAACTCAACACCAGTGGGTCCTGCACCAACAATTACTAAATTCATTAAAGCTTCTTTTTCTTTTGCTGAAGCTGAAATAATATCTTCAAAAGTTTGCAGAATATGATTTCTTATTTGAATAGCATCGTAAGTAGATTTCAACGTGAATGCATTGCTTTCAATGTTTTTATTGCCAAAAAAATTGGTTGTACAACCCATAGCAATGACTAAAATATCGTAGTTGAATTTTCCTATAGATGTTTCAATATTTTTTTCTTCTTGGTTAATCGATTCTACTTCTGCAAGTCGGATTTCTACATTTTTTTTTCGTTTAAAAAGATTACGCAACGGAAATGAAATACTAGAAGGTTCTATCTGAGAAGTGGCTACCTGATAAAACAAAGGCTGAAATTGGTGATGATTAATTTTATCAATCAATAAAACATCAAAATATTGTTCATCTAAATTTTTGGCCAATTGTATACCTGCAAAACCGCCTCCAATAATCACTACTTTTTGTTGCATATTCTACTGTTTAAGTTCATTGAATTATGTTATAAAGTTTTTCAAAACTATAGTAGTATTGGTTCAATCAATTATGTTTTTGAAATTACTAAAGATGAAGGTAACCAATACAGCATTAGTGAACACATTATCTATTCTTTTCAAACTGCTCAATTCACTCAGTCACCACTTTCGATTCACCACTCAATACTTCCGATTCTCCATTTCCGATTTTTCTAGCATCAAAATCTATCAAACAATTATCTTCGCCACCTATGGCAAAAGAGGTTGTATTAAGTGGCATTCGCCCAACAGGATTTTTACATTTAGGCAATTATTTTGGTGCAATGCGTAATTATGTACGTATGCAAGATGAGTTTGAATGCTATTTTTTTGTAGCCAATTGGCATTCGTTAACCACACATCCCGATACCAAAGAACTAAAAATTGCAGTGAATAGGGTAGTTGCAGAAAACATTGCTTGTGGTTTAGACCCTAACAAAGTTTCGTTATATGTTCAAAGTGATGTTCCTGAAATTGCAGAACTGTATTTGTTTTTAAACATGATGGCTTATAAAGGCGAATTAGAAAAAACGGTAACTTTTAAAGAAAAAGTTCGGCTAAATCCCGATAATGTAAATGCAGGATTATTAACGTATCCGGTTTTACAAGCTGCTGATATTTTAATTCATCGTGCTGTGAAAGTGCCTGTTGGTAAAGATCAGGAGCAACACATGGAAATGGCCAGAAATTTTGCCGAACGTTTCAACTATCGTTATGGCGAAGTTTTTCCCTTGCCTTATGGCTTTAATTACGGTGGTGAACTTACCAAAATATTAAGTTTAGATGGCAATGGCAAAATGAGTAAAAGTGAAAATCAATTGGCCACACTTTACTTGGCCGATGAAGATGATATTGTTCGTAAAAAAATAATGAAAGCCAAAACCGATAGTGGTCCTGCTGAACCCAATAGCATTAAGCCCGATTATATTGAAAACCTTTTTACGCTAATGAAAATAGTAAGTGGGGCAGATGTGGTACAAAAATTTGAAGACGATTTTAATAATAGTAGTGCTGGAAATTGCATTATTCGTTATGGCGATATGAAGAAACAATTGGCAGAAGATATGGTGAACTTTATTCAGCCAATTAGAGAAAAAGCTGCCGATTTGCAAAATAATCAGGAATTATTGAATAAAATTATTCAACAAGGAGCTGAAAAAGCAAGAGAAAGTGCACAAAAAACCATTCAATTGGTAAGAAAAGCGGTGTTGGGCTAAGGTGAAAAATTACCCAAAATGTTTTGTGGCTTTTTTGTCAATAAACCCTACTTTCACCGCTCAAAAAATAGTTTGTTCATGCAAACTATTGTTGAAAATTTTATTACTTTTTTTGAATATACTCATCCCCATGGCCAAAGCTAAAAAACCAAAACATGTTGCTGTTGCAGGTAATATTGGAGCAGGAAAAACAACACTAACTGAAATGTTGAGCAAGCATTATCGTTGGATTCCTCAGTTTGAAGATGTTGATCATAATCCATATTTAATGGATTTTTATGAAGATATGCCTCGTTGGAGTTTCAACTTGCAAATCTATTTTTTAAACAGCCGCTTAAACCAGTTATTAGATATTCATAGAGGTACTGAAACTATTATTCAAGATAGAACCATTTATGAAGATGCCAACATTTTTGCTCCCAACCTACACGACATGGGTTTAATGAGTAAACGTGATTTTGAAAACTACTACAAGTTTTTTCAAACCTTAAAAACAATGGTTCAACCTCCCGATTTATTAATTTACCTAAAAGCTAGTGTACCAACATTGGTAGGGCAAATTCAAAAAAGAGGTAGAGAATATGAAGAAAATATTCGTTTAGATTACTTAAAAAAGTTGAACGAATTGTATAATAAATGGATTGATAATTATAAAGAAGGTCCGTTGTTAATTATAGATTGCGACAAAAATAAATTTGGTGAAAGCGAAGAAGATTTAGGAGAAATTATTAGTAAAGTAGATGGTACTTTATTTGGTTTATTCTAAAATATTTTCAGCACAAAATACCTTTAACCGCTGCATTGCTAGCGGTTTTTTTATGCTATTTAGTAAACAAGAATGTTAAAGACTTCATAACTCATTACAATTATTTTGTTTATCCACAAATGGGTGATAATGGGTACAAAAGCTTGTAGTAATTGTAGTTTTATCTAACGATTTTGCGTTTTCTTAAGAAAAGAAACTAACACCTTAGTTCCTAAATTTAGATACCTCTTATGCAACAACTGAAAAAAATAATGCTTGTATGTTTTGCAATTACTATTGCAATATTTACAACAGCACAATCTACCAAGAACAATAACGACCCCGATGAGGCTTTTAAAATTGCTAAAGAATATTGGCAAAAAGAGCAATACAGTTTGGCATTTCCAATTTTTAAGAGTTTGTATACCAATGCCAATGGTTTAAGCAATTTGCCTGTTCATATTCAAGTAGAAAGTAAATATTATACATTGGTATGTGGCTTATGGTTAAACGATGTAACTATAGAACCTTTAGCAGTTGAATTTATTGCGTTAGAAGCCAATGCACACAAAGTAGGCATGATGAGTTATCATTTGGCAGAATATTATTATCGCAAAAGAAAATTTAGCGATGCTAGCAATTATTACGCTAAAACTACCATCGATAATTTAACCAATCGTGAAATTGCCGATATGAAGTTTCATCAAGCGTATGGTTATTTTACGATTCAACAATTTGATAAAGCAAAACCCTTGTTCAACGCTATCCGTCAGCTTACAACAGACCCAAATTATACCGATGCAAATTATTATTACGGCTTCATTATGTTTTATGAGAAAAAATATAAAGAAGCGTTGAGTTCATTTCAAATAGTAGAAAAAAGTCCAGCTTACCAAAACATTGTTCCTTTTTACATTGCAGAAATTTATTATTTTGGTGGAGAACGTGACAAAGCAATTGATTATGCAAAAAATGCTATAGCAAAAGGAGGACAGTATTACGATATTCAGCTAAAGCAACTCTTGGGTCATGCTTTATTTGAGAAAAGAAAATATGCAGAAGCCCTACCTTATTTAGAAGAATATGTAAATAAAAATGAAAAAGTAAGAAGAGAAGATTTATACGAACTCAGTTATTGCTATTATGAAGCTAGCAATTGGAATAAAGCAATAGTTGGCTTTAAACAATTGGGTGGCAAAGAAGATTCATTGGCACAAAACAGCATGTACTTATTAGCCGATGCATACTTGAAAGTAAAAGATAAATCGAGTGCAAGAAATGCATTTTTATTTTGTGCAAGCAATAATAGCAATGCCAAACAAAAAGAAGTATCAGTATTTAGTTATGCAAAGTTGAGTTATGAATTAGGCTACATGGATGTTGCTATTAAAGAACTAAAAGATTTTATTGTCAATTATAGTACATCTACTTTTATTCAAGAAGCAAAAGAATTACAAATTGCAGTTTTATCAAATACCAGCAATTATAAAGAAGCCTTAGAATTGTTTGATGGGCTTACACAAAAAAGTGAAAATGCTAAAAAAGTATATCCCAAAATTTTATATGGTAGAGCAGTAGAGTATATTAACGATCAACAGCTTGATAAAGCCGATGAATTGCTTACAAGAATTTTACAAGTACCCTACAATACTCAGCAAATACAATTTGTATATTTCTGGAAAGGAGAAATTGCTTACAGAAAAGGACAAACTGAAGATGCACTTAGCTTTTTTACGAGCTATTTAAAAGATCCTATAACAAATGGTGAAGCAAATGCTGCTAATGCACGTTATAATGCAGGCTATTGTTTTATGAAGAAGGAAAACTATAAAGCTGCATTAGAATTGTTTGAAAAAGTAGTCGTAAATGTAGCTTTCTCTTCTCCAATTTTACAACAAGATGCTTTTATACGAGCGGCAGATTGTTATTATATGATGAAGAACTTTAAGCAAGCCTTAAAGATGTATGAAGAAGTAATGAATTTAAATTTAGCTCAAGCCGACTATGCTTTGTATCAAAGAGCTATTATTGCTGGAGCAACCAATAAAACCGCCGATAAAATAAGTTTGTTGCAAACGCTTCCATTAAAATTTCCTAACTCACCTTTAATTGTTGAGGCCAATATGGAAATTGCCAATACTTATTTGGCCGATGAAAAATGGAGTGAATCTATTCCATACTTAGAAAAAATATTGAACGATAAAAGAGCCAATAGTTGGCATCCGCAAGCTTATTTAAAAATTGGTATTGCTTATTTCAACTTGCAAAAAAATAGCGAATCGTTAGGCTTCTTTAAAACATTGGTAGTAAAATACCCTAACTCTCCTGAGAGTGATGATGCAGTAGAATACATAAGAAAGATATTTGTTGAAGATCAAAAACCAGGTGAGTTTATTACGTTTATGAAAGAGAATGGTAAAACCGTAACGTATAGTGAAGCCGATTCTTTAACCTATCGTTCAGCTATGATTCGTTACGAGCAAAGAGATTTTCCTGCTGCAAAAAAAGGATTTGCCGAATACTTGTCTAAATTCTCTGATGGTCGTTACTCAATAGAAGCCAATTATTTTTCAGCCGAAATAAATATTGTTAGTAAAGATTACAATGCTGCTTTACCTTTTTATGAAGCAGTTGCAGCAAAAGCACCCAATGTATATGCCGAAAGAAGTGCATTGCAAAGTGCAAGAATTTATTACTTCGATAATAAAGATTACGCCAATGCTGAGAAATATTTTGCTCAAGTAA
This sequence comes from Rhizobium sp. Q54, assembly GCA_943368735.1. Taxonomy (GTDB): domain Bacteria; phylum Bacteroidota; class Bacteroidia; order Chitinophagales; family Chitinophagaceae; genus UBA1930. The sequence goes on along the minus strand of CALRLQ020000017.1, from coordinate 25,506 downwards.
AATCACTCACCAATCAACAAGAAACCAAGTTAGAAGCCATGAGAGGTTTATTGCGGTGCCAATATAAATTACAAAAATGGATAGAAGCTTCTGCCAATGCACAAGAGTTGTTGAAAGAAAAAGGAATTGCTGCAGACGACAAAATGATGGCAAGTATGATTGTGGCTAAAAGCTATCAAATAGAAAATAAGTTAGACGAAGCCACTGCTTCTTACAAAGCGGTAATTGCGATTGGTAAATCAGAATTTAGTGCAGAAGCTCAATACCGAATTGCTGAAATTTTACTCATCAAATTAAAATACACTGATGCCGAAAAAGCAGCATTTGATGTAATTAAAAAATATGGTTCATACGAATATTGGGTAACCAAAAGTTATATTCTCTTAGGTGATATTTATTTTGCCCAAAAAGATTATTTCAATGCCGAAGCTACTTTTAAAAGTATTGTTGAAAATGCAACTATACCTGAATTAAAAAAAGAGGCAGAAGAAAAATTAGCCAAAGTAATTGAAGAAAAAAACAAAGCCAATAAAGTTGAACCACAATAAAATATTCATCATGCAACAATTATTGAAAATATCTTTTTTATTGGTGGCAGTAGTTTTTTGGGCCAATAACAGTTTTGCACAACAAAGAAGAAAAACTGCTAATAAAAAAACTACAGTAAAAAAGAGCAGCACTAAAAAAGTAACTTCTAAAAAAGCGGTTACTACAACGCCCAAGAATACAACAACTACTAACAGTACCGAAACAGATGTACCTGCTACAACTGCCAAAGTTTCTAGCGATACAAGTAAACCCGATGTGGTTGTGTTATATGCGGCGTTTAAACCTACTTTACGCAATGCAGCTAAAATTAATTTTTCGGCAGCAACCCCATTTTTAGATACTGCTAAAATGCCTTTAACTTATGTTGTGCCTGCACAAAATTTATTTTTCTCCTATCAACCCGTACCTATTAAACCTTTGGCATTAGTGGTAGATAGTGGTTATATGTGGACCAACAATGGCTACGTAAAAGCTGGTTATGGTAGTTTCAGTTCTCCATATGTAGAAACTGGCTGGAGTTTTGGCAATGGTAAAACAAGTAGAACTTCAGTATATGCGATGCATAACTCGGCAAAAGGTAATTTAGCTTTTCAAGAGTTTTCAAAAACAGCGGTTGCTGTAAGTGGCAATTATCAAACAAAAAATAATCATGAGTGGTTGGGTAAATTATTTTTCAACAATAGTACTCAATATCAATATGGCTTTTTACCAACTACACTCACCTTTAATAAAAATCAGTTGTTACAACAGTTCAATACTATTGGTGCACAAGCCATGTTTAAAAGAAAAGAACCCAATACATTTGGATTGAGCTATCAACCAAGTTTACAATTCAATTATTTTTTTGATGCCAATAGTGCCAATGAAATGAATGTTGTTACAAAAGTTCCAGTAACAAAATCTTTTTCAAAAGAACTTTCTTTATTGGTTGATTTAACAGCAGATATTACTTCTTTAAAAACAAGAACTAGCAAAATAGATAACAATTTATTTTACTTAAATACTTCTTTAATTTATAAGGGAAAGAATCTAAAATTAAATGTGGGTATTCAACCAACATGGGATAATAGTGTAACCAAATTGCTTCCCAATGTAACTGCTGAGGTTAAAGTAAATGGCGAAAAATTTATTGTTGAAGCGGGTTCATTAGGTTATTTCCAAAAGAACAGTTATCAAACATTGGCTGCTACTAACCCTTGGTTACAGCAACCTACTAGTTTGTTCAATACCAATATTAGTGAGCAATTTGCAGGATTTAAGGGTTCGGCAGGTAGTCATTTCACTTACAATGCAAGAGTATCATTCATGAGTTTGAAAAATATGCCTTTGTTTGTAAATGATTTAAACGATGGTAAATCTTTTCTTATTGTAAACGACTCTAATTTGCAAGCTGTAAAAATTCATGGTGAATTAGGGTATAGTATTCAAGAGAAATTTTCTTTATTAGCAGGTATTAATATTTTTCAATTCACCAAAAGCGATTTTGATAAACCTTTTGGTTTAATTCCATTTGAAATTACGGGTTCTTTAAAATGGAAAATATTGAAAGATGTACATTTTAAAACCGATGTATTTATTTGGGATGGGGCTAGATACAGAACCAAAACTTTGCAAGCCGAAAAATTAAGTGCAGCGGTTGATTTAAATGCTGCAATAGAATATACCATTATGCCTAAACTAAATTTATGGTTGCAATTCAATAATTTATTGAACAGTAAATATCAACGATGGAATCAATACGAAGTTTTAGGATTGAATGTAATTGGAGGTGTTGTATATTCGTTTAGATAATCTAAATCTATGTATCCAATTATTCATAAATATTTATTGCAACATAAAAAAGTTAGTGTACCGGGTGTAGGTAATTTTTGCGTAGAAACAAAGCCAGCTTTGTTCGCTAACGATTATTCTGTTTTGCAAGCACCTCAAAATACCATTGTTTATAAATCTGAAACTGCACTAGCCGATAGAGTGTTTTATAATTTTTTGGCGAAAGAATTACATATAGATGAAGTACAAGCCATTAAGAATTTTCATGAATTTACTTATCAGTTAAAGCATGATATGAGCCATGCCGAAGGTGCAGTATTGCCAGGCATTGGTACATTATCTAAACAAGTAGATGGTAGTTTTTTGTTTGAACAGGAACCTATTTTAGCCGATTATTTTGCTGAACTACAACTAGAAAATTCTATCAACACCCATGCAGATGCTACTGCTAGTACAGTTGTTAGAGAACAAAATTTTAATAATATAGAACTTACTCCTGTAGCCGATGAAGAAGAAACTCCAAAAGATTATTGGTGGATTTATGCAATTGTTTTAGCTATAGTGGGTATAGTAGCAATTGTTTATAAAAACTAAAGAGAGAAAAACTAAAAACTAAAAGTAAAAAAACCAAAACCTTAAACCTTTAACCTTAAGCCTTTCCCCTTAAGCTTTCTTTGCTGCACAAACCCTGCATCTTGGTTCATAAATATCTTTTTCACCCAGTAAAACTTGCCCCTCGGTTTCAGTTAATCTGTACGAAATGTTGGCAATATTTCCACAACGTACACAAATAGCATGAAGTTTGGTAATATAATCGGCTTTGGCTAATAAGTGGGGCATTTGTCCAAACGGATTGCCTAAATAATCCATATCCAATCCAGCAACAATTACTCTTACTCCCTTACCTGCAAGGGTTTCACAAACATTGGCTATTTCATCATCAAAAAATTGAGCTTCATCAATTCCAACTACATCTACTCCTTCGGTAAGTAAAAGAATTTCTTGTGAATTAGAAAGTGGGGTTGATTGTATAGCATTGGCATCATGACTTACCACTTTGGTTTCATCATAACGTACATCAATGCCGGGTTTAAAAATTTCTACTTTTAAATTGGCAATTTTTGCTCTTTTTAATCGTCTAATTAATTCCTCGGTTTTGCCGCTAAACATGCTGCCACACACAACTTCAATCCATCCTCTTCGTTCACCACTAATATTAGGTTCTATAAACATTGTATTAAACTTACGTTTGTTTGCAAAAGCTCATTAACTTTAAGCGTTGAAAATATTTTATAACGCCCCAAATGTAAATTATCCAATGGAAAGAGTGGGTACACTTATTCACAAATTACAAGAACAATTTGCCAATCAGCAAAGTGCTCAGCATTTAATGCACACAACTCAGATGTTATTGGCCGAATTACAGCAGCAAACCACCAATCAGCCTGTTGGTAAAGTAGCTGTAACAATGCCTTTTACTATAAACCATGCACCTGTTCAAGCTGAAGAAGCAAAACCAATTGCTACAGCTCAAGCAATTAGTTCTTTTTCGTCTACTATTCATTCTATTGAAGAAGTTATTGCAGAACCTATATCAACTGCTGTTGAACCTATAGTTAAAGCTGCACCAATCGAAGCGCCAATTATAGCAGCAGCCACTCAAGCATTAGAAGAACCAGCTGTAACTAATAATGTTACTACTAGTTGGTTGTTTGATCCAATTAGCACAACAATACCAACTCTAGCTCAACACGAAGAACTTTCAAAACAAGAAAATTCACTGAATCCTTCAACCAAAGAAGTATTTGAGCTGAAAGATGTATTGGCTTTGGAAGAAGAAAAGGAAAACTTGAACGATAAGTTGAAAGAAAATAAAACCGAAGTTGCTGCTCTTTTACAAGGAACGCCTGTAAAAGATTTGCGTAAAGCAATTGGTATTAACGATAGGTATTTATTTATTAATGAATTGTTTAGGGGCGATGAAAATATGTACGAAAGAAGTATTAAAACCATCAACTCATTCAATATTTATCCCGAAGCCGAATATTGGATTCAACGAGAATTAAAAGTAAAGTTGGGTTGGCTAGAAGAGGTTGAAGCAGTAAAAATTTTCGATCAATTGGTTAAAAGACGATTTTCATAAATATACTCAAGAGCTTTTTTCGTAGCCCCCGATTTTGATTGTACGTATTTGCCTGCACTTGTGCAGGCTTTTTCATATTCACTTTTATTGGTAAATAAACTTGTTAACTTTTCTTCTAACGAAATTGCACTATCAATACTCCAAGCTGCACCCACTTCAATTAATTCAATGGCTTCAATATACTTTTCGTATTCAGGTCCAAAAATTACAGGTTTGCTATACACTGCAGCTTCTAAAACATTGTGTACTCCATCGTTACCAAAACCTCCACCTACATAAGCAACAGTGGCATATTTGTATAGTTTGCTCAATAATCCAATATTATCAATTATAATACACTGAAAGTGGGTATTCGGTGAAGCAACTTTAATCCATTCACTCCATAGAATAGCATTTTTATACAATTCTAAACATTGTTTAATTCGTTCATTACCAATATCATGTGGAGCTATAATGCATTTTATATTTTCATGTGAACGAATGAAATGACTTAACTCTAGGTCATCTTCGGCCCATGTACTTCCTGCAATTAAAACAATGTGGTTTTGTACAAAAAGGTCAATTGGTGAAAGTTCAATTGTTTGTTGGGCAATTTCAATTACTCTATCAAATCTAGTATCTCCAGCAACCGTTATATTTTGTTCAAAACCAATGCTTTGTAACAATTTTTTACTTGCCTCTGTTTGTACAAAAAAATGTTTAAAGCAAGGTAACATGCTTCTATAAAAATTGCCATACCATTTAAAAAATGGTTGATCTTTTCTAAAAATTCCAGCAATTAATAGTAAAGGAATATTTCGTTTTTTGGCTTCTTGCAAATAAAAAAACCAGTATTCATATTTCACAAAAAGTATAAGTTGTGGACAAACGATATCAAAAAATTGTAGAGCATTTTTGGCACTATCCATTGGTAAATAAAATACCCAATCGGCTTCACGATAGTTTTGGTGAATTTCATACCCTGATGGGGAGAAGAAAGTAACCAATATTTTGTGTTGTTGATATTGTTGTTTTAGTTGTTCTATCACCGGTCGGCCTTGTTCAAATTCTCCTAAGCTAGAACAATGCATCCAAATAACGGGCTGAGTATTCGCTTCAAATGCTTTTTGTAAACGAATGAAAATATTTTTTCTTCCATTTACCCAATATTTTGCTTTAGGTTTTCTACTACTCAATAATTGAGCAGCAATTGGGTAAAGCTTTATAAAAAGGTTATACAATATTTTCAAGACTGTTGTATTATTGCCGCAAATTAACGGATAAAACCTATTGTGTTTTACTTTATTGATTCCCCCCTCAATTAAGCAATCCTATTCTTTTTTACAGTAATTTCGCCGCCACTTAAATTAGATTATGAAGCCAATTCAAATGGTAGATACTAAAACCCAGTATCTTAAAATTAAAACAGCAGTAGATCATGCAATTTTAGAGGTATTAGATAGTGCAATGTATATAGGTGGAAAAGTGGTTCAAGACTTTGCAACTGCTTTAAACACTTATCATGGAAGTGGTTTTACCATTCCTTGTGCCAATGGTACAGATGCATTACAAATAGCCATGATGGCATTGGATTTACAACCTGGTGATGAAGTAATCACTCCATCATTCACTTATATTGCTACCACAGAAGTTGTGGCATTATTGAAGTTGAAACCCATTTTTGTAGAAGTTAATCCACAAACTTTTTGTATAGATCCCGAATCTGTTCGTAATGCAATTACTCCAAAAACAAAAGCTATTGTACCAGTTCATTTATATGGTCATGCTGCTCCAATGGAAGAAATTTTAGAAATTGCTAGAGAACACAACTTATATGTAATTGAAGACAATGCTCAAGGCATTGGATGTGATTATACATTTAGTGATGGCAGAACCAAGAAAACAGGTACTATGGGTCATATTGGTTGTACCTCTTTCTACCCAAGTAAAAACTTAGGTGCTTATGGCGATGGTGGTGCAATGTTTACAAATGATGCAGCTTTGGCTGAAAAGTTAAGAATGATTGCCAATCATGGTCAGCAGAAAAAATATTACCATGAAATGGTTGGTTGCAACTCAAGATTAGATGCTTTACAAGCTGCTATCTTGAATATTAAGCTGAAAGATTTAGACAATTACATTGCAGCAAGAAGAACGGCTGCAGATTATTATAATCAAGCATTTGCCAATCATTCAAAAATTACCACACCTTTTGTGGCTAATTATTGCAACCATGTATATCACCAATATACATTAATTGTTGATGGAGTTGATAGGGACGGATTAAGTGCTTATTTAGCAGAGAAAAAAATCCCTTCCATGATTTATTATCCTGTTCCGGGGCATAAGCAAAAAGTGTTTGAAGCTTTTGGTCAAGCCGATTTCGATTTAGCAACCACCGATTGGTTAACAAAAAGAGTCATCTCTTTACCCATGCATACCGAATTAGAGGAAGAACAATTAAACTATATCACAACCGAAGTATTAAATTACATCAATCAATAAAAATTACTTTAGACATGAAAATTGCAGTTGTAGGTACTGGCTACGTTGGTTTAGTTTCAGGAACTTGTTTTGCGGAAACCGGTAATACTGTTACTTGTATAGACATTGATAAAAATAAAGTTGATAAATTAAGTAATGGAGAAATCACCATTTACGAACCCGGCTTAGAAAAAATATTTTTAAGAAATTTAAAAGAAGGGCGATTAAAATTTACTACCAATTTAGCCGAAGGTGTGCAAGATGCTAAAATTATTTTCTTAGCATTACCAACACCTCCCGGTGAAGATGGAAGTGCTGATTTAAAATATGTGTTGGGCGTTGCCAAAGACTTAGGCAATATTTTAACCGATTATAAAGTAATTGTAGATAAGAGCACTGTACCTGTAGGCACTGCTGAAAAAGTACATGCTGCTATTGCTGCCAATGCAAAAGTTGAGTTTGATGTCGTAAGTAATCCTGAATTTTTACGTGAAGGTGTTGCGGTAGATGATTTTATGAAACCAGATAGAGTGGTAATTGGAACATCATCTGAAAAAGCTAAAAAACTAATGGGCGAATTGTATGCACCTTATGTTCGTCAAGGTAATCCAGTAATTTTCATGGATGAGAAAAGTGCAGAATTAACCAAGTATGCAGCCAACTCATTCTTAGCAACTAAGATTTCTTTCATGAACGAAATTGCTCAATTATGTGAGCGTTTAGGTGCCGATGTGGATATGGTTAGAAAAGGAATTGGTAGTGATGATAGAATTGGAAAAAGATTTTTATTCCCTGGTATTGGATATGGTGGAAGTTGTTTTCCAAAAGATGTACAAGCATTGATTAAATCATCGGAAGAAGTGAAGTACGACTTTCAAATTTTAAAAGCAGTAGAAGAAGTTAATGAAGCTCAGAAATTGCATTTGATGCCTAAGATTAATGCTTACTTCAACAACGATTTAAAAGGTAAACATTTTGCTTTATGGGGATTGGCATTTAAGCCCAATACAGATGATATTAGAGAAGCTCCAGCTTTATATTTAATTGATGCATTAACTGCTGCAGGTGCTACAGTTACTGCATTTGACCCAGAAGGTATGCCAAATGTAAAAAAACAAATTGGCGACAAAATTGGTTATGTAGAAAGCCAATACGATGCTTTAACCAATGCCGATGCTTTAGTTATTGCTACAGAATGGTCCGAATTTAGAACACCTGATTTTGATAAAATTGGCAACAGTTTAAAAAATAAAGCCATTTTTGATGGTAGAAATTTATTTGAAGTAGCACAAGTTAGAGAAATGGGCTATCATTATGAAAGTGTTGGAAGACCATAATAATTAAAAATTAATAATTATTAATTAATTATCAAATTTCAGATCAGCAGTTTCAAATTTTTATAATGGATAAAAAAAGAATACTAATCACCGGTGCAGCAGGTTTTCTTGGCTCACATTTATGTGATAGATTTATTAAAGAAGGGTATCATGTAATTGGCATGGATAACCTTATTACAGGCGATTTGAAAAATATTGAACACTTGTTTCCTTTACCTGAATTTGAGTTTCATCATCACGATGTTACCAAGTTTATTCATATTCCCGGTAAGCTAGATTATATATTACATTTTGCTTCTCCTGCTAGTCCAATTGACTACCTTAAAATTCCTATTCAAACCTTAAAAGTGGGTGCTCATGGTACACACAATTGTTTGGGTTTGGCAAAAGATAAAGGGGCAAGAATATTGGTAGCTAGTACCAGTGAAATTTATGGCGATCCATTGGTACATCCTCAAACTGAGGAATATTGGGGTAATGTAAATCCTATTGGCCCTCGTGGTGTGTACGATGAAGCCAAACGTTTTCAAGAAGCTATCACCATGGCTTACCATACTTTCCATAATGTTGAAACAAGAATCATCAGAATTTTCAATACCTATGGACCAAGAATGCGACTCAATGACGGACGTGCATTGCCAGCTTTTATTGGTCAAGCTCTACGTGGCGAAGATTTAACTGTTTTTGGTGATGGTAGCCAAACCAGAAGTTTCTGCTTTGTAAGCGATTTAGTAGAAGGCATTTATAGATTGTTGTTAAGTGATTATGCAATGCCTGTAAACATTGGAAATCCAAACGAAATTTCGTTAAAAGATTTTGCTGAAGAAGTATTAAAACTAACAGGTTCAACGGTAAAAATTGTTTACAAACCTTTACCAACCGACGACCCAAAACAACGTAAACCCGATATTACAAAAGCCAGAGAAATATTAGGTTGGGAACCCAAGGTAGATAGGGAAGAAGGGCTAAAATTAACCTACGATTATTTTAAATCTTTACCCAAAGAAGAATTGGTAAAGCTGCCTAAAGAGTTTGAAAGTAGAAAATAATTACTTGAATATTTTTGATACGAGATAGTTTATAAATAAGCTATCTCGTATTTTTTTTCATCGAACCCAAGCGTAATTATTTTGCCATTCTTTTCAATGAGTGGTCGTTTAATGGTACTTGTTCTTTCTTTCATTATTTCAATAGCAGCTTGTTGTGTAGTAGCATTTTGTTGCACAGCAGCATGCAAGGCTTTAAATGCAGTACCTCTTTTGTTCAGCAGCTTCTCCCAACCCACTTGTGCACACCAATTTTTCAATTGTTCTTCACTAATTACATCGGTTTTATTATTACTAAAAGTAAAAGCAACATTATTGGCTTTTAACCATTGAATAGCTTTTTTAGTAACATCACAATTGGTTAAACCATATAAAATATAATTCATAATACATTAAAATTATAGCTAAATTTTCTTAGCTTAACATAAAAGAGATACTAATTGTTTGGTTTGATTTTGTAGTAATTCTTGGTTATTGATAGAGAACTTTTGTACATAACTTAACCTAGCTTGTTGTGAAAATTGCGACCAATTATTTACAATCAATTCAATTTTTTCCAATAAATCTTGGGGATTTGCTGGGTTAAAAAAATAGCCATTCACTCCATCTTCAATAATTTCTTTTATACCACCTGTTTTGGGTGCAATAATAGGTGTTGCAAGGCTTAGTGCTTCAACATTTACTAAGCCAAAAGCTTCTTCAATACTAGCGTTAATATTAATTAAACTGCTACCCATAATGTCAAAAACTTCTTGGGCATTTTTTCTACCTACAAATTGAACATTGTTGGTAATGTTTAGTTGTGTACATAATGCTTCTAATTTATTTTTCTCAATTCCATCGCCTACAAAAACAAATAGTAATTGAGGAAATTTTTTTATAATGCTGGGTATTGCTTCAATAACAAATGATTGTCCTTTACTTTTATCTATTCTACCCACAAACGAAATTTGTTGCTTTCTTGCTATAAGTGGTTGAATGGTATGATTGGTTGTTACATCTGGAATTAATAAATGAAAAACACTCAGTTTTTGTTCGGCTATTGCATAGTGTTGTATAAGATCTTTTTTAGTTTCAATGGAATTGGTAAAAATATGCGTAGCACAAATATTTAAGATGTTTCTTTTTAAAAAATGTTCAATTTTTGCTTTAAATGTTGAAACCCTCACATCAACCTGTAACTGTTTAAACATCGTATGCCAATAGTTAATTCTATTAGGAATGCTTAACCACCAACTTACCAATAAACTAATATTGGTTGATCCAAACTGACCTAACACAGCCGTAGGTTTGTGTGCTGTACATAGTTTATAAAAAAATACTACATCTGCCCATTTTGTAGGTCGTTTAGAAGGCCAACTCAACACAGGTATTCCATTAAATTCAGTATTATTTTTTTGTGCACGGTCTACTACAATAAGTACAGTATGACCATCTTTTTTTAATTGATGAGCCAATGAAAAAAAATAGTTAGATACCGAGTTGCCCAAAGGGCTAGTACATATAATAAAACTGTGCATTTTCAACATCTGTATTTACGTTTGCTAAAGATAGAAACTAAATTATTCTTCTAACTCTTTATCTAAATTTCTAGTAGAAAAAATAGTAGCCAATTTTCTACTACTATAAATGGCACGATTGTATTTATTGCCCAAAGTAATAATGGTAGCAGTATCTTTTATAAATCTTGTAAATACACTATTGTTACCATGCCACCAACCATTATGATAAATGGTGGTGTCTCTATCATCTATATACAATCTAAACCCTAAACCATAATTTTTTTTACCTGGTCTTTCATTGCTATAAGGCGTAAAAGCTTTTTGTAAAAGGGCTTTACTAATAAAGTTGGTATCGTATAAAGCTTTATCCCACAAAAACATATCTTGGACAGTGCTGTACACATTTTTATCGCCATACACAGCATCAAATTTATCCATGTAAAAAGGCTGATTATTGTAGTTGAACGATGGAGTGTATTTCAATGTATCGGTAATACTAAACACAAAACTGTGTTTCATTTGCAATGGTTCAAAAATATTGTGTTGAATGTATTGCGGAAAACTTTGTTGTGTAATTTTCTCTACTATCAATGCCAATACAACAAAGTTGGTATTGCAGTAATGAAATACTTTGTTGGGATAAGCATATATAGCAGGTTGATGTGTGATTAAATAGTTTAACACATCTTGGTTTTGAATCAAATTATTTTGCTTCCAAGCGGTATCTAAAAAGTACAAATAATTAGGTAATCCACTTCTATGATTGAGCAACTGTTGCACTGTGATGCCTTTGTAAGGAAATGTTGGAAAAAACTTTTGTATACTATCTTCTAGTTGTAATTTTTTTTGTTCTACCAATTGCAAAATAGCAACACCCGTAAATGTTTTTGAAACCGATGCAATGTGCAAAGGCGTTGTAGCTGTTAAACGTTCTTTGGTATTCCAATTACTATAGCCATTATAGGCTTCAAAAATAATTTCTCCGTTTTTAGCTACTAAAAATCCTCCACTAAAACTGTTTTTTAGGGTTGTGTTAAAAAAAATATCGGCTTTGTAATGCAATTCTTTTTTCTCATTTTTAGTAAGTGCTCTAAATTGAACAGAGGAGGAATGTTGTTTATTTTTTTTTGCTGAACTATTGCAACTCGAAATCAGTATCATCACCACCATGCAATAGAAAATTATTTTCTTATAGAACATGTATATTCGTCAATTTGTCTTAAGTGGTAAAAGAAATAGTTTATTGTTAGAATACAAAATTTATGTTGTGGGGAAGGGAGTTGAAGGTAGAAGACAGTTGACAAAAAACTAGAAACTAAAAAATTAGAAACTAAAAAACTAGAAACTAAAAAACTAAAAACTAAAAACTAAAAACTAAACCAATGAATCTTCCCATCCTTGGAGGGGTAGTAGAATTTTAGTAGTTTTTACAATCATTGATAGGGGTGGGTTTAGTAGAGAATTAATAATTAAAAAACTAAATTAAAGCTTTGGGTTACCATTAACCAGCAACCACAGGACTAAAGAACTAAAAAACTAATTACTAAACCAATTAATCTTCCCATCCTTGGAGGGGCAGCAAGATTTTAGTAGTTTGTACAATCATTGATAGGGGTGGGTTTAGTAGAGAATTAATAATTAGAAATTACAAATTAGTAATTAAAAAACTAAAAACTAAAAACTAAAAACTAAAAAACTAAACCAATGAATCTTCCCATCCTTGGAGGGGCAGCAGGATTTTAGTAGTTTTTACAATCATTGATACGGGTGGGTTTATTAGAGAATTAATAATTAGAAATTAAAAATTGATATTTAAAAAACTAAAAAACTAGAAACTAAAAAACTAAAATTATAGAACCCCAAACCTTCAACCTTCAACCTTAAACATTCGACTTTAAACCTTAAACTAAAGCACCCCAATCTCTTCACAAAAAGGTGATAATTAATTCAATCTTGATTGAAATGCTATTTTTTTAAGGTAGTTGATATCGTTTGCGTAAAAAACTATTTTACTTGCAGCAAACACAATTGTTTATTTATCTATTTTGTTGAACTATTTTAAAAAATTGTTGTTTTTTATTGTACTGTGTTAATTGTACACATTATATCCTTAAATTGCAAACTGAATTTTTGTAATCCAATATCATTTTCATAAGCAAAGCTGTAACTTATGAATACAATTTCTACAGATTCCATATTCATGAGAATGCTTTTAGTGAACGAAAAAGCCAAATAATGATTGCTTATGAAACGAATTGCCCAGCCACAGCCAATATTAGGTTGTTTTTGCACTCCTATTCTCCAAGTTTATTTATATGTATTCGAATACTTTTTTGCTAAAAAATATTCTATAACGTATCAATAAATTTCTTTTATTTGTTGTACCATAATGATTGATTTCAAACGATTGAACACATGAGAAAATATTTTCTTTCTGCCCTATTTTTTTTATTAGCTGTAGCAAATGGTTTTGCACAAAATTCTCTAAACTCTGGTGATTTTGTAGGAGGTTCTTGGGGAGCTGGACAGGCTATGAGTGCTTCTGCTGGAGGGTCTCTTATTATTACCAAAGCAGTAAGTTCTTCTGGAGACAAATTTTTTAGATTTTATGGCGATGGTAGCCCTTGTGGTGAATATCAACCTACCTCCAATGGTGATTTTTTTACCCATAGTACAACTGTAACAACACCAAATGGCAATTGTGGTAGTAGCAATGCATGGAGAATTAATGTGCCAACTTCATCTTCAAATGTGGTTTTTAAAACAGATGGTGGTAACGATGGTATCGATAGAAGTGTTGCTTTTGTAATACAAGGAACACCTATTACAGTAAGTAGTGTAAGTTCCGGTAATATAGCTCAAGCTAAACCAACCACTATCACAGCTACATTATCTGGTACATTACCTACAGGGCAAGCAGTTTATTTACGTTGTACAAATAATGCTTACTCAACTTCTACAGTTGTACAATTGACTGGTAGTGGTACTACTTACACAGGTAACATACCTGCTAGTATAAATACTGCTGCTGCAAACGTAAGTTATTATTTGTTTACTTCTGGAACTGCAAATGTTGCATCTGATGGATCAAATGCAGATTTATATACGATCAATCTAAATAACAATGGAGGAAGTAACTATTCATACACAGTACCAACAACCTATTATTGGGTAGGAGGTACTGCATCTTCATTTGAATTTAGAGATCGATCTAATTGGAGTACTGCTGGTGTTGGTGGTGCAGCTGTTGGAGCAAGTGGCTCTTTGCTTACATTTACGACGGCCCAAGTTTTAGTTATAGATGGAAGTGACGTGAGTTCTGCAGGAGGTACACAAACAGGAACTATAACAGTTGCAGGTGCAGCAGGAGCTAATGTTGTAGCAGGACAATTAATTTTAACAAACGGAGCTGATTTTAGAATTACTAATTTATCAACTTCCAGAAGCTATACTATTGGGAACGCAACAAGTTTATCTGGAACAGATTTAGATATTCAAGCAGGTTGTACTTTAATATTGGGTGTTACTGGTGCAGGAACATCTACGCAAACACTTGCATTACTTGCTAATAATACCGCATCTATTGCTGGAATCCTAGATATTGGGAATGTAGTTGGGTCAGCATCTGTCTTTACCATTGGTACTGCAAATAGTGCAACTGTAACAAGTACAGGTAGGTATAGGCATGGAACTACTTCAGGTACATTTCCAGTATTTGTTTGGAATACAGGCTCAACTTGTGAAGTGACTGGATTAATTACAACTTCACCAGGTTCTTCTTTAAACCAAACTTATCATCATTTTATTTGGAATTGTACAGGACAGTCTGGTGCTATAGGTCTTGGTGGAAATTTAGTAACCATTAATGGTAATTTTACTATTAATAGTACAGGCTCTTCAAATATTCGACTAAATTCAACCACATCAGTTACGACCTCTGTGGCAGGAACTTTAAATATCACAGGCGGTACACTTGCCATAAATTCAGCAAATGGTTCAGGTACATTAACAGTAACTGGTCTTACAACTCTTTCTGGTGGAACTTTAACCCCTAACACTGCAAATAATACTGGTACTCCAACAATCAATTTAAATGGTGGGCTTACTATTAGTGGCGGAACACTCGATATGCAACTTGCTGGAAATACAGCTGCAGCAAATAATGGTGTTGTGAATTTGAGGGGTGATTTTAATATGTCTAGTGGTTCAATAGTAAAAACAGGAACTGCTGTTGGGGCTAATTTTAATTTTGCAAAAACTGGTACTCAAACCTTTGTAAAATCAGGAGGAACTATTTCCGGTAATACTACTTTTAATATAAAATCTGGTGCTATTGTTGATTTTGGCACAAACATTTTAGATGGTGCTACTGGAGGATTTAATTTAGAAAGTGGTGGAGGCATCATCACAGCCAATACAAATGCAACTGGTGCTTTAACCACTAGTGGTACTAATGGTACAATTCAAGTAACTGGTACTCGTACTTACAGCACTTCTGCCAACTATACTTTCAATGGTATTGCTGCCCAAGTTACAGGTAATGGTTTTACAGGGGCAAATAATCTAACTATTAATAATATTGCTGCTAGTCCAGCTGTTACTTTGAATACCAGTGCAGTGGTTTCAGGAGACTTAACTTTAACCGCAGGTCAATTTCGTATTAATGGCGGCGGTGTTACCTTCACCTATTCGGGCAATAATATTACAAGAACAACTGGCACAATTGATGTTAATACTAATGTAACTAGTTTTTTAACTTTTACCAATGCTCTTCCATTATCCATACCAGCAACTACATTTGTGAATGTAAGAAATTTAACCATCAATGGAGCTGGAGGGGTAACCATCAACAGTAGCGTTACTGTTACAGGTACGGTTGCATTTACTTCTGGTACATTAACTGTTAATGGATTTACGCTAGGTTTTGCAAGTGGGGTAACATCCATCACTAGAACAAGTGGTAATATAGATGCTAGTGCAGCAAGTTCAACTCTGTCTTTTACCAATACAAGTTCTATTACTTTACCAGCTAGTTTATTTACAGGAAGTATTACCAACTTAACTATTAATGGAGCCGGTGGGGTTATTTTAGGTTCAGCAGCAACAGTTTCTACAACCTTAACATTAACCAATGGTACTTTAACCCTTGGTGCCAATACATTCACTTATGCTGGAAGTAATTTAACCAGAACCACAGGTTTTATTGATGCTAGTGATGCAAGTGCAGTATTGGCATTTACCAATACAGTTGCATTAACCTTACCAACTAGTTTATTTACAGGTAATATCAATAGGCTCACTATCAATGGTGCTGGAGGAGTTACATTAGGCTCTGCCACAACAGTAGCCACCCAACTTAATTTAACTAGTGGAGTACTAACAAACGGCGTACACTTAACAATGTCTGATGGTGCAACTATTAATAGAAATGCAGGTAGTTTATCAGATGCCCCAACTTTTGGTGCAAGCATTAATGTAACTTATTCAAATACTGCTACTTTAGATGCAGGATTTGAATTGCCTAGTTCTTCAACAGTATTGAATAACCTTACTACTACAGGTACTCAAGTTGTAATGCTAACATCTTCCATTCAAGTAAATGGTGTGCTTGCAATTTCAAGTAGTGGCAACCTAAATGTACAATTGAATACACTTACGTTTGCAGGAACTTCTATCACCAAAGCAGGTGCTGGACGAATTAATTTAAATACAGGTGGAGCAGCTAGCTTAGTTTTTACCAACACAACGCCAATAACCTTACCAGCAGATTTATTTATTGTGGATAATGTTCAAAGATTAACAATAAATGGGTCTGGAGGAGTTACTTTGGGTTCGTCGATAAATGTTTACAATACTTTAAACTTAACCAATGGAAACCTCACACTAGGTGCTTTTAATATTACTATATACGCTACCAATTTTACGGGTGGTTCGTCTTCTAGTTATATCGTAACTAATAGTACTGGCAGGGTCTTGCGTAGTATTACAAGTGGTGGTGGAAACTTTATTTTTCATATTGGTAGAGATGCAACCAATTACAATCCTCTAACAATTACAAATACAGGTGCTTCAACTGCTATTTATACAGTTGGTGCTGCCTCTACAACTTATAGTCCTGCCGCAAATGGTGCAAATGCACAGTGGAGTATTGCTGCAAGTGCAAGTACAACTTCAACATTAGCATTTGGTTGGGCTACAGCCGATGCTGGTGTAGATTTAGCAGCATCGCCAACCAGCGGTAAAGCTTATCAATTCAATGGTAGCACTTGGGATAATAGAGGGGGTACTACAACAGGTA
This sequence comes from Rhizobium sp. Q54, assembly GCA_943368735.1. Lineage (GTDB taxonomy): Bacteria > Bacteroidota > Bacteroidia > Chitinophagales > Chitinophagaceae > UBA1930. The sequence goes on along the minus strand of CALRLQ020000017.1, from coordinate 8,398 downwards.
CACCTAACGTAACCACTATTACTGGCATAACAGATCTTACCAATCCAACTTGGACAGTTGCTATGCCACCTGCTGTTCCAGATATTGCAATTACTCCCAATGCACCTGCTGCTGGTAATATAGTTACAGCAAGTACCAATAATATAATTTATGGTAAGCAAATTGTAGTAACTACAGCTAATACAACTTTAACTGGTGTAACTGTTAATACAACAGGTACCGATACTTATGCAGCATCTGCTGCAACCGATTTAACCAATTTTAAATTATGGATAAACACTACCAATAGTTTAAGTGGTGCAACTCAATTGGGTAGCACTATTACCAATGCACCAACATTGGGTGGTGCACTAGCATTTACAAGTGGTAGCAATTTGCCATTTAGTGTAACCACTACCACTGGAACGTACTATTTGTTTGTTACTTGTGATGTAGCAAGTGGTGCAGTGCCTGGTCGTTTAATTACCATTAGCTCAACAGCATTTAGCAACATTAATTTTGGAAGTGGCAATAAAACAGGCACCGATCCTGTAGCTGCTGGTAATGCACAAACCATTATTTCAGCACCTACTGTAACAACTAATGCAGCTTCTAGTATTGCAACAACAAGTGTTGTATTCAATGGAACAGTAAATGCAAACGCCAATAGTACTGTTGCAAGTTTCGATTATGGTACAACCATAAGTTATGGAACCAATGTGGTGGCAGACCAAAGTCCTGTTACAGGAACATCAAACACCAGTATTTCAAAAACAGTTACAGGTTTAAATACCAACACTTTATATAACTATGGAGCAAAAGGAGTAAATGATGCTGGCACCACCAATGGCAGCAATGCTACATTTACAACTTTAAGTAATGCACCAACGGTTGGTACTGGCGACAATGCAACAGCAGTAGGCTTTAGAGCCAATTGGACAGCCCCTACCAATGATGGAAGTGAAGCTATTACTTACACTGTAGAAGTAGATGATGACAATACATTTGCGTCTGTCGATGCAACACAAACAGGTATTTCAGCACTTAATTATACGTTTACTACATTAAATCCTGGCGTTACTTATTATTACCGAGTAAGAGCAGTAAATGCAGGTGGTAATAGTGCATGGAGTGCAGTAAGTGCAGGTATTGCAACAACGTCTTCAACTATTGCAACAGTAACTACAGCAGCCATAAGTAGCATTACAATAAACAGTGCAAGTGGTGGTGGTGAAGTGGTGATTGATGGTGGCGATGCTGTTACAGAAAGAGGGATTGTATTTAACACGACAGGAACACCTACTACTGCTGATACAAAGGTAACCAATGGTACTGGGGTAGGAACATTTACAGCCAACTTAACATCGTTAAGTAGTAATACAACATATTATGTAAGGGCTTATGCCATTAATGGTATTGGCACTGCTTATGGTAGTGAAGTGAATTTTACCACTTTAGCAGCAGAACCAACTACACAAAGTACTGTTGCATTTGGAACAAGAACAAACACTTCTTTAGTGGTGAATTTTACTGGTGGAAATGGAGGAAGAAGAGTGGTTTTTGTAAAGCAAGGTAGTGCAGTTGATTACACACCAACCGACGCAGTTGCACCTTCTGGAATTAATACCATATTTGGAACAGGTACAGAATTTGGTACAGGCAATTATGCAGTATATGATGGTACAGGAACTACTGTAACTGTAACTGGTTTAGTAAAAAATACAACTTATCATATTGCAGTTTACGAGTATAATAACAATAGTGCTTCATTGCCTAATTATTTTGCAACAGCAGGTACAGGTAATGCAACAACTTATAATCCAACGATTGCAGTAGGTTCGGTAACAGCTTTTGGTAATGTGGTTACAGGTACAAATTCAAGCAGTCAAACATATAATGTTTCTGGAACAGAATTAGCAGGAAGTATTACCATTACTGCACCAACAGGATTTGCCATCAGTTTAGATGATGTAGACTTTTCGGTAAACCCAATTGTATTGGCAAAGAATGGTAGCGATGAAGTTCCGTCAACTCCAATTTACGTACGTTTTTCACCTGCTTCAGCTACTGGAGCAACAGGATCAGTAAACATAGCACATGCGTCAACCGATGCAACCACACAAAATGTTGCAGTAAGTGGTAATGCTATTGCAACACAACCAACCACAGAAGGTACCATTAGTTTTGGAACAGTAACAACAACAAGTATTGTAGTGAATTTGCCAACTCCAGGAAATGGAGGAAAAAGAATCATTGTAGTTAAAGCAGGTAGTGCTGTAGATGCTAACCCTGCTGATGCAACTACTTATACAGCGAATGCAACGTTTGGAAGTGGTACACAAATAGGTACAGGTAACTATGTAGTTTATAGTAATAATGGTAGTGGTAGTAATTTAGTAACGGTAACAGGTTTGTCAGTTGGTACAACTTACCATTTTTCAGTATTCGAATACAATGAAGGAACTGGAACTTCTCAAAATTATTTAACACCAAGCGGTGTGGTTGCTAATCAGCAAACTACCAATGTTACAACAGCCACAGATGCGTTTAGAAGTTTTCAAACAGGTAATTGGAATAGTACAAGTACTTGGGAAAGTTTTAGCGATGGTGTTTGGATTGCAGCCACTTTAACACCAGACGCAAGTGCAAGTTCAATAACTATTAGAAATACACATGAAGTAACTATACCCAATGGACAAAGTATTAGTGCTGATGATATTACTGTAGATGCAGGTGGACAAATTACGATTGCATCTGGTGGTACTTTAACAGTTGCAAATGGTGCTGCTGCACCCGATTTAACAGTGAATGGATATTTAAAAAATACCGGCACATTAACCTTAACTGGCACAGCAACCGTAAGTGGCTCAAGTGCTACTTATGAGCATAATTTGAATAATATTAATCCCCCTGCATTTACTTGGGCTTCAAACTCAACTTTAAGACTTACTGGATCTTATACAGGGCAAGGAACAAGCCCAACTGGTAGGTTAAGTGCTGGTAGTTATCAAAATATTATTTATGAAGGAGCTATAGCATCTGCTTCTGATTATGTTTCATTTGGCGATAATGCAGTTACCATTGCTGGTAAACTAACAGCAAGTGGTAGTGGAAGTGGGGCATTGTTAACCTCTGCTGCTACTACTGATACACTTACAGTAAGTGAATATGAGCAAACGAGTGGAATAGTTTTTATTAATAGGAATAGTTCGACTGGTACAAGGAATTTAACAGTAACAGGAAATGCGACTATTAGTGGGGGAACAATGTTTGTAAAAACAACTGGTCAATTTACAACAGGAGAGTTTATAGTTGGAGGAAATTTATTGGTAGAAAACTCTGGTATACGATTGTGTTTAAATAATCAAAGTTCATCAAATGGAACAGGTCTTGTTACTGTAACTGGAAACGTTACTATACGCAATAGTGCTACTGTACAGTTAAGTGCTACAACAGGTGGTACACCATTAGGCAGATTTCAGGTGGCAGGTGATTTAACTATAGAAGCAGGTGCCACTTTAACCAATGCTGCTGCCACAGGTGGTTTTGCCAATGTTGATTTTATTAGTGCAACAACACAGCAATTTAATATGTTGGGTACATTCTCAACTTCAACATCTGTTAATATTGTATTAAGGGTACTAGGTGGAGGTACAGTTACATTAAATAATGCAATTTCTGTAGGTAATGTTTTCTTAACTAGTGGTACTTTAGCAGGTGCTGGCAACCTAACAATAATTTCTGGCAGTACAATAACAAGAGCAGCAGGAACATTTTCTGCATCACCCATATTTGCTGGAACTGTAAATGTGACTTATGCAAATGTAAGTCCAATCACTTCCTCTCATGAGTTACCAAGTAGTAATGTAACTGCTTTAAGTACTGCTGGTGGATCTTCTACTGTAACAATTGGTTCAAGTACCAATATTTCTACATTAACTGTTAGCGGAAGCAACTTAACAATTGGTTCGGGAGTAATAGTTACGGCAAGTAGTACAGGTTCAATAAGTGCAACAAAAACTTTACAAATTGATGGCACTTATTCAGCAGGTGCAGCATTAACCAATAGTGGTACTTTAACAGTAGGCAGTTCGGGTAGATATATTCATAATACTGGTACCGCAACTTTAGTTACTGCAACATGGAATACTGGTTCAACTTGCGAAATTCAAAATATAGGTGGTGGTTCAACCTTTGCTTTTGGTAATCAAACTTTGCATCATTTAATTTGGAATAATTCTAATCAGGCAGGTTCTATACAACTTAGTGGATCACTAGCGGGTGTAAATGGTAATTTAGAAATTCAAAATTGCGGTAATAATGCAACCAGATATTTTAGACTTACAAACACAAGTAGTTATTCATTATCAATTGGTGGAAATTTAAATATTTCTGCAGTAAATGGCTTTGCTGGTTTAGATGTAGGTAATAGTTCAGGTACAAATGCAACAATTACTGTTGGAGGGGATTTAATAGTCGGTGCATCTGGGAGTTATGTTTCTACACCCACAGGTAATACTTTAAGAGTAGCAGGTAACTGGTCAAATTCAGGCACATTTACAAGTACCAATACAACAGTAGAGTTCAATGGTACAACAGCCCAATCAATTACTGGCACAACAGCATTTAATAATTTAACTATTAATAAATCATCAGATACTTTAACAGTTAATAGTAATATCTCTATTGTTTCCGCTGGTTCACTAAATCTAACAGCAGGCATATTAAATGATGGTGGTAATACTATTAGTGTAGCAGGCAATGTTACGGGTACTGCTTCTGCACAACATATTGGTTCTGGTAAAATACTCATGAATAATTCATCTTCCAGAACTTTTGGTGGCAATATTTCAGTACAAAATATTGAGTTTGGAGGTTCATCAGGTACTAGTATGGTTGCTTCATCTAGTTTTGTAACAACCATTTTTGGTAACGCTATTTTTTCGGGTAATCCATTTACTGTTAATACTGGTAACACTTTAATTTTTGGCGATACTGCTAATATTTATAGAAATAATGGTGCTGCTAACGCAATTAATCAAACTAGTGGTACTATTAATTATGGTACTACACCAAGTGGGCTAATTGATATTTTTATTAATGCAAGCTGTAACGGTACCGCAGAATATATACAAACACAATCGCCAGGAATTGTAAACTCTTTAAATATCGCAGATGGGGTTACATATTCTATTCCAGGTTCGAGAGCTACAACGACACTTAACTTAAACAATACTGGCGTTTTAGCATTAATGCCTGCTACTATTTTAACTTGCACTGTTAATGGTTCAATATTAGGAAGTGGTTCGATTAGTGGACATATAAATGCTAGTTTAACACTAACCAATGGTTCTAATTCACTTAATTTAACAAGCGGTTCACGGGTGTTGAATAACTTAAATATAGCTGGTAATGGTACATTAACACTTCAAACACCGGTAGAATTAATGGGCAATTTAACCCTAACATCTGGAGGTGTTTTAGCAGATAATGGGCAAACAGTTACCCTTAATGGTAATATTGCAAATACAGGTACACATACAAGTACAGGTTCAGGAAAAATTGTACTAAATGGAACTACAAAAACAATTAGTGGTGCAACCTTAGGTAATGTAGACATTGGTAGTGGTAGTAGTTATAGTTTAAGTGGTAATCCTACTGTAAACGGAATATTAACATTGTTAGCCAATGTAGATTTGGCATCAAGTGGTTATACTTTAAATTTAGCTAACACAAGTGTTGTAGAAGCAGGAACTAGTCAGATGATAGGTACTGGTACTGTAAATATCGATGGTGTTTTTAAAACCGCCAATACAGAGGGCTTCACTGGGGCCAATACATCTATACCAGATGCTACTGTAAATTTAGGTGCAACTAATACAGTAGAATATACTTCGGCTACAGCACAAACTTTTACCACTAGAACCGATTATAAAAATGTAACCATTAGTGGCAGTGGAGAAAAAACCTTAACAGGTAACCCAACAATAGCCAATACATTAGCACTTACTGCTGGTACATTGGCTGTTGGTACTAGCAATACATTAACTATTAGTTCTGGTGGCAGTATTGCGGCAACAAGTGGTAGTTTAGCTACAGGCTCTAATGGCGGTACAATTGCATTTGCAGGCTCTGGCACAGTAAGTGGTACAGTTACTTTTAATAATGTAACGCTTGCGGGTGGTGTAAATTTTGGTAGTGCATCTACCATTGGTACGAATGGTAGCTTACAACTGAATAGTGGCGGTTTTGTAACTACTAATGCTCCAGAATATGCAAGTACTGCAACATTAATATATAATAATACAGGTAGTTTTAATAGAACTTTAGAGTGGAGTGCAACTGCTGGTAAAGGTTATCCCGGTAATGTATTGATTCAAAATGGAACTACTTTTAATACACAAGCTTTAAGTGGTGATATTGGGGTTGCTAATAATTTAACTTTAGGTACAACAGGTAGTGCAGGTTCTCTAAATATGAATAGTGCTACTAACAAAATTATTGTAGGTGGCAATTTACAAATCGGTGGGACTACTGGTACAAGTACATTATCCTTATCTTCTGCTGCAGGTGGTGATATTAAAGTGGGTGGTAATTGGACGAGAAACGCAAATGGTGTTTTTAACTCTAATGCAAGAGCTGTGTTTTTTACAGGCAGTGGTACCAATACAATATCTGGTAGTGGTGGTGCAAATTTTGGTTATTTGGTGAGTGAGAAAACAGGGGGAAGTATTCAATTACTCAGTAATTTAACCATAACAGCTGATAACGGAGGTACTGCAATGAGTTTACCTAGTGCTGCAACAATAGATTTGAATGGCAATAATTTAAGTTTATCTGGATCCAATCAATCTATTATACTAGCCGACGGTGGAGTTGTAAACTTTATTAGTACTACACCTGCTACGCTAAGTATTAGTAATGGCACTAAAACTATTTCTACAACCAATGGCGGTACAGTAGTATTTGGTGATAGTATAGTGATTGCTGGATCTACAGGTATGAATTTTGGTAGTGGTTTATCTACTGTAAATGGTACATTTAGAATTAATGGTGGAGGTTTTGTAAGTACGAATCCTCCTCTTTATGGACCTACATCAACCCTTCAATATAATAGTGGAACGGTTTATGGAAGGTTCCTAGAATGGAGTGCAATTAGTGGTGCTGGTTATCCTGCCAATGTTCAATTGAGTAATAACACTACATTGAATTATCCTAATACAGGAGCAGGTGCTTTCTCTACCAATTTATCTATTGCAGGTAATTTAACGATTGATAATGGGTCAGCATTGTATTTAGGATACGGAGATAATGGCAATAAAAGTGGTGCTTTAACAGTGGCTGGTAATGTTACTGTTAATGGAAATTTGGGATTGGGCAATTCTGCAGGTGGCGATTTGTATGTTGGTGGAAATTGGACAAGAGCAGCTGCTAGTGCTGATTTCTTTCCAAATGGAAGACTATTGATTTTCAATGGTACAGGAGCTCAAAGTATTAGTAGAACAGGCGGTGAAACTTTTTCTAATAATATTGTAGTGAATAAAGCATCGGGTGTATTAACGGCTAACAATAATATTACTTTCGATAATGATTTAACACTTACGTCAGGTACAATTAATGATGGAGGTAATACCCTTACTTTAAATGGAAATATTGTAAATACTGGTTCTCATGCAAGTACTGGTTCTGGTAAAATTGTACTAAATGGAACTTCAAAAACCATTAGTGGTGCTACTTTAGGCAATGTTGAAATTGCAAGTACAACCATTTCATTGAGTGGAAATCCTACTATTAACGGAGTACTTACTTTAACCAATAGTTTAGATTTAGCTTCAAGTAGTCGTACACTTAATTTGTCAAATACTAGTGTTGTAGAAGCAGGTACCAATCAATTATTAGGTACAGGAACAGTCAATATTAATGGCGTATTTAAAACGGCTAAAGTAGAAGGGTTCTCAGGTGCTAGTAGTTCTATACCATCGGCTACTGTAAACTTAGATGCATTAAGCACTATTGAATATGCTGCCGCTATTGCACAAACCATTACAGCTAGAGCCGATTACAAAAATGTAACGTTAACTGGTAGTTCAATAAAAACATTAGCTGGTAATACTTCTGTTGCTGGTACTTTGTTGTTGACTAATTCTACAGATATAGCAAGTATTTCTAACAGTACACTCACACTTTCAGGAACCATTTCAGGCAGTGGATTATTAAGAGGCGGATCAACGAGTAATTTAAGTATTGGAGGTACAGGAGCGTTGGGTACTTTAAACTTTGATCAAACCACCGATGGTACAACCAATATTTTAAACAATGTAGTAGTAAATAGAAGCAGTGGCACATTGAGTTTAGGTAATAAATTGGTAATTGCCAATGTATACACACCTATGTCAGGGGTATTAACTACCAATAATCA
>CALRLQ020000016.1:0-84167 GCA_943368735.1 Rhizobium sp. Q54 | reverse complement strand
ATATTTATTTCTGGTGTAGTAGGCGAAATACTACGAATAATGCTTACTGCTAAAACTCCTATAAATATTGCAGCTACAGCAAAACCCACCCATTTTTTTATTTGAACTATAGAAACAATTTTAGCTTTTTGAGAAACTGTTACTGTTTGTACCGATTCATTAAAATAGTTGTTAGGAACCGAATATATATTGGTTTTGTTTATTGCATTTAAAGTTGGTGCAATGGACAATAATTCGTTCTCAACTTCTAAAAACTCACTTTGTGTATCGTTTATTTTTTGAAGCATTTGAATAGGAAATGTGTTAAAATATCCATTTGGGGTAATATAAGTATCGCCTTTGGCTTGCTCTAATAATTTGTTTGTGCATATTTGCTGCAAAATTTCACTTGCCAAATTATTGAAATAATCTGGCGGTACGGTGTATGCATTGTAATTATTTAGGTTAGCAACGACCGGTGAAATTTCTTGTAATTCTTGTATTATATGTGTACTTTTTTGTTGCATGAGTGAATGATAGACAAAATTTACTATAAGTGGTTTAACGGTTTAATATATAATCTTCAATTTTTTTTGCTGCATGATGGTAGCTTGCTTTTAAAGCCCCTTCGCTGGTTTCTAACACTCTACTCATTTCTTCGTAAGGCATTTCATCATAATAGCGAAGGTTAAACACAGCTCGTTGCTTTTCGGGTAATTGTTGAATAGCCAATTGAAGTTTCCATTCAAGCCTATTGGCGTCAAAATTACTATCGGCTTTTATTTTATTGCTTAAATCGTTTTCTACATCGCTTAAACTAGTAGATGCCTTTCTTTTTTGTTGATCGAGTAGGGTTAAACTTTCGTTAGTAGCAATTCTGTATAGCCAAGTATATAATTGACTATCTTCTCTAAAATTGTCTAATCCTTTCCAAACTTTTATAAATACATTCTGCAATACATCGTTTGCATTCTCATGTGTAATTACCAATCTTCTTATATGCCAATATAATTTTTCTTGGTACTTTTTAACTATAAGCGTAAAAGCCTTCTCTTTTGAAGAAGGCTCTTTAAATAAATTCAGTAAATCTTTATCGTCTTGAATCATTTTGTATTGCTTATTCGGTTGGTAAGATAGGCAATACTTGTAAAAGTTTAATATGGCCTACCAATTGTATCGCAAGCTGCTTTTAATAATGAGTATCCATCATTGGTATCTTGTCCTTTTTCCCACAACATTACACCACCAGCAGTGTTTTTTGCCAACATGGTTTTTCTTTTAATGGTGGGCATTCCGTTGTAATAAATTTTGTAATTACTAAACCCTGTTACTGAAACCACTGCACTATCTGTTTGTGCAGCAGCAATGCCTGCTTGTCCTAACACAGCACTATAGGTTAAAGTAGTTCCAGTTTGCGTTATACCACTTGGTCTGCCATAAGCTGGTAAACCTAAAACAGCTTTAGATTTTGGCATTCCTCTAGTAGTAATCCAGTAATTTAAACAAACTTGTGCTAGTGTATAATCGCTATGATGTCTAAATGGAACAGTAGTGTTAAAATCATCGTAAGCCATGATATTAAAAAAGTCGACATAATTACCAGTTAATAATTCAGTTTTTATTGCATTGGTGTAAGCACCTACATATTTGCCTGCTGTTAAAGCAGCAGTTAAATAATACTTAGAACCCAAGTGGCAACTATCGCTCAATTCTTTCATTAAAGCAGTAAAAGTAACATCAGTACCATCAGATGTACTTGGAAACTCCCAATCTACGTCTACTCCATCTAATTGATAGGTTCTCACTATACTCATTACTTGTTTTATATAATTGGTTCTTCCAGTAGCTGTGCTAGCCATATTTTTCCAATCAGTTGTACCGCCTGCTAAACTAATAAACACTTTTGCTCCATTATTTTTGGCTTTGGTACGAACAGCAGTTAATACAGTTGGACTAGCAAGTGTAACACCACCTGCACTATTTACATTGGCAAATGCATAACAAACTACATTGCACATTTTAAATTTAACATCTGCTACACCAGCAGGATCTCTATAACTTGGGAAATATCCAACCACAACAAATCCTAATGAAGGTGGTGGAGCAATAACAGCAGGAGGAGGTGGGGGTGGCGGTGTTACAACAGTTGTGTTGGTATCAACCGATTTTTTACCACAAGCAATTACTAAAACAATCATTGCCAAATACATGAACTTCTTCATCTAAATCTATTTTAAGCAGGTAAAATACATTATTTGCAGGTTTTCGCTGTAAATTTTTCAATCAGTGCAGGTTTGGGCGTATATTCTTATAACCCATTTGCTTGGATTAAAATTATGGATTTGAAAACCGTCCACATTCATCCATCTATTTTACCGTTCATCACAAAAATTTATTTCTCTATTTTGTGTATTTGGGGCTGAAAACCTTATAAACACTGTATTTAATGGCTTTCTATATTATTATTCCTTACACACTACTAAAAAAAAGATGGTACTATGTGTTGCATAGTACCAAATAAAACTCCATCTTTGTGTTGTCAATGAAAACAAGCAAACAAATTGACAGAAAACAAAAAATTTAAAAACATAAAAAATACTTAGTCATGAAAACTCAAAACAACAACTTATTAAGCAAGTTAAACAGCAAAGAATTAGTGAGCTTAACAACAGTAGTAAAAGAAACAATTGCTTTAGATGTTCAAGTAAATAATCGTGTATTTAGTGCTGCCGATTTATGGAAAATACAAAACTCAAGAAGAGTGAGAGTTGCAAGAAGAATGTTTGCATAATTCATTTGCTAGTAACAAAACTACATTAACCACTTCCTTTTAAAAGGAACGCAAAACCCAAACAAAATGGATATTCAAAATACACAGAGCCAGATGCGAAAAGGAGTATTAGAGTTTTGCATTTTATCAATCATTCGCCAAGGAGAAGTTTACCCCAGTGATATTGTAGATAAAATGAAAGCAGCTAACCTGCACATATTAGAAGGCACTTTATACCCTTTGCTCACCAGATTAAAAAATGCAGGTTACTTAACTTACCGATGGGTTGAAAGTAATAGCGGACCACCCAGAAAGTATTTTGTAATGACAGAAACCGGGTTAGCTTTTTACAACGAATTAGAAAAAACCTGGAACGAACTGGCCGATGCAGTACAAGCTTTAACACAGCCTTTTAACTCGGATAACAACACCCAACTTTAACCACAAAACCAGAACTGAAAATGAAAAAGGTAATCAATATAAACTTTCAGGGCAGAGTAATTCCTATTGAAGAAAATGCCTTTGAACTTCTTAATCGTTATGTAGAAAGCTTGAGAAAGTTTTTTGCCAACGAAGAAGGTAGAGATGAAATTATTAATGATATAGAAGGTAGAATTGCTGAGCTTTTTGGCGAAACCTTAAAAAAAGGCGGCACTTGTATTACTGAAGATGATGTAAACAGAATCATTGATAGTATGGGCCGACCAGAAGATTTTGATGGCGAAGAAGCTAACGTAAAATCTCAATTAGGTGGAGATCAACCACAACAAAATAGCTATAAGCAAGAGCAACAACACACTTATGCTGCCCAAGATGCTAAGAAATTGTATAGAGATGAAAATAAAAAGTTTTTAGGTGGTGTTTGTAGTGGTTTAGCCAATTATTTTGGATTAGATCCATTAGTAGTGAGAATATTATTTGTTATTTTCTTTGGTGTAACATTTATACCTTATTTAATATTATGGGTTGCTGTACCAAGTAGTGCAACTCAGGTAATAGGAAGCTTACGTAAAAGATTGTTTAGAGATGCCGATGATAAAATAATATCAGGTGTTTGTAGCGGTTTAAGCCATTATTTTGGTGTAAGTGTTTGGATTCCTAGAATATTGTTTTTAATTCCGTTTTTCTCTTTTGTATTTCGTTGGGGAAATTGGGGTTGGTGGGATTTTCCACACTTTTTAAGTGTATCGTTTAGTCCTGGATCTTTATTTGTATATGTTATTTTATGGATGGTTTTGCCTGAAGCAAAAACTAGTGCCGATAAGTTGGAAATGAAAGGCGAAAAAGTAGATTTAAATGCTATTAAAAACACCATTCAAAGTGATATGGAAGGCTTTGGAAAAAGAGCAGAACAATTTGGTGAAGAAATGGGGCAAAGAGCAAGTAGCTTTAGCCAAACAGTTGGAGAAAAATCTACTCAGTTTGCTCATGAAGCCAGCAATGTTGCTCGTAAAAAAAGTGGAGGATTAGGACACTTTATTACCGTGGTAGTTAAAATATTTGCATACTTTATTTTAGGCTGTATCTTATTTGCAGTAGTAGCAGCATTATTTTCTTTAGGTGTGGTATTTACAGGATTATTGCCAGCAAAAACTTACTTGTTAAATGATGGTGCTCAAACCTTATTTGCATGGGGAACATTGCTATTATTTATATGGGTACCAGTAGTTGGAATTGTAGTATTCATTATTCGTAGAATTACCAAAATGAAAGGCAATAGCAACTTAATTAGATGGAGCTTTTCTGGCTTATGGATTTTAGGTTGGGTTTGTGTGGTAAGTTTAGTAGCATCTATTAGTAAAGAATTTAAATATAGAAATACTCCTGTAGAAGAATCCATTCAATTATCTAATGCAAGAGTTGAAAAATTAGAAATTAAAGCCAATTCTTTTGGAACGTATTATAAAAACAATTGGTTTGAAATTGAGCCATTTGCGTCATTAGACGAAGACACTGTATTTGTAAGAAATGTTCGTATAAGAGTGGTAAAAACCAATGCAGATAGTTTTTCTGTAAAAATGGTAAAGTTTAGCAATGGTCGTAGTAAGCAAGTGGCCAATCAGTTAGTGAGTAATATTCAATACAATATTAATCAGGTAGATAGCACATTGTTCTTGGAAAAAGGAATAAGAATTACACCACAAGAAAAGTTTAGAAATCAAAACGTGTTAATTACAATAGCTGTACCAGTTGGTAAAAGAATTATAATTAAAGAAACCTCAGGTTGGGGCTGGGGTCGATATAATAGAGTAAGTTTTGGTAACGATAACGAATTTGACTACGATTGGTATAGCGATGATGAAAAAGAACAACGTTGGAAACATGATGTAGAATATATTATGACTGCTGATGGTTTAAAAAGAACTGGTAAATTAACTATAGATGAAGACGAGGATGAAGATTATCAAGACAAGTTGAACCAATACAAAAAAAATAAAGAAGAAATTCAAAAAGAATTAGAAGAAGCAGAACGTAAAGCCGAGAAACTAAAACAAGAATTAGAAAATGCTTCACCTGCCGATAGTTCAACTTATAAATATCAGCCAACAAAGCCTGCTAAAGAAACTAAGCCTGTAAAAAATACAGCACAAGAAAAAATAAATATCAGTAACTTATTAATGTTGCGTTATAGCATTTAACCTTGGTTGAAGTTGGGAACAAAAGAACCCCGTATTAATCGTAGTGTGGGGTTCTTCCCTTCTTATTTCAAAAACTAAAAACAACTAAAATGAAAAAAATTATACTTGCATTAGTAGTACTTTTTATTGGTACTACTGCTTTTGTAACTCAGCAAAATAGAAATACGCTAATACTTGGAAAATGGAGAGTTGATGAAGGAAATATCCACAATTTTATTACTGCTCAAATTGAAAATACTAGAAAAACATCGCCAGAACGTGCTGAGCAAATGGAGCAAAATGTAGATATGATGCAACAAATGGTAGCATCTTTAATATTTGAATATAAAGCAGATGGTGTAGTTGAACTAACCTCTCCACAAGGCACACAAGAAGTAAAATGGAAATTAAATGAACAGCAAACTAAACTTATAATTACAAGACCTAATGGTACAGAAAGGATAGATAGCATTCTTGAATTATCGGCAACAAAATTCAAAGTTTTGCAAGGCGAAAGAAGAGATACAATTGTTTATATTCGACTTTAAAAAAGGTAATTTCATCCCTTTAAAATCAGTTGGTGTATAAATAAAAACGATATTATTTCAAAAAATAAAAAAATAACATGAAAAAAATAATATGGCTTTTTGTTTTATTATTAGTTTCCGTTTCAGGTTTTTATTTGTACAAATTCATTGATCGAAAAAAGTTAGAGGCAAAAGTCACTATCGCAATAAAACAAACAAAAGCATATGAATATGTTACAAAAGTTGCTGATTCAATTAATATCTCTGGAAAAAATAATATGGTAGAAAATACAATTCAATTTTTAAATACAAATTCAGCAGTACTTGGTTATAAAGTGCTGGAGCTTAACATAAAAAGTCCTTCTTTAAAATACAAGTTCAAGAACTATTATTTAATTATGTTTGATGAAGATGGTTTGTTAAAAGCTATCAAACCTTTATAACCAATTTTTGATATAAAAGAAAATAGGTATTATCACAAAACAATATTCGTATGCACAAACAAAATCTACTCATATTACCCTTAATACTAGCTTCATTTGCGTTACTATTGTTATGTGGCTGTAACTTAAATTCAAATAGAGTTAGCATTACTATTAAGGATAACAACTCTTACTATCAGTTTAAAGCAAAGTTTAATAGAAATAAAACCGAAAGGGTTAAACAATGTTTAAACAAAAATTTAATAGGGTTTGCTAGTTTTTCTGTAGAAGATAGTCGTTTTAATGAAACTATTACTTTAGATGGGGAAGATGAATTTAAGTTGCGATTTTCTCCTGGTACAATTACCATAAAATTCAACAAGCAAAACAACAGTGAAGCAGCTTACATACAAGTAAAAAACTTATGTAACGAGGTTAAACTTCAAATAGAACAATAGTTAAAACCTTCTATAACAATCAATCAAACGCAACAGCAATTAAAAAGCTGTTGCTTTTTTTATTTCAATAAACTTTTTGATTCATAAAACTTAGCTTTTATTAATTTTTTTATAGCCATTGAGCAGCCTTACTTTTGTGCCTCAACACAAATAAATTGTTTGCAATGAAAAACACACCGTTTACACAAAAACATATTGACTTAGGTGCTAAAATGGCCGAATTTGCTGGTTATAATATGCCCATTTCTTATACAGGTATTAATGACGAACATGCTGCTGTAAGAAACAACGTGGGCATATTTGATGTAAGCCATATGGGCGAATTTATTTTAAAAGGAGAACATGCTTTAGACCTTATTCAACGTGTTACTACCAACGATGCAAGTAAACTTACCAAAGGCAAAGCTCAATACAGTTGTTTACCTAACGAACAAGGTGGAATTGTAGACGATTTAATTGTGTACTGTGTAGAAGAAAATCAAGTGTATATGTTGGTGGTAAATGCCAGCAATATTGAAAAAGATTGGAATTGGATTTCAAAATTCAATACCAATAATGTTGAGATGCATAACATTAGCGATAAAACTTGTTTGCTGGCTATTCAAGGACCTAATGCTACCAAACTATTGCAGCCATTAACCGAAATGGATATTATGAATTTAAAATACTACACATTTACAAAAGGTATTTTTGCTGGTGTAGAAAATGTATTAATCAGTGCAACTGGTTATACAGGAGCTGGAGGTGTAGAAATTTATTTTAGAGACGAAAATGGAGCAGCTGATATTATTTGGAATAAAATGATGGAATTGGGTATTAAGCCCATTGGCTTAGCAGCAAGAGATACTTTACGCTTAGAAATGGGTTATTGTTTGTATGGAAATGATATAGATGATACAACTACTCCATTAGAAGGTGGTTTAGGTTGGATTACAAAATTTACCAAAGATTTTACGGCAAAAAGCATCATAGAACAACAAAAAGCTGAAGGCATCAAAAGAAAGTTAGTAGGTTTTGAAATGATAGAAAGAGGTATTCCAAGGCACGATTATTTAATAAAAGATGCTCAAGGTAATACCATTGGCAAAGTAACTAGTGGTACACAAGCACCATCATTAGGCAAAGCAATTGGTTTAGGCTATGTAGCAATAGAACACGCAGCCTTAGACAGTGAAATTTTTATTGAAATAAGAAACAACTTAGTAAAAGCAAAAGTGGTAAAAGCTCCTTTTGTATAAATCCAACTCTAAAAGTTAGATTGTCAAAATCGGCTCACAATTTTGTGAGCCGATTTTGTTTAATGCTTGACACTTCAACCACTAACAATAGCAAGCTTTTCAATAAATTTTACCACAAAAACTCAATATTTTAGCCCATTTCAAGTATCTATAAAAATAAATGAACAAATTTTTTATTGATAATCAATTTGTTATAAAGGTTCAATAAAAAATAGTATCCAAAAACTTTGGTAATTCAACTTATACACACCTACCTTCGCCACCCAATTTAAAAATTCAACGGGATAGCGTTGAACAAACCTTAAATAGAAATTACAATGAGCAAATTACATTTCACTACCAAACATGCGAACGAGGCTACCGTAAAGCACAACTGGTACGTTGTGGACGGTACTAATCAAACCGTTGGTCGTATGTGCAGCAAAATTGCTGCAGTTCTTAGAGGTAAGAACAAAGCCTATTATACTCCTCACGTAGATTGTGGAGATTATATAATAGTAACCAATTGCGATAAGGTAAAACTTACCGGTAACAAAATGGATCAAAAAATTTACGATACTTACTCTGGTCATCCAGGTGGTCGTAAAGAAGAAGTTGCTAAAGATTTACAACGTCGTCGTCCTGAAGTATTAATTGAGCGTGCCGTAAAAGGTATGTTGCCAAAAAATCGTTTAGGTCGTAAAATGTATAAAAAATTATTTGTGTATGTAGGCGATCAACATCCTCACACTGCACAGCAACCAAAAGAATTAAAATTTTAAATTTCTAATTGCTAATTTCTAATTCTTTAAAAAAAATTAGAAATTTCAAATTTCAAATCATACATACATAATGGAAAAACAAAAGAACGCAGTTGGTCGCCGTAAAGAAGCAGTAACACGTGTGTTTATTAGCAAAGGCGAAGGTAAAATAACTGTAAACGATAAAGATTATAAAGCATATTTCCCATTGGTTTACTTACAAAACCAAGTAGAAGCCCCATTAAAAACTGCCGATGTTGTTGGCAAGTTTGACATTGTGGTTAATGCACAAGGTGGTGGTTTAAAGGGTCAGGCAGAAGCTATTAAATTAGGTATTGCTAGAGTATTATTAGAAGTGAATCCTGAGTTCCGTCCTGTACTAAAAGCTGCTGGTCAACTTAAAAGAGATCCACGTAGTGTTGAACGTAAGAAATTTGGTCATAAAAAAGCGAGAAGAAGCTACCAGTTCAGCAAGAGATAATGCGTTTCTCGTTTCTGGTTTCTCGTTGGCTGCTTAAATTTTTCAGCCTCTTAACGAGAAACAAATAACGAGCAACGAGAGACAAGAAACGATTTTCAAAAAATTTTAATCATAATCACAAATGGAAAATAATACTTCACTTCAGCAACAACTTTTAGAAGCTGGTGTACACTTTGGTCACTTAAAAAAGAAGTGGAACCCTAAAATGTTGCCTTACATCTTTGCAGAAAAGAAAGGTATTCACATTATAGATCTCAATAAAACGGTAGATCATTTACAAGAAACTGCTGCTGCAATGAAACAAATTGCAAAAAGTGGTAAAAAAATCATGTTCGTTGCTACAAAGAAACAAGCTAAAGAAATTGTTTCTGAATGTGCTAAACGTGTAAACATGCCTTTTGCAACTGAGCGTTGGTTGGGTGGAATGTTAACCAACTTCAACACTGTACGTAAAAGCGTAAAGAAAATGCAAAGCATTGAAAAAATGTTGAACGATGGTAGTGCAGAAAGCTTAACTAAAAAAGAGCGTTTAACGTTAACTCGTGATAAAGATAAAATGGATAAAGTATTAGGTGGTATTGCACAATTAGGTCGTTTACCAGCTGCTTTATTTTTAGTAGATATTGGCGTTGAACATATTGCATTGGCCGAAGCAAAACGTTTAGGCATTACAACTTTTGGTATGGTAGATACCAATTGCGATCCTAATAAAGTAGACTTTGCAATTCCAGCAAATGACGATGCTACAAAATCAATCGCTATTATTACCAACTACTTAACTGCTGCTATTGCCGAAGGTTTGGCAGAGCGTTTAGCAAGTAAAGATGAAGATGATTCTCAAGACGATAACAACAACGAAAACGAAGCAAAAGCCCGCCGTTTAGAGCAAGAAGCTCAAGCCGAAGGTGGTCGTGGTCGTCGTGGAGGTCGTGGTACAACAGATGCAGCTGCTCCAGGTGCTGGTGCTCCTAAGCGTCGTGTTCCAGGTCCTCGTCGTCCAGCAGGAAAATAATATTGTACAATATAAGTTGGGTCAATTAGTCATTCAGTAATGCTGGTTGATTTATTGACCCATCTTTTATAATATACTTCAACACCAGTTGCGTCGCACTCCCGATAGTTATCGGGATGTACAACAGTACATACTTCATCTTTTCTTAACAAGAACTGACAAGTTGGTACAATTACTTTTGCGGCACAGTCTTGGTCAATAAAAACAAATAATCTTTAAAAAAGGAAAATAAAATGAGTACAGTAGCAATAACAGCAGCCGACATTAATAAATTACGTCAGGCAACAGGTGCTGGTATGATGGATTGTAGAAAAGCATTAACCGAATCTAATGGCGATTTTGAAGCTGCTATCGATTGGTTACGTAAACAAGGACAAAAAATTGCAGCTAAACGTAGCGATAGAGAAGCAAAAGAAGGTGTAGTAATTGCACAAACAACTGCCGATAATAAAGTTGGTTATGTTGTATGTATTTCTTGCGAAACAGACTTCGTTTCTAAAAATACCGATTTCGTTGCATTTGCTCAAAGCATTGCCGATGCTGCAGTAGCTAACAACGTAAAATCTGTAGAAGAATTAAACGAAGTAACTGTAAATGGTGCTAAAGTATCAGATTTAGTAAATGATAAATTGGCTTCAATTGGCGAAAAAATTGGTATTGTAAAATTTGAAAGAGTAGAAGCTCCTTATGTTGCTTCTTATATTCATGGTGCATACCGTTTAGGTGTTTTGGTTTCTTTAAGTGCCGAAGCTGCTGAAGCTGGTAAAGATGTTGCTATGCAAATTGCAGCTTTAAGCCCCGTAGCTGTAGATGCTGATAGCGTACCTGCAGATGTGGTAGAAAGAGAAAGAAATATTGTAATTGAAACCATGAAAGCCGATCCTAAAATGGAAGGTAAACCAGATGAAATGATTGCAAAAATTGCAGAAGGTAAATTAAATGCCTTCTTTAAAGAGCAAACATTATTGGCTCAACCATTTGTAAAAGATGGTGGTAAAACAGTTGCTGAATATTTAAAATCTGTAAGTGCCGATTTAAAAGTGTTAAGCTTTAAGAGAGTAGCTTTAGGTTAATACATTACAACTCAATTTATATAAAGCCTGTACCAGCAATGTGTACAGGTTTTTTATTTTGTAGAAATCTATCAAATTTTTTTAACTCCATATAGTAGTAGCTTGACTTAGTTTAATGAAATTCGAAATTTTAGGTTCAACTTTATTCAACTATTATGAAAAAATGGACACTCTTTTTTGCAGTTTGTTTTTTTCTATGCAATATTCATTTGCATGCTCAAACTGCACCTAAATTTTGGTCAGATATTGTTGCATTTAAGAAAAAAGATTCATTACAAATACCAATTGAACAGCCCATTTTACTCATTGGTAGTTCTTCATTTACCAGATGGAAAGATGTACAAACTTATTTTCCAAGCTATCCTATTTTAAATAGAGGTTTTGGAGGATCTACGTTGGTAGATGTAATGAGATATGCATACGATATTATTATTCCTTACAAGCCAAAACAAGTTTTAATATACTGTGGCGAAAATGATTTAGCAGCTGCTGATAGTATTACAGCTAATGAAGTAGTACTGAGATTTAAAACTTTATTTTGGATGATTAGAACCAATCTTCCAAACACAACTATTGATTTTATTTCTATAAAGCCTAGCCCTAGTAGAGCAGGTATTCAACAAAAAGTACAAGATGCCAATCAACAAATACAACGCTTTTTAAAAAGGCAGAAGAAAGCCCATTTTATTAATGTTTATAAAGCTATGTTAGATGCACAAGGACAAATGAGAGAAGAACTCTATGTACAAGATCGCTTGCACATGAAACCAGAAGGATATGCCATTTGGAAAAAAATTATTGAGCCTTACTTAATGAAATAATAATAATGAAACATTTAAACCCCAAGGATGGCTAACTGCCTCGTCGGTGGTTGATGAATAAAAAGAAATTGGTTATAACCGCCATCAAGGTTGAAAACCGTTGATGGGGTAAACTATAAAACCCCGACGACGGCTAAAAGCCTCGTTGGCGGTTGATTGAGAGAGAAAAGTTGTTAAACAGCATGAAAAACGTTGACGGGGTTTCTAAAATTATTGCTGTTGCTTTTTATCTATAATTATTTTTCTCAACACTGCTAATTTAATATCATAGCCTTTTTTAATGGCATTAGATGAAGGAGGAATTTCAATATCGGGCATAATGCCTCTTCCTTTGGGGCGGTTTTTATCCATTACTAATCTGTACAAAGGCAACACTACTCTAAGTTTACTATTGGGTAAAACAATGGTAGGTAAATGCATAGCAGAATTACCATAATAACCACCCCCTGTTTCTTCTCCAACAATAGTTACATTGTCTTGTCCTTTCAAAGCTCCAATAAACATGGTAGAAGCAGAGAAAGTAATACCACCTTGAATTAAATATACATTTCCATCGAAATGATTTTTGGTTTGTGGTTTGAAATAATGTTGTTCAAATCTTCTATAATGTATGTTGCCATCTTTTTCTTTATGTGCAAAAAAGTTCATAGGAAACCAATACATCCACCAATTTTTGATATGTTTTTTGTATGGAAAAGTTCTATTAATAGCAAAAACACTATCGCCATTTTTAAATGGTTTTTTTGCTAAGTATTTGGTGAGTTTGGTTGATAATCCTACACTTCCACCACCATTTTCTCTTAAATCAATTACTACATTTTCAATATTTTGCTCCTTAATTTTTTTGAACGATTTTCTGAAAAATTTCCTCAATCCACCACTGCTAAATGTGGTTAATCTAATATAAGCAGTATTAATGCTGCTATCTATTTGCATGCTTCGTTTGGCCAACAACTTGGCTTGTTTTCTTTGTTTTCTCGTTGGTTTGTAAACAATAACAGTAGAATCTTTTTTTGTAGGTGAAACTTTTGTTGTGGTATCTTTTACAGGCTTAAAGTTTTTAATTACTGTTGTAGCTTTTTGAAAATTACTATCTATGTATTCAATTGTGTAAGCCGTGTCTAAACCAAATACAGTTTGATACCAAGCCGAAAAATTATTACTGAGTAATTGGTTTTTGAAGTTGTTGCTGTTGCCATCTGTATTAATAACAGCAAACATTTGGTCTAATAAAACCCTATTGCTTTTACCATTGATAGCAGTAACAATAGTGCCTCTTTTTAAAATACTATCCTTTGGATTGGCATTGGCTAATACTACCAAACTATCGTTCCATACTTTTAAGTATAACGGAAATTGTGGAAACCGATGTTTGGGTTGATGTTTTAAATAATCGGCAGAAAACCTAACTGTTGTATGTCCACATTTAATTTGAGCAACCACAGCAGCAACTGTATTTCTAAATTCAACTTCAGTTAATGAATCGGTAATGCTGTTAATGGCTTTATTAAAATAAGTATCTAAACTATCTTTTGAAGTATGCCAATATAAAGAAGGATGATTGGCTTCTAGTATTTTCTTCAATAAAACAACATCGGCTTTTAAGCTTTCGGCACTTTTTTTATGGTTGAAACTATAATTGGATTGTTTGGTGCTAACACATGCTGTAAAAAATAAAAAAGGCAGTAGCCATATAAGACAACTACCTTTTATGTTCTTTATTTTATTGTTCATTGAATAGTTACAATTCAAACTTATTGTTTTACAAAAGCATTCCAACCTTGTGCAGTAATATCAAAAGTGTTGCCACCTTTGGTAATTATTTTACAGCCTTCTTCAATTTCGGCCATATAGCCAATTACAGCTATTTCTTCGTTCAAAGTAATTTTATCGTAATCTTCTTGCTTCAGTGTAAAAATAAGTTCATAATCTTCGCCACCGTTTAATGCACAAACAGTTGGATCTAATCCAAATTTAAAAGCAGCTTGTCTCGATTTATCGTCTATTGGTAGTTTATCCTCATACACTCTACAACCCAAATTACTTTGTTTGCATAAATGTAATATTTCACTACTTATACCATCGCTTACATCCATCATTGACGTAGGTGTAATTTCATTTGCTGCAAAAAAATCTATAATATCTTTTCTGGCTTCTGGTTTTAATAGTCGGCCAACAATATAATCTTCGCCTTCTAAATCAGGTTGTATTTGCGGATTTTCTAAATAAATTTTCTTTTCACGTTCCATAATGGTTAAGCCTAAAAAAGCTCCACCTACATCGCCACTTACACAAATTAAATCTCCTTTTTGTGCAGTACTTCTTTTTACAAATTTATCTGGGGCAACCTCGCCAATTGCTGTAACTGAAATAATAAATCCTTTTTGAGAAGAGGTTGTATCGCCACCCACTAAATCAACATTGTATTTTTCGCAAGCAGCATATACGCCTTCGTAAAATTCATCTAAAGCTTCAACACTAAAACGGTTGCTAAAGGCAATACTCATGGTAATTTGAGTAGGAGTTGCATTCATAGCATACACATCACTCAAGTTTACAATTACACTTTTATAACCCAAGTGTTTTAAAGGAGTATACATTAAATCAAAATGAATGCCCTCTATCAATAAATCGGTAGTAATTACAGTTTGTTTACCAAAATGATCTATTACTGCAGCATCATCGCCAACGCCCAATAAAGTTGAAGCATTGGTAATTTCAAAATTTTTGGTTAAGTGATCTATTAAACCAAACTCTCCCATTGATGCTATTTCTGTTCTGTTTTCCATATATTTTTATTTCATCCAAATTGGTTTCACACAACGCTCCAAAGGTTACAACGAAACGAAGATTTGATGCGGTTATCGTAATTTTAAAACATTAATTATTAACTCAACAAAACAGTTAGTTAATGCACTTGTAGATATATTGTCTTTTTACTACAGCTTAGTATCCTTTGCTTCTTTGTGTGAAATTTTAAATTACTCCACCGTTTACGATTCGTATTAGTTCATCATGTATTAATCCGTTGCTAGCAATTATTCCTGGCTGATAGGGGTTGTAATAAGAGCCATCTAAATCAGTTACTTTTCCTCCAGCTTCTTCTACAATAATAAATCCTGCTGCACTATCCCATGCACTTAATTTATGTTCGTAAAAACCATCAAATCTTCCAGCAGCAACCCAACATAAATCTATTGCAGCACTACCCAATCTACGTACAGGTATTCCTTTACGAATAAACTTTTCAAACACTTGTAATGGGCCATTGGGCTCATCTAAATATGTGTAAGGAAACCCAGTTACCAAACAACTTTTAATTACTTCGGTTTTGTTAGAAACATGAATGGTTTTGTTATTTAGTGTTGCACCTTGTCCTCTTTCGGCTAAATAAAATTCGTTCATAAAAGGGTTATATACTGCACCCATTATCATTTTTCCTGCTTTTTCTAAGCCAATACTTACACAACAAATGGGTATACCATTAGCATAATTTACAGTTCCGTCAATTGGGTCAATAATCCATTTGTATTCACTATCCTGAGCCATTTCACCAGCTTCTTCACTCAAAATATAATGGCTAGGAAAATCTTGTTTAATTACTTCAAAAATGGCTATTTCACTTTTGTGATCTACTTCTGTTACAAGGTTATTAATACCTTCTTTGTTAGAAATGGTAAACTGCTTGTCAAAGTATTCTTTTATAACAACGCCAGCTGCTTCTGTGGCTTTAATAAGTGTGTTTTTGAACATACGCAAATATAACTGTTGTAGATATCCCTAAAAAGAATACTTAAAAGTAAAAAAGGAAACCGTATAAGTTAACATATTTCTGCTATTATTAAATAAAAAGTAAAATATATATTAAATTGCAAATTGTAAAATATTTTAAACTAATAAATAATGAAAAGAATTATTCTTGCTAGCCTTTGGGTAACTTTTGTTAGCATAACAATCTTTTTACCACTATTAGCAATAGCACAAGTACCAAATGATACTTACCAAAATCCTCCTGAAGGTAAAGCCCGTATTGTTTTTGTAAATTCAATTATTGAAGAAGATGTTTTCCTTAACTTGTATGCAAGAGTACCTTTTTTTATAAATGATACATTGGTTTGTAGAATAACGAATGATCATTATAGCGTACATGATGTAGTGCCGGGCACTTACAAATTATCTGTACAACGTGCAGGTAGAAAAATAGGCAAA
Source organism: Rhizobium sp. Q54 (assembly GCA_943368735.1). Taxonomy (GTDB): domain Bacteria; phylum Bacteroidota; class Bacteroidia; order Chitinophagales; family Chitinophagaceae; genus UBA1930. Next base: position 67,819 of record CALRLQ020000016.1, on the reverse strand, counting down.
AATGCATTTAATGAAATTGAAACTCTAGAAGCTGGTGAAATAGTTTTTTACAAGTTTTACAATGAATTAGGCTTTTTAAAAGATCAATCATTTTTTGAACCCATTAAATTAAGTGATGGGGAAAGACTTTTGCGGTTTATGAATGAAGAAAAAAAATGCGTACAATCAATAACCTCTAAGCCTTCAGTTATTGAGAATAAAAAATTTTACATCCAATTACAAGCAGGTGTATCCAATTATATTAGTGATTATACAAATTGGAAAAGCAGGTTTGGAGATCCATTGGTTACCAATTTTAATCCTTTTACAATCGGTGGTGAATTTTCTAAAAGAATGGGAACAGATAATCATTACCTCGGTTTTGAATTGTATTTAAACAAACAGCCAGCAGTGGAGATTACACCAACATTTCCCAACGGTGAACAAAGACTTATTAGAGTCAATCAAATTGGCTTTCTTTATAGATACTTCATTAAAATAGATAAGAAAAATAAAATAACTCTTGCCCCAAAAATTGGTTTAGGAATAGTAAACCTGGAAGAAAGAACCAATAATCCAAGTATTTCAGATAATACGCTTGAAGCAAACTCTGGCTTATCTTTTTCGTTAGGATTATATCCAGAATATAGATTTTCGAAGAATATATCAATTATAATGAGTAGCGATTACATCAATGGTTCAATTAATGCAGCAAAGAGGGATAATCTTAAGTTAAACAGTTTTCGTTTATTAATAGGTATTAAGTATCAATTTGATAATTAATTGATGACATTTATGAAGTACTAAAGCACTTTCTTCAATTGAGAATAGATAGTAAATATAGTTTTCGCATGGAATGCAATTGACCTGAATTTAGTAACAGTCAACTAATTAACTTTATCAATCAACAGTTCTGTGCTTGGTGTTTTTCAAATTTCCCCACATTGCCAAGCCACATAAACTTAACCAACATTAAGCTGTTTTTTGGCTACATCGCAAATACAAAGTATGTTTCCACTCTAAAAACTAAGCGGTTGCTTTTTTAGTGCATGAAATTATCGGTTATCATAGTAAATTATAATGTAAAGTATTTTTTAGAGCAATGCTTGCACAGTGTTGTAAAAGCAGTGCAACATATAGATGCCGAAATTTTTGTAGTAGATAATTGCTCAACCGATGGAAGCATTGCTTACCTGCAACCCCAATTTTCTACAGTTCAATTTATTGCCAATACAGAAAATGTGGGTTTTGGAAAAGCCAATAATCAAGCTTTAGCTATTGCAAAAGGAGATTATATATTGTTTTTAAATCCTGATACTATTGTACCAGAAGATTGCTTTGAAAAATGTATTGCTTTTTTTGAGCAAACACCCAACTGTGGAGCTTTAGGCATTAAAATGGTTGATGGCAAAGGCATTTTTTTGCCAGAAAGTAAACGAGCATTTCCATCGCCATTAACTTCTTTTTTCAAATTGGTTGGGTTAGCTTCATTTTTTCCTAAATCTTCTGTTTTCAATAAATATGCTTTGGGCCATTTATCAGAAAATGAAAATCACGAAGTAGATGTTTTAGCAGGAGCATTTATGCTGTTGCGTAAACAAGTAATTGAAAAAGTAACTGGTTTTGATGTAACCTTTTTTATGTATGGCGAAGATGTAGATTTAAGTTATCGTGTTCAAGCAGCAGGATATAAAAATTTATATTTTGCTAACAGCAGCATTATTCATTTTAAAGGAGAAAGTACCAAAAAAGGCAGCCTCAATTATGTACGCATGTTTTATCAGGCAATGAGCATTTTTGTACAAAAACATTATAGTGGCAGTAAAGCATTTATATTTTCTTTTTTAATACAATTGGCTATAGGTGCAAGGGCGGTGATATCTTTATTGAGTGGATTATTAACTAAATGGGGAATGGCCATTACCGATGCTGTTGTGGTTTATAGTAGCCTATGGTTGGTAGAAAAATATTGGGTGAAATTGGTAAGAGATGGAGGTGGATTTAACGAAGCTGTTCTAGATTTTACCATGCCTATGTTTACAATCATTTTTTTAATAGCTGCAGCACTAGCTGGCATGTACGATAATTTGTATAAACCCTCAAAAGCTTTGTTGGCTTCAATTTCAGCCATTGTAATTTTATTAGCAGCCTATTCTTTATTGCCCGAAAAATATAGATTTTCAAGGGGCGTAATTTTAATGGGCGGAATTGCAGCAGGTTTAATGATTACCTTGGTACGTTGGATATTGATTGAATTAAAATGGATTAAAGAAACCGATACAGAAGATAAAAAGTTTCAGCAAACAGTAATTGTGGGTTCTTCAAAAGAATACAATGCTGTAGTACAAGTGATGACGCAAGCCAACATACAAGAAAGAATTTTAGGCAGAATAAAAAGCAATGGCGATACCGAAAACGCTATTGGCGATTTTGCTAATTTGCAAAATCTAGTAACGCATTTAAACATTAGAGAAGTAATCTTTTGTGAAGGAACTCTCAGCTTTCAACAAATAATTTCAGCATTAGAAATTTTGCCTAAACACATTAATTATCGCTTTAGGGCAAAAAATAGTCAATGTATTATTGGTAGCGATTCTAAAGCAACTACAGGAGAAATTGTTACAGCCGATGGGTTTTTTCAGTTGGCACAACCTTATCAAAAACGTATGAAACGTATAGTAGATTTGGTTACTGCAATGTTGCTATTAATCTCATTTCCTTATCAATTGGTTCGATTGAAAACAGGGTTGTCTATTTTACAAAATGCAGTTACAGTATTGTTAGGCAAGAAAACTTGGGTAGGATATATTGTTCCAGAAAAAAAATTACCCTTTGTACAAACGCCTATCATTACACATTTTGGTTTGCCTTATCAACAACAACATCCACTTAACAACGATAGCTTAAGTAAGTTAGATGATGTGTATGCAAAAAATTACGAATGGCATTTAGATGTTAAAATTATTATTCAAAACTATAAAAGCTTAGGAGGTTAAGTTCTTATAACTAAATACAAGTATTTTTGCCTACTTTTAAAAATACTTTTTACCTAAAACCTAAAGCTAAACGATGGCCATTTTAGACATCAAGCTCCCTAAAACGATTGCAAAGGCTTTACGTTTACCCGAAAATAATCCTCGTAGGCAACAAATTAATGTGCTGAAAAAATTATTGCGTAAGGCAAGGTTTACACAATTTGGTCAGCAATACAAGTTCGATGAAATTTTAATGAGTAAACATCCCGGAAAAAAATTTCAAGAAATTGTTCCTACGTTTAATTACAATACTATTTATAAAAATTGGTGGCATAAAACTTTAGAAGGCACACCCGATGTATGTTGGCCAGGAAAAATAAAATATTATGCTTTATCATCTGGCACTAGTGAAGCAGCTAGCAAATACATTCCTATTACCAACGATTTATTGAGAGGTAATAAAATGGTGATGATTAAACAATTGCTGAGTTTAAGAAATTACGAAGGCATACCTGTAAAATCTATTGGCAAAGGCTGGCTAACATTGGGTGGTAGTACAGAGTTGCAAAAAGGCAGTGGTTATTTTGCTGGAGATTTAAGTGGTATAACGCAAAAAAAAGCTCCTATTTGGTTTCAACCATTTTATAAACCCGGAAAAAAAATTGCCAAAGAAAAAGATTGGAATAAAAAGTTAGAAGAAATAGTAGATAAAGCCCCACAATGGGATATTGGTTTTATTGTTGGTGTACCTGCATGGATACAAATGTTGATGGAGATGGTGATTGAACGTTATAAACTAAACACCATACATGATATGTGGCCCAACTTAGCATTTTTTGTACATGGTGGGGTAAGTTTTGAACCTTATAAAAAGGGATTTGAAAAATTGTTGGGCAAGCCAATTACTTACATAGAAACGTATTTAGCTAGCGAAGGGTTTATTGCCTATCAAGACAAACAAAACATGCATTGCATGAAGTTGGTAACCAACCAACATATTTTTTTAGAGTTTGTGCCGTTTGACGATAAAAATTTTGATGCCGATGGTGAAATGGTTGCCAATCCAGAAGCTTTAATGATTCATGAAGTGGAAGAAGGCAAAGATTATGCGTTATTGATTAGCACCACAGCAGGCACTTGGCGTTATTTAATTGGCGATACTGTAAAATTTGTAGATAAAGAAAATAGTGAAATTGTAATTACCGGAAGAACCAAACATTTTTTAAGTTTAGTAGGCGAACATTTGAGTGTTGAAAACATGAATAAAGCCATACAGTTGGCAAGCGAATCATTCAATATTTCTATTCCAGAATTTACTGTTGCAGGTGTGCCTTATGGTAACTTTTTTGCACATCAATGGTATGTAGCTTGTAATGATAAGGTTGACACAAATATGTTAGCAAAGAGCATAGACGACCATCTAAAAGTATTAAACGATGATTATGCTGTTGAAAGAAATAGTGCACTAAAAGAAGTGTTCTTAGAAGTATTAAGCGAAGAACAATTTATGGAGTTTATGAAATTAAAAGGCAAAATTGGCGGTCAGCATAAATTTCCAAGAGTATTAAAAGGAAAAATGTTAGAAGATTGGCAACGGTTTTTAAAAACTGAAATGGTTTAAATAATGATCAACAAAAAATCACCATGCTAGTTTGCATGGTGATTTTTTGTAAAGATGGTTGTTATGTTTTAGAATGAATTTTACCAGTTGCTAAATCTAACTCCAAATGCAAATGGTGTTTGATCTAATCCTGTACTTGTTCTATGTAATTTATTTAAACTATAACTGCCATATAAACGTATCGGACCTAAACCAACTTCTCCAATAGCAGCTAAACGAAAAGGTTCTAAATCAAAATCGCCTTTATATTTTACTTTACCTCTCTCGTTGCTAACTTGTTTATTTCTGCTAGCAATTAAGTAACCTGCACTTACACCTGCACTAAAGGTTAAGCCATTTTTTTTGCCTGGTCTTGTGTCAATATTTATCATTAAAGGGGCAGTAATATAACCTGCATATAATTTATTTTTTGAGAAGCTAATAGTATCGTTAAACACAAATGGAGCAGGATCTTTTCTATAGCTTACGCTTCTATCGTATCTAAAATTATACATCTCTAATCCTAAACCATATTTAAGGTTCAATATGTGTTTAGATACGTTCATCTTTTGCATAAAAATCCAAAGATTAACATTAGAACTTTTACCTGCATTTAAACGCATGCTGTTTTGTGTAACAGGGCCAGTATTTGTATTTAAAGTTCTTAAGTAGCTACCTGCTTGTGCTGTTGTATAATTGGTATTATCGGTTAGGTTGGTAAAACCTAAATCCATAATCCACCAATTGGTACTTACGTTGTTATTTTTTCTTTTCTCATCGCTTTTGCCAATATGAATGTTAATACCAGATTTCCCATCTTTTCCATCGCTTCCACTAGATTTTTTCTTAATAATCACAAAATTGCCTGCTTTAATGGTATCAGCGTTACTAGTAGTACTATCTTTTTGAGCAAAGCTTTGTTGGGCAACCAGCAGTATGGTTGCTGCAATTACAATTTTTTTCATCTTATGCGTTTTTAAATTTTAAAGTGTGTTAGAAATGGCTGTTTGAGTGCCATCTTCAATTTGTTTTTTAGATTTAGCAAAAAGCCCTTTTGCTTTTTTCATTAATCCATCTACTTTGTTTTTGTTTAGTTGCATATTGCCAACATAAACAGTATTGTTAGAAGCGGTCATATCATCATCTTCTTCCAGTGTTTTGTACACAATGGTTTGTACAGTATTTACAGGTGCTTGCTTGTGTACTGTTTTAACAGTATTGTTGGCAACATCTGTATTTTTAACCACTACATTCATTGGGTTTTCTGTTTGTACTGTTGTGTTTATTACTCCAGCAATTTCATTATTTTTTTGTACCGAATTGCCTTGTTGAGTACTTGCAATTGTTTCTTCTTTTTTATTTTTAACAACTGTTTCTACTACTTTATTTTGAGGTTGCATACCTATGTTATTTACAAATTGCTTGCTTACAACTTGTTGCTCACTGGGTATTACAATTGGCATTTTATTGTTATTGGTTGTAGTTGCTGTTGTTTCAGTATTTAACGGTTGTGTACTGCCAGAAGTTACAGGTGTTCCAATATTTTTTTCATTATTTTTTGTGCTTACTGCAACAGATGTTTTGTTAACTACAGTAGTATTGGTATTGTTGCTCAACACCCAAGCCATTACAGCAAACAATAAAAAAGCTGCAGCTACCGACAATCGTTTTACCCACATAAACACTACAGGCTTTTCTTCTTTTTTGTACAAGCTTTCTTTATTTGGGCAAACTATAGTTTCGTTGGGTAAAATGCAGTTTTTAAGTAGCGTAAATTCTGTTTGTAATGCAGGGTTTTGTAAAACAAACGTTTCTACATTGGCTTTGGTAGAAGCTGTTAATTCATTATCTACATACAATAAAAACTTTTCTTCGTAATTGCTAGAATTAATGGCGGTTGCTTCGTTTTTGTATAAAGCAGATTTATCAAAACTTACTTCATCAGCTTCTAGCTTTGTGTCTAATAACATGTTGAATTCATCTTGCAAATCTGGATTGTTTTGCAAGAAAGTTTCTACCATTTGCTCATCGTTGGAGTTTAATTCACCATCGATGTAGAGTAGAAAAAATTCTTCGTAATTATGGTGGTTAATGTTCATGGTTTAACGTAATTGAGTTTGAATGAATTGGCAGATTGTTTACACATTTTCGGGTTTCACTAAGTAAGCTTTTAAAGCTAACCTTGCTCTATGCAGGTATACTTTAACTTGGCTTTCATTCAGGTTCATAATTTTACCAATTTCTTCATAATTATAGCCCTCATAGTCTTTCAACATAATCAAGCTTTTTTGTGTTTCGTTCAAACGGTTCAGTGCTTCCATTAATACTTGTTTGGTATTGTTAGAAGTTTGGTAACCAATTTTTGATTCTTCTTTAAATTCTTCGTTTAAAACAATTCTTTTATTTTTTCTAATATGATCAATCATTTGGTTGTAAGCAACGGTAAACAAGTACGATTTTGCTTTATCGTTTTCTACTTGTTCTCGATTACGCCACATTTTTTCAAACGCTGTTTGTACAATATCTCTAGCATCTTCTTCATGCTTTAAGTTTTTAACAATGAACCTAAATACGTTATCAGCGTATTGAGTTACACAGTCGTTGTAATTTTTTTCAGTCATAAACAGTCGGAATGTTTCTAAAAATAGTTGTCTTGTACAGTGTTATACGCTGTTGAACAAATTTTGTTACACTACAAAGAAAAAAAATTATGTATTTTTTTGAGTAGCATATTCATGTGTATTTATGTTTTGTAGAAGTAAAGGGTTGAAAATGTTGCTATTTGTACCTTCTTTAAGCATTTTTCTTCTTAAAATTCACCAAAAATACCCCACTAAAAATGAGTATGGCAGCAATTATTTTGGTAGCAGTAAGCTTTTCTCCAAATAAAATCATAGAAGTAATAGTTGCAAAAATGGGTTGTGTATAGATGTAAGTTCCTACCACCGATGAGCCAAGAGTAGCAATTCCATACACCATAAACATATAGGCCAAAAATGTAGCCCCAATTACCACAAAGCCTAAGGCAAACCAATGATGCCATAAAAAAGCAGCCCAGTTTACTTGCATAAAATCGTTATAACCAACCGGAATAATTACAATTGCTCCTAGTAAAAATACCCAACGTATTACATGTAAGGGTTTATAACTTTCCATTAAAGGCTTTACTAAAACCAAATAGAATGCATAAGAAACTGCATTAAAAATAATGAGCACATCGCCAATGGTGCTACTTTCTTTATCGTTAGATGCTTTCAATAATATTAAAATACAAGCACCTGCAATACCTAGTAATAAACCTAAACTTTTATTGATGGTAATTTTTTCTTTTAATAACCATGCAGCAATCACTGTTATAGCAATTGGAGTGCTTAATGCCAATAATGATGTATGAATAGAACTAGTTAGTGCTGTACCCTTAACAAACATTATTTGGTTAATAGCTACACCAGTTAAGGCACAAATAATAAATAAGGGAATATGCTTTTTTTGAATGGTTGCACTAGAGGGTTTTAAGAAGTACAATAACCAAAATAAACTTAATGCAACACTTACCCTTATTACATTTACGGCCAATGGTGGCATAAGTGAAGGGGTAATATGTTTAATAGCCACAACTGCAGCACCAAAGAAAAAATTGCCCAGTAATACTACTAAATGTGCTTTTAATTTTTCGTTCATGTATTGCAAAATAAATGCACTAATTGTTTAACTTTTCTACCAATTGCGGAATTAATTCTTGCAGCTTTGCAGCTTCAAACTGCGGTAAACAATAATTGAATTGTTGGGCTTTTGTATAACTTTCTATCAAATTAAATTTATGCTGACTTTCACTAAAACACCAACCCTGTTTATTTAAACTATGGGCTAAAAATTCTTGCTCGGTTTGCCCAGGTGTTGGTACAACAATACATTTTTTTTGAAGGGTTAATAGTTCCATTAAACTGGTATAACCACTACGGCAAATAATGTATTCACTTTGTTGCAATATTTGCTCTAATGCATAGCCTGCTAAATGATTGTGTACTGTGCAGTTTTGGGTAGACGGCATTGATTGAATAGTATTGGGCAATCCCCTTAATACAATAATCTTTTCTTTAAATGCTGCTATATTGTTGAAGATTGTATTTTCAAAAATTGTTCTTTGTGGCTCTGGACCAGAAATTAACACACATATCTTGTATTGCATTTGATTATTGGCTAGTTGTTGAAACCTAGATAATAAACCAATATATTCTACTGGAATTGAAGGTAATTTTTTAGGATGCGATAAAACACCAGCCATATTGTTTTTACCTGCAACATCTGGAATCCAACAAGTGGTAAAACGATTGATATAACTGTAATTTATTTTTTGCACCCAACTAGTTAACCAACTAAAAGGAGTTTGTATAGTGAGTTGATGTGTAATAAATATGCAAGGAATGATAGAATGATTTAAACCAAAACGATTATCACTAATAACAAGATCTATATTGTATTCTATAATTGTTTTTTTGAGCCATTGATGTTCGTAACGAATGGCTTGCAAAATTTTAGGAACCTGACTCAAGATTTTAATAGGTAGAAATAATTTGTTTTTAGAATATTCAATTTGGTAGCCTTTTAGTTGAACAAAAAAAAGTTCAGGAAACTCTTGTTGCAATAAAGTTTTGGGTTTTCCGTCGGTAGCAATAATAACCTTGTAGTCCTTTGCCAGTAGGGCTTTTATAATAGGAATACAACGTGTTGCATGACCCAAACCCCAGTCTAATGGAGCAATTAAAACGGTTTTTATGTTAAAATTTTTATTCAATAGGGCTTAAAAGTAAATTATTAAACTAGAACTACTAATTTAGACAGATATATGAAACGCTTGAACCAAATAATTATTCTGCTGTTATTAGTTACCATAGCAACATCGTCTTGTAGTATTTTCGGTAAAAGTAGAAAAGATAAATCTTGTATGTGCCCTACTAGAAAAAGTGTTGGTTAAAGTATTTTTTATGCATAATGTAAACAGAGATTTACTGGTACTTTCAAAAAGTATTGCTCTTGCAGATGAAGCAACAGCAAAATTTGAAATTACTTGCTTGCATAAAATTTTACATGATGCCGAAACCATGCTTAACTTTTGCATAGCCAACGAAATTATAGATGTAAATAGAGGAAAAATTATTACCAAATCTTTATTGGTACAACAAGCTATACAACAAAGAGGGAATAAACCATTTGTATTTATCAATTGTAAGAATTAGTTGCTATTTATCATCTTTCCATTTCCACAAATGCAAACAAGCATAGGTTCTATAAGGTTGCCATTTGGTAGATATTGTCAACATTTTCTCTTTCAAAATTCTTTTATTACTTGTATCTAAATTGTACAATTTAATCATGGCTTGTTGAATACCTAAATCGTCTACAGCAAAAACATCTTCTCTTCCTAAACTAAACATTAACAACATTTCAACGGTCCATTTGCCAACACCTTTTATTTGAGTTAGCAGTTCAATAATTGCTTCGTTGCTAAGTTTTAGCAGTTGCTTATCGGTAATCTTCTGTTCAATACAAAATGCAGCAACGTTTTGTACGTATTGTACTTTGGCATTGCTTAAACCAATGCCTCTTAATTGTTCAAATGGGGTATCTAATACTTGTTGAGGTTTGGGTTCTTTACCATTGTATAAAGCCAAGAATCTATTAAAAATAATGGCTGCTACTTTAGTACTTAATTGTTGGCTCATAATACTAGCCATTAAACGAACAGGAATATTTTTTTGCAGTTGCGGTTCAACTATTTCACTGCCTAAGCATTGGCTTAGTTTTTTATCTTTTTGTAAGTGCTCTTTATAGTTCATACATCAAAATAAGTTAATTATTGCAATTTTTCAATTTGCAATGTTTACATTTATTGCTACAATTTAATTGATATGAAATATGTTGTATTGTTTTTAGTATGTGCCCATTCAATTATTGCACAAGCACAGTCAAAAGACGAAAAAGCAATTACCCAAATGCTAAAGGCACAAGAAGCTGCATGGAATGAAGGCAGCTTAGAAAAGTTTATGGTTGGCTATTGGCAGAATGATAGCTTAATGTTTATTGGTAAAAATGGACCTACCTATGGTTACAATAATACATTAGCTAATTATAAAAAAGGTTATCCAGATACTTCATACATGGGAAAATTTACTTCTACAATTATTGGGTTAAAAAAACTATCGGCCAATTATTACTTTGTAACAGGTAAATGGTTTTTAAAACGAAGTGTAGGTGATGCAAAAGGCTATTACACATTATTGCTTAGAAAAATAAATGGCAAATGGGTAATTGTTGCAGATCATAGTAGTTAGAAATATTGCTCACAGATATCACAGATTTACACAGAATTTCTTGTATAAATAAAAGGAACCACAAAGTCTCAACGACTCAAGGTTACAGAATGAAGTAATTCAGCAAAACTCCCTTGCTTCGTTGCCCTGTGGTTCAATATTTTACATGAAGAAAAGAACTACACAAAGTTGTATTTTCTCTGTGCTACTTCTTTGCTCTGTTGCTCTGTGGTGAAAAATTCAGCGAAGCAGAACAAGAAAAATTAATTTAATAAAGATTGTTGCTTAATTAAATCGGCTTCTTTTTTAAGTTTCAATTCCCAATTCCAAGAAGTAGTCATCATGGCTTCTAAATTGTATTGAATATTCCAACCCAATTCGTTTACAGCTAATTCGTTATTGGCATAAATAGCAACCACATCTCCTGCACGACGTGGACCTTTTTCGTAGTTTAATTGTACACCACTCACTTGTTCAAACATATTAATGGCTTCTAAAACTGTAACACCGTTACCTGTACCTAAATTAAATATATCGCAACGGATTTTATTTTTTTGTTGAATTAAATATTCAATCGCCAAAGTATGAGCATGTGCAATATCACAAACGTGAATATAATCTCTTAAACAACTGCCATCTCTGGTATCATAATCAGTTCCATGTACAAACATTTTAGGTAATTTACCAATGGCAGTTTGCGTAATTACTGGTACAAGGTTCATGGGTTTGCCCAAAGGTAATTCGCCCAAATGATTGGTTGGATGTGCCCCAACCGGATTAAAGTATCTTAATAAAATAGACGATGTGGGTTGTACATGTGCAAAATCTTTGATGATTCTTTCGCCCATTTGTTTGGTTGCTCCATACGGACTTTCAGCTTCTTTGGTAGGCGATTGTTCTGTAACTGGAATTGCGTCAGGATTGCCATAAACAGTACATGAAGATGAGAATACAAAATGTGGCACATTAAATTCAGTTACACATTTCAACAAATTAATTAAACCAAATAAGTTGTTTTCGTAGTAGCTAATTGGTTGCTCAACACTTTCGCCAACTGCCTTATAGGCTGCAAAATGAATAATGCCAGTGATGTGTTCATTTTCTTGAAACACAGCACGGGTATCATCATAATTTTTTAAATCAACATGATAGTTCTTAATTTTTCTGCCAGTAATTTTTTCTATACCAACAATGGCAATATCTGTAGAACGAGAATTATCGTCAATAGATATAACATCATATCCATTTTCTAATAAATCAACAATAGTATGCGATCCAATAAAACCACAACCTCCTGTAACTAATATAGTAGCCATAGAATTTATTTATAGTGGCAAAGTAAATTCTTACAATTGAAACAAAGCAGTATTTATTAAAATATTTATTGTTTTATACAAATAACTTTACAATGTAGTAAACAATAGCAGCCATTGCTGCCGATACTGGAATGGTTAAAATCCATGCCCAAAGCAAGTTAATAGTAACGCCCCAGCGTACTGCACTTAAACGTTTGGTAGCACCCACACCAATAATAGAACCTGTAATTGTATGAGTGGTAGAAACAGGAATACCTAAATGCTCAGATAAATATAGTGTAATTGCACCGGCAGTTTCGGCACTTACACCTTCTAATGGAGTAACTTTTGTAATTTTTGTACCCATAGTTTTTACAATTTTCCAACCACCGCTCATTGTACCTACTGCAATAGCTAAAAAGCTACAAAAAGGCACCCAACTATATTCAACCACAAATTGGTTAAAGGTTAAAGTTCTGCCTTGTGAAGCTTCATGATAAATAATAGCAGCACCAATAATACCCATTACTTTTTGAGCATCGTTACCGCCATGACCTAAGCTAAAAGCTGCACTAGAGGCTAATTGTAAACGCTTAAACCAAGTTTCGGCTTTGTATGGATTACTTCGTTTAAATAAATGCACAATAAGAATGGTAATCCAAAATGCAATGAACATACCAATAAGTGGGGCAAAGAAAATAAACAAAAATGTAGGTACTACTTTAGCATAATTAATTACATCAATTCCATCTTTACTAATTGCACCTGCATGAGCAATTGCAGCACCCATAAAACCACCTAATAATGTATGCGATGATGATGAAGGTATACCAAACCACCAGGTAATTAAATTCCATACAATAGCAGCAACTAAACCTGCAAAAATTACTTCGAGTGTAATAAAGTTTTCATTTACACTTTTAGCAATAGTGTTACCAATTTTAAATTCTCCAATTAAATACTTAGAAATAAAGAAGGCAGCAAAATTGAAAACAGCAGCCCATAAAACCGCTTGAAATGGGGTTAATACTTTGGTAGAAACAATAGTAGCTATAGAGTTAGCAGCATCATGAAAGCCATTGATATAATCAAATATAAAAGCCAATGCAATAATAATGATAAGCAGTATAGGGAAGTTCATATTAAATATTTATCGTGAAAAACGAGTTTGATTAAAAGTGATTATTTAACGCATAAGTTGTTTTAAATAATCAACCAATTTAATTAAGCATATTTAATAATAATACTTTCAATAACATTGGCTGCATCTTCACACTTATCAGTTGCTGTTTCCATTACCTGATAAATTTCACGTTTTTTAATTACTTCTTTAAAGTCGTTTTCTTGGTTAAACAACATTTCAATACTCATATCAAACACATCATCTGCTTGATTTTCTATACTGTTCACTTTTACTAACGCTTCGGTCATTTTTCTAAGATCTTTCATATCTCTTAAACCCTTTACAGCTTTAGTAATTTCTATAGAACCTTGTAAAATTAATTCGGCTAATTTTTGAATGCCACTATCGTTTGGGTTTACTTTATAAAAGTTAATTTTTTTAGAAGTAGCAAAAATATAATCGGCAATATCGTCAAGTGCCGATGCTAAGTAATGTATGTCTTCTCTATCAAAAGGAGTTATAAAATTTCTGCCTAATTCTGTAAAAATTTGATGCGTACTATCATCATTTTTATGTTCTAAATCTTCTAAAATAGATAAAATGTTGGCTCTTTTATCGGCATTGGGCTCGTTCACCATTTCTTTAAGCTTATAACCCATTTCACTTACCCTTTCTGCTACGTCTTCAAATAATTCGTAAAAAACTTTGTTCTTAGGCATGAAAAATTTGCCAATATTGTTTAATCCCATGTTTGTTTTTTTAAGATTGCAAAGGTCAAAATTAAAGTGTCTGTTTTTAGAAAAGAACAAAAGGTAATAATTTGTTAACATTGAGAGTTCGGCACAAAGGCACTATTACAATTTACTTTTGCACCGCTAAAATCTCAGAATGAAAAAATGTATGTTGGTGTGCATGTACTGCATGCTTAATTTATTGTCGTATCATCTCAACGCTCAAAAAACTACCAACAGTACTTCTACTAATAAATGGTTCGAAAGTTTTTCTATTCGTGGTTACATGCAAGTAAGGTACAACCGTTTATTAGAAACCAATTCAAAACTAAAATGCGATCAATGCGATAGAAGTTGGGGCGAAAACGGTGGATTTTTTATAAGACGAATGCGTATTATATTCAGTGGTCAAATTAATGAACGTGTTTACTTTTATATACAACCCGATTTTGCTAGTAATGCATCATCAACAGCCACTCATTTTGGGCAATTAAGAGATGCTTATGTGGATGTTGGCTTAGATGCAAAAAATGAATTTAGAATTAGAATTGGTCAAAGTAAAGTGCCATTTGGCTTTGAAAACATGCAATCGAGCCAAAACAGATTGCCTCTCGATAGAAATGATGCACTCAATAGTGCTGTTGCAAACGAACGAGACTTAGGAGTTTTTTTTTACTGGGCTCCTGAAAAAATTAGAAAACTATATACACAATTAATTAGTGATGGCTTAAAAGGCTCGGGAGATTATGGTGTATTTGGATTTGGAGCATTTAACGGACAAACCGCTAACAGAAACGAATCGAACGATGCTCCACATATTGTAACAAGATTTTCATATCCATTTAGCATTAAAAATCAAATTATAGAAACTGGCATTCAAGCTTATACCGGAACCTACGTTTTGCCAACAGATTTAGTAAGTGCAGGCGTAAAACTAAACAACAATAGAACTTTTTTAGATCAGCGTATGGCTGCAACTTTTGTTCTTTACCCAAAACCATTTGGTATTCTAGCAGAATACAATATTGGTAAAGGTCCGCAGTTTAATAAAGTAACAGATTCTATTGAAGTACAAAATTTACGTGGAGGTTATATTACGGCTTCTTATAAAACACAATTCAAGCAGCAGGTTATAATTCCATTTATGCGATATCAATATTATAATGGTGGAAAAAAGCATGAAGTAGATGCAAGAAGTTATGAGGTAAAAGAATTTGAAGTTGGCGTAGAATGGCAGCCCAATAAAAATTTTGAGTTGGTAACTATGTACACTTTTTCAAATAGACGTTTTGAAGATTTTAGATTACAAGAAAATTTACAAAGAGGTAGCTTATTAAGAATACAAGCTCAGCTAAATTTTTAAATTAGCCCCTCTAATAAAAATTAAAGGGGGACATTGAGAAAACTACATTACTGTAGTTGCTAAAATCTCAAGTTTTGCAAATTTGTAGTTACTATATTATCTGTAAATGAACTGTAGGTTAATTAATTATGAACAGCAAGCCTCGTTTTTTCAGTATCAAATAAATTCTTTTTTCCATTTGTTAGTATTTGTAATGGTTGTATTCAACACCATAATTTTCTGTTAACACACACGTAACAATTCGGTAACATTGCAAGGATAGTTTTGCTCAAAATTCAAAAAGAGTGAAACATTTAATCATCATTGTAGCGGCTTTCTTTATTTCTCTTGCTACCAATGCACAAACAGGGGTATTAACTGGTAAGGTAATTTCTAATGTAAATAATCAACCACTTACAGGTGTTACCATTTATAGTCAAGCCAAAAAAATTTCTACTACATCTGATGTAGAAGGAAATTTCATTTTGAAATTACCTGCTGGCTCTCACGAATTAAATTTTTCTTTCACAGGGTATCAAACAAAAAAAATCAACGATATAGTTATACAAGCCAATAAAACCAGTGAGTTTACTATTACATTAGAAGAGCAGAAGAAAGATTTAACCGAGGTTATTGTTACTTCTTCATCGGCTCGTAAAGAATCGGCTGCAAGTGTATTATCATTGCAAAAAAATAATTTAAGTGTGTCAGATGGTATTTCATCTGAAGCCATTAAAAGATCACCGGATCGTAATGTTGGCGAAGTGTTGAAAAGAGTAAGTGGTACATCTGTACAAGACGATAAATATGTTATTGTACGAGGATTGAATGATAGATACAATGTAGCCACTATTAATGGTGCTGTAATGCCAAGTACAGAGCCAGACAGAAGAGCTTTTTCTTTCGATGTTGTTCCTTCTAGTATGATTGATAATGTTTTAATTAATAAAACTGCAACGCCAGATATGCCAGGTGAATTTTCTGGCGGTATTATTCAAATTACTACAAAAGATATTCCGTTTAGTAATTCATTTGGGTTAAGTGTTGGTACTTCTTACAATACCATTTCTACTGGTAAAAATTTTAACATAGGTTACATGGGTGCTATGGATTATTTAGGTTTTGACGATGGCACAAGAAGATTTCCTAATGGTTTTCCAGGCACCAATAGATGGAGAAGTTTAGGCCTAGACCAAAAAATTGTGGCCTCTAAAAAAATGCACAATACTTATGGCAACAGAGTAAATGCTACTGCAATGCCAGGGATAAATGCACAAATGAATTTTGGCAAAAAAATTAGTTTAAAATCGGGTGGTACAGTTGGTATTGTTGGTGCGGTGAATTATAGAAATAGCCAAACAGTTCAATACACCGATCGTCAACAATACAATGATGCAACTGGTACAAGTAATTTATTATTTGATTATGTAGATTCTACTTATTCATTCCAAACCAACTTGGGTGCTTTATTAAATGTTGGTTACAAAAAAGGAAGAAATAAAATTGTATTAAAAAGTTTGTTCAACAGAATTTTAGAAAATAACAATACTGTACGTGAAGGATATAATTACAACGATTTGCAGTATGTTGAAAAGAACAGAATTGGCATTAATCAAATTAAAACTATTGCAACTACACAGTTAGAAGGTGAACATGCAGTTGGTAAATCTACTGGTAAATTAAGATGGAATTTAAACTATGCCTTCACTAAAAAAGATCAGCCCGATTATAGAGCTCAACCATTTCAAAAAAGTATTGGCGATGCAACCAATAAAAATGTACTTGCTACCATTACTTTAAGAAATACCTATCGTTTTTGGAGCGATTTAAATGAAAATACTTTTGGTGGAAAAATAGATTATAGCAAATCTTTAAATTGGGGCAATACTTCTAGCAACTTTAAAGCAGGTGTTTTAGCTCAATACAAAACAAGAAGCTTTAGTGCAAGAGCATTTAGATATGAGCAGGCTTCTGGCGTTAATTTTAATTCATCTTTATTAACTATGCCGGCCGAAAAAGTATTTAGCGATGCTACTATGTATGCTAATGGGTTTTATTTAAATGAAATTACCAATAACACTGATCGTTACGATGCAACTTCTATGTTAACTGGTTCTTATGCAATGGTTGATAATAAGTTTAATGAAAAATGGAGATTAATTTGGGGTGTACGAGTTGAAACTTTTGGATACGATGTTGAAACAGGTAATGTAAGTGGTACAAGAGAAATGATTAATAGAGATTATGTAGATGTATTACCATCGGCTAATTTAATTTATAGCTTTAATCAAAAATCTAACTTACGTTTTTCAGCTTCTAAAACTGTTTCAAGACCAGATTTTAGAGAAGTAGCCAACTTTTCTTTCTTCGATTTAGTAAGAGGTGCAATTGTAAGAGGTAATGCAAATTTAGAAAGAAGTCAAAACACCAATTTAGATTTACGTTTTGAAACTTATCCTCAAAGTGGTGAAGTTATTTCGGCAACCGTTTTCTTCAAGCATTTCAAAAATCCTATTGAACAAAGAATGTCTGGAGAATCTACTTTTGAATATCAAGTATTAACTTTCTTTAATCCTGCAAGTGCTGTTTCTTATGGTATTGAATTAGATTTTCGTAAAAAGTTAACCTTCTTGGGTGCTGGCAAATTATGGGATAACTTAACTTTTAGTGCCAACACCTCATTAATAAAATCAAGTGTTGATTTAGCAGGGTCTGAAAACAATTCTTATGATGAAGATAGACCAATGCAAGGGCAATCGCCTTACTTAGTAAATCTTGGATTAGCTTATAACGATACCAAAAACGGTTGGGGTGGTTCTGTTTTATTCAATAGAATTGGACATAGAATAGAAACTGTTGGTGCAGTTGGTTTACCAGATATTTATGAAAATGGTAGAAGCGTTTTAGATTTTCAGTTATCTAAAAAAATGATGAAAAATAAAGCGGAGTTCAAACTAAATGTTGCTAACTTATTAAATACTCGTCAAATATTTTACAATAATGTAGAAGGTACAAAAACACAAAGAGCTTATAAAGAAAGTACAGATAGAGTACAATGGGGTAATTTGTTTGGGGTGAATATTGGTGTTGGATTTGCTTACAACTTTTAATTTCAAAAGAATACATATTTAGAAAATCTCCTCCTAAATGAGGAGATTTTTTTATAGGTGGCTGACGTAAATCTACTTTCAACTAAAACTAAACTTGGGCTCTATAAATTCATTAATAATTCCTTAACCTACGGTTAACAAAGCCTTTACATTGTAGTGCTTCATTTGCACTACAAAAAATTATTCAACAATGTTTGTAACAAGAAAATTATCTAAGCTAATTGTATTTACTTTATTCGTTACAGTATTTGCTAGCTGTACAAAAAATGAGGAAGATGATACTGTTATTCCTCCAGATCCTAATGCAACTGTATTAAGAGGTACTTTATTAGAAAATAAAACTTTAACAGCTGATAAAGAATGGACTTTAAAAGGGTACGTATATGTACCAAATGGTGTTACTTTAACTATTGAAGCTGGTACTGTTATTAAAGGTGATGTAACTGAAAAAGCTGCATTGTGTATTGAAAGAGGGGGTAAAATTATTGCCAATGGTACTGCAACTAATCCAATTGTATTTACTTCTGGCAGAGCAGTAGGTAGCAGAACACCAGGTGATTGGGGTGGCTTGTGTATTTTGGGTAGAGCAAGAACCAACCGTTCTAGTACACCAGTTATTGAAGGTGGTTTAGACCGTCCTTATGGCGGAACTGATGATGAAGATAATTCTGGTTCTTTAAGATATGTTCGTATTGAATATGGTGGTGTTGCTGCATTCCCAGGTTCTGAAATCAATGGTTTAACATTGGGTGGTGTTGGTAGAGGTACTACTATTGAAAACGTACAAGTTGCTTATGGTTTTGATGATGCGTATGAATTTTTTGGTGGAACTGTAAATTGCAAAAATTTAATTGCATTTGCAACTGCCGATGATGATTTTGATTTTGACTTTGGTTATACTGGAAGTATTCAATATGGTGTTGCTTTAAGAGATCCTGCTTTTGTTGATGGTGGTGATGCTGGTAATGGCATTGAAGCTGATAACGATGGTACTGGCACAAATGCAACTCCCATTACTCGTCCTGTATTAAGCAACTTTACTTTTGTTGGTCCACAAACTCCACCAACTACAGTTGTAAACCACAATTTTGGTAACAGATGGAGAAGATCAGTACGTTTTGTTTTAAGAAATTCAATTATGATGGGTTGGCAGAAAGGTGGATTTTCTATCGAGTCTGATAGTACTGCAAATTCTTACTTTATAGGTGGTTCATCTGAATTCAAAAATAATTTGGTGCATGCTTTAGCTTCACCTTATAGAACAAGTGGCTTAGTTACTTCAACGCTTACTGGGGCTCAAGTACAAGCAAAAGCTGAAAGTGAGGGATGTGTTACTTATACTGCTGCTACAGCTATTGGTTTAACCAATCCATTTAACTTAACAGCTCCTAACTTTTTACCTGCAGCAGGTTCTCCAGCTTTAACTGGAGCTAGCTTTACAGGTTTGGGTGCCTTCTTTACAACTACCACTTTTGTGGGTGCATTTGGTACAACAAACTGGGCTCAAGGTTGGACAAGATTCTTTGCAAATGGTCAATAATACTTACACAATTTTTTATACAACCGCTCAAATTTTTTGAGCGGTTTTTTTATAATTACAACTTATAAAATAGGTAGCTTGCTGCTTAAATATATTTTATTTATGAAACAACTGTTTTGCTCGTTAATACTGGTTTTATTCATAGCTTGTAATAACAATACCACTAAAAAACCTTTAGCCGATTCTTCCTCTTCTACTGCTAATTTTTTAGTAACTGATTTTCCTCAGTTAAATGAAATTGATAGTTTAGATATTCATTTCTTTCCAGGTATTAAAGATTTGAAAATTTATAAAAGAATAGGCATATCTAATAAAAACACAATTGATACATTATTGGTTCAACAATTAAATAATGCAGCAATTCCCGAAAAAAAATGTGAGTTCAATCTTAAATTCTATTGTTTTAGTAAAAACAATTTTATTAAAACCATTTATGTAGCTACTCAATCTCAAAATTGCACCTACATTGCTTATATAAAAAGTGGAGGTGTAGTTCAATTGTTTCAGCTTAGTTCAATAGCTGTAGAACAACTTAAACAGTTACATGCAAAAGCTCAGTAAATACTTAATATTTTGTTCATGTCAAGTTCATGTAAACAACATAATCAAATACAATATTTGCATAACAGTTAAGGTTTATAGCAATAAGCAATTAAGTACAGTAGATTTTCTCATGCCCTCTTGATTTCTATCAGGAGGTTTTTTTATTATTTTTTTAAAACATATTTCATCACCTAACAAATTCTTCACACACACATCACATTAGCATAACGGTTACGTAACGCTTTAGTAACATTTATTAAGCAGTTTTAATAAACCAATAAAAATGGAAAAACGTAACGTAGAAGTGGTGGTATTAAGCGATTTGCATTTAGGCACTTTTGGCTGCCATGCTAAAGAAATAGTTCATTATTTAAAAAGCATTACTCCGCAAATTTTAATTCTCAATGGCGATATTATAGATGGCTGGCAATTTAGCAAACGCTATTTTCCTAGTGCTCATATGCAGGTAATTAAAGAAATTATTAATCTAGTTACTAAAGGTACAAGGGTTATTTACATTACTGGCAACCATGATGAAATGTTGAGAAGATACAGCGGTGCAACCATGGGCAATTTTCAAATTACCGATAAAGTGGTGATGGAAATTAATGGTAAAATGACCTGGATTTTTCATGGAGATGTTTTTGATGCAACTACAAAAGGCAGTGCTAAAATGTTGGCTAAGTTGGGCGGTTATGGTTACGATTTATTAATACTACTAAACAGTGGTATCAATTGGTGCTTACAATTATTGGGCAAAGAAAAAATGAGCTTTAGCAAAAAAGTAAAAGGTGCAGTTAAAGAAGCTGTTTCTTGGATTGCCAACTTTGAGCAAACCGCAGCCGAACTAGCCATTGAAAAAAAGTACGATTATGTTATTTGTGGTCATATTCATCAACCACAAAAAAAATTAATAGAAACCAAAAATGGCAGCGTTACTTATTTAAATAGTGGCGATTGGATTGAGAATCTTACTGCATTAGAATACAACCATAACGAGTGGAATATCTATCAATACAAAGCCGAAGAATTTAAAAACGAAGAGAAAAAGTTTAATAGTAAGCTGCCTAGCTTAAATGTGTTAACCAATGATATTGATATGCACATTACTTCATTAGGCTTTCCAAATACAGCTGCCATTGTACAACCCTTAACCAATACTGGAATATGAAAATTTTATACGCCATACAAGCAACAGGCAATGGTCATATTAGCCGTGCAATTGAGCTAATGCCTTTTTTAGAAAAACATGGCGATGTGCATACTTTTTTAAGTGGCAACAACAGCACATTACAAGTGCCTTTTGATGTACAATATAAAAGCAAAGGCGTAAGTTTATTTTATGGTAATACTGGGGGCTTAGATTATTTTAAAATGTTACGAACCTTTAATCCTATTAAAATAGTTAAAGATGCTCAACAGCTGCCTGTAGAAAAATACGATGTTGTTATCAACGATTTTGAAAGCATTACTACTTTGGCCTGTAAGTTAAAAAATGTGCCCTGTGTACATTTTGGTCATCAGGCAAGTTTTGTATCAGCCAAAACACCAAGACCAGCAAAAAAAGATGTTATTGGCGAATGGATTTTAAAAAACTATGCTCATGGTAAAGCCAATATTGGTTTACACTTTGAGCAATACGATGATTTTATTTTTTCGCCCATTTTAAAAACTTCCATTCTGCAAGCAACTCCACAAAACAAAGGTCATATTACAGTTTATTTATCTCATTACAGCGATGCAGTAGTTGCAAAAGCATTATCTACCATTAAAAACAAAACGTTTCAAGTATTTAGTAAACGGGTGCAACAAATTACTTGGCAAGGCAATATTTGTTTCATGCCAGTAAGTAATGAGTTGTTTACGCAAAGCTTAATTAACTGCGAAGGCATTATTACTGGTGCAGGCTTTGAAACGCCAGCCGAAGCTTTGTATTTGGGCAAAAAATTATTGTGTATGCCTATTCATGGTCAGTACGAGCAATTGTGCAATGCTGCAGCCATTGAAAAATTCAATGTGCCCATTGTTCAAAACATACAAACACATTTTACCGAGAAAATAAAACATTGGCTCAATGAACCCAATCCAAAAACATTACAATTGCAGCAAACCACTGCTCAAATTGTAGAAAAAGTAGTGGAGCAAGGATTGGCTTTTAGAAGCTATGAACAACAACCATTGCTTAATGATTTGTTCAACTACGACGATTTTTTTCCTACTGTTTCTAGTGTTTAAAAATTCTTTCAATTATCAAGTTTGTGCATTTTTCTTTTCATCTCTTCTAAAAAAGGGGATGTTTAGGTTTTCAATTCTTTCGCTTTTCAAAACTTCGTCCACATTCAATTTTACATTGGGTTACTAATTTCCTTATTTTTGATTGTTGAGTAATTTTTGTGAAGTGGGCAAAAGAATAAGAGTGGGGCAGCGGTGGCGTCGCACTCTTCAACTGTAAATCGTTTTTCAACATTGTAAAACTGTATAAAGCAGTTTAATCATAATAAAGACTATTGTATTAGTCAATTCGATTATAAAGATTGGTACATTCAGTATATTGTATCAATTAACTTATTGCAGTTGTTCCACTTTTCAGCTTACTTTATTTTTTAAATTTTAACCTTATTAATTCAATAATATGGGCTGTGGATCATGTGGAACGGGTAAACCCAATGGATGTAAAAGCAATGGAGGTTGCAGCAGTGGTGGCTGTAATCGTTTAAATGTGCACGATTGGTTGGCAAATTTACCAATTGCCGATATGGATAATTCTTGCAACGTTGTTGAAGTAAGCTTTAAACAAGGTAGTAGAAAAGAGTTTTTTAGAAACTTAACTGGGCAATATTTTGAAAAAGGAGAATTGGTTACTGTGGAAGGTGTTAATGGTTTTGATGTAGGCGAAGTGAGTTTAAGTGGTGAGTTGGTTCGCATTCAAATGAACAAAAGAGGCGTAAAAGAAAACAGCGATGAAATAAAAAAAATATTACGTCGCAGCAACGAAAGAGATATAGAAACTTTTAGAATTAGTAAAGATAGAGAACCTGCAGTACAAGCTCGTAGCCGAGAATTGGCCATTCAGTTTAATTTACAAATGAAGCTGAGTGAAGTAGAAATACAAGCCGATGGCAAAAAAGCAACATTCTTTTATACCGCCGACGATAGAGTAGATTTTAGAGAACTTATTAAACAATTTGCATCAGAATTTAAGTTGAAGGTAGAAATGAGGCAAATTGGCATTCGCCAAGAAGCAGCAAAAGTTGGAGGCATTGGTAGTTGTGGTAGAGAGTTATGTTGCAGTACTTGGTTACACGATTTTAAAAGTGTAAATACTACGGCTGCTCGTTATCAAAATTTAAGTATCAATCAAACCAAATTAAGTGGGCAATGTGGCCGATTAAAGTGTTGCTTAAACTTTGAGTTAGACACTTATTTAGATGCCTTACAACATTTTCCAGATAATGCCGAAAGTTTTGAAACTGCTAAAGGCACTGCTTTTTTAATTAAGAAAGATATTTTTAAAAACCTCATGTGGTACATTATTCAAGGAGGTAGCAAACATTATCCTTTAACCATTCAACGAGTTAAAGAAATAAAAGAATTAAATGCCAAAGGCATTAAACCAGAAGAGCTTGAACCAGTTGATGTAACCACAGGTAAACCAAAAGAAATTGAACCTACGTTTGTAGATTCTGTTGGAGAAATTAGCTTAAGAAGTTTAGATAAAAACGATAGACGTAGAAGAGATCAACAACGAGATAATAGAGGTAATAACGAGAGAAGAGGAAATGATGATAGAAATAGAAGTGGTGGCAATGATAGAAGACCAGATAATAGACCACCACAAAACCAAGGAAATCAGCAAAGGCAGCAACAACAGCAAAGAGGCAATGCTCCAAGGCAGCCACAACAAAGACAACAACAACAACAAAAACCCAATAATCCAAGGCCTCCACAGCAACGTCCTACTATTCAAAAACCTAAAGATGGGGGAGACGCAAATAAAGCAGAGTAATTATTTAAATCATATTTTAAAAACAAAAGCCATTCATAAAAATCGAATGGCTTTTGCTTTGTATAAAGAATAAAACTTTTATTGACCTTGAGCTAAGCTATAAGCTTTTTTATCGCCCCACATATTTAAAATTTCTGTAGAACATACTTTAAAGTCGGCCGTTAAACTTGCATATAACTTAACAATATCTTCTTGTGTTAAAGGAGCGTCATTAATACTTTCAAACCTGCAACGGTATTGATTAATTAAATTGGTAAACACACTGCCTGTTGGCCAAACCTGCGTACCTCTATTACTAATGGTTACTAATTTAAATTGCGTACCTACATGTGCTAAACATTGTTGTGCTACTTCATTGGGTTGTTCATTACTTTCTACAAACATATCTACCCCTACAATTTTTTGCTCCTTATTATCTAAGGTTTCTAGCATAGGGTTTTGGTTTAAGTTTAATACTGTACAAGAGTATGGAACATCACTTAAATCTGGTTTAGGATTATGTGTTGGCTGTTTACCAAAATTGGCAATTATTGCATTGGCAAAATCGGTAGTATTTAAACTAGGTGTGTTTTTGTTGCCAAAATCGCCTGTATGCACACCACTTTCTAACGTATACAACAATGCATTTTCTATTAATGTACTGCTTTCCATTAAACCTAAGTGTTGTAACATCCCAATTCCACTTAATAATAAAGCGGTTGGGTTGGCAATATTTTTTCCTGTAATATCTGGAGCTGTACCATGTACTGCTTCAAAAATAGAAATATGATCTCCAATATTTGCACTTGGTGCAAATCCTAAGCCACCTACTAAACCAGCACATAAATCACTTACAATATCGCCTTGTAAATTGGTTAAAACCACCGTGTCAAATAAATCGGGTCTTGTAACCAATTTCATACATAAATCGTCTACAATAACATCATCGGCTTTTAATTCAGGATATTCTTTAGCTACTTCATAAAATACTTCTAAAAATAAACCATCAGTTAGTTTCATAATATTGGCTTTGTGGCCACAAGTAATGCGTTTTGCTCCTTTCTTTTTAGCCATTTCAAACGCATACTTAATTACTTGTAAACTACCCGGACGAGTAATAAAACGGCGACTTAAAGCCACATCATGCGTAAGCATATGTTCTATACCACCATAAGTATCTTCAATATTTTCACGAACTATGGTAACATCAATAGGTATTCCTGCTTTGCTAAAAACTGTATCAACTCCATTTAAAGTTTGAAAAGTTCTCTTATTGGCATAAGTATTCCAGGTTTTACGAGCTGTAACATTTACACTTTTTACACCTTTACCTTTTGGGGTTTCCATTGGTCCTTTAAATAAAATACCCAGGTTTTCAATGGTTTGCTGAGCTTGGGGAGTCATTCCATTATTAAAACCTTTGTCAAATACCCATTTGCCCATTTCTACAACTTCGTATTCTAAAGGAACTTTGGCTGCGTTAA
Organism: Rhizobium sp. Q54; assembly: GCA_943368735.1. Taxonomy (GTDB): domain Bacteria; phylum Bacteroidota; class Bacteroidia; order Chitinophagales; family Chitinophagaceae; genus UBA1930. The sequence continues at coordinate 41,801 of CALRLQ020000016.1, read as the reverse complement.
AAATGTTAATTACCGCATCCATAATTTCTGGTCCAATACCATCGCCTTTTGCTACAGCAATCTTAATCATAATTATATAGTTTTTTTGCGTTGCAAAAGTAAGGGTTGATGCTTTATTGGTTTGTTAATAGATTATACCTTGTAGTTGTAGTGTTTTATAAACAATCTTAAATATTTAATAGCTTTCAAAATTTTCATGAACCCCGTCAATGGCTTTAAGCCTTGACTGCGGTTTAAATTCATGAAAAATTTCGCCATAATTATCTAAGATTATCTTCTTCAACACTCATTCAAACTTCTAAAAAATATACACAAAATTCATTTCAATTCATGCCATATTCCTTAAACCATTAACTTGCCATTCTTATGGATAAGTTTATCGTTTCTGCCAGAAAATATAGGCCTCAAGCCTTTGATACTGTTGTGGGGCAGGCACATATTACTACTACTTTAAAAAATGCCATTAAGCAAAATCAATTGGCTCATGCTTTTTTGTTTTGTGGTCCTAGGGGTGTAGGCAAAACTACTTGTGCTAGAATTTTAGCTAAAACCATAAACTGTGAAAATCAACAACCCGATGGTGAAGCCTGTGATGTTTGCAATAGTTGTAAAAGTTTTAATGATGGAGCATCATTAAATATTCACGAATTAGATGCTGCTAGTAATAATAGTGTAGACGATATTAGAACATTGGTTGAGCAAGTTCGTTTTGCACCACAAGCAGGTAAATACAAAGTATATATTGTAGATGAGGTACACATGTTAAGTGCAAGTGCCTTCAATGCATTTTTAAAAACATTAGAAGAACCACCATCTTATGCCATTTTTATTTTAGCTACTACAGAGAAGCATAAAATTTTACCTACCATTTTAAGTCGATGTCAAATATTTGATTTTAAAAGAATTACTACCAACGATACCGTAAATCATTTACAAGAAATTATTGACAAAGAAGATATTAAGGCCGATAAAGCATCGCTACAAGTAATTGCTCAAAAGAGTGAAGGCTGTATGAGAGATGCACTGAGTATTTTAGACAAAATTGTAAGCTTTACCAATGGTGAAGTAAACTATGCCAATACATTAGAACATTTAAACATTTTAGATCACGATTATTATTTTAGAATATTAGAAAGCTTACAGCAACAAGATTTAGCAGCAGCTATGTTGTTGTACGATGAAATAAATAGAAAAGGTTTTGAGGGAGATTTAGTATTAAACGGCTTTGCCGAATTTATACGAAATGTATTGGTTTGTAAAGATGCTAAAGCACTACAACTATTAGATGTTGTAGAAGGCATGCAAGAAAAATATAAAACAGTTGCTCAAAAAACTAGCTTAAGTTATTTAATTAGTGCATTGAATATTTTGAACGAAGCCGAGATTAATTTTAAAATGGCTCGTAACAAAAGATTACATGTTGAACTAACCATTATAAAACTCAATTTTTTACAACAAGCCATAGATTTAACAGTAAGCGATGATGGAAACATAGTAAAAAAAAAACGAGTGGATGATGCCATTGCAGTAAAGTTTAAAACTGTTCCATCAATTCAAGTAAAACCACAAACAACCAAAGAAGCAAAGCTATTTGTACAAGCACCCAAGGCAAAGAGTAATGAACGAGTAACCAGCAACGAGCAACCAGCAACGAATAATGAACAAAGTACAATAGCCAAAGTACAACATACAAATTACAAAGAACAATTAACGAACAACGAACAACGAGCAACGAATAATAACGAGCAACGAGTAACGAGTCCTAGTCAACCAGCGACAAAAAAGAGTTTATTAGATGTATTAAGAGAAAAAGCTGGCGACAAATACAATGTAATTGAAGTAAAAGAAGCCGAACCATTAGAAATTGGTAAACTGCAAAAAGTATGGTTTGAGTACATGGAAATTTTGCAGCAAAAAGGCGATAAACATGCCACTGTTGGTACTTTTAAAATTGCTCAGTTAACCATTATTAACGAGTTTAGTTTCACTATTTCGGTAAATGCATTAACACAACAAAAGTTTATAGAGCAAGAAAAAGCCTTATTAATAGATTACCTGCAAACAGCTTTTAATAACCGTGCCATTAACTTTACCATACAAATTACCGAAACAAGTGTGCAACAAGATGTGCCAATTCACTTAACTTTGAACAGTAAACAAAAGTTTGAACGCATTGCACAACAATATCCACTGGTAAAAGAACTGAGAGATAGATTGAAATTTGACATTGAATATTAATAACTACAATCCCAATTATTTTTTCAATACAATTGATGTTTCTCATTACAATAATGCCAACTTGAGGCGTTCACAAAAATTATAACATTACACATTTTATATTTGAATTATGGATTTTAATATGGAGTATAATACCGATAGAAGCTATTTAGTAATGAGAGAATATGGTCGCCATATTCAAAAAATGGTAGAATATTTATTAACCATTGAAGATCGTGAAAAACGAAATGTACAAGCCAAATCGGTTATTGAACTAATGGGTTTTTTAAACCCACATTTAAGAAATGTAGAAGATTTTAGGCACATGTTATGGGATCATTTATTTTTTATCAGCGATTTTAAATTAGATGTAGATAGCCCATACCCCATTCCTCAAAAAGAAACCTATAAAGAAAAAGGTCCACGTTTACAATATCCTAAACGTTACCCTAAGTATGCTCATTTGGGTAAAAACTTAGAAATGGTTATTGATAAAGCATTGAAAGAAGAAGATGCAGAGAAGAAGGTTGGCTTTGCTAATTCTATTGCTTATTACATGAAATTATCTTATAGCAATTGGCACAAAGAATTGGTACATGATGAAGTAATTAGAACTGAATTAAATGAAATTACAGGCGGACAATTAGAATTTAGCAACACACCATTTATTAAGCATCGCAATCAAAATTTTGAGAGAGATGATTATGGAAGAGGCGGTGGACAGCAACGTCGTCAAAATTTTGGTGGTAGAAATAATAACAACAATCGCAATAATGGTGGCCAAAGAGATAATAGAATGGGAGGTGGCCAAAGAGATAACAGAATGGGCAATAACGGACCACGAGATAATAGAATGGGAGGTGGAGGACCACGAGATAATAGAAACAACGGCGGTAATGGCAACAACCGAAACTTTAAAAAAAGGTTTTAACAAAAGCTGAATAGATAAACGGCAAGATTTTTGAAATCTTGCCGTTTTATTTTAGAACATATTATTGAGTAGCCTAAATTTTAAACCTTCTATTTAAACTTTATGAAACAATTATTGATTATTCGTCATGCAAAAAGCAGCTGGGATTTTTCTAACCTAAACGATTTTGATCGTCCTTTAAATGAACGTGGTCATAACGATGCACCCATGATGGCCAAAAGATTGGTACAAAAAAATGTAGCAATAGATGCATTTGTAAGCAGTACAGCCAAAAGAGCGTTTTCAACAGCGTACTATTTTGCTAATGAATATAAGTTGAAAGAAAAAGATATTATACAGGTTGGTGAATTATATCATGCATCATCCGCTGTTTTTTTTAATGTAATTCAACATTTCAGCAATCAACACAATACTGTTGCAATATTTTCACACAATCCAGGCATTACTGATTTTGTAAATGAATTAACCGATGCAAGAATAGCCGATATGCCAACCTGTGGCATTTTTGCAATAAAGATTCACACCAATACTTGGGAAGAGTTTGAAACAGCAAAAAAAGAGTTCTTGTTTTTTGATTATCCAAAAGCGGTTTAATACTGTCCTGTATTTAACATTACCAATGTACATGCTTCAAGTGGTTGAATATTATTAGCTATGGCAAGTTCAACTAATTCATCATTTTCGGTACCCGGATTAAAAATGATTCTTTTAGGTTGTAACGATAAAATGTAATCATAATATTCTTTTTGGGCTGTGGGATTTAAATACAGCGTTACTGTATCTACCCCTTCTGCTTGTACCAATTCTTTGGTTACCACAATACCATTGATGCTAGTGTTTTTTCTTCCAACTGCAATAACAGGATGCTGGTAAGCAACTAATTTTTTAACAGCCATATTGCTATAACGTTCTTCATTATCTGATGCTCCTAATACCAAGGTTTTCTTTTGCATGTACCAAAGTTGCTATTTTTCTACTTACAATATTTTGCAAAATAAATATTTGTAGTAAAAAAAGTAAATGATTGATTGTTAATATTTCAAAACTCGTCTATGTGTTACAGCAATATCCGAGCCAGCAGCAACAAATGCAGAACTTGGATGTTGCGATAAAGCATCTACAAATTGGCTGCCATATAATTCAGCAATATTACAGTGTACTTTAAATGCTTCTACTGTGTGAATTTTCCATGGTTCATGTTGTACACCATATTCAGAAGTAGTGTTTTCATTTAATTTAGAATAGCCCCAATAATGTTCTGCAATAAATTCTTCCTCACTATTTATCTTCATAGGTTCTGCTTTATTGCTTGCTGTAGCTTGTAAAAAATTCCACTCTTTATTAAAATACCAATCATATTGAACAGTAAAATTAGTTTCGGTAGTCATTAATGAATTTTTCATTGGCATATAATAATAATGCTCTTGGTATAGCAAATTTGCTACAACGCATATCATCTTTTTGGGTACAATTTCTTTCACAAAAACAACTCCTCTTTTCCATTGATTACCTTCTTTAAATTTTACGTAAAATCTAAGATTTACTTCTTCAAAATTGGTATGAAAAGGAAAAGCAATTCCTTTTATTCTTGTTTGTAAAAACATAAATCCAACAAGGCTTGCATAACAGTTGCCTTTGTAATAATCAAGCTCTGTACCTCTTGGCAAAAAGGGCTTTAGTATAGCAGCATCTACTTTATAATTAAGCATCAATAAATTTTTCCAATGGGCAGATAAAAAGTTACTCATCTTATTTATTTTAAAATTGCTAAAGGACGTTCATTTAGTTTAATTAATTCGTACCAACTCAATATAAAATAATAAATAGCCATAATTGGTGAAAAGAAAAGTAGAAAATACAGGTAGTAAAGTAAAAACTCAGGATTTAAAAAAGTAAGTGTACCTGCTATAATAATTGATAGGGAAATGTTATAATATTTTCTTGCTTTATCTGCAACTTGCCATTTCAGTATTAAATGTACAATTGCACTTATAAATTGTATTGCACCAACGGTAAAATAAGCAAGATAAAAATATTCATTCGTTTGTAAGCAAACTAGAACACCAAATATTGCAATTAATACCAACTGTAATAGAGCATCCATTTTTTTAATCGTTTTCATTTTGTATCGTTTGAAAATGTATTTGCTATGGCTATTCTGTTTTGAATAGCCATAGCAAATAAATAAATTAAGCTTTAGTAATAAAGAGAGATTTGCGTTTATCGTCATTGGCTTTATTGCGTAGCTTAAAGAAAATAAACAAGTTAAAAAAGTGCATGCAACCCAATATTAAAATGATAACACCTACTTTAATACTAAGTCTTTCAATTACTTCTTGCAAACTTATAATAGTTGAATACTCTTTTAAAGTATATACTGCATATCCAACATTAATGAGATAGAATCCTACTAACAAGAGATTGTTTACACTATCGGCTAACTCTTTATTGCCATGAAAAATATCTATTAAAAATATTTTTCCATTTTTAAATAAGGTTTTGGCAACCCATACAGTTAAGCCAATACTTAAAATTAAATACATGCTGTAGGTGAGAATTACGTAGTTCATGACTGTTGATTTTATTGTTAATAAATATTGTATTTTCAATAAATATTGAAAGTTTGTATTTTTAAAAAAGCCGAATTTAAAATCGACTTTGAATGTGTTGTTTATTTAAACATTTTCATAAAGTTGGTAAAAAACCAATTTTCTTCTGCTTTAATTACCGTGTCTAAAGTTTTTTCAGCGTGTCCAGCAAATCGCTGAATATTTCCAATTGTTTCAGTAAAGGCTTTTATATCGGCATTTCGTTTATCCCCTTCTACATTAGTTAATTTGCCAAGTACTTCAACCATTGGATCTAATTCACGTTTTTTGCGTTGTAGCATTATACGTGTAGCTACTTTCCAAATATCTTTTTCGGCTGTAAAATATTCTTTTCTGTCTCCAGCCACTAGTGTTTTTTGTACCAATTGCCAATCAATCAATTCTCTAACATTCATGTTGGCATTGCCACGGCTAATGTTTAATTCTTCCATAATATCATCGGTGCTTAATGGTTTGCTTGCTACCAATAATAATGCATGTACCTGTGCCATTGTTCTATTAATACCCCATTGGCTACCTAAAATTCCCCATTGGTTTATAAACTCTGCTTTGGCTTCTATCAATTTCATGACACAAAGTAAACTGTATTTATTGAATTTTCAAAATTTATTGAAAAATAAATTTTTTAGAAAATTTTCACATCTATATGTGATTTAAATAACTGGTATAAACATATAAATTTGCAAAAATTAAAACTAAATACAGTGAAAAAATTTATTCTCTTTTCAATTTCGTTTTGTTTATTTATTTCAACAAATGCACAATTTTTTGAAGGTTCAAAACAAGTTTTTTCATCTCCAAAATTGAAAGAAGAAGTTGCTAAACATAAAACAGTGGCTGTATTGCCATTTGTTGCAACCATTAGTTATAAAAGACAACCAAAAGATTTTAATGCCGAAGCCAATAAAGCAGATGAACAAAAATTGGCAGTACAAATGCAACAAGGGATGTACACGTATTTATTAAGAAAGGCAAAAGACTTCTCGGTTAGTTTTCAAGACGTTGATAAAACAAACATTCTATTAAAGCAAGCTGGTATTTACGATAGAGTTAACGAAGTTACTTTAGATTCTATTTGTAAAGTTTTAGGTGTTGATGCTGCAATAAAATGTAATTATGCTTATGAAAGAACGGGTAGCGAAGCTGGTGCTATTGCAAAAACAATTTTATTTGGTGCAGGTACAGGTAAAACTGGAACAGGAGCATTATTAATGCAACTGTATAATGGAAATGATGGTGAATTACTTTGGCGTTTCTTTAAAGAAATGAATGAAGATGTGTTAGGTAGTGCTAATCAAGTAATGGAACGAATGATGCGTAAAGTAGCTAGAAATTTTCCATACGATAATTAAATGAATTTATTTATATGCTAAAGCCATCAACTAAACATTGATGGCTTTTTTTACCATTGAGCATTCGGAAAGCTACGTTGCAAGTACTGCATTTCAGCTAAAATAAATCCTAAATGTTCTGTATGAATTCCTTGTTTACCGCCTGTTTGTACAAATACATTTTCAGGCATCATTAAAGTTGCTTCTGCAAAAGTGGAAGTTACTTTTTGTAGCCAATTGTGTTGAATAAGTTTCAAGTCTATGTTCATAACGCTTTCATATTCTGCAGCTTCAAACATTTCGCCAATAAACGGCCAAAGTGTGTCAATTGCTTCTAGCATTTTTGAATGGCTTTCTGTTGTTCCATCACCCAAACGAATTACCCATTCTTTACTCCAACGTACATGGTAGGTAGTTTCTTTAATACTCTTGTTAGCAATTGCTGCTAACTGAACATCGTTACCATTTTTCAATGCGGTGAATAACTCATATTGAAACTCGCTGTACAAATACTGACGTAATATCGTTGTCGCCCAATTGCATTTTGGTTGTTCTACTAACAATAAATTTTTGTATTCTCTTTCACCTCTTAAATAAGCCAATGAATCTTCTGTTGCAGCCTCTCTAGACCCCTCTAAAGCAGTGATTTTATTATCATTAATTAATTCAGCAGCGTATTGATACAATGTTCTTGCTTGTCCTAATAAATCCAATGAAATATTGGTGATTGCAATATCTTGTTCTAGTATTGGTCCATGCCCACACCATTCACTATTTCTTTGTGAGAGAATGTGTGTTGTATCTGCTAAGTGGAGGAGGTAGTTTATTTTATGATTATTCATTTTATGTATTATTGATTATTGATTACTAATTATTACTTGAAATAATCAATAACCAATAATTTATAATCAATTACATATGATTCACTTCATCGGGTAATTGATAAAAAGTTGGATGGCGATAAATTTTATCAACTGCTGGTTCATACAATTCACCTGCTTCTTCAGGGTTACTAGCAGTTATGTATTTACTTTCTACTACCCAAATACTTACACCTTCCATTCTTCTAGTATAAACATCTCTTGCATTTTCAATAGCCATTTGAGCATCGGCTGCATGCAAACTGCCTACATGTTTATGGTCTAAACCTTGCTTACTACGAATGAAAACTTCCCACAATGGCCATGGATTCTGATTATTTGATGAAGCGTTAGAACCACCACCTTCTTGGATTTCTCCATAATCGCCGTAGTAGTATTTAATTATTAAATTATTCATTTTTGTTTATTTTATTTCACGCAACGAAGCAAAGAATACAACGAACGCAAAGACTAATGTTGAATAAAGAACTTACTGTACAAGCCGATAGCTATCGGCTGTACGATACTTCGACTACACTCAGTACAAAGTACACAGCAGCTAAATAAAATTTCTGCTGTGGTAACACAAATAATTTACGCAGCTTCTAAAGTCCCTCCTTTGGAGAGTGAGGCTTTCTTCTCAGCATAAGCCATAGCTGCTTCTCTTACCCAAGCTCCTTCTGCATGTGCTTTTTTACGGGCATCTAAACGTTGTTTATTACATGGGCCATTACCTTTTACTACGTTCCAAAATTCAGTCCAGTTAATTGGACCAAAGTCGTAATGCTTTCTTTGTTCATTCCATTTTAGTTGATCGTCGGGTAACGTCATGCCCAGCACTTTCACTTGCTCAGCTATCATATCTACAAAGTTCTGACGAAGTTCATCGTTACTTTTTCTTTTGATTTTCCATTTCATGCTTTGGTCGCTGTTGGTACTTTCAGTATCTGTTGGACCAAACATCATTAAACTTGGCCACCACCAACGATTAATGGCATCTTGACACATGGCTTTTTGTTCAGGCGTTCCTTTACTTAATACCAATAATGTTTCAAAACCTTGACGTTGATGAAAACTTTCTTCTTTACAAATACGCACCATGGCTCTTGCATAAGGACCATAGCTTGTACGACACAGCATCACTTGATTTAAAATGGCAGCACCATCTACCAACCAACCAACAGCACCCATATCGGCCCAGCTTAATGTTGGATAATTGAAAATGGAAGAATATTTTGCTTTGCCTGTGAGTAATTGATCAATCATTTCATCTCTACTAATGCCTAAGGTTTCAGCAGAGCTATACAAATACAAACCATGGCCAGCTTCGTCTTGAACCTTAGCTAATAAAATGGCTTTGCGTTTTAATGATGGAGCTCTGCTAATCCAATTGCCTTCAGGCAACATGCCCACCACTTCACTATGTGCATGTTGACTTATTTGACGAATATTGGTCTTTCTATACGCATCGGGCATCCAATCTTTGGGTTCAATTTTTATTTCGTTGTCTATTTTCTGCTGAAAAATTTCTTCTAGGTTTTTCAACTCCATAATCTACTTTTTAAGAATTCAAAAATAAGTAATTCAAACTTATAAACTAACAATTGTTAGGGCTGAATGTTGCACTTGCAGAACATTTTGTTAGTTTTTATAAAATAATTTTATCCTTCAAGGCAATAAAAAACCCCACAAAGTTGTAGGGTTTTAAAAGCTGAAAAATATTTTATCGCCAACCATCGCCGTCTAGTAAATTACCAATTCCGCCTAAAACACTACCTTCTTCTCTACGGCTAGTGGTTGCATATTGTAAAATTCTGCCAGCCAAACGGCTTACAGGTAAACTTTGAATCCATACTTTTCCTGGTCCACGTAAGCTTGCAAAAAATAATCCTTCGCCACCAAAAATGGTATTTTTAATACCACCTACAAATTGAATATCATAATCAACACCAGCTGTAAAACCAACAATACAACCTGTATCAATTTTTAAAACTTCGCCAGCTTGCAAAATTCTTTCTTGCACATGCCCACCAGCATGCATAAACGCCATTCCATCGCCTTCTAATTTTTGCATAATAAAACCTTCGCCACCAAATAAACCTGTGCCTAATTTTCTTTGAAATTCTATACCCACACTTACGCCTTTAGCAGCACATAAAAAGGAATCTTTTTGACAAATAATTTTACCGCCTAAATGATACAAATCGAGAGGAATAATTTTACCCGGATATGGCGATGCGAAACTTACTTGTTTTTTACCGTGACCAACATTGGTGAAAGCTGTCATAAACAAATTTTCACCCGTTAATAATCTTTTACCTGCACTAAATAGTTTGCCTAGTAAGCCATTTTGTTGGGTACTACCATCTCCAAAAAGGGTTTGCATTTGTATGCCATCGTCCATCATCATAAATGCACCAGGCTCGGCAATAGCGGTTTCATTAGGGTCTAACTCAACCTCAACATATTGCATTTCTTCACCAAAAATTTGATAATCAATATCATGATTGCTTCTCATAAAATAAATTTATTTTTTTTGCAAGGTAAGTAGCGAATGAATTAAAAATATTACAAACAATTTTTAAAAAGCCTTTCGTTTCTGGTTATAAAAAAGCCGTTGCAAAAAGCAACGGCTATATATCAACCAAAACCAACTGTACTATGCTTTTGAAGGAGAAGGCTTCATTACACCCATCCAAACTTTTTTACCTTGGATGGCTTTTACCACAAACATTACCCCTACTAAAATGAAGAAGAATGGCCCTAAAAATCCTAGTAATGCTACAAATTTAGTTCCGTAAAAACGTGCCATTGGCCTACGCAAACGTTCACTTAAAACGTACATACTTGGTACCATAATTAAGGTTAAGAAGAACGAGAAAATTAAACCGAAAATAATCGTCCAGCTTAATGGTCCCCAGAAAACCACACTATCGCCACCAAAGAAAATATGTGGATTTAATGTTTTAAAGAACGAGACAAAATCTATATTAAAGCCTACTGCTAAAGGCAATAAACCTAACATAGTTGCTAAGGCTGTAAGTAATACTGGAATAATACGAATTTTACCTGCTTCAATTGCAGCTTCACGGGTTTTATAACCTCTGTGACGCAACTCATCGGTAAACTCAATTAACAAAATTCCATTTTTAATTACAATACCTGCTAAACCTACTACACCAACACCCAACATAATGGTAGCAATGGTCATGCCTGTTGCAGCATAGCCAATAAATACTCCAATAATGCTAAAGAAAATTTCGGTTAATACAATAAATGGTTTACTTAAGCCATTGAACTGTAAAACAAGAATTAAGAAAATAACCAACAACGCTGCAATTAAAGAAGTAACTAAAAAGATACCTGTTTCTTTTTCTTGCTCACCTTGCCCTGTTTGTTTGATCACTACATCGGCAGGTATTTTTGTTTTAGATTTAAATTCTTCAATCTTTCTTCCAAGTTCTGTATTAACCGGACCAGCCAATGAAGGATCGGTTACATTAGATTGAATTTGAATGGTACGTTTTACATTTTTACGTTTTACTGCACCAGATGTATTGGTATAATCTACATGTGCTACTGCATTCAATGGCAATTGTTTGATAGCCATGGTATTAAAATCTCTAAATGTAATACGCATGTTCATTAAATCGGTAATGTTGTTGCGTTGTAAATCGGCATAGCGAATTTGAATTTTATATTCATCTTCACCATCTTTTAGTTTACTAGCTTCTTTACCAAAAACTGCATTTCTAATTTCCATACCAACTTGTGCAGTGCTTAAGCCTTCAATTAACGCTTTTTCTCTATCTACCACAATTGATATTTCTGGATTCTGTAAATCAATATCCATTTTCAATTCTTCAATTCCTGCAATACGATTGGTGTCTAAATGATTCTGTAAATCATATGCCACTTTAGCAATTTCTTTAAAGTTATCGCCACTAATTTCAATGTTTACAGGAGGATCAGTTGGTGGTCCACCATCTTCTTGTCCAACTTCAATACTAGCACCAGGAATACCATTCATTTGTTTTCTGATTTCGTCCATAAAAGGTTTGGTTTTTTTACCATCTCTTTTTTCAAACTCAACAAAGCTTACTTGTATTCTACCTAAATTACTTTGAGTGCTTCTATTATTATCTCTAGGATTATTGGCACTTACAGCAACGTTGGTAATAATACTTTCTACAATACCACCTTTAGTAGGCATTTCGTTAGCCAATATTTTTTGAACTCGTTTTTCTAAAATAGAAGTTACCGAATCAGTGGTGGCAGTTTTTGTACCTGCTGGCATTTTTAAATACACATAAATAAAATTTGGATCACCACTTGGGAAGAATGTGCTTGGATTTTTTCTAGCTATTAATAACATTAATGAAACAGGAAATAATATAAATAATCCAACTAGTGCCAATGCTGGGCGTTTTCCTTTTAGCATCCATACCAATAATTTTTCGTATCTGTTCATTAAAGAAGGCAATGCTTTTTCTTGAAAGAAATGAATGATATCTCTTAAAACAAATCTTTCTAACAAAGCAACCAACGGAACAAATAAAATTAGATTACCAGTGCCATGCCATCCTGCAAGATTTAAAATAATACCTACGCCAATAAATAACCAAAACCAATTGGCTTTGAATATTTTTTTTCTAGGTTCTTCAAATTCACGTCCTTCTGGCTTCATGAAACTTACTGCAAAAACAGGGTTCATGATGAATGCAACAATTAAAGATGCAGCCAATGTTAAGATTAACATAGTAGGCAAATAAATCATGAACTTACCTATCAATCCTTTCCAAAGTAATAAAGGAAAGAAAGGAGCCAACGTAGTTAATGTACCTGCTAATACAGGAATAAAAACTTCGCCTGCTGCTTCTTTTGCTGCACGTTCTATTTTTACTTTTCCGTTGTTGTAAATACGATGGGTATTTTCTATCACCACAATGGCATCATCTACTATAATTCCTAATCCAAACAATAAAGCAAAGAGTACAATGAAGTTTAATGTTACATGACCCCCAACAATAAAATCGGCCAAGGGCATAAACATAAATGCTACAAAAACCGATAATGGTACACTCAATGCAACAAAGAAGGCATTGTTTACACCCATGAAAAACATAAGCACCAATAACACTAAAATAAAACCAATAATAATGGTATTAATTAACTCGTTAAATGAGGTTGCAGTTTGCTTACTTTGATCGCCGGTGATTACTATATTCAATTTATCTTTTGGAGGTAACTGGCCATTTTCTTGCATTTCGGCAACAATTTTTTTAACACCTCCTGCTGTTTCAATTAAGTTTTCTCCGCTACGCTTTACAATATTTAGTGTTACTACATTTTTACCATCTAAACGAGCATAGCTTTCGGTTTCTTTAACTGTATCAATAACTTGAGCTACATCTTTTAAATAAAACGCACCACCTTGTAAGTTTTTAACTACAATATTTTGCATTTCTAATGCTGAAACAAATTGACCTTTAACACGAATAGTTCTCTTCATTTCACCTACTTCAACCAAGCCTCCACTAATGTCTCTGTTTTCGTAGTTAATGGCATTACCAATATCGGTGAACGTTAATTTGGCAGCCTGCATTTTATAAGGATCTACATTAATTTGTATTTCTCTTTCAGGAGCACCAATAATATCGGCACGATTAATTGATGGCAATTCTTCAAAACGGTCTTGCATTTTATCGGCATACTTTTTTAAAGTCATACCATCATAATCACCACTTACGTTTACGTACATAATGGGCATTTCGCTAAAATCAAATTCTTGTACGTTGGGTTGTTGGGTTAAATCGTTGGGTAAATCGGTTTGAGCTTTATCAATTGCATCTTTTACTTTTAACTTGGCTACTTCTGTTTTAACATCGGTATCAAATTCAATAATAATTAAGCTAAAATCTTGTTGGGAAGTACTTTGAATTTTTTTCACCTTTGCACCGCTAATACCTTTCAATTGTTTTTCAATTGGTCGGGTAACTAGGTTTTCCATGTCTTCTGGTGAGTTACCAAAATATACAGTACTAACGCTAATAGTTGGTACAACAATATCTGGAAACTGTTCTTTGGGTAATGTATTAAACTTATTTAGCCCAAATAAGGAAATAAGAATAGTAATTACATATATGGCAGTTCTATTGTCTATAGCCCAGCTTGTTGGCTTAAACTGTTTGAACTTTTTTAATACGCCTTCTGGTAAATGCATATACGTTTATTTAATAATATTTTTTATAATTTTTTGTGTTCACTTATGAATGGTACAGTCTTGTTATTGTTGCACTTTTAATGATTGACCTTCGTAAATGTTTTGATAACCCGAAGTAATTAATTGATCACCTGACGCAAGTCCGCTTTTAACTTCAATCATTTGGTTATACAATTCACCAACAGTAATTTGTTTTTTTCTTGCCACCAATTTGTTACCTTCTTTTATAGCTACATAAACATATTTTCCTTTTTCGTCTGTAGCTACTGTATTTACTGGAATAGCAATTGCATTTTTCACGGCATAATCTTCAATTTTTACCTGAGCATTTTGATTGGGGCGAATGGCACCATCTACAGGCAATTTTACTTCGGCAGAAAAACTTCTATTGTTTGGGTTGATGATTTTTCCTGCTAATGAAATACTGCTGTTGAAAGACTTATTAATATCTGGCAAATTGATTAATACTTTGCTGCCTACTTTTACTTTAGCTGCATAATTTTCTGGTACATCGGTAATTACTTTTAGTAAATTGGTGTTCACAATTTTTATTTGAGCACCCATTGCACCCATGCCAGAGAAAGTTTCACCAACTCTAATATTTACTTCTTCTGCAACACCACTTACATCGCTATACACATTACTTGCATTGGCTTGTTCTTGTATGGTTTGAATGTTTTCTATACCAGCTTGTAATTGCTTTTCTAATGTTTCTACATTGGTTTTGGCACTAATCAATTGCACTTCGGTACCAATACCTTGCTTCCATAAATTATTTTGACGATTGTACAAATCTTTAGCAAAAGACAATTGAGTTTTGATAGTTTCTAAGTTTTGTTTTGCTGCTGCAATACTTTGCTTAACTATAGCATCATCAAGCTTTAATAGTAATTGTCCTTTTTTTACAAAGTCACCTTTTTTTACATACAAAGCTTTTACTTGTCCTGGACCTAAACGAGGCGATATATAAGAAATATTTTCAGCATCTACTCTGCCTTGTAAATCTATATAATGTACAAAATCTTGAACTACAATTGGCGAAACTCCTATTAGTTTAGCAACATCTTCTTTAGATGCTGTGGTATCTAATTTAGCTATTTCTGTTTCAACAGTTTTAATTTTTTCTGATAATGATAACTGCTCTTTTTGCAGTTTTTCTAACTCGGCTTTCTTTTGCGATAATTGATCTTTACCACCACATGCAGTAAATGTTACTACTAGTACAAGTAAAGTAAATTGGTTATAAATGCGTTGCATAATATTGATGTATTTATTGTTTTTTAAGTATGGTTATTTATAGTTTTCCTGTTGCTTTTAAAAGGCCAACTTTTGCTACAATAGCATCGTATAAACTTTGGAAATAATTGTTTTGTGCATCTTGTAAGCTTTGTTCAACCTGCAATACTTCAAAGCTGCTACCTAAACCTTGCTCATATTTTTTCTTGGTTAAGTTGTACACTCTCTCGGCCAATGCTGTATTTCTTTCTTGAATATCTAACGATGAAAGAGTATTAATTAAAGTAACTTTTGCAATTTCTTTTTGTAAATCAATTACCTGTTTAACCTGCCCAATGGTGTTATTGGTTTTATCTAAATTTAGTTTGGCTTGTTTAATTTTTGCTTCTCTTTGTCCGCCATTCCAAATAGGTAAGCTAATGTTTACACCTACTAAGTTGGTAGAAAACCAATCGCCTTTACCAAAAAAATCGAATTGTTGGCGTTGGGCATTTTTGCTAAAATTCCAAAATGCCGAAACTGTTGGTATGTACTGTAATTTATTTCTTTGAACGTCTAATTCTTGCAACTCTTTAACTGAGTTGAGTAATCTAATTTCTGGTCTATCTTCATAGGTAGCATTATCAATATCTAATACTCCTTTTTTAATAGTTTCACTACTTAAAGTATCTAATAATTGTAGCTCATCTTTTTGTGATAAACCTAATGCAAATTTTAGTGCTGCATAGCCTAAACCAACGCCATTTTTAACTTGTTGCTCAGTAGTTTTTAAGTTATTTAAGCTAACTTCTGTTTTATCTAAATCTAACTTTTCAATAAATCCATTTTTAAACATCACTTGCTGATCGGCATATAGTTTTTCTAAACGTTTTAAACCATCGGTTAGAAAGTTCAATCTTTTTTGTGCAATTACTACGGCATAATAACTTCTGTATACATTGCTTTTAATACTGTCTTTCATTACCTGAATATTGCCACTCACATATTTCATAGATGTGCTTCTAGCTTTTAAGCCAACAAATACATCTGGTTGAAATAAAAGCTGACTAACAGTAATACCAGCACTCATGGTCCAAGGCACCCCAAATTGAGCAGGAATAGTACCAAAAGAACTTGGCATTTGAATGGCATTTCCGTTTCCATCTCTTACTCCTTCGTTAGATAAAACGCCATATACCGATGGTGATAGAAAATCGGGTAAAACAGTTACGGGAATATCAAAAAAATGTTGCCCACTTATATTACCATTTATTTGTGGTAATGCAGAGCCAGTAATTTCTCTGTTCTTCTGATATTGTAATAACGAATCGATGCGTAAATTTTTTAGTTCGGCTACATTATTAAATGCAAGTGTTACTGCACTATCTACAGTTAATGCATATTTTTTTTGAGCCATAACTAAAGACTGTACTGCTAAAAATGCAAAGAGTAGCAATACTTGTTTTGTAAGGATTTTTCCTTTTGTCATAGTTATTTATTTAATCGTTGTTGTTTGTATTTGGTTAAATATTTAAGTCCTTTTGCAGTGGTTAAACCATATAAAAAGTTTTCGGTGGTTTGCCATAAAACTTCTGCGATATTGGTTTTATTAGGAGGAAAAGCATCGGGATCGAAGATTAAAAACATGCAAGCAATTCTAAACCTACTTAAAATATCTACATTAATTTCTGGTCTGTACAATCCTTCTTCAATGCCTCTTTCTAGATTACATTTTATAATGGTATAAAAGAATGTATGCTTGTGATCATTGAATTTTTGATAGCATTGCGGATGAAACTTTCTTAAATCAAATAAAATAGAAGGGCTCATGCCTTTCAACATTTCATGTACCATATCCATAGCTAAAAACACTTCATGTACAGCATTTTCGCATTGTTGTCTATGAATGATACATTCTTTTTCGTTGTTACAAATTTCAATATCTACCACAGCATCTACCAATGCATCTTTATCGGTAAAATATTGGTAAATGGTTTTTTTGCTTACTCCTAATTGTGAGGCAATTTCATCCATACTAATACTTCTAATGCCATAACGCATAAAGAGTTCGTGAGATTTTTGTACTATTCTTTCTTGTATTTCCATGCTTATAAAATCGTGGGCAAAACTATGGAAACTTTTTTCATAACCAAAGTTTCCATAGTTTTTTTTATTATTTTATTGTTAAGTGGATGATTTTAGTGATGAGTTGCAGGCTTTTATAGTTGAAAAAATCTAATGACAAGTATTACTTATAGGATTATAGTATTTTTACCGCATGGATAAACAGCAAATAAAAGTGGCTTATCATGTACAGCTTAAAAAGCTACTTCAATATTTTTTTCAGGGGTTAATTGTTTTGGCACCTATTGGTATTACGGTTTGGGCTATTTTATCGTTGTTTAATCTGGTAGATGGTATTTTACCCAATATTATGCATGGTTTATTTCCGGATTGGATACAAAAAGATGCATCTGGCGTAGTAGAAAGAATTCCAGGGTTGGGCTTTGTAGTGGTAATTGCTTTTGTATTATTGGTAGGTTGGCTATCATCAATTTTTGTTGTGGGGCGATTGGTAACTGTATTAGATAAAGTGTTAGAAAACACACCTGGAATAAAATTTATTTATGGATCGGTAAAAGATTTTTTAGAAGCTTTTGCAGGCAACAAGAAAAAATTTGATAAACCAGTTTTAGTAAATGTAGATGGAACTGACATTTGGCGGATTGGTTTTATTACAAGAAAAGATGCGGCAGACTTTAATTTAAACGAACATGTAGTGGTGTATGTACCACATTCTTATGCAATAAGTGGAATTACCTATTTTGTACCAAAAGAAAAGGTACGACAATTAGATAGTCATATTACTGCTGCTGATGCAATGAAATTTACTGTTAGTGGTGGTGTGGTAGATGTGGAGGATTAGTACAAGTTACTTACTCTTACACTCCTCATACAGCTTTGCAATATTGTATAAAATAGTACTTCTTTCTTTAGGATTTTTAATGCGTTTTGAAATGATATATGCATTTTCTTTTGCTTCAATTTTTTGAGAAAGAGCATTGCATTGTTTTGTTAGAACAGCTAATTGCTCATTATACTTTTCAAGAAAAGAAGGATGTATAATATCTATTAACTCTTCGGGATGGGTATTGTTAAACTCAACAAAATAATGTGTAACGGTTTTGGTTAAGCTACTTTTTTCTTCTTTTACTTTTTCTTCAAAACTATACAACTGTATAGTATATTCTTGAGGCGTTAATCGTTTTACAAAACTCTTATGGGCTATTGGCTTACCCCAAATATAAATTTTAGATGAGTATGGCTCAATGGTTTTTAAAGCATAATGTGCATCTTCAACTTCATAAGCTTTTATATGGTGCACATTAAGGTTAACTATTTTACGTTGTTGTGGTAAACGCACAGAAGCTTCTTTCTCGTTTACTTTATTTTTTAATGTTAAATAACCTAGCATAGAACTATTGTCTTGCAAAATAACGGTTGCTCTAACATTATGAATTTCGTTTGAACTATTGAAAGATGTACTTGGAGAAATAGCCATAGTTGCACAAGATGAAAATGCAATTACAACTATCATGTAAAAGCATACATGCATCAATCGTTGGTAGCTAAGTTTCATGGTAAATAGGATTTCTGTATAATAAAGTTATAACAGAAATTATACCACTTGTGTTGACTTTTATCAGGATTTTTTATTTTATAAACTTGCTAAAAATGATAAAATTTTATATGTGTAAATTTTAAAGACAATGTGTGAAAATTGAAACAAATTATACTCAATCATTTAAAAAAATGGCTCAACTTGTACATAAAACGAATAAGCTAGGAATAAATACTTGATTTTTATAAAATGATTTTTTATTAAAAATTGAAAATATTTTTTACTGAATACCTATTCTACAGAATTTTTAGATGGGATGATGGGTTTTTCAGCGATTAACTCATTTAACACCAGTTTTTTACAGGTGTTGAATAATCAATGAAAACTTGTATCTAATAAAAACTCTTCCATATTATCTGGTGATACTACTAGCATTTTTGAAACTTCATAGTTTTCGCTGAATGTTTGCGGAAAACGTACTTTTTGATTTTTATTCCATTTGAATTCAAAAGCTGAAAGTTTACCTTGATATTCTTCTACTAAGTCAATTTCTTGCTGTTGCTTTGTTCGCCAGAAATAAAGAGTACTGTCAATATTTTTATATCGCAAGAGTTTTACTCTTTCTGCAATTACAAAGTTTTCCCATAATGCTCCAACATCTGTTCGAGAAGCAATGTTATTAAAGTTGCCAACAATAGCATTTCTAATTCCACAATCGTAAAAATATACCTTCTTTCCTTTTTTGATTTCATTTCGAATATTACGATTAAAGGCAGGTAAACGAAAAACAACAAATGCTTTTTCGAGTAGGTCAATATATTTCTCTATTGTTTTGCCATCACTGCCAGTTATTTGGGCAAGTTCTTGAAAACTAATTTCACTGCCTATTTGCAAAGCCAAGGCTTTGAGTAATTTTTCAAGTATTAAAGGTTTTTTAATTTGCTCTAGCATCAACAAGTCTTTGTACAAATAACTGTTCGATAATAATCTCAATAACTCTGCTTCTTCTCCGAATCCTGTTTTAGTAACAATTTCTGGATAATAGCCATAAATAAGGCGATGTTCTAATAATCTTTTCTCTTCCAAATAGCCATGTGATTCTACCATTTCAGAAAAGCTTAGGGGATACAACATAAACTCATATTTACGACCTGTTAGAGGCTCATTCACCTTATTAGACAATTCAAATGCAGAAGAACCCGTGGCAATTACTTGAACATCTTTAAGCTGGTCGGTAAATAGCTTTAATGTAAGCCCAATAGTAGGAATACGCTGAGCTTCATCAATAAATACAATTTTCTTTTTTCCTGCTAGTAATTTAAGTTTTGTTGCTGTTGTATTGGTTAAGATTTCTCTAGCATCGGCATCATCACCATTCAAATAAATATGCTCTTTCTCTTGCAGTATTGACTCAACCAAAGTTGATTTGCCTGCTTGACGTGGGCCAAAAACAATAATTGCCTTGCCTTTGAATAACTTATTTTCAATAAGATTTTTTAATTTTCGCTGTATCATAACAACTTTTTACTTTGTAAAAATATGTCAAAACAGGATTCAAATCCGAAATGGTTATAACTATTTCGGATTTGAATCCGAAATGGTTATGCTTTTTTGGTAAAATTGTAATTGAAAGTGTTTACAACGATATCTAGTACAGTAAACTTTCAACTCAAAAAAATGGCTCAATTCGTCTATAAAATGAATGAGCCAGTAATACAAAGCTGATTTCTTTAGCTGAATAAATATTCTACATCTTCTTTGGTGAGTGATTTTACAAATCCTTCATCATCGGTAATTAAATCTTTAGCTAAAGCTTTTTTCTTTTCTTGCAGTTTTACAATTTTATCTTCTACCGTATCTGTACAAATCATTCTGTAAGCAAAGATATTTTTGGTTTGCCCAATACGATGCGTTCTGTCGATAGCTTGTTGTTCAACCGCAGGATTCCACCAAGGATCAACAATGTACACATAATCGGCAGCCGTTAAGTTTAAACCCACACCTCCAGCTTTTAGTGAGATTAAAAATACCCTACAGTTTTCATCGTTTTGAAAACGATTAATGGCTTTTTCTCTATCTGCTGCACTGGTGCTTCCATCAAAATATTCATAATCAACACCTAACTCTTTCATCTTCTCTCTAATTAAAGCCAACATGCCCAAAAATTGAGAGAAAACCAATGCTTTATGGTTGCTAATGTTTTCGGTGATTTCTCGGCCCAATTCTTCCAACTTAACAGAAACATTCGGGAACTTTTCTCCATCTTGTTCTTTCATAATTGCAGGGCTATCGCAAATTTGCCTCAACTTCATTAAGCCTTGTAAAATGGTAAGCTGACTTTTTTGAATACCTTGTTCTTGTACTACACCCAAAATTTTATCTCTAAAATCGTTGCGATAGGCATCATAAATTTTACGTTGCTCTGTAGCCATTTCACAAAACAAAATCATCTCTTGTTTTTCTGGTAAATCTTTAGCTACTTGCTCTTTGGTTCTTCTTAAAATAAATGGATAGAGCAATTTTCTTAAATGATCTTTTTGTTCTTTTTCGCCAAACTTATCAATAGGAACAGAAAACTCATTCTTAAAAAATTCTTGTGTACCCAGCATTCCCGGGTTGAGAAAATTCATTTGAGCAAATATGTCGAATGTATTATTTTGTAAAGGCGTACCACTTAAACACAAACGATTTTTTGCTTTTAATACACAAGCTGCTTTGGTTACTTTGCTAGATGGATTTTTAATGGCCTGACTTTCATCCAAAACCACATAATCAAAATCTACTTCAACAAATTGTTTAATATCACTTCTTAAAGTGCCATAAGTGGTAATAATAACATCTATATGATCGTGGTTTAAGGTTTCTCTAATTCTTGCACCACCATGATGCACATACATGTTTAAAGTTGGCGTAAACTTTCTTATTTCATTTTGCCAGTTAAACATCAATGTTGTAGGGCAAACCACCAATGCTTTTAAGCTACCATTTTCTTCTTTTAAATGATGCAGAAAACTCAATGCTTGTATGGTTTTACCCAAACCCATATCATCGGCTAAAATACCACCCCATTGTACTTCTCTTAAATAGTTGAGCCATTGAAATCCACTTTCCTGATAAGGACGTAAGATGGGTTTCAGGTGAGCAGGTGCATCAACAGGTTTTATTTCATGGTTGTAACGCAGCTTATCGTATTTCTCTTCTAGCTGAATAAACAATTCTTCTTCGTCTCTTTGATTGTACAAATCTTCTACTACACTAAACTGATATTTACTCAGCTTCATGTTATTCATTTTGCCTTCGCCTACTTTAAATAACAACGAATATTTGCGTATCCATTCTTCTGGTAAAATACCCAAAGTGCCATCTTGCAAATGCACAAACTGTTGTTTATTGGCTAATGCTTTTTTTACATCTTCAACAGTAACTTTTTGTTCGCCAAACTGAATTTCAATTTTGGCATCAAACCAATCTGTATTACTGCTAATATAAATTTTAGTAGAAGGCTTTGCAGTGTTGAAACGAAAGTTTTTAAGTGCATCAAATCCAAATACCTGCACGTTTAAATCTTTCATGGCATCTACAAACAAAAAGAACCAATTGTTTTTTAAAACATCTGTTCCTTTTAATGCCAATGTATCAGTATCTACAGGACGAATAAATTGAGAATGTAAATTTTCAATCTTACTCATCAATTCTTTTTCGGCTTCTAAATTTCTGTGCACCACCAATAGCTTTTCGGCCAACGGCAATACAATTTTTTCTTTATCGCCACTACGTACATCATAACCTTTATAAGTAAATACTGGTTGAAAAACCAAGTAATCGCCTTTTTCTTTGAGTAGAATTTTTAGTTCAGGTTTTTCATCTTTTACTTCGGCTTTTTTAAGATTGCCAAAGTTTACATTGTATTCTTTTGCCAAAGGCAAAATAAATTCTTGCAGTTTAGATGCCCAAAGTTTAGCATCAATATTCATTTTACCAGAGGGTAAAAATTTATCTACCAATAAAATATCTTCTATACGTTGCCAAGTAAAAAATTGATTGTGGTATTGAAAAAATAAAGGTGTTTCACTTTCGTTTTCATTTACATTCATTTCCGCCAAAGGCAGCTTTACCCTACATTCTACTTCGTAACTACCATTGTTGTAGTTCACAATAAATTCAGGAGCAATAAATTCATTGCTTAACTCGGCTTGTTGCAAATTGGCAGTAGTAAACTGTTTTTTTGAAGGCAAGAAAAAAGCAAAATTGCTGCTGTGTAATTCGGCAAATAATTTTTTAAATTTCGGATGTAAATATTCGTTAATGAGTGTTTTAGTTTCTTCGGGTAAATCATCTGTATGTTGTTGAATGATATTATCCCAAATGCCACTAAAAGGTGAGTTGCGAGTTAAGTATTTGCTTACTTCGGCAGGCAGTAGTTTTCTTAACTGTTGCACCAACATTTTATCATCTTCACTAAATAATTCGGTATTTACAAACTTGTTTAAATCAACTATTTCAACTTTACCAATGTATTTACTAAAGTCGTCATCAGGCTCACCTTGTACAGCTTCAATTTGTATAAATGGATATTGTTGTTGATTGGTAGTAACTACAACGCCTAATTTTAGTTCACTTTTTTTAGGTTGTTGCTCAGCAACATTTTCGCTTTCAGTTTTTGCTGCAACAGGCAATTCTTCCCAAGCTGCTCTTGGTCTTGGTTCAGGTGTAGTAGGTATGGTATTACGTTTAATAGAGCTATCTAACACACGTAAAAAAGGTTTTCCTTCTTGATACGTAAATTCAAATTTGCCTGTTAAATCATCGTCTAAACTATACCCATACAAGCTGAGTAATTTATTTTTTACAGCATCCCAATTTCTGATGCTATCAAAATAGTTAGGGCCATAACTATTAAGCAATTGTAATAAAACAATTACTTTTTGTGTACAAAGTGGATAATTGATTTCACTTAAATCATCACAACTAGTATCAAAATTTCTTTCTTCATTTTTATGAATGAGTACTTTCCATTTGTTGCCTTTTAAATTTACTTCGGCCAAAACACGTTCGTCTTTTGCATCAATAATATTGGCCTTATTACTTCTTAAAAATTCTTCAGCTTCTGCAAATGCTTCTGTTGAGCAAAGCATTTTAATTTGCTTTAATTCCAACAACTTCATTTTAATGACTGTGTGTTGTTGGTTATAGGTAATTTCTTTATCGCCCAGCATATTTTTATCTACCATTTCTTGTAGTTGAAATAATGCACCGGCTTTATGCCTACATATTTCACTTAGGTTATACGGGCAACTACAACGTAAGCCAATATTTTTCTCATCTTTAAAATTGGTAATATGTACTTTATAAAAAAGCGAATAAATATCGTCTTTAACACGTAAAGTAACATTGCTAGTTAATTCATCATGCTCAATTAATTCAACATTACCTAATGAATGTATTTTTTTGCCCCTACGAATTACTTCTTCAGAGCCGCCACTATAAATATGTTTAATTAAATAAGGTAATGCCACAACAATTTTTTTAATATTAACTGGCAATTGCCAATATGCATTGCTACTGTTAAAAATGAATAATAAAGCGTTTATATTTTGCCTTTGAAAAATAGGTTGACGAAGAGAGAGTATGTGGCTTCCAGTTCCTCATCCCAGCTCTTAGGGATACCTGTTGCTTTACACTGCACCAGTCAACTGTATTTTTTAAATTGGGCAATTTGCAAAAGTAAAGGAATGAAAGTGGCATTTATAGCATTGTAGTAAGAATTGTGGAAGAAATGTTTGTTATAATAATTTAAACTTATTAGTTGATTGAATTGATTTAACTTGTGCAATTTTTTTAAAATCCATCTCCTCAATTGATTTGACGAAATAAAAAAAGAGCAAACTGGGTGTTTACTCTTTTTGTGCAATTGTATATTTCAATTAATTATTCGAAGGTGCTATAGAAATAAGGTGTTTTTGCCTCAAATTCAGCGGCACAAGTATCTACCATTTTATAAACTCTGGTAATGCCTAACGATTTTCTTTTTTCATACACTTCATCTTCTGTGTAATTGCCATTTAAAATTTTGGCAATTTGTTCATCACCAAAGCCATTGCGTTTGGCTTCTTTCAATAAATCATCAGGTAAGCTTTCTAAAAAGTATTTGCCCAACTCTTTTTCAATCACACAAATTTTTTGAATTTGGTATAAAAACCATTTATCAATACCTGTTGCCTGTGCAATTGTTTTTACAGTAACACCTTGCATTAACGCATCTTTAATTCTAAAAATTCTATCCCACTTAGGTATTTTAATGTACTCTAAAATTTCTTCAGTTTTCATTAAACTTTTGCCATAATAACCCAAACCAACAGCATTGTTTTCTAAACTCTGACAAGCTTTTTGAATGGCTTCAGTAAAGCTTCTACCAATAGCCATTACTTCGCCCACACTTTTCATTTGTAAACCCAATGTGTCATTAGCCCCTTTAAATTTATCAAAATTCCAACGAGGTATTTTTACAATTACATAGTCTAATGCTGGTTCAAAATATGCACTAGTGGTTTGCGTAATTTGATTTTTTAATTCATCTAACGTATAACCAATAGCCAATTTAGCTGCAATTTTTGCAATAGGATAACCAGTTGCTTTACTTGCCAATGCACTAGAACGACTAACCCTTGGATTAATTTCTACTGCAATTAATTCTTCGGTTTCTGGGTTTTGTGCAAACTGCACATTACAGCCACCAGCAAAATTGCCCAAGCTACGCATCATTAATATTGCTTGGTTACGCATATCTTGAAAACTAGTATCACTCAAGGTCATTGCAGGGGCAACAGTGATAGAATCTCCTGTATGCACACCCATTGGGTCTAAGTTTTCTACAGTACAAATAATTACTACATTATCATCTTTATCACGTAATAATTCAAGTTCATATTCCTTCCAACCTAATACAGCTTTTTCAACCAATACTTCATGTATTGGGCTGGCTTCTAAACCATGTTTTAACGCTTCGTCTAATTCATCTTTGCTATGTACAAATCCACCACCACTTCCACCTAAAGTAAATGATGCTCTTATTACCAATGGAAAACCAATTTGCTGTGCATATTCTTTACCTTCTAAAAAGCTATTGGCAACATGACTTGGGGCTACTTTTACGCCAATCTTCACCATTAATTGCCTAAACAAATCTCTATCTTCAGCAGTATTAATGGCAGCCACATCTACCCCAATCATTCGGCAATTGTATTTTTCCCAAACGCCCAATTCATCGGCTTCTTTACATAAGTTCAAGGCTGTTTGTCCGCCCATGGTTGGCAACACAGCATCAATTTGGTTTTCTTCTAAAATTTGTTCAATACTTTCCACCGTTAAAGGCAATAAATATACTTTATCGGCCATCATGGGGTCAGTCATAATAGTAGCTGGATTACTATTAATTAGAATCACTTTAATTCCTTCTTCACGTAAACTACGTGCAGCTTGAGAGCCAGAATAATCAAACTCGCAGGCTTGTCCAATTACAATTGGACCAGAACCAACAATTAATACCGATTTTATAGAATTGTCTTTAGGCATAATAATTTTTTTGTAACTAGCTAAAGAATAAGCATTGAACAACTGTTGCGTCGCACTCTTCAACTTTCAAACTCTACTCAACTATACGATTCAACTTTGTGTTCTTTGTATCCTTGGCTTCTTTGTGTTGAAAAAAAACAAATTGTGCAAATGTAAGGGTAGCATTCATTTTTGTAGGTTATTTTTTGATTGATTTTCTATATGTGGGTATCTTTCAAATATGAACATTAAAACCATCAGAATACTCAATCTAATACTAACGCTTGTTCTTATTATAGCCAATAAATCTGTATTTACAATTTATATCATCATTAATCAAATTTTGCTTGAAATATTAAATGCACAGCCCTTATACAAAACCCACCCATACAAATGGTTTAATCTCATTTTTTGGAGTTATGAATTGGTTTTAGTGGAAAGGCTGAGACATTTTAAAATGAACCCAACTGCTGAGTGGTGGCTGAATAATTTGGAGCATATTTTCTTTGCCTTAGTGATTGGTTTTTTGTTATATATATTGATAGCAATTTTTTGGCTTAAAAAAAATGAGGATCGATTAAAAAGAATCATTGTTGTTGCTATTGCTTTCAACATTATTGGTTTGATAAATGAATGGAATCAAAACTGGATGGGAGACAGGCCTATTTTCATACTAATTGAAGACGGTAAGAAAGATATTTACATGAATTTAATTGGTACATGCATTTTGTTTTTAACAGTCTTGTGCAGAATAGCATGGCTTAAAAAAAAGTCAACCGCTTAATTTTGGAACATGATAGAAATGAAGGTCAAAAGTCAAAAGTCAAAAGCAAAAAGTAGAATAACGAAATATTTAAGTTGTAACCTTTTTAATTTTTTTCCAACTATAAAATTTCTAACATTCAACTCTCAACTCTCAACCTTAAACCTTCAACCTTCAACCTTATACCTTATACCTTACACCATTTACCTTTTACCTTTCTTTCTCCTTTTGCCTTTTAAAAATTTGCATGCCCAATATTTCCCTTCAAAAAATTACCCTACCAACTATTTCAGTAATCCATTAGGCATACCTATGCAGTTGAGTGGCAATTTTGGAGAGTTGCGTAGAGAACATTTTCACATGGGTATAGATTTGAGGACCAATCAAAAAGAAAATCTACCCGTTTATGCAGCTGCAAGTGGATATGTTAGTCGTATTAAAATTGAACGTTTTGGTTATGGTAGAGCAATTTATATAACTCACGAAAATGGTTATACAACACTATATGCACATCTCAATAATTTTTACGATACACTGCATAGCTATGTCTTAAAGAAACAATATGCAGAAGAACAATGGGAGCAAGATTTTGTGTTAACGCCCAATCAATTTCCAGTTACAAAAGGACAATTTATTTCATTGAGTGGCAATACAGGTGGCAGCCAAGGACCACATTTACATTTTGAAATTAGAGATGAAAAAGGGAATAACATCAATCCATTGTTATTCAATTTCAGTATAGAAGATACTAAACCACCAATTATAGATCATTTATATTATTATGATAGAAATTTTAGTACCTACAGTATAAAACCAATAGAAATTACAATACAAAAAACCAAGGCAGGGTTACAAGTAAAAGATTCGGTGATTTATATTAATAGCAATAAAATAAGTTTAGGCGTTATAGCAAGAGATGTTACCAACACATCTGCATTTAAGTTTGGCATTTATCAAGCAGAAGTTTGGGTAGATAGTGCAATGGCTTTTGCATTTAGATTAAACGATTTTTCTTATGATGATTCCAGATACATTAATGCTTGTACAGATTATGTAACACATTATACAACAGGAAAAAACATTCAACATTTATCTAAATTACCGGGCAATCAACTCAATATTTTTTCAACCAATACTTCAGATGGAATTATAGAATTGAAGGATACTTTACCCAAACAAATTGAACTAATTATTAAGGATGTTGCAGGCAATTACAGTACAATTAATTTTATTATTCAAAAAAAAGAAATTGTAGAAAATGCACCAACTGTTTTACCAACAGCCGATGAGTTATTGTTGCCCAATATTGCAGGTAGCTATAATCAAAACAATCTTCAGTTAGAATTTAATGAAGCTGCTTTTTACGATACCCTGCCTTTACATATAACTTATGCAACACATCCAATAAAGTCAATGGCATTGAGTAACCAATATACTTTTAATCCGCAAATGCCAGTTCATAATGATTATCAAGTAGGGTTAAGTTTAATACAAGATGTTGCCGATTCGATAAAGAAAAAAATTGTAATGGTGTTAAAAAACAAAACATCAAAGCATGCTCAATTACCCATTTGGAAAGGCAATACAGCTACTGCCACATTTAATAAATTGGGTTTTGTAGAATTGCTGGTAGATACAATTCCGCCAAACATACAACCTATTGCATGGAAAAATAATTTCATCTTTCGTAATCAAACTCAATTAATTATTCAAGCCAAAGATGCTATTGGAGAAATAAAAAGCTTTAGAGCCGAACTGAATAGTAATTGGTTAATGTTTAGACGAAAAGGAGATTTGTTTATTTACGATTTTGATGATCGTTGCCCGTTGGGTGAATATGAATTGAAAATTATTGTTACAGATGAGGCTGATAATATTACAGAAAAAATATTTTCTTTTACCCGAGCACTACCAATTGTAAACAAAAGCAAAAAGAAAACGTTAGTAAAGAAAAAAGTACGATCAAAAAAGAAAAAAAGATGACACATTTAACCGAAGGACAAAAAGCACCAGCATTTAGCGGTAAAGATCAAAATGGTAATAAAATTTCATTGGCCAATTTTAAAGGACAGAAAGTAGTTTTATATTTTTATCCTCAAGATAGTACACCAACTTGTACTGTACAAGCTTGTAATTTGAGAGATAATTACGCTTTACTAAAAAAAGAAAGGTTTGCAGTAATTGGTGTTAGTCCAGATGATGAAGCAAGTCATAAAAAATTTGAAACAAAAAATAATCTTCCATTTTCATTAATTGCCGATATCCAAAATGTTATTATAGAAAAATATGGCGTATGGGGCGAAAAACAAATGTATGGAAGAAAATACATGGGTTTACATAGAACTACATTTGTAATCAATGAAAAAGGTATTATAGAAAAAATATTTCTAAAGCCCAAAAGTAAGCAACATGCTGAGGAAATTTTAGCAGCCTACAACTAAATACCGCAAAATACCGCTACCCGTATAGGTTCTATTTTAGAGGCGTATTTTTTTCAACAGTTTAGTGCCAATGTTTTTTTTATATTGCAGGCTGTAGCCCCCAGCTTACCTAAACTATAAAACATGAAAGTAAGGATTAAAGAAAAATCCCTATTGGCACGGCTTGCTGCTTATAATTTGAAGTCTGAAAGAATGGCCATCGTTATTGGCAATACTATTCGCCTTCACAATACTACTAAGGAAGAATTTCTAAGTAATCTCAAGTGGGTTAGGCATGAAGTAGCTCATGTAAAACAATATCAAGAAAAAGGAATAATCCGCTTTATCGTTTCTTACTTATTAGAAACCTTTAATTTAGGTTATGAGTTTAACCGATACGAACTAGATGCCATAAAAAAAGAAAGAGATCACCGCATTTTAGAAGGTGTTGAGTTTGAATAATTTACAACTATGCCCCATTTGGCTGAATTAATAGCCTAAAAAGGTATTGGCGGTTAATAGATAAAATACCTTGTATATATTTTGATACATTCGTTCCTCATCCGAAACAACCTGCAAATTAATTTATAATATTTGCCATGAAAGCAATCAACAGCGAAAGTGAGGCTCAGCGATTAGAAGAATTGTATCGTTTCGAAATTTTAGATACTCCTTATGAAGATGAGTTTAATGATATTGTTAAACTAGCTTCAACTATTTGTAATACCTCTATTTCTACCATTTCATTAATTGAAAGTAGTAGGCAATGGTTTAAAGCAAAAATTGGTTTAGAAGATAGAGAAACTGCTAGAGATGTTTCTTTTTGCACCCATGCAATTGCAGCTAATACAGATTTGTATCAAATAGAAGATGCTACAAAAACCGATTTGTTTTCTAACAATCCTTTAGTAACGGGCTCTCCAAATATTCGTTTTTATGCAGGCGTGCCATTGGTAAGCAGCAATGGTTTTAGTTTAGGTACCTTATGTGTATTTGATTCAAAACCCAAAACACTTAACGATGAGCAAACATTTGCTTTAAAAGTATTGGGCAACCAAGTTATGAAGTTGTTGGAGTTGAGAATAATGAACAAAAAGTTGGAATTGGGGAAAAGAAGGCAACAACATCAAATAGAATTACAAAACAAAATTATTTCTATTATTGCTCACGATGTTAGAAATCCTGTAGCGTCTTTAAAAAATATAATTGAATTATCTAACAGTAAAATTATTTCGGAAGAAGATGCCAAAGAATTAACCAATATGGCCGAAAAGCAGTTAGATGGTGTATTAGAACTGTTAGAAGATTTGCTAGACTGGGGTAAAATACAATTGAATGCTCAAACTGCTATTCGTTTTGAAAAAGTACACTTACGTGACTTAGTAAACGATATATATAAAAGACATGAAGGTGTGTTTTATATTAAAGGCAATAAGCTAGTAAACTTGGTGGATGAAGAATTGTTGATGCATGCCGACATTAATGCACTACGTTTTATTTTACGCAACTTAATTGCCAATGCAAATAAGTTTACCTCTAATGGCACAATTAGTATTTATGCAAATCAAGAAGAGAAAAAAATATTGATAACTATTAAAGATACTGGTGTAGGAATGACTGCTGAAACCATTGAAAAAATAATGTCTGAAAATAATCACTATACTTCTTTAGGCACTAATAACGAAAAAGGTACAGGTTTGGGCATTATGCTTACCAAAGACTTTGTAGATTTAATGAATGGCAAAATGTGGATTGAAAGTGAAGTAGGTCAAGGTACAGTAGTGTACTTAGAGTTTCATGCTTAACTAAATACAACAAATACGCCCCAACTCATTACATAAGCCAACACAGTCATGTACACCAATTGAAAGATAGGCCATTTCCAAGTTTTGGTTTCTCGTTTTACAATTGCCAATGTACTCATGCATTGCATGGCTAGAACATAAAATACCATTAACGATAATGATGCAGGCAATGTGTACACTTTTTCTCCAGTAGAAGCATGTGTAGCAGCTTTCATCTTTTCTCTTAAAGAAGTTTCATCTGTTTCTTCAACACTGTACAATGTAGCCATGGTGCCAACAAATACTTCTCTTGCAGCAAAAGAAGTAATTAGAGCAATGCCAATTTTCCAATCGTAGCCAAGAGGTTTTATTGCAGGTTCAATTACTTGTCCTAAAATACCTGCATAAGAATGTTGTAGTTTTTCGGTAGAAGCAGCTTTACTTAATGAATCTTTTGCAGTGGGATTAGCAGCAGTTAATGCAGCATATTTGGTGTCAATTTTTTCCAAATTATCACCCGGTCCATAAGTACTTAAAAACCACAGCAACAAACTAATTACCATAATTACTTTACCAGCATCGGTAACAAAAATTTTGGCTTTTTCTAGCATGGTTAAACCTACGTTCATCCAACGAGGACTTCTGTAAACGGGTAATTCAAGTATAAAAAAACTTTTCTCTTTAATATTTATAAACCACTTTAAAATATAGCTTACCAATATTGCCATTACAGTGCCCAATAAATATAATGCCATCATTACCAAGCCCTGTAAACTAAAGAACCCAAAATAGTATTCCGATGGTATTACCAATGAAATTAAAATAGTGTATACTGGTAATCTTGCACTACAGCTCATTAAAGGAGTAACCAAAATTGTAAGTAACCGTTCTTTTTTATTTTCAATATTTCGGCAACTCATAATGGCTGGTACGGCACAAGCTAAGCCACTAATCATGGGCATTACGCTCTTGCCATTTAAGCCAACTTTACGCATGAGTCTATCACTCAAAAAACTAATTCTGGCCATATAGCCTGTATCTTCTAAAATGCTAATAAGCCCGAATAAAATCATAATTTGAGGCACAAAAATTACAATACCACCCAAACCAGCAACAACACCATTAATCAATAAATCGCTCCACCAAGCTTCGGCTAAATTATTTTGTAAAAAAGAACTGATACTGCCAAAACCTGTTTCAATCCAACCCATAGGGAACTGTGCCAACCAAAAAATACTTTGAAACAAAATAAACAACACCGCCAGTAAAATAGAATAACCCCAAACTTTATGTAATAAAATGTCATCAAGCTTATCGGTAAATAATTTTCTTTCTAAGGGGTCAGGTTCCACCACATTTTTTTGCATTATTACACGAATGCGTTGATAACGTTGTAGTACTTCTTCGGCCTGTGTTTTTGTTGGATTAAACTTTGTGTCAATTTCAATTTTTTCTATTGCACTTTGTGTTGCAGTATCTAAAGGAAAATCTTCATGATTAATTAAATAATGTACAGCTGTATAATCGTTTAATTGAGGGATTAATTGCTGAATTGCATCAATACTAGTAGGGGCAATTTTTTTGTTATCAATAAAATCTCTACTTGGCTTTACAATTTGTTTAGCCGTTTGTACCAATACTTTTTTTAATTGTTGTAAACCTTTACTTTTTCTTGGGTTTACTTCAATTACAGGAATGCCCAACTCTGCTTCTAAACCTGCAACGTCTATTTTAATTCCTTTTTTTGCAGCTAAATCGTTCATGGTTAAAGCAACCACAACCGGAACTTTTAAATCTAGAATTTGACTACAAAAAAGTAAATTTCTTTTTAAGTTACTGGCATCGGCAACCAATAAAATAACATCAGCTTTTACTTCTTCATCGGCTTGCATGAGAACTTTGTAAGCAACCCATTCATCGGCTCTTCTAGGATATAAAGAGTATGTGCCTGGCAAATCAATAATATTGGCAGTGGTTTGTTGGTCCAATATTACTTTACCCGTTTTTTTATCAACCGTTACGCCAGGAAAATTACCTACTTTTTGGTTTAACCCAGTAAGGCTATTAAATAGGGTACTCTTACCACTATTGGGATTTCCAACTAATGCAATATTTATGGTTTGAGTTGTTAGCATACAATAGCGACAAATGTAAAAGCCTTAAATGGTAGTTGGTTACGAGATTAGGAACAGAATAAATACCCAATACCATATACTGCAAGTTTTAAAACAGACTACACCTATTTTTGTACAAATATTGTATATGAATAAATGGATGTTTTTTTTATTGCTTGTTCCAATAACCATGAACGCTCAAAGCAAAAAAAAGAAAGCAAAAATGCAACTTGCCGCAGAGCAAAAGGCCAATGCCGAATTGATGAGTCGTCTTACAAAACATGTTCAATATTTAGCCCATGATTCTTTAGAGGGTCGTAGAACAGGCACAAAAGGTGAGCAATTAGCCATGCAATACATTGCCAATGAATATAGTCAAGCAGGTATTGAACCCAAAGGAATCAATGGCTATATTCAACCATTTGAAATTAATGAAGGCAAAAAATTTGCCCCTAACAATAGTTTAATAATTAATGGAAAAGTAGTAACCATAAATGAAGAATATTTTCCTTTAGCATTTAGTAAAAACACACAGCTAAAAGCTTCACCAGCAATAGCTTTGAGAGAAAAGGGTCAGCCTTGGTTTTTAGATTTGAAAGATGAATTGGAAGCCCAAAAAAACAATCCTCATTTTGATGTAGAAGATTATTATCGCAAACAAATCAATGCATTTGTGGCAAAGGGAGCCACAGCAGTTTTTATTTACAATAGTTCTACCATAACCGATAATGTATTGTTCAATAAAAACGATACAACAGCATTGGTTCAAGTTCCTGTTATTTATTTAAAAAAACCTGCGGTTGAAAAATATTGCAAAGACAAAACGGCCACATTAATTATTGAATTAGCCGTGGCTATTGAAAACAATATTCGTTCAGCAAATAATGTAGTAGCGTTTATTAATAATAATGCTCCAACAACCATTATTTTGGGTGCACATTACGATCATTTAGGTTTTGGAGAAGATAAAAATGCATTAGATGCTTTGCATGAAGTACACAATGGTGCCGATGATAATGCAAGTGGAACTGCTGCATTAATTGAATTGGCAAAGCTATTAAAACAATCAAACGCCAAAAACAACAATTACCTTTTTATAAACTTTAGTGGAGAAGAATTAGGTTTATTTGGCAGTAAATATTGGATTGCAAACCCAACCATTAACATCACACCCAACTATATGATTAATATGGACATGGTTGGCCGATACGATACCTCACACAAACTAACCATTGGTGGTTATGGTACATCGCCAATTTGGGGCGAAGTATTTACCACTATTTCTAACAAAAAATTATTGGTAAAATACGATAGTACAGGCAGCGGCCCTAGCGATCATGCAAGTTTTTATAGAGCTGGAATTCCGGTGTTGTTCTTTTTTACTGGCAGCCATTCTGATTATCATAAAACAACCGACGATTGGGATAAAATTAATTACGATGCCCAAAAAGATATTGTTCAACTCATCTATTCAATTATAGAAACCACAAATACAAAAGGTAAACTAACATTTACAAAAACCACCGAACCTCAAATGGGTAAAGCAAGATTTAGCGTAAGTCTGGGTGTAATACCAGATTATGGTTATAGTGGAACAGGCGTAAGAATTGAAGGTATTAGTGCAGGAAAATTAGCAGAGAAAATTGGTTTACAAGGAGGCGATATTTTATTACAATTGGGCGAATACAAATTTGTTGATGTAAATAGCTATATGCAAACTTTAAGCAAATTTAAAAAAGGCGATGCCACTAAACTGAAAATAAAAAGAGGAACTGAAGAAAAAGAATTTGATATTGTGTTTTAATGTATGAGCATGAAACTTAAATTAGATATTGATGCTTTAAACGAAGATTTTTTCGATGATACTCGATTATTGGGCATTATTGCACCAGTAAAAAACTATCAATTGTGTTGGATGTTTAATCAATTATTGGGATTTAATTTCCGATTGAATTCAGATATAGAAATTCACTTACGCAAAAAAAGCAGAAACTATTTTTTTAATATTTACGAATCTAAAGAACCCAATAGTTTTTTAAGCCATTTTTTATACCACAATCAATTTGATGGAGAATATTTATTGCCTGAATTTAAACACATGGATTACTTATGGCTGATGAAAGGCGATTGTGTAGAAGATGCTAAATGCAACTGGATTAAAGACGCTGTAAAATCTATTAACGGGGTACAACTAGTAGCAGAACTTACCAATGAACAAATAAAAACCAAAGGTAATATGGTGTTTTAAAAAAGGTTGAAGAAGTTGAATAAGTATATAAGGTATATAGAGTTTATAAAGTATTTAAGCAAACAAACAGTAAACTGTAAAAATGATGTGGCAAGAACAAGACAATAAATTGTATAAGAAGTTTCAATTCAAGAATTTTTCTGAGGCTTTTGCATTTATGACAAGAGTTGCCATAGAAGCCGAGAAAGCCAATCATCATCCGTATTGGAGTAATGTTTGGAATACAGTAGAAATTTGGTTAAACACACATGATGCAGGAGACGTTGTAACAGAAAAAGATCATCAACTTGCAAAGAAAATTGATGGTCTATTATAAAAGTTTATTTTAAGCTTTCGGCTAGTTGTGCTTTAAATAAAGATGCAGGTTGTAGTGTTCCATTTCCATTTTCCCATATAGTTAAAGGCCTATCTTTCAATCTTCCATTGTATTGAGTGGCATTTAAACCAATTACATAATTTTTTCCAGAAACATAAGGGTTTTGAATAGCAGCTTTTGCTGCTGTGCAATTCCATACAACTTGCGTTACACCTACCCATCCATGGCCTGTGCCCCAATTACCTCTATCTTGAATATTGATTTCTCCATCAGTAACAATATTGTCGTATAAAGTACCTGTACTCCATCTATGGTGTGGACCAATATCGGCATGTGTTTTTTCGGCAGTACAATTATAAAAAACATTCGGTCCACAAACTTTTGCTCCTGTTACATAATCATGTCTGCCATTACTTGCAAAACAATTCATCACTAAATTTTGCTGCCCCTCGTTGTTAAAAGAATATCTTCTTCCTCCTGTAATTTTTGATTTAGGTTCTACGTTTTTACATTGATCAACCGTAATATTTTTAGCCCAATTGCCAAGATTTACACAGGAGAAACCAAAATATTTAGCCGTTACATTTTTTACCCAGCCATTTTCAATTTTATTCATTTCAATAGCATTCCAACCGTGGTCTTCATCTTCATCACCATCGTATTCAGATGCACAATGCAGGTTTTCAATACCTACATTATTAATTCTTCCATCAAAATGGTATGCATAAATTTCGCCACCACCATATTGTTCTTCCATTGCCATAACAATAGGATTATCTATAAAAACGGTATTGCCATCAATTCGGGTAATGGCTCTTTCAAATTGAATATTAAATGCTTGCGGCTGCCATTGTTTTGTACCACTATCTCTAACAGTAATTTGATCCATTTTTAAATCACTAATCCACTTTTGTGTGCCTGGTCTATATACAATTATTTTATCACCCACTTTATAGTTACTTGCATTGGCAACCGTAAATGATTTACTTCCAACAGCAACATATTTATCTATTATGCTTGTTCTCGAATTTTTTATTTCTTTTAAATTACCTGTTCCGCTTACAACAATTAAGCTTCTTTTCCCTTTACCTGCTGCTACAATAATTGTTTCTTCTCCCTCACCACGTAACACAATACCGCTAGCTGAAATTTGAATACTTTCTACTCGATATAAACCTTTCTTTAAAAGAATTGCTCCCCTGAATCCATTTTTATCTACTGGCTTTTTTGCCAATTCTTCAATGGCATTTTTTATTTCATCATCGCTATTTTCATTTGCTGTTAATGTTTTTACTACAGGTACAATTGGTATGTTTTTTTGTCCATGATAAAAACCCACTTTACTAAAATCTGGTATTGTATTACCTTGTTCATCGGCAACATATTTGAGTAAACCATTCTTATTTACCTCTATATATTTCGATTGCCAAATGCTTTGTGCAAATAAACATATTGGGACAATTAAAAATAAACCCATCAAAAAATTAAGTTTATACATTGTTATTTTATTTTGCTTCATTTATACCATAAAAAAATGTATCAGTAAATTATTCAACTAAAGTGAATAGCACTAGTAAACTTAATACATTTACGTAACAATGAGTTTAACCTATTTAAATACAAATTATTTAGAACAAAAAATTCGCAGCTCTAATTGGTGGCAAAAAGCAGCCAATACTGTTGATAGTCATTATACCAATACAAGTAGTATAATGCTAACCCATCATTTAGAAGCAGTATATACTAATGTTGAAGATGTTTTTAGCAACCAGCAAACTGCATTTATGCAACAGATGTTTGCTTTGGCTGAGCAACTTAAGTTGAATATTCATTTATTGAAAGAAGAATTGAAGATTGTTGCTTTGTTACATGATATAGGAAAAACCGAGGAAGATAAATCGCAAATTATACCACATCCATTAACAGGAAAGCCAGCACACTTACGTCATGGCTTAGTAAGTTTAATGGCAACTATGGAAATTATTGGTGCCGATATTGCTGCTTATCCTCAACAACAAACTAGTATTTATAGAACGGTAGAATTACATGATTTTTCTTATGGAATGTATAGAGAATTTAAGCTTACTGGAGAAGAACCTAATATTGAGCGTTTAACACACATTAGTAAAAAAATACACACTACACCCGGTGCAGGATTATTGTATTTACTATTATTTAAATTAGCCGATATTCATGGTCATGCCAACATTGGCGATGTAATTTGGTTTTATACACTTGCTCAAAAAAAATGTTTCAATCAGTTACAACTGCACTTGCCTATTCCACAAGAAAATGATATTCGATAAAAATTTGTTTATGCAACCAACACTTGATGAAGCATACTGGAATAACCGCTACTTGAATAAAGAAACTGGGTGGGACTTGCGTCAGGTTTCGCCACCACTCAAAGCTTATATTCATCAAATTAAAGATAAAAATATTGATATATTAATTCATGGTTGTGGCAATGCTTACGAAGCACATTATTTGGCAGAACAAGGTTTTACCAATATTACAGTAATTGATATTGCCGAAAGCTTAGTACAAGATTTACAAATACAGTTGAAAAGTTACCCTGCAATTCGTGTGTTGCATCAAGACTTTTTTACGCATGATGATCAATACGATTTAATATTGGAGCAAACATTTTTTTGTGCTCTTGATCCGTTGTTAAGAACACAATACGTTCAAAAAATGAACGCATTATTAAAGCCCAATGGAAAATTGGTAGGTGTATTATTCAATAGAAACTTTGAAACCGATGGTCCGCCTTTTGGAGGAACAGAAGAAGAGTATAAGACATTGTTTAGTAAAGATTTTCATTTACACACATTGGCTTCATGTTATAATTCTTTTAGTAAAAGAGCAGGAACCGAATTATTTATTAACTGTAGAAAGCATTGAAAAGTGCTAAATATTCACGTATAATTATTGATAATGAAATATATTTTTTTGCTTGTTACCATTTTATTTATTCAATGTAAACCATTTCAAAAAATGCAAGCATCTACAGTTAAAATACATGCGTTTAGGTTAAAACCTGGTGCCGATTTACGTAAATCTATACAAGCTTATGTGGCTGAACATAATATACAAGCAGGTTATATGATTACTTGTGTGGGCAGTTTAACACAAACACATTTACGATACGCCAATCAACCCAATGGAACACAATTAAAAGGCTTTTTTGAAATTGTTTCTTTGGTAGGAACTGTAAGTATTAATGGTAACCATTTACACTTAAGCATAAGCGATAGTACAGGTAAAACAATAGGAGGACATTTATTAGAAGACAATTTGGTATACACTACAGCTGAAATAGTGATTGGCGAAAGTAAAAACCTAATATTCACTAGAGAAAAAGATGGCACTACTCCTTGGGAAGAATTGCAAATTAAAAACTAAGCAAAGTAGTTTACAAAAAAAGTATTTCGTATTAAATTTATTCCCTACTTTTACGGCATCATCCGCTTGCTCCTCCTCTGTATGTGCCAACGTGCACCAAACTTTATTTAATTTTTAAATTATCTTATTATGAAGAAGTATTTACTTCTAACGGTATTTTGTGCTGTAAGTATTGTATTTACTGCGTTTTCGCAAGTTGCTGAAGATGGAGATTACAGAACAAGGTCTACAGGAGCTTTAAATTGGAGTGGAGCAACCACTTGGCAAGTACGGTCTGCAGGAAACTGGGCTAATACAACTACACCTCCTACATCTGCTAATAATGTGTACATTCAAGCAGCTAGTGTAGTAACAGTTGATGTTGCAACTGCAGCTTGTAAAGATTTGCAATTACGTACAACTGGAACATTGGCAATAGGAAATAATGTGATTGAAGTAAATGGAAAAATAAGATCTTATAGTGCTACTGCTGTTTTTACTGAAGGGGTTGATGGGACATTTTATTCAGGTCAATCAAATAGTACTAGTCCAACAACTACCACAGTTACTTCAACAAGTACCGGTTCTTTAAAATTTGTTGGTTCAACAAGAAATATTACTAATACTGGTGAATGGGGTTCAACAACCACAGGTGTACACACTGTTTTTGCTTTAAATAGTTCTGCAGTTGGTACATTAGTAACAGGGTTTAAATCAGCTTCCTTTGTTTTTGCTTCTGGAACAATTGATATGGGTACAAATCGCTTGGCTTCAGATAACGGAACAACAGGACAAGGAGATGTAACAATTAGTGCAGGTGCAACTTTAATTCATTCTGGTACTGGCTCAATACCAGTAATGTCAAGAACAACAACATCTTCAACTGGGGTTGCTGGTATATTTACTTTAAATGGCACTTTAAGACTGTTGGGCTCAACACCAAAAATTGAGTTTACAACCGTTAATATTAATACAGGTTCATTAGTTGAATATGCAAGTGCATCTGGACAAACATTGTTAAGCCCTTCATACACCGGTGCTGTTACAATTCCAACTTATTATTATTTAAAAATTTCTAATGCTGGTTCAAAACAAGTCCCTGCTTTTGATGTAACAGTAATTGACTCTCTTGTTAATGAAGGTTCTGCACAAATGAGTAATACCACAAATTCACCAAGAACCTTAATTATGGCAAACGGATCTTCTATAATTAGAAGATCTGCCACGACAGCACCAACCAATAGTTTAGCAACGTCTCTTGGAACAAGTGCAACTGATTCTGTTAATGTAAAAATTGGAGCAACTTGTTCTATTAGCAATGAACTTGTTTCCACACCCAATGGTCCTGGAAAATACAAAACATTAACTATTGAACCCACAGTAACTTATACAATTACTGGCGGTAGAACAATTGCTAATATTGTAAATAATGGATTTATCAGTTTATCTCCATCTACTACCTTTACAACTATTGTAGGTGGTACTATTTCTGGAACAGGAATCTTTGGTACAGATATTACAAAACCAGGTACAGCTAGCTTTAACTTTATAGGTTCTGGTAATGTGGGTACTTTAAAATTTGACCAGAGCTCACCAGGACTTTCTAATGCCCTAAATAATTTTACCATTTTTAGAACCGATAATGGTAATGTAAATCTAGACGGAAATATTACAATCAACGGCACACTAAATTTTACTAGTGGTAACTTATCCAGCAATGGAAATATTGGATATACTTCTAATGGAAAGTTAACCTATAGTACAGGAGGCATTTTTACTACTACCTCTTTAGAATGGCCAACTGTGAATGGACCTGTTGACGTAAATGTATTCAGTTCTACCGAAGTAACTTTAAATGAAAGTAAACGTGTCAATGGAGTATTAACCATTTCTTCTGGCTTCATTGATTTAGGTAATTTTAATTTAACACTTTCATCGTCATCTCGTTTTGCTACTACTGCTTCAATAACCCCTTTCATTTATAGTGGAACAGGTTTAATAACCACCGAAACCTTTATTCCTGCTGGTCGCCGAGCCTATAGATTTTTAGGACATCCATTTACGGCAGCCCAAGCCATGAGCAGTTTAGTAGATGATATTTTTGTAACAGGTTCAGGAGCAGGTTTTGATGCCACAACAACCAATGCATCATCTAGCTTCTGGTTTGATGATGCTTCTAATGCATGGACAACCTTCACTTCAACATCTGATGC
>CALRLQ020000015.1:0-91380 GCA_943368735.1 Rhizobium sp. Q54 | reverse complement strand
ACTGCATTAGAAGCCAAGAATGCAGCAACAAACAATTACAGTTGGTTAGATGTAACTGTAAACAATGGCAACAACTACTACCGAGTAAAAGCTATTGAGAAAAATGGAGCAGTAAAATACAGCCAAGTAGTAAGAGTAAATATTGGAACAAAACGTTCAGAATTTACCGTATATCCAAACCCTGTAAAAGGCGGAACCATTAACTTACAATTGACTGATATTGAAAAAGGCGTTTACACCGTAAAAGTGGTGAACAACCTAGGTCAAGAAATTGCAACAAGAGTATTGAACCACAATGGTGGCAGTGCCAACCAAACAATTAGCATAGGTAGTGCACCAACAGGTAAATACAATATGGTAATTACCAATGGAGCAACCACTGTAACCAAAACGGTGATTGTGGAATAAAAGACAAGTTTAAAAGTTTAGGAGTTCATTAGTTTAAAAACAGAACTCCTAAACTTTTAAACTACCTAAACTATTTAAACTAAGAAACATGAAACTGAACATAAAAACAATCACAATCCTCTGCTTCATCGCAGCTTTAATCATCCCAAGTTTAACACATGCCCAACCGGTGTTTGATGATGATGTAAACGATGTACCAGTTGATGGAGGCTTAAGCCTTTTAGTAGCAGCAGGTGTAGGTTATGGTGTAAAGAAAATGAGGGATAAAAGAAAAAATACCAATGTCTAATATCTCCCTCTATAGTTTTGAAAATAAAAAAGGATTTCAATTTTGAAATCCTTTTTTATTGGTATAATACTGAGAAATGAGTATTATTTTTAAGATTAAGTATTTAGTTCGCAACCATTCACTATATAATATTTTTGGTTTTGTATGGTTGCTAA
The DNA here is from genome assembly GCA_943368735.1 of Rhizobium sp. Q54. Taxonomy (GTDB): domain Bacteria; phylum Bacteroidota; class Bacteroidia; order Chitinophagales; family Chitinophagaceae; genus UBA1930. Next base: position 90,528 of record CALRLQ020000015.1, on the reverse strand, counting down.
AGGCATCAAATGTAAATAGACAAAATTTTAATTCTTTATGTTCTATCCAGCATGGGGTCGTTGTAAAATCAATATTTATTCAATCTATTTACATCGCACTCTTTTAGAGTGAAAAACAATAATAAGAAGCATTTACCTGAATACTTAACCGAAAAATGAATTTAATACTTTAATAAACAGAAACTAAAGAGACAAATTTGATTATTCTTTTATCGTTTAAGCTTCGCTTAAAAATTGTTTCATCAATTTACTTTCAAATAATTTATTCTACCTCTCATTTATTGTTTTACAAACTTCTTTGTTTCAATTTTTCCTGGGTTTTGTAGAATTACTAAATATACTCCTTTTGCTAAATGGGTAGTTTCAATATTTTGATAACTTACGCCTTCTTGCAAATTATAAGTTGAAATAACCTGACCGTTTACATTGATAACTCTTAATTGAGCTCCTTTCAGTACATTACTAAAACTTGCTCTAATACTATTGCCATTGGTAACTGATGGGTGAATTTTAAATGGTTGCTCAGCAACATCTAAATTATCTGTAAGAATATTGCTGTATTTATAAGTACCATCTTTGTCAATCAGTTTTAATCGGTAATAATTATTTTTAAAAGCAACATTTCTATCTGTATAGTTATACTCATTTCCAGTTGATTGATTTGAACCGTTTATTTTTGTTAAGTAACTAAAATGGCTTCCATCTTTACTATGTTCTAGTTCAAAATGACTAAAATTAATTTCTGATTCGGTTTCCCAGTTTAATAAAATATTGTTATTACTACGCTTTAATTTAAAGTCAATCAAAGTAACAGGCAATGATGTAGAAACCAAATTAGCATCTGAAAAACCGCCAGTTATAGTTAAATCAGGTTCTGTATCACCAGTGCCACTACCTATTAAAAATGATCCAGAAGAGTTAGTTGCATCAAACGGAGTAATTCTAAAAGTTACAGTACTTGTTGGTGGCACATCTTGCAAACCATCAATATTGTGCAAATCAATAGGTTCAATTATATAGTTGCCTGTAGTTCTTGGAATACCAGATATGGTTGTAATAGGTCTAAATGTGCCATTATCAATTTGATAGTCAATTTGAAATTGTATTGGCCCACTACCAGAAATACGAATGTTGAACTTATCAATAGAATGATAATTAACAGATTTTCCATTTTTAGATCTCAAGCTAAATTTTAAAAATCTGTTTGCAGTTACGCCACTAGCAGCCGTAGTTGTAGACCAATTATTTCCTCCCCAGTAGCCATCAGATGCAGCAGTAGTTGGCAAATCGACACCTGAGCCTCTAGTAAGACCTAATGGATTGGTCATATTTGTATTTAAAGTTGTAGCATCAAATTCAGTTACAGTTCTCCCACCTTGTAAAAATGTTGAAGGGTTCCAAGTTGCTAATACAAGGGGAGAAGATGGTCTGGTATCATAAATGTTTTTGGTGTATGCATTTACCGACGCATGATTTGCATAAATACTACCACCAGTAGACAAAACTCCTGGTGAACTATACATAGGTAAATCATTACCAAAAAAGTAGGCATAACGTTCAACATTTGGATTGGCATCTAACCAAGGTAAAGCTAGTTGCATAAAGGCTTCATGAACGCTAGCTGAACGATTCACATTTGCATTGAATTCAGTAAGCCAAATCGGTTTTTTATGAAAATCATATAGGTTAGTGATGTACGTTTTGAATCTATTAAATACATCAACAGGGTTAGGATTAGGATTTAGTGTACTAAGCCAATTACCCCAATCGTACCAATGATCACACACATAATCTACTTGCATACTATCTTGTTTTGCTACAACCATAAAACTATCTAACCATACTCTATACTGAGATTCTGTACATGCTGGAGAACCCATTCTTAGACCTGCACGTAATAATTTTTTATATAATGGAATTGCTCTTGAAACAAACATATTTGATTGACCTGTGTGGTCGGGTTCATTAAAAGATGAATAGTGAGTAAGTGAATCTTTAGCTATTACAATATTTATATTAGCGTCTGACGCATGATTGGTGCCCCAAGCCATTGGTACAAATTCTCTTGTTGGTGTAGAAACATCAAAAGGACCCCAATCGTAAAACCAAGTTGCATTTAAATCGTTTGTAAATGCATTGTTGGTATTACCAGATCCTTTCTTTTTTACTGGTACAGTAGGTAACTTCATTACTCTAATAAATGAAACTTTATTTTGTAATACAAAAGCAAGGTTTACTTGCAAATTACTTGTATTAGCCATATAAGTAAATCGTTCTCCTGAACCATCTTCGTTTTCAGCTAAGGTTGCCATAAACCCTTGATTTAAAACAATAGATTCTATAGTATTATTCAATCCATTCGGAATACTATTACCAGTATAAATAGTTCGAGCAATACATGTACCCGATGTTCCTCCTAAGTTCAGATTGGAGTAAATCACAAGTTGTGCTTTAGAAACTTGAAATGTTAATGCAATCAAGATAAGTAGAAAAACTTTCTTCATAAATGGATAGTTGTATTTGTTTGCAATCGTGGTTTGAACTAAGTATAATTATTTAGAATACTATTCAAATAAATAAATTCAAACGTTTGAAACGAATATAAAATTATAAATATAAACTACGAAATTATATTTTGTTTAGTTTTTAAAAATAGATTTTATAAGCAGAATAAACATAAAAAAGGGTTTCAGCAATTGAAACCCTTTTTGTATTCTTTAATCAAAAATTCACTAATCCCAAATTTCTGCTTTACCATCTAACCATTGTTTTACACTTTCAGTAGTAACACTTTTTGGTCTTTCTAATGCAAAGCCTAAAGCTCTATCCCAACACAAACTTGCCATAACGCCTAATGAACGGCTCACTGCAAATAAAACAGTATAGAATTCGTATTCAACCATTCCATAATGTACCAATAATGCACCACTATGAGCATCTACATTGGGCCAAGGATTTTTAATTTTTCCTAATGATTGTAAAATAGGAGGTACAGTTTCGTAAATATTCCAAACAGTTTGGCAAAGCTTATCATCGGGCATATGCTTTTTACCAAATTCCATTTGAGCGGTAAATCGTGGATCTGTTTTTCTTAAAACAGCATGTCCATAACCTGGCACTACTTTACCTGAAGCTAAAGTATCTTGTACATATTGAGCAATTTGTTCGCTGGTTGGTAAATCGGTGCCCAATTTTTCTTGCATTTCAAAAATCCACTTAATTACTTCTTGATTGGCTAAACCATGTAATGGACCAGCCAAACCATTCATACCAGCTGCATAACTTAAATAAGGATCACTTAATGCACTACCTACTAAATGTGTGGTATGTGCCGATACATTTCCTCCTTCATGATCAGCATGAATAGTCATGTACAAACGCATGAGTTCTTTAAATCCATGATCATCATAACCCATCATATGAGCTAAGTTTCCTGCCCAATCTAATAAACCATTGGGTTGAATATGCTCATTATTTTTATATTTTCTGCGATAGATATAAGCTGCAATACGTGGTAAACGTGCAATTAAAATCATTGCATCGTCGAATGTGGGTTCCCAATAATCTTTTTTATTAATGCCCTCACTGTAAGCTTTGGCAAAATAACTTTCTGTTTGTAAAGCCATTACGCCCACCACATACATAGTCATTGGGTGTGTAGTAATAGGCAATGCATCTATTGCATCAAAAACATAGTTAGGTACATGGCTACGTCTTTGTAAAATATCTGTAATTCTTTCGGCGTCATCTTCGTTAGGCAATTCGTCTAACAACATTAAATACAATAAACCTTCAGGTAAAGGTTCATTACCATTTTTTGCTTTTGGCAATTTTTCTTGTAATTCAGGAATAGTATAACCTCTAAAACGAATGCCTTCTTGTGCATCTAGTAAACTGGTTTCTGTAACTAAACCTGTTATACCTCTCATGCCTTGGTAAATTTGAGCAAGTGTTACTTCGCCAATTTTTTTATTACCATGTTCTTGCAACAATGCCTTTATTTCTTTACTGGCAATGTCGGATTTTTCTTTAAACTTGTCTTTAATAACGCCCATTTGTATGTATTTTTTAGCAAATAATGATTAGACATTTTTGTTACATAAACAATCGTTCATGTAGAGAGTACATAGTTTTTGCAAGAAACAATTCAACCAATTTACCCTTAAAATTGAAATTTTTTATTCTTTTTTGAGGGCGGCTAAAGGTAAAACTTCTAAATTGTTAAACAAAAGTTTTACCATAAGGTTGCAAAAAATTATCAAAAATGATGCCTTATTATTAAAATAGTAAGCTTTTTTTTATTTAGGAGCTTTTTTATACAGGTAATAAGCTACGAACAAGAAAACAATGTTTGGAATCCAAGCAGCCAATAATGGAGGCAAATCTCCTTTAGTAGAAAATATAGTAGAAAACTTATCGGTAATTATAAATATTGCAGCAGTGGCAAAACCCAATGCTAAATGTACACCACTACCACCACGTACTTTTCTTCCAGCAACAACAGCTCCAATAATGGTAAGCATGAGCACAGTAATAGGAGAAGCATCTCTTTTATAGCGTTCTACTTTTAAATCGTTAATGGTTTCTGAGCCTCTCATTTCTTCGAGCTTAATAAATCGAGTAAGTTCGGGAGTGGTTAATTTACTTTTTGCGTAATTATCTCTTTTTAAATCGAAAGGTTCGAAGTTAAAATTCATTAGGCGATTGTCTTCTTGAAAAAGTGTTTCTTTTAAACCATCCAACTTTCGGCTAATTACATAATCTAATGCCCATTTCTTTTTAGCAGTGTCCCATCTAAAACTTTCAGCTCTGATGTTTTCAACTACTTGATTGCCTTTAATTTTATTCATAAAAAAAGGACCACCTTGTTTGGTAGCTGTATCGTAGCCCATAATGCCTGCATAAGAGAAGGAATCTATTTTAAAATATAAATCTCTTCCTCTTCTTCCACCTACCAATGCTTCGTAAGAAGAGTTGGCATCTATGTACTTTGCTTCAAAAGAAGTACGAATTACATTGGCTTTAGGAATAATGTATTGATTGGCAAACCATAGAATAGTGGCTAAAAATAATCCTCCAACAAAATAGGGGCGAAGCCAACGATTGTAACGAGTTCCACTTGCTAAAATGGCAACAATTTCACTTCTGCCAGCCATTTTTGAAGTAAAGAAAATAACAGCAATAAATACAAATAATGGAAACAATAACGCAATGATATGTGGTACAAATCCAAAATAATAGTCTGTGGTAATTTGAATAAAACTGAGTTTAGATTTTACAAAATCATCGGTTTTTTCGCTAATATCAATGACTACAGCAATGATGGTAAATAAAAAAATAGAAAAGAAGAAGGTGCTTAGAAACTTTTTTAATATGTACCAGTCGAGTTTTTTCATGTTGTAAATGAGTGGCAAATATAATAGTGGTTGAGGGTTTATGAACGGGGCAGAAATTTTTAAGTAATAAATAACTTGTAACTAATTCAGTATTGAAATAAGTTAAATTATTCTTCAACTAAAAAAATAGTTGTTTAACTAAAAAATTAGTTTATACATTTGTTCAACTAAAAAATTAGTTAAAGCAAATGAAACCACTAACAAAGGCCGAAGAACAAGTGATGCAGGCAATTTGGAAATTGGAGCAGGTATATTTAAAAGACATTTTAGATTGCATGCCCAACCCTAAACCCCACAGCAATACTATTGCTACCATTTTAAAAATATTGATTGATAAAGGCTTCGTAGGTTTTCAAGTACATGGGAGAGTGCATTGTTACCATGCTTTGGTGAGTAAAGCTGAATATTCGGCTACTAGCATTAAAACTTTAGTAGAAGGTTATTTTGAAGGTTCTTTTGCCGATGTGGTTTCGTTTATGATAGAAAAGAAAGACCTCAAAGTAAAAGACCTTGAATTGTTACTTCAACAAGTAAAAAATAAAAAATAGTTATTTATGTTAGCAATTACTTACTACTTTTTAAAAGTGATTCTTTGCAGCGGTATTCTATTTCTATATTACTGGGTAGTACTCAGTAACAAACGATTTCATCAATACAATCGTTTTTATTTGTTGGGTTTAGGTGTATTTTCTTGGCTCATTCCTTTGTTTAAAATTCAGGTTTTTCAACCCATTGCTAATACACCACCTCCAATGGTTCAGCTTGCAAATATTATTGCCGATAACAATACACAATTTGAAGAAATTATTGTGCAACAAACGTTTAGCATAAATTGGGATTTACTATTATCCATTATTTACACAACCGTATTGTTTGTATTCTTCATTCATTTTTTGATAGGAATTTTGAAAGTGTATCAATTAATTAGTAAAAGTACACTTACAAGATGGGGCAGTATTTACTTAATTCTTACCAATGCAAAAGGCACACCTTTTTCATTTTTCAATTATATTTTTTGGAACGAAAAAGTTGATTTACAAACAACCATTGGACAACAAATGATGCAACATGAATTGGTACATGTGCATGAAAAACATAGTGCCGATAAGCTTTTTATGCAAGTGCTGATTATGGTTGGCTGGTTTAACCCTTTTTTCTGGTTGGCCAAAAAAGAGTTGAACATGATTCATGAATTTATTGCCGATGAAAAAGCCATAAACAAAGGAGATACTGCAACACTAGCTTCTCTGCTATTAACAGCTGCTTACCCACAACAACAATATTTATTAAGCAATCCATTTTTCTTTTCACCCATAAAACGAAGATTAGCTATGATTACTAACACAAAAAACATCAAATGGTCTTATGCAAGAAGACTAATAGTATTGCCTTTATTGGCAACGGTAGTTATATTATTTGCTTTCAGAAAAAAAGAAGTAATCAATGAGCTGCCATTAAAAAAAGTATACACTGTTGTTATTGATGCAGGACATGGAGGTACAGATCATGGAGCCCTTGCTGCAGATGGAACTACAGAAAAAGAATTGAGCTTGTTAATGTTACAAGCTATAAAAGAGGTTAGTAAAAATGACAATATAAAACTAGTTTTTACTAGAGAAACAGATGTTTATCAAAAAGTAACAGAAAAAGCTGACTTTGTAAATGCACAAAAAGCCGACTTATTTATTTCTTTACATATGAACGCAACCTCAAAAGAGACAACTGCTGAAAGTGGAATTGAAATTTATGTGCCTAAAGAAACAGACAAAAAAACTGCAAAACAAAGTGCATTATTAGCGTCAGCTATTAATCAATCTGTACAAAATTCATTTGCTTCAAATGGTGTTAAAGAACGAAGTAAAGGAGTTTGGATTTTAAAAGCAACCGAGTGCCCTTCGATTTTAATTGAATGTGGTTTTTTAACCAATAAAAAAGATTTAAAAATGTTGAAAGATGCTAATCAAAGAAGTAAAATGGCCGAATTAATTATGGAAGGAATTGGTAATTACTTATTGGCTGAGGAAGTAGCAAACAAACCAAATAGGATAAATAAAATAAATAAAAAGCATTACCCTGATACTCTTTTATGGATTAGAGACTTTGGTTCAATTGAATCCAATAAGAATAGTAATAAACAACCTGTACAATTAATAGTTAGAAAAACTAATGGTGCAATTAACTTAGTTAGAAGAGGAAATGATACAATTAACCCTAATAAAGACATCAAAATTACTGCTAATACAGCAAAAAAACTGCACTGGGTTCAAGAGGCAAAAAGCAACTTCAATGTTATAGATGCATCGCAAATGCATGTTGATAAAAACAGCAAAGAGTTAAGTTCTTTAAATGCTGAATTAAAAACAGCTAATCTATTTAATGATTATAAAATAATAGCAGATACTTTATTTGTTGATAATCCCCAAGTTCTTAAATTAAAGAAAGATGATTATTTGGTGATTCTTGATGGACAAAGAATGGGTGTTGATGATGCAAAAGAACATTTAGAAAAAAATACCATTCAAACATATGGTGTATTTAGTAGCAAGCAAAAGCTCGAACAATATAAAGCAACTAATAAAAAGGGTGTAATATTTATTACAACAAAAAGAGAGCAACACTTATTTTAATAGGATTCCCTTTATAATAGCAGATTAAATAATTTAAATGTTAAACAAGGCGATGTAATTTCTAAAGGCAATGTTTGGGCAAAAGCTAGTGTAGAAAACAATGAAAACACTGTTATGCTTGTGGTTACAACTAACAAAGGAATATTTATAGATCCATCTTTGGTATTGGCTTCTAAATAAATTGAGTATCTAGCTAAAAAAATCCCTGCAAGTGCAGGGATTTTTACTGTAAAATATTCACCAACTACAAGTAACTCAAATTGGTTTTGGGAGTTAAAGTAAGTAAGGTTTCGTACATTAATTGTATGGTTTGTTCTATATCTTTTTTATGCAACATTTCAACAGTTGTATGCATGTATCTTAAAGGAATAGAAATTAATACACTTGGGCAACCATCGTTAGCATAAGCAAAACTATCAGTGTCTGTTCCAGTACTTCTACTTACAGTACGCATTTGCAATGGAATTTTTTTCTTTTCTGCTACTTCTTCTACCAACTTCAATAATTTATTGTGAACAGCTGGTCCATAAGCAGGTGATGGTCCTTTACCACAAGCTACATCTCCCTCAACAATTTTATTAATCATTGGTGTTTGGGTATCATGTGTCACGTCTGTTATAATTGCAATATTGGGTTTAATTCTTCTAGCAATCATTTCGGCACCACGTAAACCAATTTCTTCTTGTACAGCATTTACTACATATAAACCATAAGGCAATGTTTTATTATTTTCTTTGAGTAAACGAGCTACTTCGGCAATCATAAAACCACCAATTCTATTATCCATTGCACGGCCTATGTAATAATCGTTTGCCAATTCATCAAAACCATCTTGATAAGTTACAACCGATCCTACATGAATGCCCAATTCTTCCACTTCTTTTTTGCTTCTTGCACCACAATCTAAAAATAAATTTTCTACTTTAGGTTGTGTTTCTTTATCGCCACCACCCAATCGTGTATGTATGGCAGGCCATCCAAAAACAGCTTTTACTGCTCCTTTTTTTCCATGAATCAACACTCGTTGAGATGGTGCAATTTGATGATCTACGCCTCCATTTCTTTTCAAATAAATTAACCCTTCGTTGTTAATGTAATTTACAAACCAACTAATTTCATCGGCATGTGCTTCAATTACAACTTTAAAAGGAGCATCAGGATTTATTACTCCAACAGCAGTACCATAAGGATCGTGAAAAGTGGTATCTACATAAGGTGTAACATAATCGAGCCAAATTTTTTGTCCGCCACTTTCAAACCCCACAGGTGAAGGATTATTCAAATAAGTTTTCAAAAACTGAAATGATGTTTCAGTAATAATCGATTTTTCTTTGGTCTTTGTTTTTGCTTTTGTTTCTTTTTTTGCCTTAGCCATATCTATAAATTTATAAGGTAAACTGCTATAATTCCACATACAGCTTTTACAATCATTAATCCATCTATAATAGATAAATAATAAATAATGCTTTTTCGTTTACGCAAACTAAAAGCAGTGATTAGTAAAAGTAAGTAAGGAATTAAATTGATTAATATGCTTTGAATTTTTGAAATATTGTATTGTTTATTGTACAATAAAAAAGCTGAAATGCCAGTAAGAATTAAAGGTATAATGATAAATGAAATAGTTTTTTGAATACCAAACTGAACTGCAAAAGTTTTAATACCTTCTTTGATATCGTGTTCAAAATCTTTAATATCGAACATGATACATAAGGTAGAAATGAACATGAAGTTTTTCATTAATAACCAACCCGATGGTAATGCAAAAAATGGTTGATTACTGCCCACTTGTAATTGATAAAATATAATTGGATAAACAGATACAACACCACTCCACACAAATCCAATAATAAATGGTTTCAACCAACCAATTCTTCTTAGTTTTTTAATTTCGGGGAATGGTAAAATATTAAACGTATAAGTGAAAGCAATAATTGGAAAAAGTAACATTTGTCCATATTTTATGCTGTTTAAATTTACAAAAGCATCAAAATATCGATAAACAAAAAGTGCAATACTCAATACTAATACTGCCAAAATAAATTGTTGAGTTTTAATTAAAGTAGAACGATTGTTTTTATACCAAGTAACTCTTTCGTTTAGTTCTTGATTAGGGATTTCTTTTAGGTACAAAAAAGTATAATAATAAGCAGTACCTAAAAAAATGATGGTATAAAAGTGAATTCCATTGAGTGCTAAATGATGTTGTACATTGGTTTCTATACACAATGCAACAGCACATAATGCAGCAAAAAAATTACCGAAGAAAAAAGTATTGAATATTTTTTGGGGAGTGATTGCCATTATCTTATTACAACAATTGGAGAACTTACTACAGTATCGCTTACATTTTTAGCTTTATCTCTTAACACAAATCTAAATATTAAAGTATCTGGTTGGCGTCTTGGAGGATTGCCAGAAGTTGGAGGGGTTCTTGCTGATACCAAATAATTTTGATAGCTTAAATCAACAAACAAATCTCCATTTGAAGTTTTAGTAAATTCTGGTACACTTAGTTTAAAACTATCTCTTATAGTTTCAGTAGTTTGTTTGTTAATTCTTACTTTATAAATTGCTAAAGTGTCTAAATCGGCCTCCTTGTCGCTAAAAGTAAAACGCACTTGAGCATCACTGTTGACTGCAACCACTTCAGGGTTAAATGATACAAGAGTTAATGATGGCCTTGTATTAGCACTATCTTTGTTGCAACTATAAATAATTAAAGTAGTTATAATTAATATTGCCGTTAAAACTTTGTTCATACAATTAAAAGTTATGTTACAAATCTAATGGTTAATGGTTGAATTTTGGAACGTATGAATGCTGAAACTGTAAGAGAGATTTTTAATATTAACAACCTAAACACATTTAATGTTGCATTGAATGCAGTTTTTCAATTTCAATTGGCCAATAATTCTACTTACAAAGAATGGTGTAATTTACTTAAGCCAAATTATATTGAAACACAAGAAACAACTCAAATACCCTTTTTACCTATATCTTTTTTTAAAACACATTCAATACAAGTTGGAGAATTTTCACCCTCTCATTGTTTTGAAAGTAGTGGCACAACCACAAGTATTAATAGTAAGCATTTAATAAAAGATATTGCTATTTATGAGCAAAGTTTTAATACTGCTTTTGAAAAAGTATATGATTCTGTAAATGATTATTGTATAATTGGTTTATTGCCTTCTTATTTAGAAAGAAATAACTCTTCTTTGGTGTACATGGTGAATCATTGGATTAAGCAAAGTAGATTTAGAGAAAGTGGATTTTATTTAAACGAATTCAATCAATTAGCTGAAGTATTACAAGCCTTAGAAAGAAAGCAGCAAAAAACATTGCTCATTGGTGTTACATTTGGATTATTAGATTTTGTAGAGCAATTTTCTTTTCCATTACAACATACTATTGTAATGGAAACTGGTGGAATGAAAGGTAGAAGAACTGAAATGACTAGGAATGAAGTACATGAAATTTTGAAGAATGCTTTTCAAACAGATAACATTCACAGTGAATATGGCATGACGGAACTCTTATCTCAAGCTTATTCAACTGGTAATGGAAGATTTGTTTGTCCACCTTGGATGAAAGTTTTAGTAAGATCAGAAGACGATCCTTTGCAAATTACCACACATGGTAAAGGAGTATTGAATATTATTGATTTGGCCAACATATATAGTTGTAGCTTTATTGCAACGGATGATGTTGGAATAGTGTATGAAGATGGTAGCTTTGAAGTACATGGAAGAATGGATAATAGTGATATTAGAGGATGTAGTTTAATGGTGTTGAATAATTAAGAATTAAGAATTAAAAATTAACAATTAAAAGTTAGATAATGGCAACAACAAAAATTACAGTAAAAAGCAATGGTTCTTTAAAAATTGAAGGCGATTTTGAGATTGTAGATGCAAATGGAAACGTGTATGGTTTAGAGGGTAGAGAAATTGTAAGCTTATGTAGATGCGGACACTCCAAGAACATGCCTTTTTGCGATGGTGCACACAAAGAAAATTTCTTACACGATGCCGTAGCATTCAATTTACCTCCAAAGAAAACTGTTTAATCGAATATTTTTAAAGCTGTTCTAAAAGTGTTGCAATGAGCTTCTACAATGGTTCTAACATCTGGTGAATAACCACCACCCATTGCAACTGTAACAGGAATTTTATGTGCATGCAAGGTTGTAAAAACAAATTCATCTCTGTTTTTACAACCTTGCATGGTTACTTTTAGTTTACCAAACTTATCAGTTTCTAAAATATCTACACCCGATAAATAAAAAGCAAAATCGGGTTGTACTGTTTTAATTAAATGGTTTAAGTTTTCTTCTAATAAACTTAAATAATCTTTGCTGTTAATTCCATCTAATAAGGGAATATCTAAATCGCTTTTTTCTTTATGAAAAGGATAATTATGGGCTCCATGCATTGAAAAAGTGAAAACTCTTTCTTCATGTTCAAAAATTTTTGCAGTGCCATTGCCCTGATGTACATCCAAATCTATAATCAAAATTTTTTTAGCTAGTTTTTGTTGCAATAAATAATTAGCAGCAATTGCCATATCGTTCAATAAGCAAAATCCTTCACCTCTGTTGGCAAATGCATGATGTGTTCCTCCTGCAATATTCATAGCTGCACCGTGTTGTAATGCATGTAAACAACAATCAATTGTTCCTTGTGTAATAATGAGTTCTCTTTTCGTTAATTCGGGTGATTGAGGGAAACCAATTTTTCTTTGTTCCGATGCAGATAAAGCTTGATTCAACAATTTATCTACATACTCTTTTTCATGGGTTTGCAAAACAATATCTAATGAACACTCTTGGGGTTTAAATAAGTTGCTTTGCAAAATACTCCCTTCATGCAATAATTGTTCAGGAATTAATTCATATTTCAACATAGGAAAACGATGGCCTTCTGGTAACGGATGAGCATAAATAGTATCGTAAGCGATGTGTAACATTTCTAATTTGAGATTGCTGATTTGAGATTGCTGATTTGAAATTTATAATTAAATAGTGTTGTTACAATTTCTTTAGCTTTTAAAATTGAAGTAATAATCAGGAATTTCAAATTAGAAATTAGCAATTTGTAATACTGAATTATCAATTATTGCAAAAACAGTATCCTTTTGTTTAGGTTGAATGGTTGCCAATCCTGTAAACTCACTAAATGCTGGTAATACTGCATAATTTTCAGTAAAGTAAAAACAAGGCAATCGAAGGTTTTGTTTGCTTCCACCTTTAATTAATATACCTGGATGTATATGACCTGAAAAAAAATAGGCATCTTTTGTTAGTTCATTATCATTTTTTTTATCGCTATAATCATGTATAAAACCAAAAGGATGGAGTATCCAGCTATCGTGTAAAATAATATTAGCCGATTGATAAAATTCAGGTTTTAAAATATCATGATTGCCTTTAATAAGGTGAAAGTCTACTGTATTAAAATCAGCTCTCCATTTTAAAAATAAATCCATTTCTTTATTGGCATGGCTGTGAAATAAATCTCCCACAACAATTATTTGTGCTGCTTTATGAAAAGTAAGAATGGCCAATAAACGTTGCAACTCTTCTTTAAAAAGAGTTTGTGGTACAGCTATACCATGTTTTCTAAAATGGCCAGTTTTGCCAAAATGTACATCCGATAAAATAATGGCTTTTTGTTCTTCCCAAAAAATATACCTACTAGCATAAAGCCATAAATGCTGTTGGTGAAATACATGTAAAAGTGGTGCTTGCAAAATAAAAAGTAACTAGAAAATTTTTTATCGAATACTTGAAGTAAGTGTAGAATCAGCAGTAACAGCATTTAAACTGTCTTTCATAATATTTTGTTTTAATTGCAAAGCCCACGCTGAAATGGTTTGACGTTGTTCGTCGGTTAAATTGGCTTCTTTATTGTACCATCTATATGCTTGTAAAGGCATTCTATTGTTCTTCATGGCTTCATCAATTTCTTCTAATTTATTCATGGCTTCATTGGCTGAATAATTTCCAAATTCGGAGAAATTCAAATGTTTTTTCCCTTTCTCTACTTTGCTTTGCATATACCAACCAATTGGTTGTAGATTAATAAAAATAGGATAATCTGTGTTGTTACTATGGCAATCGTAACAAACAGTACTGAGTAAGTTTTCAATACTATCAGGAAGCCTGTGTTGATTGGCCAATTCGGACGATAAATTTTCTGCCGATGAATTTCTATCGGGTTGAAACAATTGAATAATTGCAAAAATTACTAGTAAAAAATAAAAAACTTTTTTTGCCATGCGTTAAATTTCGGTAAAAAGATGAATTGAACAAAAATCATTTTTCTAACAGTTGTTGCATACGTTTAACTCTGTCGGCTAACTTCTCAGATGAAAGATTGTTTCTATTCAGTCCATCTACTGCAATAGGGAAGGAGAGTGGCGTTAATTGGCTAGGAAACTTAAGTACTATAACACTTTCATAAATTCTTTGTAATGCTGCTCTTAAACGGGCTTCATCCATTTGTTGTTCTAACACTTCTTGGTATGCTTGTTTCAATAAAATGTTATTGGAATCATACTCTTCAAACACTTTAAAAAGTAAGGAAGCCGATGATTGTAAATGTTTGGCTTTTTTATGTTCACCCGGTATTCCTTGAAAAATGAGCCCACCAATTACTGCAATATCTCTAAACCTTCGTTTAGCCATTTCTGTATGATTAATACTTTGTTGAATATCTAATAATAAATTTTCGTTAGTAAACAATTCTTGTACATTACTATCATCTACAGGTATAGGTTGATCACTGAGTAATTCAAAACCATAATCATTCATGGCAATTGAAAAAGTAATGGGTTTAATTTTACTAATTCTATACGCAATAATGGCACTCATTGCTTCATGTACTTGTCTTCCTTCAAAGGGATAAATGACCAAATGAAATCCATCTTTCGTTTCAATTTGTTCAATCAATATTTCATTGCTTTTAGGAATATGAGAAAGTTGATCTTGGAGTTGAAGTAAAGGGATAAGGAAGTTAATTTCTAATTGCCGATTACTAATTGGAGAATTATCAACTGCTTCAACAATATCTGCTACTTCATTGAAAGTTTCTCTTAAAATTTTTCCAAGGTTAGCTGTTAAACTCATTCTTCCACCCATCCAACTTGGTACAATTGATTTTTTGGAATTTGATTTTTTTACCAATACATCCATTTCCTTGGTCATCACCAATTCAACATTTCTTCCTGCTAAAGTAAAAACATCGCCAACCGATAATCTGCTAATAAACCATTCTTCAATTACACCAATATAGCCACCTGATAAAAATTTCACTTTCATCATTGCATCGCTTACAATTGTACCAATGTGCATACGATGACGCATGGCTATTCTTCTATTATTAATTTTATACAATCCATCAATAATTTCTACTTTTTTATAGTCATCGTATTGTTGTAAAGCCTTTCCACCAATGGTTATATGTTGCAACACTTCTAGCCATTCATCTTTGGTAATATCATTAAAACAATAAGTACTTTTAACTTGCTCATAAGTTTCATTGGCTGTAAAACCATCGCCTACAGCTAGTGTACATAAGTATTGAATCAATACGTCAAAACATAAAGTGAGTGGAGGTTTGCTTTCAATTTCTTTCAGTTCAATTGCTTTGGTTAATGCAGCAACTTCTAATAATTCAAGTGAATGAGTAGGTAAAAAATAAATGGTACTAATTGCACCTGGATGATGTCCACTTCTTCCTGCTCTTTGCAAAAATCTTCCAACACCTTTGGGTGAACCAACTTGAATAACAGTATCAACAGGACGGAAATCAACTCCCAAGTCTAAACTTGCTGTACAAACTACTGCTTTTAGTTTTTGGGTATGTAAAGCATCTTCTACCCAAAGCCTTAGTTCTTGCTCAATGCTTCCATGATGCAATGCAATTGCACCAGCCAATTGAGGAGCAACTGATAAAATAGTTTGATACCATGTTTCACTCATTCCTCTTGTATTAATGAAAATGAGTGTGGTATTGCTTTGTTCTATTATAGGAATAATTTTCTCGGCCAACTTAGTACCTAAATGACCAGCCCAAGGATATTTTTCTATTTCATCGGGAATAATGGGAACCACTTTTATTTGTTTATCCAAGTTGGCTTTAATAATTACGCCTGCTTGTTTTAATGGAGCTAATAAAACTTCTTTGGCTTCTTCTAAATTGCCAATGGTTGCCGAAATTCCCCAAATGGTTAATTCGGAATTTGAAATTTTGAATGATTGATTCAATGCAATAATTCTACTAATAGCCAATTCAACTTGTACACCACGTTTGCCGCCTAATAGTTCATGCCATTCATCTACAGCAATGGTTTGAACGGTTTTAAAAATATCGACATTGTTTTTTTGAGCCAATAATAGTTGTAAACTTTCAGGAGTAATAATGAGTACTTCGGGTAAGTTACGTTTCTGTTTTTGTCGTTCAGCACTTGTTGTATCACCATTACGAATGCCCACTTTCCAAGATAAGTTCAAATCATGAATTACTTCTTCCATGGCTCTGCCAATATCTTTTGCCAAAGCCCTTAAAGGCGTAATCCAAATTAATTGAACGCCATGATTTTTTTGTTGCTGATAATCTTTTGGATGTTGATTAATGAATTGAATAAGACTGCCTAAAAAAACCGAAAAAGTTTTGCCACAACCTGTAGGGGCATTTACTAAACCACTTTTGCCAAATGCAATATGTTGCCAAGCTTGTTCTTGAAACTCAAATGGTTGAAACCCTTTGCTAGCAAGCCATGTATGAACAATTTGATAACCTTTGGTTGTTTGAAGCATACTGCAAAATACTTGTATTTGGTTAACAAGTATTTAAACTGATTGTTTCAATCTTGAATAAGTAGATTAAAGAATATTACTTATTGATTGATGTTAAATATGATAGAATGAATAAAAAAACTTCAAATTGTTGCAATGAATGAACATAAACAATAGTCAAATAAGCAAAATAGTGATCATGAAAAAAATAATTGTAGTTATATCAATTGTATTGGCATTTGTAGCATGTGCAAAATCAACCAATGAAATCAACTTATCAACCACAACAGATAGTGTAAATATTCCTGTTGGAACTTGTACAGAGAAATTGTACGAACAAAATATTCATATTAAATATTGTTTTGACTCTTTATTGCAAGATAGTAGATGTCCATACAATGCATTTTGTATTTGGGGTGGTTATGCCAAAGCAAGGTTTAAAATTACCGTCAACAATCAATTACATACTGTTGAACTGTATTCACCTAACCCTAATTTCAACTCAGATACGGTAATAAACGGAATTCGTTTTGCATTTGAAAATATTACACCCGAAAATGGTTTTCCGAATAGTACATATAATGATTATAGAGCAATTTTGAGGGTAGGGAAGTTTTAGAAACAAACGTATGCACAAACAAAAGGCTGCTTCATTTGAAGCAGCCTTTTGTTATATCTAATAAAAATCAATATTAATTTCCAGCAACCTGCTTTCTAATAATATTCAAAGCAGCACCTGCTTTAAACCACTCAATTTGTTGTTGATTGTAATTGTAAACTTCTTAAAGACATTTCAAATGAAGTATAGAACTGATATAGATTTTTTCTAACAGCTGCATATGATTTTATTCCTAAAGCAACTTCGTCTATCAAAGGAGTAATATAGCTTTTTCTATTATCAATTATGGGTTGAAAATTTAAGCCTAAAATATTTATTTCTTCTAGAATTTTGTCTTGTTCTTTTTCTGTTCTTAAGCTATTGGGAATAAAATTATGTGTTTTAAAGTCGTATTGTAAAAAATAAAATGGGTCATAATCCTCCTGATCTGGCTTTAAGTAACCACTCATTTTTTTATCATTTTTTTTTCTATTAACATCACTATCTATCATAAAAAAATTATTCCATTCCCAACCTTTCTTTTCTTTCAAAGTTGCATCATAGTGGTCAAGCTGACCTTTAAAATCAAATTGGGTGAATTTTCCATTTTTCCAATTTGATTTATCTAAATGTTTAACATCGCATAAAAATAATTCTGTATAAGCACAAAGTCCCTTTTGCACCCATAGTAAGTTTGCAATTACATCATAATAAAATCGATGATTAGAAGATGAATACTTTGGATGAATAGATTTTTTGTTAATACCATCTAACCATTTTTTATATTCAGCAGCTAGCGTTAGCGACTTTTCAATTTTTTGCATGATTAGTTTATTTCAAAATCCCAAAATAATTTACTGGCTAGGTCTTTATAATTTTCGTAGTCTTTCTTACCTTTTTCAGTATTCAATGTTCCTTTATTTTGATGTACTTTAACCCTGTTTCTAAGCATTAAAACTTCTGTAATTTTTTCTGATCTTTCTGTGCTATGTGTTTGAGTTAAATCAAATACTTTATTTAACATTAAATCGTAAGTTAAATAAGATGGAATGATAGTATAGTTATCAACGTGACGTTCTTTATTTTTATCATAATACAAATCTTGATATACCTTGCCATTTTTATCAAACTTCAATTCTACAATTTCCCAAGGTTCAAAACTTGAAGCAATAATGGGAGAATGAGTTGCAAAAAAGAACTGAGAATTTTTTGCTAATTTAGTATAATAATCAATTAATATTTTTTGAATATTGGGGTATAGTGAACGTTCAGGTTCATCAAATAAAATTAGAGCATCTTCAGGTTTTAGGAGATATAAAGGAACTGCACTGAAAATTACTTGTTTTGTTCCAGTGCTAAATAAACTTGCTGGTACTTTATTTCCCTCTTTATCTATAACTCCAATAAAATTCAGATCGGATAACTGTTGAAATTCAAATTCTGTATTTAAACTTAAATTAAAATAATTTAATAGATAATCTAGGCATTCCTTAGCTAAAGATATAATAGGATTTTTTTCTTTTTTTTGCCACCGTTCTAACTTTTTGATTTCTTTTTGTATTTTCTCAATATCTACATTTTCTTCTTGAGCCACATTTGCAATATTCTGCTTAAAAACTAAAAGCTTTTCTCGGTATTTCTGTATTTCATTTAATACTATACTCCAAACATCTCCTAAATTATATTCACTAAAATCAATTACTTTTTTGTCTGCAATATTTCTTTTTTTGTTTTCACTAGTATCAAATTTTAGGTCAGCAGGAAAATAAATAAATTGAGTTTTTATTTTATCTAAATAATCCTCTTCAATTTTAATGATATCTTCAAAGTCTATCTTTTCGTCTAACTTTTTATAATTGCTCCAAGTATAAGTGTTAGAAGGAGCGTTATTTTCATCAGCAGATATTCTAACTCTTACATTAGTAGAATATTCTTTAAAC
The DNA here is from genome assembly GCA_943368735.1 of Rhizobium sp. Q54. Lineage (GTDB taxonomy): Bacteria > Bacteroidota > Bacteroidia > Chitinophagales > Chitinophagaceae > UBA1930. The sequence goes on along the minus strand of CALRLQ020000015.1, from coordinate 71,164 downwards.
TTTTTTGTAATAAAAACATCTTTGAAATCTTCATGATTATATTCTTTAAAAAGTTTACCTATAGTGTATGTGTGTCCACCAATTAACTTCAATAAAGTAGTTTTCCCAGTTCCACTTTGCCCAATAAAACAAACTTTATCTAAAGGCTCACCTTCTTTTTTATGCCCTTTGGGGTAAGTTAAATCTACCTCTAAGTCTTTAAACTGATGAAAGTTCTTAATGGAAAGTTTTGTAATCTTCATTTACCAAAAATTAATTAAACAAAAATAGCTCTTGTAATTTACAAGAGCTATTTTAATATTTAAAAATAATGTTACCCAGCAACCTGCTTTCTAATAATATTCAAAGCAGCACCTGCTTTAAACCATTCAATTTGTTGTTGATTGTAGGTGTGATTTGCTACAACTTCATCCTTAGTTCCATCGGCATGGGTAAATACCAATGTTAATGGAGTCCCAGGCGTAAAGTTGGTTAAACCAATTACATCTACCGTATCATCTTCTTGAATTTTATCGTAATCTTCTTTGTTCGCAAATGTTAATGCCAACATACCTTGCTTTTTCAAGTTGGTTTCGTGAATACGTGCAAACGATTTAGTCAACACCACTCGTACACCTAAGAAACGTGGTTCCATAGCTGCATGTTCACGTGAACTTCCTTCACCATAGTTTTCATCTCCAACAACGATACTACCAATACCAGCAGCTTTATAAGCTCTTTGTGTTGCAGGTACAGGACCATATTCACCAGTTAATTGGTTTTTGATATTGTCGGTTTTCTCATTAAAATAGTTAACAGCACCAATCAACATATTGTTAGAAATATTGTCTAAATGTCCTCTAAACTTTAACCAAGGACCCGCCATTGAAATATGATCGGTAGTACATTTACCTTTTGCCTTAATCAATAATTTCAATCCTTTCAAATCAGTTCCTTCCCATTCTGCAAAAGGAGCTAACAATTGTAAACGTTTGCTATCAGGTGCAACTGCAACTGTTACACCACTTCCGTCAGCAGCTGGTGCTTGGTAACCTGCATCTTCTACAGCGAAACCATTCTTAGGTAATTCATCTCCAGTAGGAGCATCTAACATTACTTGCTCACCTTTATCGTTGGTTAAAGTATCCGTTAGCGGATTAAATCCTAAATCACCTGCAATTGCTAATGCTGTAACAATTTCAGGACTAGCAACAAAAGCATAGGTATTTGGATTACCATCGGCACGTTTAGCAAAGTTTCTGTTGAACGAATGAACGATGGTATTTTTTTCTTGCTTTTCAGCACCCATTCTATCCCACATACCAATACATGGTCCACAAGCATTCGTAAATACTTTTGCTCCAATTTGGTCAAATATTTTTAAGAATCCATCTCTGTCAATTGTATAACGAATTTGCTCAGAACCCGGACTAATGGTGAATTCTGCTTTAGATTTTAATCCTTTTTCAGATACTTGTTTAGCTAACGAAACAGCTCTTGAGATATCTTCATAAGAAGAGTTGGTGCAGCTACCAATTAAACCAACTTCTACTTTTGCAGGCCAGCCATTCGCTGCCATTGCTTCTTTCATTTTAGAAATAGGAGTAGCTAAATCTGGAGTGAATGGTCCGTTTAAATGTGGCTCTAATTCACTCAAATTAATTTCAATTACTTGATCAAAATATTGTTCTGGATTTGCATAACATTCAGCATCTGCAGTTAAGTAAGGAGCAATAGCATCTGCAAGTTCAGCCACGTCTGCTCTGCCTGTTGCAGCAAGGTAACGACTCATACTTTCATCATACCCAAAAGTAGAAGTGGTAGCACCAATTTCAGCACCCATATTACAAATGGTTCCTTTACCTGTACAACTCATACTTGTTGCACCTTCACCAAAATATTCAACAATTGCACCAGTTCCACCTTTTACAGTTAAGATACCAGCAACTTTTAAAATCACATCTTTAGGAGCAACCCAACCACTTAATTTACCAGTTAATTTAACCCCAATTAATTTAGGCCATTTCAATTCCCAAGGTAAACCTGCCATTACATCACAAGCATCAGCACCACCAACACCAATAGCAATCATACCCAAACCTCCAGCATTTACTGTGTGAGAATCTGTACCAATCATCATTCCACCAGGGAAAGCATAATTTTCTAATACAATCTGATGAATAATTCCAGCACCTGGTTTCCAAAAACCAATGCCATATTTATTAGATACTGAAGATAAAAAATCAAATACTTCTTTACTTTCTGTTTGTGCAACAGCTAAATCGGTTTTGCCTTCAACTTTTGCAGTGATTAAGTGATCGCAATGTACTGTTGATGGAACTGCAACTTTTGGTCTTCCAGCTTGCATAAACTGCAACAAAGCCATTTGTGCTGTTGCATCTTGCATAGCCACACGGTCTGGAGCAAAATCAACATAACTCTTACCACGACCAAAGTTTTCCAACTTCATATCGCTATGTAAATGAGCAAATAAAATTTTCTCTGATAACGTTAATGGACGACCCAATGCAGTACGTGCAGCATCTACCTTTCCAGGCATTTCAGCATATACCTTCTTAATCATTTCAATGTCAAAAGCCATAATTGTAATTTTAGATGTAAAGTGTAAAAATGTAATTATTTTATAAAATGGAATCCTCTTTTTTGAACATTCTTTTTATAAAGTGCTGCGAATTTACAGTAAAACAAAAATTAGATAAAATGTGTTTTTCAAATTTGTGAATCTATTTCTATAAATTGCACATATATAGTCATTATAAATCTTAGAAAACATGTTATTTATGAACAAATTGAGAGCGTATTTAGAAATACATGCATTTGGGGTATGTACTGCTATTGGCGAAAAGCTTGGAATAGCTTCTTCACGTATTAGAATGTGGTTTATTTATATTTCTTTTTTAACTATGGGTTCACCAGTATTGGTGTATATGATTTTAGCTTTTTGGATTAACATTAAAAAATATATTCTTTTTGCTAAAAGAAATCCATTGCGTTATTTATAATACCACTGCTCACCCAAAACATACCTGCTTTGTTTAAAATAGAATACAACCATACCAACTATAACGAGCTATTAAAGCATTTTGCCAAATCGTTTAATTGTAAAATAAAAGATGGACGTTTGGTATTTTCAAAAGAAGTTGGAGAAGGTTACATGCGGATTGTAAAATTGCCCAATGGTTTACAAGCCATCATCTCGGATTATTCTTTAAATCAAGATGTTTTATTACAACGAAAAAAAGTGAAAGAAGATTTTTTTACTTTAAGATTTGATGAGGCTGAAGCCGAAGAAAATGTAGATCAAATACCCACCGCTCAAAATGCTGCAAAGAGTGCAGTATTTTTAATGAGTACCAAATTCGATTGGTTATTTTTTACACCTAAGCATACCAAAATAAGGGGCATTAATATTATTTTTAGTAGAGAATGGTTAGATCATTTTTTAGGAATTGAAAGGGTAGGAGATATTTTGAAAAAATATTTAAGTCTTAAAACCAGCTCTTTTAATTACGAATCTTTAGATACAGAATACAAAAGAATAATGGCAGAGGCCATGAATAGCAATGAAGATCAAATTTTTGAATCCTTAATCATTCAAAATCGAATCATGCTATTAATGGAACGCTTCTTTACCAGAATTTATAAAAAAATGAGCGATTCTAGTTTTGATATGAAAGTATCGAACGATGATTTGCAACGTTTAATGATTGTTGAAGGAGAATTATTAAAAGATTTTTCTGCTGTTCCTCCGGGCATTCCTAAATTGGCAAGAATGGCAGCCATGAGCCCATCTAAATTAAAGACTAGTTTTAGAGATGTGTATGGATTACCTATTTATCAATATTTTCAAAAACATAGAATGAATAAAGCAAAAGCTATGTTGTTATCTCAAAAATATACTGTTAGAGAAGTAGGTATAGAAGTAGGTTATAGCAACTTAAGCAATTTTGCAAAAGCATTTAAAAAGTCGTTCGATCAATTACCAAGTGATATATTAACAAGTAAGCAGCTGACAGATTAATTCAAGAACCATTGACCCGTACCAAGTGATAGAAGTAAAATTCGATACGCCCAATTATGTTATTTTATTAGAACAAATTGCCTCAGCATTCAAATGTTCTATGAAAGATAATACTGTACTTGTACCAAGTGCATTTGGTGAAGGTTGGCTTTGGGCCGAAACCTTACCAAACGGTATAAGTATTATGGTTTCGGATTCAAAACTTAACCAAGATATTTTTTTTCAACGTCCTAAATTAACTGAAAACTATTTCTCTTTACAATTCAACGAATTATATACCACTACTAAAAGGGCAGGTGTTACAACTGAAATTTTGTTTCAATCATTTGTGGTTTTATACCAAACTACAAATTCAGCCAATTTTAATATTCCAGCAGGTACAAGATTAAAAAGTGTAAAATTTTATTTTACGCTTGAACAGTTGAGTTACTTAATTAATAATGATTCTTTAGAAAAATTATTTAATAAAGAACTCATGGAATATTTAACGTTAGAGCAACCCAAAATTATTGATGTTCAATACAGAGCTATTTTAGACGATTTAATGACCCCACAAATTAAACAACCACTCAAGTTTAATTTTATTCAAAACAGAATTTTATTGTTGTTAGAAAAATTTATTCAAAAACAACAAAAAGTAAACTTAATATCGGCTAAAACTAGATTGAATAATAGTGAGTTAGAACGGTTAATGCAAGTTGAAAATTTATTATTGAAAGATTATTCTACGGCTCCTCCAACCATAGAAAAACTCTCTAAAATTTGTGCCATGAGTGCAACCAAATTAAAGTCGGAGTTTAGATCTTTATATGGAACACCCATTTACGAGTACTACCAAAAAAATAGAATGGCCAAAGCAAAGTCTTTACTCTTAGAAGGCAGTTATACCTCTAAAGAAGTAGGTTTAATGATTGGTTATAGTAACCTAAGCCATTTTGCAGCTGCATTTAAAAAAGAATATGGAGTTTCTCCTAGCGATTTATTGGTATCGCATATTAAAGTTACTAGCTAAAATTCAAGAATTGTTTGTAGAAAAAAAAATTCCTTAAAACATATTTATTGCTAAAGGAGAATGATTATCTTTGCAGAATTATTCTCAATTTTAAAAATGAATCAATTTTTTAGAGAAAAATTACAAGAAAAAGGCTTAAAAGTAACTCCACAACGGGTAGCCATTTATCATGCAATTGTGCATTTAAACAATCATCCAACCGCCGAAAATATTATAGAATATATCAAGGCTTACCATCCAAATATTTCGGTTGGTACTGTTTATAAAGTTTTAGATTCTTTGGTTGAAAATGAGCTTTTACGAAAAGTAAAAACCGAAAAAGATATCATGCGTTACGATGCTGTATTGTCTAATCACCATCATTTATATTGTGCAGAAACCGATAGAATTGAAGATTATGAAGACACACAATTGAATCAGCTCATCAACGATTATTTCAAAAAGCATAAAATTAAAAATTTCAATATTCAAGATATAAAACTTCAAATAACAGGCACATTTAAATAACATTCAATAAACAAAACAAACATGAGTAATTCATCAGACATCAGCAAGTGTCCATTTCATAATGGACAAATGAAACAAACGGCAGGTGCAGGAACTTCAAACAAAGATTGGTGGCCTAACCGATTGAATTTAGGTATTCTTCGCCAAAATTCTAACTTGTCTAATCCCTTAGAACCAGGTTTCAATTATGCCGAAGCGTTTAAGCAATTAGATTTAGCAGCCATAAAAAAAGACATATTCGAGTTAATGACTACTTCGCAAGAATGGTGGCCAGCCGATTATGGTCATTATGGTCCATTATTTATTCGTATGGCTTGGCATAGTGCAGGAACATATAGAATAGCAGATGGACGTGGTGGTGCAAGTTCTGGCACATTGCGTTTTGCCCCCCTAAATAGTTGGCCAGATAATGGTAATTTAGATAAAGCTCGTTTCTTATTATGGCCTATTAAACAAAAGTATGGCAACAAAATTTCTTGGGCAGATTTGATGGTTCTAACAGGTAATTGTGCATTAGAATCTATGGGCTTTAAAACATTTGGATTTGGTGGTGGTCGTGAAGATGTTTTTGAACCAGAACAAGATATTAATTGGGGTAATGAAACTGAATGGTTAGGCGATAAGCGTTATAAAGGCGATAGAGAATTAGACAATCCATTAGGAGCTGTTCAAATGGGATTGATTTATGTAAATCCTGAAGGCCCAAATGGTAATCCTGACCCAATTGCATCGGCAAGAGATATTCGAGAAACTTTTGCAAGAATGGCGATGAACGATGAGGAAACTGTTGCATTAGTAGCAGGTGGACATACTTTTGGTAAAGCCCATGGTGCAGGTGATGCTGCTTTAGTTGGCAGAGAACCAGAAGGTGCAAGCATAGAAGAAATGGGTATGGGTTGGAAAAATAGTTTTGGAACTGGAAAAGGTGTCGATACAATTACCAGTGGAATTGAAGGTGCCTGGAAACCAAATCCAACAACTTGGGATAATGGCTATTTTGAAACATTGTTTAAATACGATTGGAAATTGGTAAAAAGCCCTGCTGGTGCACATCAATGGATTCCTACAGATGAAAGTGCAGCAAACTTGGTTGTAGATGCTCATGATCCAAACAAACGTCATGCTCCAATTATGACTACAGCTGATTTAGGTTTGAAAATGGATCCAGCGTATGAAAAAATTTCTAGACGATTTCTAGAAAATTTCAGTGAATTTGAAGATGCTTTTGCAAGAGCTTGGTATAAATTAACTCATAGAGATATGGGTCCAATTGCTCGTTATTTGGGAGCAGAAGTACCATCAGAAGTTTTAATTTGGCAAGATCCTGTTCCAGCTGGAAATAGTAATTTATCATTAACTGAAATTGCTGATTTGAAAACTCAAATTTTAGCAAGTGGATTAACAGTGGCTCAATTGGTTTCAACTGCTTGGGCTTCTGCATCTACATTCAGAGGTTCTGATAAAAGAGGTGGTGCAAATGGAGCTCGTGTTCGTTTAGAGCCTCAAATTAATTGGGAAGCCAATAATCCAGCTCAGTTAAAAAATGTATTAGCAACACTTGAAAAAATTCAAACCGAATTTAATGCAAGTGGCAAGCAAATTTCAATTGCCGATTTAATTGTATTAGCTGGAAATGCTGCCATTGAAAAAGCTGCACAAGTAGCAGGTATTGAAGTTACTGTTCCATTTAACCCAGGTAGAGGAGATGCAAGTTTAGAACAAACCGATGTAGCTTCTTTTGCAGTGTTAGAACCCAAAGCCGATGGTTTTAGAAATTATAAACATGCAAGTTGTACATCTGTTACAGAAGAAATGTTGATTGATAAAGCTCAATTACTTACTTTAACCGCACCAGAAATGACAGCATTAGTAGGTGGTATGAGGGTTTTAAATGCCAACTTCGATGGTTCTAAATATGGTGTATTTACAAAGAACCCAGAAACTTTAACCAATGATTTCTTTGTAAACTTATTAGACTTAAGTACCACTTGGAAAGCTACCACTGATTCAGGTGAAATTTTTGTTGGATCTGATAGAAAAACAGGTGAACCAAAATGGACTGCAACACGTGCCGATTTAATTTTTGGCTCAAACTCTGAATTAAGAGCTATTGCAGAAATTTATGCAAGCAGCGATTCAAAAGAAAAGTTTGTAAAAGACTTTATTGCAGCTTGGAATAAAGTAATGAATTTAGATAGATTCTAATTGTTGTTGAAGCAAAACTTGCAATCACAACAAATGGTATGAATTCAAAAAAAGGGCAATGATTGAAACAGTTTCAATCATTGCCCTTTTTCAGTTATTATAAAATCATCCTATTAATAAATAGGATTTACTCCAGTATAATTATGTGGTGTAATGGCTTTTAATTCTTTTTTCAATGTTGCACTTACTTTTAACTGAGCAATAAATTCATGAATGGCTGCTTTATCAATTTTATCTTTTCCACGAGTTAAATCTTTTAAAGCCTCGTACGGATTTGGATAGTTTTCTCTACGTAAAATAGTTTGAATTGCTTCTGCAACTACAGCCCAATTATTGTCTAAATCTTCTTTAATTTTTGCCTCATTCAACAACAATTTATTTAAGCCTTTTTCTAAAGATTTTATCGCTAAAATTGTATGTGCAACTGGTATACCTAAGTTTCTTAAAACAGTACTATCGGTTAAATCTCTTTGTAAACGACTGATCGGTAATTTAGCAGATAAATGTTCTAATAAAGCATTGGCAATGCCTAAATTTCCTTCTGCATTTTCAAAATCAATTGGGTTTACTTTATGTGGCATTGCACTGCTACCTACTTCACCTTTCTTGGTTTTTTGTTTAAAGTAATCCATGCTTATATATGTCCACATGTCTCTGCATAAATCAATCAAAATTGTATTAATGCGTTTCATGGCATCTAATTGAGCAGCCAAGTTATCATATTGTTCAATTTGAGTAGTAAACTGCATACGTTCTAACCCCAATACATTGTTTACAAATTCGTTTCCTAAATCAATCCAATTTTTCTTAGGAAAAGCAATTTGATGAGCATTAAAATTACCAGTTGCACCACCAAATTTTGCTGCATAAGGTACAGCCGTAAATAATTTTATTTGTCCGTAAATACGCTCAGTAAACACCATAATTTCTTTGCCCAAAACAGTAGGGGAAGCAGGTTGCCCATGTGTACGTGCCAACATTGAAATTTCATTCCATTGTTTAGCTAAACCTTGTAAAGAATTGTGTGTATTAACTACTGCTGGTAAATATTCATGCTCCATACAATCTTTCCAACTTAAAGGAATGGCAGTGTTGTTAATGTCCTGACTGGTTAAACCAAAGTGAATCCACTCTTTTAAATTACTAGCACCTGCTTTATCCAATTGTTCTTTTAAAAAATATTCAACCGCTTTAACATCGTGATTGGTAACAGCTTCAATTTGTTTAATTTGTTGAGCATCGTCTAAATTAAAATTGTTTTTTACATCTATTAAATGTTGTTTCAATTTCGGGGAAACCTTAAAAAATTTCTTTTCACCTAAAAACAAAAAGTAGTCAATTTCTACTATTACACGATATTTAATCAAACCAAATTCAGAGAAAAATTGGTCTAAATGAGCAACTTGTTTTCTATAACGACCGTCAATGGGAGAAATAGCGGTAAGTGATGTTAATTCCATATATGAGAAGTTTATTAAAGTTTAAAAGTTTAGTAGTTTAAAGAAGTTTTTTTTTGGTAACCAGCTTTTGAATCTTTGTTCAACACCTGTGGCGTCGCACTCTTCAAGGTGATGAACTTTAATGATCTTTTTTTACCACAGAGAAAAAGAGTAATGGAGTGTCACTAAGCAATTACTTGGTGTAACTCCATGCCTTTGTGCCTTCGTGGTTCAACAGTAATTCTGCTGTTCGTTCCCAAAAAAATGTTTTCTTTGCGGCAAATGTAAATGAATTGAAGAAGATTAAAGTTGGGGCAGTGAGTTATAAAAACACTAAGCCATTGTTGTACGGAATTAAGAGAAGTGGTTTGATGGATAAAATTGAATTGATTGAAGATTATCCTGCCAATATTGCTGCCATGTTGCTGAATGATGAAGTGGATGTTGGATTGGTTCCTGTAGCTATTATACCTAGACTAAAAGAAGCTCATATTGTAACCAAATATTGCATTGGAGCAGTGCAAGAAGTAGCAAGCGTTTGCTTATTTAGCGAAGTTGAATTAAATAAAGTTGAACGGGTTTTACTAGATTATCAAAGCAGAACTTCGGTTAATTTATGTAAAGTTTTATTGAAATATTATTGGAAAAAAGAAGTTGAATTTGTAGATGGGGGGAAAGATTTTAGAAACGAAATTAAAGGCACTACTGCAGGTGTTGTAATTGGAGATAGAGCTTTAGAACAACTCAAAATTTCAACTTTTGTATACGATTTAGCCAAAACTTGGATTGATTTTACTGGCTTACCGTTTGTATTTGCTGCTTGGGTTGCGAATAAAAAATTGCCAGAAGATTTTTTAGATGGATTTAATATGGCCAATGGGTTTGGCTTAAAACATATTGATGAGGTAGTGGCTGAAAATAATTTTGATGCGTATGACTTAAAAAAGTACTACACAGAAAATATAAGCTATAATTTAGATGAGGATAAACGAAAAGGATTAGAGTTGTTTTTGAGGTATTTACAGGAATTGAAGGATTAGCGAATGAACGAATTGGTGAATTAATATTGACGAATTATTGGAACCTAAATAAAACCATTAAACTAATAAACTAATTAACCATTAAACTTTTCAGTTAATAAAAATCAATACCAAAGTCTAGCTTCGGTATTTTCTAAATAAACCAATGAACTTCTTTTTAATGGTGTTCTTTTTTCGGTAGAAAGTATTTTAAATACTTCTTTCCAACCAATAAAAAATGCTTTTACATTAAAATTGGTTTCTTTTAAAAATTGAAAACTCCACATAATTGCTGTAGTGATAAAGTAACCTTTGGGTAAATATCTATAAGCTACTTTGCTTTTGTTCACCCACATCATTCTTAGCTTTTCGTGTTTGGGTTTTCGGCCTAAAGGACTTTCTTTATGCAGCATTACAATAGAATTGTTGTATTGAATGCAATAACCTTTATCAATGATACGATAGCTTAAATCGTATTCTTCCATACCATAAAAAAACTCTTCTGGTAAATTACCAACTTCGTCTAATACATTTCTTTTTATTGCATGAGCTCCACCTGCAAAAAAATAAGTAAAAAATGAAGATTTGTTTTTGTATTGTTCAAACTTTTTATGTGGTAAAGCATTTACTTGCATTGCTAAATTTTGGTAATACAATACTTTGAAGGATACAATGGCAATTTCTCTTCCATCAATACCTTTTTGTTGAAAGCATTGAATGGTGTTTTCTAGAGCATCTTTATTTTGCAAAATGGCATCATCGTCTAAAAAAATACAGATATCGCCTTTGGCAAATTGTAATGCAAAATTTCTACCTTTTGTAACGCCTAAATTGCTTGGTGCATCAATGTATTGAAAGGGAATATAATCGTAATCTTCAATGTATTCTTTTACTTCATTATAATTTTCGGTGGAAGCATTGTTTACAATAATTACATCTTCTAACAGCTCTGTTGCACGATTAAGTGAACTAATGTTTTGCAATAGTTCTAACGTATCGTTTGCACGATTATAAGTGATGATTATGAAACTAATAGGCTTCATAAAACAAATATAGGAGGAGAGAAGTTGCTGTAAACAAAAAATCCCTTACAAAAATTGTTAAGGGATTTATTATCTATTATTTTTTATACTAATCATATGCTTGCGTACCACCAGCAGCAACTGTTTGAACATTGAGTAAACCAGTTTTTGGTTGATTTTCGGCATATACTACAAATGCAACTACTCTTAAATTAGCAGGATTATAACCAGTAATATCAACTGTATAATTAGCAGTATGTTCACCATTTTTTGTTTGACTACTAACAGGAATCGTTACACCAAAAGCTGTAGTTGGTGATCTTCTAAATACAAATTGATTAACAAAGTTACTAATTGGATTACCTGAACTAAAAAATGGCGTTCCTGGATAACTAGCATTATTGCTATAGTAATTGGTTTGTGGTAAAACCAATCCACTTTCGGTTAAAAGCACAATAAGTTTTAAACTATCGCTTATGGTTGCATCAAAACCAACTCTTGCAGTAACATTTAAATTATTGCCAGAAATGGTTGTGTTAAGTGCTAAACCAAGTACAGAACGTTTTTGTAAAAATCTTCTAAACTCAACACTATCGGTCAAATTATTTACATCGCCATTTTCTTGAAAAACACTTGTTCTATTAATTACCACGTTTGGTACAGCAGTAATATTGAATCTTGCTCTCAAAGCCGAATCAATTGAACCTGAACTTAATCCATCGTTGTTATGAAAACGAACTGGAATAATTTTATTGTTGTTCTGAACAAAGTTATTGACTTTATGAACCATTCTTGGACACCAACCACACCAAGCACCTGTATAATGTTCGGCTAAAACTTTTGTAGAATATTTTGCAGCAGGCGGAGCTACTGAAGTAATGTTTAAAGTATCACTAATTACACCAAATTTGCTAGCAAAAACTTGATAAGTACCAATTTGGTTCGATTCAAAACTTACGCCTGTACCAACAATTGCAGCACCATCAACCACTATAATTGAAGTAGCAGAAATATCATTACCAGCTTGATCTTTAACGGTAACTACAGCTTTATCAATTCCATCGGCAATAACAGTTGTTTTGCTGAGTGAAATAGTCATTTTTGTAGGAACAACATTCGGATTGGTAGTAGCAGTTTGAGTACAAGAATTGAGTAACAGTACAATAACGCTGAATAAAGTAATTGAAACGAAAAATTTTCTCATGAAAAACGGTAATTTAATGCAACTATTTTTAGTTTGGCAAACATAACTCATTCAGTTAATGAAATGAATGGTAAGTATAATTTTTACTTTATTTTTTGATTTGGGTTGAATTGTAAGATTACATCAGTGGTTAAATGATTGAACTGATGTTTGCTTTATGATCAATTTTTTAACTGAAGTTTCTTGTATTGATTGGTGTATTACCAATTTGTACTTGAATGTGCTTAACACTTTTTAGATTTTATTTTCAAATAGGTTTAATAATTTTCGGGTGGCGAGACACCAAGCAATATAGTTATCTAACTTATTGATTTCCAATATTGGGATTATTTTATTATCCTATAATTAATATTATGTTAAGTAAGCACGGGATTATATATTGGGTTTTATTTTTTCTCCCAGACAAATTGATGAAGTTGTTATAAATAACATACAACTCAAAATTCAACAACCGTAAACTCCTGCTCTATCGTTAATGAAGCATCATAAATTTGTTGAAACCAGTTTTTTCCATGCTTGGCATAATACAAAGCAAAGTTTTCTACCCTTTCTTGTAAACTATTATTGGGAAATAATCCTTGCTTGAGTTTTTGTATTTGAGCTGCTAAATCGGTAAACTTCCTTTTTTCGGCTCTATGAATTTTCTTTTCTAAAGCCGTTAATTTTTTCAATGATTTAGTTTTTAAGGCTTCTACATGGTCTTTTAAACTTGCATCTACCAGGGCACTCAAATGTTCAATTTGTATATAAACACGGTTTATTTGATCTATTTCATCGGTTAATGAAAGTTGATTGCTGGTTGCTTCCAATACTTTTTGCTGCAATAAGTCAAATTCGGTTTTAAATAAATCAGCCAAATGAATATTATGATTACTGATTATTTTCTGGTATTTATCTTCAATCAATAAAAATGAGTTTCTCAAAATCAACACCGGATAAGGCACATTTGAAGCTTTAAATACTTCTTTTAGTTCTAACCAATAGGCCAATTCTCCTCCTCCACAAATAAATGCAATATTGGGCAGTATGGTTTCTTGAAAAACACCTCTTAAAATTACATTAGCACTAAATCTGTCAGGATAATTTTTTATTTCTTCTTGTAATTCAATTAGTTGAAACTGTTTATTTAATTTTTTAACTACAAATAAATCACCTTCTTGTTCTATTCGTTCTCTATAGTTTTCGTATAAGTAAAACAGGTTTATTGGTCGCCCTGCAGCTTGCACTTTATATTGCTTATTTAATTGATTTATAGTATTTTGTACAATATTATTTGAATATTTAGTTTCAATTTCTTGTAGTACAATTGGTGTAAATTCAGCTTTTAAAACTGTATTATCTGGTATAAGTATCAGTAAACCAAACTGTTGAAATAAATTATTGAGTAATTCTAAGGTTGATTGCTGAATGGTTTTACCTTCTGTATAACTTAGTTTAAACAAGCTGCTGAGTTCTTCTCCAAACTCATGAACCCCAATTTGTCCATAAATGCTATCAACTAATTGAATGAATTTTTTGTCCACTTTCATTCTTCCCACTGCACCAGTTTGGTTGGTTTTCCAAACCAATTTCTCTCCTTCTAAATTGATGTAACCCAATTCTTCTAAGTCGGCATCTTCGCTACCCATATAATAAAATGGAACAAAATTGTATTCAGGTAATTGCTCTTTTAGAGTATTGGCCAATTTTATGGCATGTATTATTTTGTAAATAAAATACAATGGTCCTGTAAAAATATTGGGTTGATGAGCTGTGGTTACAGTAAATGTATTTTCGTTGAGTAAGGATTGAATATTTTGCTTTTGTAATTCGGTTAATGGTAAACCTTCGTATTGTTTGGTTAATTGTTCAACCAGCACTTTTCTATTGGTATTGAACTTTTTTCTGGCTTCAATAGATTGTAATATTCCTTTTAGAGAAACTTCATGTTCGTAGAAGGGCTGTAGTTGTGGGGCTTGAGCTAAGAAATCGGTTACAATTTTTGAGAAAAATCCAGTTTCTTTATAAGATATATGACTACAATTTACTTCCATGCTGTTGTTTGAAGCTACAAAATAAGAGCATTTTAGAATATTTACTCTACCATTTATAAATGATACATCGTAACTCGAAAGTTGAAATTATTTTAAAGTTGCTACCTTCATTTTCATGAAAGCTTCATTTTCATTTTTTCATTTCAAAACTTAATTATGGTAATTGAACACAGCGATAATGGTAAAAAAGGAAGTTTTTACATTGAAATGGATGGAAAAATTTTAGGTGAAATGACTTACGTTTGGGCAGGAGCAGATAGAATTATCATTGATCATACCGAAGTGGATGATTTATTAAAAGGTAAAAGTGCAGGTAAACAATTGTTGATAAAAGCAGTTGAGTTTGCTAGAGAAAAGGGCATTCGTATTATTCCTCTGTGTCCTTTTGCAAAATCTGTTTTTGATAAAGTGGAAGAATTAAGAGATGTTTTATAAATTAGCGTATGGATAAGAATAACATTAAAAAAGAATATACCAATGGTGAAATAACCATTGTTTGGCAATCAGGCAAATGCTCTCATTCTGGAAATTGTGTAAAAAACAATCCACATGTTTTTCAGCCAAAAGAACAGCCTTGGATAAAACCTGAAGCTTCAACAACTGAAAATATTATAGCTACCATCAATAAATGCCCCTAGGGAGCTTTAAGTTTTTATAAAAATGAGTAGCTTTTATACTACTTCTCCTTCAATATCGTAATCGTAAGCTTTGGTGATTTTTACATTTACAAATTCACCAATAGGTAGTTTTTTGGTTGATTGAATGACTACTTCATTATCAACCTCAACACTATCAAATTCTGTACGACCTATATAACGGCCAGCTTCTTTTTTATCGATGATGACTTTAAAATTTTTACCAACTTTTTCTTGATTTTTCTCCAAGCTGATTTCTTGTTGCACTTCCATTATTTCCTGAGCTCTAGCTTCTTTTTCTTCTTGTGGAATATTGTCTTCTAATGCATGAGCTGAAGTATTTTCCTCATGGCTGTAACTAAAAATGCCTACTCTGTCGAAACGATGTTCTTGTAAAAACTCTTTTACATCTTCTACATCTTTTTCAGTTTCACCAGGAAAACCTGCAATTAAAGTGGTACGTAAACAAATGCCTGGAACGGTTTCACGAATTTGATAAATAATATCGGTCATTTCACTTCTAGTAATATTTCTACGCATGGCTTTCAACATATTATCGCTAGCATGCTGTAAAGGCATATCTAAGTAATTGCAAATATTGTCTCTCTCTTTCATGGCATCCAATATTTCCATTGGAAATTTAGAAGGATAAGCATAATGTAAACGAATCCACTCCAACCCTTTTACATCAGCAAGTGCATGTAATAATCTGGGCAATTCACGTTTTTTATAAATATCCAATCCATAATAAGTTAGTTCTTGTGCAATGAGCATGACTTCCTTCACTCCCTTTTTCACCAAACTTTCAGCATCACGAACTAGTTCTTCAATAGGTTTACTAATATGTTGACCTCTCATTAAAGGAATGGCACAAAAACTACAGGTTCTGTTACAACCTTCACTAATTTTCATGTAAGCATAGTGTTTAGGTGTGCTTAGCAAACGTTCACCCAATAATTCAGTTTTATAATCGGCATTGAATTGTTTCAGCATCAATGGCAATTCCATCGTACCAAACCAAGCATCTACTTCTTTAATTTCAGCAGCTAAATCTTCTCTGTAACGTTCACTTAAACAACCAGTAACATATACTTTATCGAGTTTGCCTCTACGTTTTAGTTCTAATTGGTCGAGAATGGTGTTAATACTTTCTTCCTTGGCTTTATCAATAAAACCACAAGTATTTACTACCACAATATTGTGATCGAGTTTTTTATTTTCGTGTACTACATCTATATCATTGGCCAAAAGTTGACCACTTAACACTTCACTATCTACCAAGTTTTTACTACAACCTAAGGTGATGATGTTGACTTTATCTTGCTTTAATGTTCTTGCTTTCATAAACTGTTTGCAAATATAGTTTGTTCAGTAGTGGTTTTGTGTACAAGAGTGCTACGCCAATACAGTTGAATATTGATATAATCCTGGTTAAATAAAATTCTACTTATGAATTTCACTGCTAAAATGAAATTCAATATCTGGGTTATTGGTAATTTCTGTATTTAAAAACCACTCACTTTGGGCTAAATAAATTGGGTTGCCATCTTTATCCTCACCACTATTTTGTTGTTTAAAACGCAAGAAGTCTTCGAGTTTCTTTTCGTCTTTACTAGTTAACCAGCAAGCCTTGTAATAAGGCAAAGTTCTAAACTCACAAGCTGCTCCATATTCTTGCAATAAACGGTACTGAATTACTTCAAACTGCAACTCTCCTACGCAACCAATAATTTTACGATTGCCTCCAAATTGGGTAAATAACTGAGCAACACCTTCATCGGTTAATTGCTGAACACCTTTTTCTAACTGCTTGGTTTTCATTGGATCTTTATTCACCAATTCTTTAAAAATTTCAGGTGAAAAAGTTGGAATTCCGGTATAAAAGAAATCCTCTCCTTCGGTTAAGGTATCACCAATTTTAAAGTTACCAGTGTCAAATAACCCAATTACATCGCCTGGGTAAGCATCTTCAATTACATCTTTACTACGTGCCAAAAATGAGTAAGGATTGCTAAAACGTACATCTTTATCTATACGAACATGATGGTAATATTTGTTGCGTTCAAAACGTCCACTACAAACCCTCATGAAAGCAATTCTATCTCTATGTTTAGGATCTAAGTTGGCATGTATTTTAAAAATAAATCCACTGAATTTATCTTCATAAGGGTTTACTTCTCTTGCACTTGTTTGCCTTGCCAACGGTGTTGGAGCGATAGTAATAAACGTATCTAACATTTCACGTACACCAAAATTATTAACTGCACTACCAAAGAAAACCGGACAAATTTTTCCTTTCAAATAATCATCATTATTCAGACTTCCATAAACACCTTCCAATAATTCTACATCTTCACGCAATTGGTCGGCATCACGTTCTCCCACTTTTGCATCTAATAATTTATCGGCAACATCGGTAATTGAAATCGTGTCTTCATCATCTGCGTCAGCTTTGGTACTTGCAGTAAACAAACACAAATCTTTGGTATGCAAATTATAAACGCCTTTAAAATCTTTACCACTATTGATTGGCCAAGTCATTGGATGTAAAGAAAGTTTCAACTCTTTTTCTACTTCTTCCAATAAATCAAAACGGTTTTTACCATCACGATCCATTTTATTTACAAATACAATAATGGGTGTATCCCTCATTCTGCACACTTCTACCAATCTTCTAGTTTGATCTTCTACCCCATTCACACTATCAATTACCAAAACCACACTATCTACTGCAGTTAAAGTACGGTAAGTATCTTCAGCAAAATCCTTGTGACCGGGTGTATCTAATAAATTAATGAGGTGATTTTTGTATTCAAATGTCATTACCGAAGTAGCCACACTAATACCACGCTGACGTTCAATTTCCATGAAGTCACTCGTAGCATGTTTTTTTATCTTATTGCTTTTAACAGCCCCAGCTGTTTGAATGGCTCCACCAAACAACAATAATTTCTCTGTTAAGGTAGTTTTACCAGCATCGGGATGCGATATAATGGCGAAGGTTTTTCTTCGATTAATTTCTTTCTCAAACTTCATAATGGCGGCAAAGGTAAGGGTTGAACAACTGTTTTTTATTGTATAAAATATTGAATATATATGGTAAGAACATAAAAAAACTCCGCTAGAAAGCGGAGTTTAAATAAAACAACTACTAACCCTTAGAAGCTGTAAACAGCTGCTAATATAAAAGATGAATAAGATTTTGTTGCTGCACCATTAGATTTTAAAAATGCATTGGTATCGGCATTGTCTAATCTAATTTCAGGAATAATTTTTAAGTTATCAATCGTGAAATTTGCAGATAAAGTAGAGGCAAAAACACCACCACCAATACCAGCAGCTGTAACAGATTTTTTGTCATTCAACAATTCATTTCTCCAGTTTAAACCAAATTTATCGCTGAAATTGTATCCTAAATAAAGAGCAGTACCCCACCAGCTATTGGCACTCTCCCATTTTTCAGAAACTTTTTCTTGAACCGATTGAGTAGTTGCATTGAATCCAACACTGAATTTATCAGTTGCTGCATAAGTTACCACTGCATCTATTTGACTTAATCTTGTATCGCCAGATGCGTTACCACCTTGATAATTCAAATACAATTTCAATTTATCGTTTTTGGTAGCAGTTGCAAATTGAGCAATTACAAATTTATTAGATCCAGTTGCTGTCTTTAAATCTGTAGGATTGGCTAAACCAATCATCAATACACTTTTTTCACTCGTTGTAATTTCTGCTTTAATACCTGTGTGAAAAAATGGACCATAAGAAAACATATAGCTCATGCTATAATTTTTGTTGGCCGATGCATCTACCAATTCGTAACCAACATGTGTTGCCCAACTTCCAGCAGTTAATTTTACTTTAGGAGCAATTTTATAACTTAAATATAATTGCTTGATTGCCAACATGGTATTTTCATCATTATATGAAAATTCTTCAGCTCTTCTGCCAAAACCTAAATCGGCTACCATGCTTACTTTACCAATAGAATGTTCAGCTTTTAAAGATGCCATACCTAATTCAAATGAATTTTGAGAATTGGTAAAACTTGTTCTATTGTTGGTAACAGCTTTATTTAAATCGTATCTGTAATAAAAATCTCCAGAGCCAGTTAAACTGAAAGACGATTTTTTTGTTGAGTCTGTTTGTGCTGAAATTTGAGAAATAGCAAATACTACAACCGTAGTTGATAAAATTTTCTTTAACATTGTAATAGTTTTTTAATGAAGGAAAGGGTATAGTCTTAATAGGTGTGCGAAACCTATTATATCATGACTATACCTTTTCTGATTTAATGAATTAAATTGTTATAAGGGTTTGATGAATTTATTTAATTGGAGCTAACTCTTCTACCAATATTCCACCTTTTTCAACCAATAAGGTTCCTTGAACATAGTTTTCGTTGTGCTGACTAGCATCTAAACCTTCATGCTCATCTTCTTCACTTACACGTACAGGAACAATAAAGTTGATGAATTTAAAGATTAAGAAAGAAACGATAAAACTATAAGCTACAGCAATAAATAAAGCTTTTACTTGCGTAAAGAAGAAAGCAGAATTGCCATACACCAATCCATCGTTTCCAAAGCTGTTTACTGTTTTGGTTGCAAAAACACCCGTTAAAAGCATACCTACCATTCCACCAATACCATGACAAGGGAATACATCTAAGGTATCATCTAATTTAGTTTTAGATTTCAACATTACAGCAGCATTAGAAACAACTGCAGCAAATACGCCAATGAAAATACTTTGTGGAATTGCAACAAAACCTGCAGCAGGTGTAATAGCCACTAAGCCAACTACTGCACCAATGCAAAATCCAATTACGGATGGTTTTTTGCCTTTCAATACTTCAAAAAACATCCAGCTTAAACCAGCAGCAGCAGCAGCAGTGTTGGTTGTTGCGAATGCTGAAACAGACAATGCGTTTGCACCTAAAGCAGAACCTGCGTTAAATCCAAACCATCCAAACCAAAGTAAACCTGTACCAATTAATACATAAGGAATGTTAGCAGGAACTGTTTCTTTACTAACAAACCATGATTTTCTTGGCTTTAATACCAATGCACCTGCTAAAGCAGCACAACCAGCAGAAATGTGTACAACTGTACCACCTGCAAAGTCTAATGCACCCATTTTTAATAGGTAACCATTTGGATGCCAACTCATGTGTGCCAATGGAGCATACACCAATAATGAGAAGAGCACAGTAAATAAAATATATGCTGTAAAGCGAATTCTTTCAGCAATGGCACCTACCACCAAACCTGGTGTAATTACAGCAAACATTAACTGAAAGACAGAGAATAATAGCAAGGGAATCGTTAGAGTTGCACCATCTTGTAATTTAGGTGCACCAGAAAGAACATTTTTGAAGAACAAGAATGTGGTAGGATTTCCTATGAAACCTCCAACAGTGTCTCCAAAACAAAGGCTAAAGCCTACTACTACCCAAAGTACACTAACAACACCAGCAGCAACTACACTTTTCATCATAGTAGAAAGTACATTTTTTCTGTGTACCATTCCACCATAGAAAAACGCAAGTCCGGGAGTCATTAAGAATACTAAAGCAGTAGCAACAATAATCCAAGCAATGTCTGCAGGCACATATTCTTTTGTACCATCAAAAATTGTTGAACTTGGAATAAACAAAGCGGCAATTGCAATAATTACCAATACCAGAAAGGGAGCTACATTTTTAGCTGTTTTCGTACTCATAAGCAGTTGGTTTTTTAAATTAAAAAATAAAATAATAAATACTTTATGAGCGCAAAATATAGAAAAAACTAACAAAAAGACTAAAATATTTTATATTAATTTTATCGTAATGTTTAAAATTATGATAATAAAAGAACCTTTTTGTTAGTTTTACACAATAAAATGATTGAAATTCAACTATGCAGAGTTACGACCAGCATTAATAATACCAAAAGAACATCTCATAACTAATTTTTGATATGCATTTTTAGATTTCGAGTTTTCAAATTTTTCTTCCTCTAATCTTACTTTGGTTAATGCATATTGTTGAATGGTTAATAAAGGAAGTACAATTCTTTCTCTCATTTGAATAGAGAGTTGATCGGTAGGGAAATTTGACATTAAAGCGGCATGACCACTTACTAATGCTAGATATTTTTTTGTTCGTTCAAACTCTTCAAACATCATTGTCCAAATAGTTCCATATTGAGGATGATTGGCTAAAAAGGCTGTTAATGGAAAAAAACATTTTTTCATAGCCATTTCACAATTATCTAATAGAGTTCTAAAAAACAAAGAGTTTTGATACAATGAACATACTTCATTCCATTTACCAGTATTTGCCATTTGTTCTAACGCAAGTCCAACACCATAATAACCAGTAACATTTTGTTTTAATTGGCTCCAAGCCCCTACAAATGGAATAGCTCTTAAGTCACTTAAACTCAATTTTGCTGCAGCCCCTCTTTTAGCAGGACGAGAACCAATATTGGTTTCGGCATAAAACTTTAATGGACTAACATTGAGCAAATAATCGGTAAAATAGGGTTGTTCTTTTAATTCTTTATAAGCTATGTAGCCAATTTGACCTAGTTCATCAATCAATGATTTTTCTTCATCTGATAAACTAGACTTCTGGCTACCAAATATTTTATTTGAAATTCCAGCATGTAATAATTGTTCAATATTAAATTGAGCAGAATCAATGGTACCAAAATTGGAACTCACGGTTTGTCCTTGTATGGTTAATTGAATTTCTTTATTGGCAATTGCTTTTCCCTGTGAGGCATAAAAATTATGGGTTTTCCCTCCTCCCCTTGCTGGCGGTCCTCCTCTTCCATCAAAAAACACAACATCTATTTCGTTTTGTTTTGAAATAGCAGTTAGTGCTTCTTTTGCTTTGTAAATACTCCAGTTGGCCATTAAATAACCGCCATCTTTTGTACCATCGCTAAAGCCCAACATAATGGTTTGTTTATTGCCTCTTCTTTTTAAATGAGCTTTATACGTTTCATTTGAATAAAGCATTTGCATTATTTCGGCAGCATTCTGCAAATCATCGATGGTTTCAAACAATGGAATAATATCTACCGATAGTTTTTCTTTTTGCCAACCAGCTAATAAAAACAATCCATACACTTCAAACACATTTACTGCACTATTGCATTGGCTAATAATGTAGCGATTGCAACCCAACTCTCCATTCAGTGATTGAATTTGTTGAATGGCTTGCATAGATTCCAACACATCTTTTTGAACTTCATCGGCAAATGGGATGGTTGAAATATCAATTCCAGATAAATTGGTTAAGAGATTGATTTTGTCATCATTGGTAAGCAATGCATAATTATCTGGTAACCCAATTGCATTATTGGTAAGTGTTTGAATGGTTTTTGTATGAATGCTACTATCTTGACGTATGTCGAGTGATGCAAAATACAATCCAAAAACTTCTATTTTATTTACCAAAGCATCTACCTGTGCAACAAATAAACTATTGTGATCGTAGACCAATTGATGACGAATATTTTGTAACGACTTAAGAATTTCATCTTTATTTAAATCGCATGAATGCCCAGGAATAAATAAATTATCGTACAACTTTTTTTCAAGTTGAGCTAGAGCAATATCAACACCTTTAAAGGTTAAACGTCTTTTTAATTTTCTTACATCTAAATAATAACATTTTATTGCCGAACCTCTTAATGCATTAGCTACTTGCAAGGTAGTAGCAGCATTTACAAAAGGATTTCCATCTCTATCGCCACCGGGCCAAAAACCCATTTTAATAATTGGATTATTTGAATTAATTTCTGTATTAAAATTACTTTTTAAATAACCCACAATTCTGCCAGCAGCAGGATAAAACGTATTTTCTAAATACCACAATAAACTAACTGCCTCATCAAATGGTGTGGGTTTTTGTTGTTGAAAAAATGGAGTTCGACCCAGCTGTTGTAAGTAAGTATAAATTTGATTTTCGTTGTTGTTATTAATAGCATTCGATAAATCGTGAATAATGCCCAATACTGCACCTCTATAAAATTGAGTTGGATGAGCCGTTAATACCAATTGAATACTAAAATCTTTCAGTTTATCTTCAACTGCCGATAATTTATCTTTTGCACCAACTTCAATGGCCAAATGCTTTAATGTACCAGCTCCGCTTAAATCATGAGTGTTTTTAAATGCAGCATCTTCTAATGCATCAAACAATACAACCTGTCGTTCTACATATTGTACCAATCGAAATAGTAAGTCTATTTTTTCTTCATCTTTTGTAAACGTGGTTTGCTTGGCAAAAAAATCGTCGATAATTTCTACCGGACTTTTTTGTTTCTTATATCCATCTTCGCAATTCAATAATAACAATGAAACTAAAATACCAGTTCTTTCTATGGTATGAAAAGGTAAAGAAGTGAATAAACTATTGTATAGTTGAAACTTAATACCTACCTGATTTTTGTATTGCTGTAAAGCATTACTTGAAGCATTACTCATAAATTTTTATTTTGGGCAGGCAAGCCAAGAGGGTATGAAAATAATAAATATCGTTGTATTTGGAATTGATTTTTTGAATTGGAATTTCAAAAAAAATGGTTTCAACTTTTTGCTGAAACCATTTTTACTATTAAAAGTTTAGGTTAAAAGCTTTGTCGTGGACACCAATCTCCATATTTATTGCCTAAAATAAATCCTAAGACAATTTCATGAGTTCCTCTACTAACTGTATTTAAACGAGAGGTGGTTAAATCGTAAGAATAACCAATATTAAATGAGTTACTAATATTTAAACCAACCATTCCTGCAAACCCATCTTGATATCTGTAAGAAGCACCAGCCCATACTAAATCTTGGTATTGAATTTTAGCATTTAAATCGAAACCCAATGGTAAAGGATTTACATAACGCAAAACTGCGGAAGGTAAAAATGTTACATCATCTGAGAAGAATAAACGGTAACCTGCACTTAAAAACATATGTGGTACTAATTTACCTTGTTCTAAACCTACATTATTGTTATTGTAAACCACACGTTGAGGTACAATTTGTTGAGCAGCTAAACCAATAAAATAATCTCTATTGTATAACCATAAACCTGCACTAATATCTGGACGAATATTGTTCAAATATCCACTACCAGCAACTGCAGGATCTTGTGTACCATTGGCAAATTGCAGTTTTGAAGCATCTAAGCGTAGGTTTGAAATACCAGCACTAACACCCATACTTAATGATGTATGTGGACCAATACCTAAATGATATGCATAAGTACCGGCAGCAATAAAATTATTTAATGGCCCAGTTCTATCATTAATCATAGTAAAGCCAATACCACCATGATTAGAAGGAGGTGTATAATCGGCAACAAAATTTTTACCTCTAGGGTTTGCTCCTCTAGCATGAATACTTGTAGCAGTTTCACGTTCGTATTCATCTTTTTTTGTTGGAGCATGAATTGTAAAATAAGTAGTTACAGGAGCATCTTGTAAGCCTACCCATTGCATACGATGACTGACTTTAATATCAGTATAATTTTCAATACCAGCAACAGCAGGATTAACAATATAATTGTTTAAAATGTACTGTGTGTAGTAAGGTCTTTGTTGTGCATTAGATGTAAAAGTAATCAATGCAGAAAAAATAAAAATAAGCAGTAAATTCTTTTTCATACAATTCAAAAATAAAGGAAAGTATTAAATAAAGTTGTTAACATGTTTAAGTAAGGTAAAAATTTTATGCAAACGATTGTTTATCGTAAAATTGTAACCGAACCACTCATTATCTTACGTCCATTTTTAGGGTTAATAATATAATAGTAAGTTGCAATAGGTAATGGTTTTCCATTGGTTGTTCCATCCCAATTTTTAGGATAATTAATAGAATTAAATACCAACCTTCCACCTCTATCATACACTTCAATAGTTGCTCCCGGATAACTTTCTAAATATTTAATTTCCCAATTATCATTTATTCCATCCCCATTTGGAGAAAATGCATTAGGAATAAGTGGAGCTCTTAATACGGTAATTTTAATATCATCTGTAACCGAACAGCCACCAATCCCAGTCAATGTTACAGTATAAGTAATATCATCTAAAGGAGTAGTTATTGGATTTGCTTTTAATGGCGAATCTAAATAAGTAGTTGGTAACCAATTAAATGAAGCATTTGTTGCAAAATATGTTGGTTTCAATTGTGCAGTTCCACCTTCTAAAACAAATAAATCTTTACCTGCATCTAATTTTGGATATGGATGAATAATTACAGACTTAGTAATTGTATCGCTCACGCAACCTTGAGTGTTGAATATAAATAGTTTAACTTGGAAAGTACCTGAATCAGTGTATTGTTTAAAAGGATTTTGAACAGTAGAGGTAACATTATTGCCCAAATTCCAACGCCAAGTATTTACTGAACTTGTTCTACCAATACTTAAATCTCTAAAAAATATGGTATCACCAACGCAAATTTGTCCATTTATTGGAATGGTGCTAAAATCGGCTTTTGGTTGTGGATAAACATTGTTAAATGTTTTAGTTAATGAATCAACACAACCATTATTGCTAGTTACTTTCAACTTCACTTGATAACCACCAGTTGGTGCTAATGATGAGTATTGATGTGTTGGATTTTTTAGAACAGATGGAGTTGGGTTGGCAGCATTACCAAAATTCCAGTTATAAGTAAATAATGCATCTGTATTATCAGGAATGGTTGAGGTATTTGTAAAAGTTCCTCTACCATCTGGTAAACAAATTTCTGGCAAAGTAAAATTCACCAAAGGCAAATAGTTTACTTTAATTGTTCTTGTAAAAATTGGACTTACACAACCACTATCAGTTGTTACTCTTAAAGTAACAGTATACGTATTTGCACTAGCATAAGTTTTAGTAAATGCGTTTGCATTAGTTCTTGTTAGAGTAGTTACATCGCCAAAATTGTAATTCCATGAGACAATGTTACGGTAATTAGCTACAGATGTATCGCTAAAAGTGATGGCATTTTTTTCGCAGGTTGGATTACTAATTCCAAACTTAGCAGTTGGCGAAGGCCAAACAGTCATAGGATTTGTAGCCGAATCTTTGCATCCCTTATTAGATGTAAACACGTATTTAATTGGGTAAGTTCCTGCACCAGCAGTAGATGGAGTAAATAATCCAGTAGCATTTACTCCTGTTCCAAAATAAGCAAATGAAGGGCTTGCACCTGTAACTCCACCAATTTCAGTAGCTTGGGTTATTTGACGTGCATTGGCATCTAAGCAAATGCCAGGCATAGTTACAAATTGTACTTTAGGACTAGCATTAACAGTTACAGTTTTTGTGACAATATCAACACAAGTTCCGCCAGAATAAGCTAAGAAACGAATGGTAAATGTTTTGTTCGCTGGTTGTTGAAAGTTTGGATATAAATGATTGTATAATTTATTAGGCAACGGACTATCGTCAACCTGTTTTACAGTTGGGCTATTTGTAAAATCCCAATAGATTTCAACTTTTGTTACTTCTCCAAAATCAACAGTGCTTGTATTCTTAATTACAACAGGAATATTGCTACACAAACTTGTTGGACTTTGAACTTCAAAATTTGCATCGGGTATTGAACCATTTACAGTAAATGATTTTGTTAAAGAATCTATACATCCAGCACCAGATGTTATTTTTAGCTTTACCTGATAATTATCTGACTTATTATATTTCGTAGTTCCATTTTTTATGGTTGAAGTTGTAAGAATTGGGCCAGGTGTAATATTCGTAACATTAAAAGTCCAATTATATGTAAATGATGCTTGACTATTGTCTGCAATTGATGTAGTGTCTGTGAAAACAGCAGCTGCATCAGATAAACAAACTTCTGGTAAAACAAAACCAATATTTGGTAAAGGACGAATATTGAGCACTCTACTTAAAGTATCACTTTTACAACCTTTGTTAGTTTCAACCATATGTTTTACAGAATAAGTATTCCAACTTGTGTACGATTGATTAAAAGGATTTGCATTGGTAAAATTATTCACTACAGTATTGCCCATATTCCAATACCAACGATTGATTGTGCCTGCATTTGGAACAGATTGAGTTGTAAATAAAATATCTCTTTTTTCACACAATGGATTGCTATTGATGAATTGAGCAGTTGGTAAAGGGTTTACAATCAATGTTTTTGTTGCAGTATCACTCAAACAACCTTTATCGGTTTTAAAATACATTTTTACTGTATATGTTTTTGCTGTTGGATAGCGATATTTAAATGTAGCTAGAGTATCTGTATACACTCCTACCCCACCAAAATCTCTATTCCAAAACCAATTAGTTATAGTATTACCAGCACCAGCAGAACCAGTATTGGTAAATGTGGTACTATCTCGTAAACAAGTTTCTGCAGTAACATTAAAGTTTGCAGTTGGTGCAGGATAAATGGTTGAAAGAGTTTGTGTTTTTTCGGCAATACAATTATTATTAGACTTTGCTATAAGCTTTACCGAAAAGGGACCTAATGCTGCATAATTGTGTACACCATTAACTGCTGTTGATGTTCCTCCATCTCCAAAATTCCAACTATAAGTTGCTAAACCAATTGAACCATTTGCAATGGTTGTATTATTAGTGAAGGTAGCTGCACCAATTGGTAAACAAACAATAGGCAAAGAAAAATCTACTACTGGGTTTGGATGAACAGCAAATGTTTTTGAAGCTAAAATACTTTTACAACCTGTACTTGTTTCTGCAATTAATGTAACCGTATATGTGCCTGCAGTTGTGTAAGTTTGAGAACGTATAATTGCATTAGAAGTTAATGTGTCTTTATTGCCATTACCATAATCCCAATACCATTTTACAATATTGCCAACTGTAACAGTTGAAGAGTCGGAGAAGAAAATAGTTTTTCCTGCACAAGTTGTATCACTAATGCCAAATTTAGCAATAGGTTTTGTTGAAATAGGAAGGTTAATGGTTGTATCGGCAACGCAACCAATATCGGTAAATGCACTCAACTTTACAGGATAACTACCTGATGATGCAGATGTGTATGTTTTTATAGGATTTTTTACACTATCAATAGTATTATCGCCAAAACTCCATTGCCATTTGATTACAGGTCTTCCATTTCCATTTGAAGCATCTGAAAAACTAATGGGGTCGTTAATACAACCTGTTTGCGTAAAATTGAATTTAGCAGACGGCTTATCGAAAACCGTTACATCGTAATTAATTTCTTGTAATCCACTACAACCATCGGTTGTTGGATTGTTTACAATTACTTTTATAGGATAAGTTCCAGGATTTGAAAATGTATAAAAACTGCTCAATTTATATACGTACAAAGTTTTGCCATCTCTTACAAATGAACTATCAAATACAGGTGTATTATTTACAATATTGGTGTTGGGAGAAAGATTGACATTATTATTAAAATTCCAACTAATACTTATTGGTTGATATGGAAGTGTAATTGAAAACTTGAATGGTGTGCCTTTACATGTTGCAGGAAAATTGACAGAAGCAAACTGATTTTGTAATGTTACATATTGATATAAATCTAAAATATTAGAACCTGCATTATAGCCATAAGATTCTGCTGAACCATAACCATAAGCAATAGCATTAAAACCCGAATCTGAACTTAATGTATGCTGACCAGCAGTTACATTTTGACGTAAATAGGAATAACCAGCTAATTGAGGATGAGCCACAAAAGCTGACGCAGGTGTATTACCATCAATTTTAAAAGAAGAAACACCACCTGTGGGTATTACTACATTTACATAATGTGCCGTAATTTGAAAATTGCTGGTTGAATTTAGAATTACTTTTGCAATATTTTGTTCAATAGGACTTAGATAAATAACCTCAGGATCTCCATTACCAGTTCCACTACAAGCACCTTGTGTAGGAATATACTGAGCTACCATAATTGGCTTATCGGCTTCAATATAATTGGGCATTGAATTTTCAAACTGATAATAAAAATTACCTACTAATCCTGTTAGAGTAGTACCATTTAGTTTTACAACTGTAGTGGGATCTTGTACACAAACACGATAATAACTTCTTGGATAATTCACTGTTTGAGTAGTTAAATATCTTCTCCCCCAAGCAGATTGTGGAAATGCTTGTACAATATAGTTATCGGCTGAACCATTACCTCCATTATTGGGACAGTTAATATTCATTTTTCCACTACCTGAAAACACCGCAACTTTTTTACATGAACCTGCACCAGTGCTAACTGTTCTAATTTTTGAACCAGTTAAATCGACTCCATTATTTCCACTTACAGTTCCTAATACGTTTAATATTTGGCCTTGAGTAAGATTGTACGAATACACATTGCCAGCCACCATTGTTTGAGTATTGGCACTTGGTATTACTTCAACAGTTGTTGTGCCTGTATCGGTAGCAACAACAAAAAAGTAACAGTTAGAATTACTTTCGTTTGAAAACTGACTAAAATTTACTGAATAGTATTCTCTCCCTAAAGTGTTTGTTGGAAACAATAGTGTTGCACCAGAAACATTTGAATTGTAGATATGTGTGTAAGCAACCACTGGTTTATCGCTTGTTACATGAATTCCTTTACTAGAAATACCCTCAGTAGTTAAACGAGCATCTTGTGTACCCGTTTTCGGAATTGCATTAGTGGTAAAAATAGTATTAGCAGGAATATTATTATACGTTTGAGAATAACCCAAAGCAGGAATGGATACAGTAACATTAGTTACAGCTTCAGTTGCAATGTATAAAACCATTTGCTGACCATTAAGTGGTGTACCTGTTGTAAAACGAACATGATAACCATAGCCTAACCAAAAATCGGTTCCTTTATTACTAAAATCTTGGGCACTAACAAAAAATGAGCTAAATAAAAAAACAAACAATAAGAGTTTAATTCGCATCTTCTTGGGGATCTTATAATTTTAAGCAATCAAATGACGCAATTTAAGTGAAAACGTTTAATACCATTTAGAAGATGCTGAATAAATATTTTTTGTTGCTTTTATCTTTCAACATTTACTGCAATTGAGTGGAAAAGAAATTTGAAAAATATATTCAAATAGCTATTCTTTTTTTTGGTACAATACTTTCATCCCTATATTTTTGCATCCCAATTAAAGGATTGGTCTATAGTATAAGGGTAGTACAACTGATTTTGGTTCAGTATGTCTTGGTTCGAATCCAGGTAGACCAACCACAAAGCCACGATAATTATCGTGGCTTTTTTATTTTCTTTATGTCCGTAAAAAAAAGTCTTGCTATAAAATAACAAGACTTAAACTAAACTAAACCCAAAGAACTTATTTTACAAACCTTTGTGTAATCATTTGATTGGTTGTAGCATTCATTACTTGAACCGTATAAATACCTGTTGGCAAATGGGTAACATCAAATTGAATACTACTATTGTTTTGTGTAACTGCTATTTTACGTTGCAACATTTGTTTTCCATGAACAGAAAAAACGTTAACTACTGCTTCTGTATTAATCATATCATTCAATAAAACAATCAAATTGTTTTTTACTGGGTTAGGATATAGCTGAACACTAGCAATATTGTTACTACTATTTTTTAATGCGTAAATAGTAGAATAATATATAGAACCATCTTTATCGATTTGTTTTAAGCGATAATAGTTGGTTCCAACAATAGGTTTTGTATCGGTATAATTATACTGTAATGCATTACTACTATTACCATTACTTG
This sequence comes from Rhizobium sp. Q54, assembly GCA_943368735.1. Classification (GTDB taxonomy): domain Bacteria; phylum Bacteroidota; class Bacteroidia; order Chitinophagales; family Chitinophagaceae; genus UBA1930. Next base: position 40,374 of record CALRLQ020000015.1, on the reverse strand, counting down.
TTTTAGAAGCTATAAAACCTAAAGTTGAGAAACGAGTTCCGTCAGCCGATCTTTCAATATCAAAACCATATGCATTAATTTCTTGTTCGGTTTGCCATTGTACTTGATGACTATTTTTTTCTTTTATTACTTTAAAAGAACTAATAATTGTTGGTAGTGTCCCAATTTTAAAAATATAAGATTGGTTGTTGGAAGGTTTTGAAACAATATTATTTACTTCATTTGTTGTGCTTACATTAGGGTTACTACCTAAGCTTGCAATGGATAAAAAATTATTAATACCTGTACCATTTGCAGTTAAACCAACTGATGCTGATGGAGATAATGCAGAACCTGCCTCTGCTCTATAAATAAATTCAATCCAATTTGAAGTTTCGTACAATTTTACTTGAAATGAAATTGCAGCATTGGCTGCACCAAAACCCCATTTTGCATTTAACCACTGAACTGTAAAAACTCTATTAGGTGCCGAGCCTGTTGTAGTATAAGTAATATTAGTGGTTGTTTGCACATCTAAATCGTCCCATAAAGGGGCAACAATGGGACGTTCATCTGCTGCACCGCTTGATAAATTGTTGGTTACATGTGCACTACTTAATTCTTTAAAACTTAAAAATCCATTAGTTGAAATAGAAACTTTAGTATAAGCTGTATTTGTATTGTACATAAAATTAAACCCTATGGGTACATCATTAGCAAAACCTTCATCAGCCAAAGGATCGCTACCATTGCCTGAAAAAAAAGGCGTAGCTCCACTTACAATTGCATTAAAGGAGCCTGCATTGGGAGTAAAAGAAAAGTTCATTTGAGCAATAATAGTATTAGCTGCAAAAAGTAAACTTATTAAAAAAAATATTTTATTTTTCATATAATAATTACTCATTTTTATTGTTTAATAAACATTTTTGGTTCAGAAGTTTCGCCAATAATGCAAACTAGTTTTGAATAATATACACCTCTATTTAATTTACTGATATCGGCTTTAATTAAATTATCACCAATGCTTATGGTAACTGGAATATCAAGAATTAGTTTTCCATAACTATCAAAAATTTGATACTTGGCTCTTGCATTATAAGATGAGTAAACAACAGCTGTAACAATATTTGTAGCTGGGTTTGGATACATTCTACTAAAATCAATCGATTTTGATAATTTGCCTTGAACTTTGATGGTATTTGAAAAATAGTCGTTACCATCTTCATCAATAATTTTTAATCTATAATAATCAATGGTATTAGGCTTTGCGTCTTTAAGTTCATAATCAATAATAGATGCACTTGTTCCATTAGGAGCTTTGGTAGCAATTGTTTGAAGCGAAACAAAGTTTTTATTATCGGCACTTCTTTGTAATTCAAAAGTTTTGGTTTTTAATTCAGCCGAAGTTCTCCAGTTAATAGTATTGGTAAACTCATCTTTTCTTTCTCCTCTAAAGAAAACTATTTTAACAGGCAAAGGCTTTACTTTATCTACTTCAATATCGTCAATTAACAATGCTGAGTTATTAACGTCTGAAATAGCTCGGAATGCAATAAAATATTCATCATTAGTAGGTGCTGCAAATAAAAATGAAGTGTCTTTAAATTTAAGTTGATTTACATTTAAATTTCTGTGTACCAACTGCCAACCTATCATTCCTGTAGAAAGCAATTTACCAATTCGAACTTCAAATTTTTGTACTCCTTTGCTAGTATCGTTTGTTTTAAAACTAAACTTTAATCTATAGCTAATACCTGCTTCAAACTGCATACTTGGAAGTGTTAACCAAGCATCTGAGGCAACTGTGTTATTGCTTGTTACTGCAATGGCTTTGTTATATGGCTGTATAGATGTAGTACCAACAGTACTCCAAGCAGTACCTCCACTAGGATTGATGGCAATTTGATTAAATGGAATTGTATGCACATTTGTTTTTTCGAAGTTCTCTTTATAAGGAATGGATGCTGTATAAGCAGTTTTAAATGGAATAGTAAGCCATCCACTTTTTTCAAAGATGGAAGAAGTTCTAATATGAATATAATACTGAGTACCTGCTTCTAAATTACTTACATTAACAAATTTGTTTGCTGTTGTAGCAAAAATTTCTGGCTGTAATTCACTTTTGGTTACAGCATAATCGTAATTGCCAGCACTTACACTGTTCCAAGAAAAACGAATTGTATTGCTATTGTATTCATCTATTTTAAAAGCTTCTGGCATACTTACTTTACTTGGAGTAAACTCAAAACCTACTGCAGCATTTGGTTTTTCATTGATTTGGCTAAATTCTTTAATTCCACTGATCCCTGCATTCTCAGAAAAATTTTGAACCGATAAAAAGCTGTTCATACATTTTGAACATGTAGCTATACCAATAGAAGCACTAGCATTACTAATTTTTCCATTTAGGGGTTGATATAAAAATTGAATTTTATTAGTGGTTTCAAATAATACCATTTGAAAAGCAATAGCAGTATCTGTATAATTATTATAATTCCATTGAACATTATTCCATTCTACCGTAAATGTTCTATTTGGTGCATTTCCTGCAATTTTATATTTCAAAGAAAAAGTATCAACAAGCCATAAATCATCCCAAAGAGGAGCAATGATTGGTCGCATCCCATCTTGTTTGGGTCCAGTTGTTAAATTATTTATGTTGTAGTTATCTTGAACATTCATCATAAACGGAGTGCCAAATGACGCAAAGCCGTTTACATTTAAATTAATTTTTGTGTACGATTTGTTATCGAATACAAATGAAAAACCAATAGGTAGTTGGTTTACAAAACCTTCATCTTCTTCATAATAACCTGTAGGTGTTGGATTGCTCATTGATAATCGAATACCATCTGCTAAAGGAGTATAATTAATAGGTATTGATTTGAACGTGTAGTTCACTTGTGCTTGTACGATGGTACAAAATAATACGAATACAATTGCTAAGAAAGTAGAAATTTTTTTCATAACTGAGGATATTGGATATAGACTTATAAACCAACATAAATAAACACTTTTTTACGTGTTTTATTGTGTTGATTAAATAAATACGTGTAAGTACACCAATTGGTTTCAGTAATTACTTATTTCAATTTAGTAGAACTACGATTTCAACTTTACTTTTGGTAAAAAGGTAGCCACTTGAATAATAAAAGCTAAGGCAACTAGTAAATACAAGGCAGGTTTTATTTCAGGACAATCGGGGCGGCACATAGAAAAAATAATATAATTTTTAATGGCCCAACTTAAGTTTAAAAAGCCTAAAAATAAATTTACACGTTTAGCCCATACTTTATTGATACTGAATAATAGAATTAACAAAGAACAGAAGATAGTATGAGGAATATATTGGCGTCCAAAAGTAAGTGCATCATTCACTTTGCCATTGGTGCCATCTAGAGTAATATTAATCGATGCAATATGCACCCAAGGTAAAAAACAAATTCCAATTAATGCCAATGCTGCTACTATACCAATTTGTTGAGAATACTTCATGTGTAGAATTAAATAATTTAAAATTCAATCTTAAAATCGAGTGCAAATGTAGCCTTTTGAGAGTATTGTTTTAGCTTAATCAATCATTACAATTTTAAGTAGTAAGGTTTTAATAATTGAATAAATGCTTCACTGTAATTGGCTGCATCTGCTTTAATAAATATTGTTTCACTTTTAGTTGCTAAAATGCTGTTTTTAGAAAACAAAAGCATTGTTCTAAAAGCAGTATGTGTTTTTGTTTGATGAACCAATATTTTGTGTTGTAACAAAAAATCAATCGCTAAGTTTTCAAAATAATGAGTTCTATGATATGGTAACAAAATGGCAAAATAACCATCGGTAGAAAGTAAATCATGAATACAGTTATATAGAGCTGATAATGAAAGCTGTGTACTGTGTAATGCTATATTTCTTTGTGTTTGTAAACTATGTAAATCGTTTTCAAAAAAAGGAGGATTGGTTACAATCAAATCAAAAGATTGAGCAGGTTTAAATGAAAGAATATCTTGATGGTGCACAACAATTCTATCTTTCCACTTGCTGTTAGCAATATTTTGTTTGGCTTGTTGTGCAGCTAATTCGTCTATTTCAACAGTTTGAATAAATGCTTCAGTTTGTTGGGCCAACATTAAACTTAATAATCCAGTGCCAGAGCCAATATCTAAAATATGTTTGGGTTGAATTGTTGTTGCCAATTGAGCAACCCATGCTCCAAATAAACAAGCATCTGTGGTAACTTTCATTCCACAAGCATCTTGATGTATAATAAATTCTTTGAATTGAAAATACGTATTAGCCATACTGCTTAATTAACATTCACTCAAGCTTAATGGAATATGAATAGCCAAGCCACCATCGGCAGTTTCTTTGTATTTACTATTCATATCTAAAGCAGTAGCCCACATGGTTTTTATTACTTTATCTAAACTCACTTTTGCAAAGTCGGGTGTACTTTGTAGTGCTAATTGAGAAGCAGTGATGGCTTTAATAGCTCCCATTGTATTTCTTTCAATACAAGGCACTTGAACCAATCCTCCAATAGGATCACAGGTTAAACCCAGATGATGTTCCATAGCAATTTCGGCAGCCATTAATGCTTGTTTTTGTGTTCCTCCTAAACCTTCAGTTAAAGCAGCAGCAGCCATTGCAGATGAAACGCCAATTTCGGCCTGACAACCACCCATTGCTGCCGAAATAGTTGCTCCTTTTTTAAAAATACTACCCACTTCAGCAGCAGTTAATAAAAAACGAATAATTTTTTCATCCTCTCTATTATTCTTGTCTGAATTATTACAAAAAGCAACAAAATATTGCAGTACAGCAGGTATTACACCAGCTGCTCCATTAGTTGGTGCTGTTACAACTCTGCCAAAACTTGCATTTTCTTCATTTACGGCTAATGCAAAACAACTCACCCAATCCAATATATAGTTGAAACCATTTCCTCCTTCACTAATATTCGTTAACCATGAATCATAATCATTGTATTGTTTACCTGCAAGTAATTTTTTGTTTAAATCAAATGCTCTTCGTTTAACTTGTAACCCTCCTGGCAATTCTCCTTTAGTATGGCAACCTCTGTATATACAATCTTTCATGGTTTGCCAAATACGCAACAACCCCTGTTTAGTTGCAGCTTCACTACGCCAAGTTTGTTCATTTTCTAGTACTACTTCATGAATAGCCATGCCTGTTTTCATACACCAATGCAATAGTTCATCTGCTGTATTTATGGGAAATGGCAAATCCATACTGTTACTTTTGGTAGCTTCTTCACCTTCTTGTACAACAAAACCACCACCAATTGAATAATAAGTTTGGCTAAAATGTTTACCATTATTTAGTTGAACTAAAAATGTTAATCCATTCGGATGAAATGGCAAACTTTCGTTGAAAAGAAATTGAATATTATTAGAAGGATTAAAAGGAATCTGATGTTCCTTATTGAGCATTATTTGATGCTCTGCATTAATTAATGCAATTTTTGTATTGATTGAATTTACATCAATTGTTTCTGGATCTTCTCCACATAAACCTAAGATTACAGCAATATCGGTACCATGACCTTTACCTGTTTTTGCTAAAGAGCCATATAATAACACATCGATTTGAACTACATTTTCTAACTTATTTTGTAATGCAATGCTTTGTAAGCATTGTAAGGCTGCCCTCCATGGACCTAAAGTGTGGCTGCTAGAAGGACCAACACCTATTTTAAACATATCGAAAACAGAGATAGATTCGTGTGGCATACAATAGTTTAGGTGCAAATATAGCTATGTTTAAATCGGGTAAAATTTTTCCCAAAACAAGATATTCATTTCATTTTTGGAAAATCACTTGTAACTTTCACTTGTAAAACTTAAAACAGTAATTTGTATAAAATCAATACAAAACAATGCCAATAAGCATTTGAAATGTTTTGATTATTTTTTAAATGAATACAATTGTTCGGCACAGTTTTTTATATATGTTGAATTGAAACTTTAAAAATTGAAACTTATGGTTAAGAAAATATTTTTTACCATTATTGCTATAAATGCAGTTATGATTGTTTTTGCAAACGAAAACAATGAAAATAAAGAACTTGAACCCAGCAATAAAACTAAATCTTTGTATACAAGGCCAGTGAAATTGTCTGAAGTTTTAATACTTGCTTTTAATAAAAAAGAATTAGCAATTATTGAAAAAAATAAAACAGTAGTTATTTATCAACCCACTTTTAAATCTGCTCGAATAAAACCATCTATTAAAAAAGAAAAGATGGATACTAATAAAGAAAATTAAAAAAGGGCTGCATTTTGCAGCCCTTGTACTTTACAAACCAACTACTTAATTTATAGCAACATCATTTTTAATTAAATAAGCATTTAAAGAATTAATGATGCTGTTCATTTGACTATCTAATACAGATAAAATGTATTCATGCCTACGTAAGGTTGCTCTTCTAGATTCAACTCCAGCAACCGAAACAGGTTCTCTTTTTAAATAACCCATATACACTTCATCTACTTTATATTGTTGTTTATTTTTAGAAAAATATAAATTGGTGAATGTATAATTCAGTTCGTTTTCTTTATTTGTTACTAGTACTGTGTAATTACAAATTACATCGTTAAAAATACCATTAGGTTCTAAAATACTACTTACTTCAACTTCAATTGTACAGTCTCTTTCTTTTAAAGATACAATGGTAAAATCCTTTTTTTGGGATAAAATTTGTAACCAATTTTTAATTTGTTTACAAATTTCTTCATTTGAAAAAGTTGAACTAGTCTTTATAACTCCTTCGTAATTAACAGATTCATTTTTAAAAGGAAGTTGTAGTTTTTGTGCATTTACAAATTGAACACAAAAAGCAATGAAACAAAAAACAATTAGTTTACGCATAAAAGAACAGGTTTGTTTTAAAAAAATCATTACAAAATTGTTTTTCAACCCAAAACAATAATAGTGGATATTGGATAAGAAACACTTCCAACAAGATTAGCAACTAAGAAACGAGCATTAAATGTCATTTATTGTTTAAATAAATAAAAAAAGTCGCTTGAAAATATTTTCAAACGACTTTATAATCAACTATTTAGAACTAATGTTTACAAATTGCCTCTTAAATCTTGTTCTCTTTCTAATGCCTCAAATAACGCTTTAAAATTGCCTTTACCAAAGCTTTTTGCTCCCTTTCTTTGAATAATTTCAAAGAATAATGTTGGTCGGTCTTCAATAGGTTTGGTAAATATTTGCAGCAAGTAACCTTCATCATCTCTATCAATTAAAATTCCTAGTTCACTAAGTATTTTTAAATCTTCATCAATTGTTCCAACTCGTTGTAAAACAGTTTCATAGTAGCTTCCTGGTACTTTTAAAAATTCAACACCACGTTTTTGTAAATCAGTAACAGTTGAAACAATATCATTAGTAGCCAATGCAACATGTTGTACACCTTCTCCATCATAAAAATCTAAATATTCTTCTACCTGAGATTTTTTCTTTCCTTCTGCTGGTTCGTTGATAGGAAATTTTACAAATCCATTCCCGTTACTCATTACCTTACTCATTAAAGCTGAATATTCAGTACTAATATCATTATCATCAAAAGTCAAAATGTTTTTAAAGCCCATCACGTCTTCATAAAATTTCACCCAAGGATTCATTTGATTCCAACCCACATTTCCAACACAATGATCTACATATAATAAACCTGTTTCTGTGGGGTTATAACTACTCTCCCATTTTCTAAAACCTGGCATAAAAACGCCATTGTAGTTTTTACGTTCAATAAATAAGTGAACTGTATCGCCATAAGTATGTATGCCACTCATAACAACTTCACCATGTTCATCTTTTAACACGGTGGGTTCCATAAAACTTTTACCACCCCGTTGGGTGGTTTGTTGCCAAGCATCTGTTGCATCATTCACCATTAACGATAAAAACTTTACTCCATCGCCATGTTTATAAATATGATTGGCTATTTCATTATTGGCTTTAATTGGAGTAGTTAAAACGAATGTCAATTTATTTTGACGAAGTACATAACTAGCTTTGTCTTTTATACCAGTTTCAGGACCAGCATAAGCCAAACTTTGAAAGCCAAAAGCTGTTTTATAAAAATGAGCTGCTTGCTTGGCATTTCCTACATAGAGTTCAACATAATCGGTTCCTTGAAGGGGTAAAAAGTCGTATTGTGTTTGCTGTTTTACTTTTTCAGCCATTAATGATTCCATATAAAATTTAGTTTATAGTTTTTAGTTTATTTTTTGATCCCAACATTTGTAAAAAACTCAACACCTGTGGCGTCGCACTCTTCAACTGAAGAATAAAATTGAACAATTAGGAACCCATAGCCATGGTTTGTACCAACAATGTGTACACCATTCTTTTATCAGAAAATATTTTATGAGGATAATCTGGCAGCATGTGGAAACAAAATTATAAAGTCCTGAGCGAAGTCGAAGGACTTTTTTACACATCGAGCGGAGTAGAGAGGTGATTTTTCAAATAACTGATTAATTTAGTATATGCAAGAACATTACTTTATATACATTTTACTTTGTAGCGATGATAGTTATTATGTTGGTTTAACCAATGATTTACTAAAGCGATTTCAAGAACATATAGATGGTGTTTATACAAAGTGCTATACTTACAAAAAACGACCTGTTGTTTTAAAATACTACGAAGTAATTCCATTTTTAAAAGAAGCTAAGGAAAGAGAAATACAATTGAAGGGTTGGAGCCGTGCAAAGAAAAAAGCTATTATTGAACAGAATTTTCACAAATTGCAGCTCTTATCAGAATGCCAAAACATGAGCCACAGTAAATATTATAACTTAGATTCTACACATAGCAGCTCGACTTCGCTCGATGCTTCAACCAACAACCCTTCGACTACGCTCAGGGCTGTAACGCATAAAAGAATAGGAATTCTTGGTGGTGGACAATTAGGCAGAATGTTATTACAACAAGCAGCGAATTATACAGTGGAAACTTTTGTTTTAGAGAATGATGAAAACTGCCCTGCTGCACATTTATGCCATCATTTTGTAAAAGGCAATATTCAAGATTTTGACACAGTGTACAATTTTGGTAAAAAGTTAGATGCTCTTACCATTGAAATTGAAGCAGTGAATGTAGAAGCTTTAGAAAAATTGGAGCAAGAAGGGGTAAAAATTTTTCCTAAACCATCGGCCATAAAAATTATTAAGAATAAAATTTTACAAAAGCAGTTTTATAAAGAAAACCATATTCCATCATCTGAATTTATTGTAACCCATTCTATTCAACACGTACAAGAACAAATTGAATTTTTACCTGCTGTACACAAATTAGGTGAAGGTGGCTATGATGGCAAAGGAGTGCAAGTTTTAAAGTCAAATTTAGATATTGAAAAAGCATTTAATGCTACAGCTGTTTTAGAAAAAATGGTGAACATAAAAAAAGAAATAGCCTTAATTGTTGGTATGAATGAACATGGAGAAACCGCTATTTATCCTCCTGCCGAAATGGTATTTGACCCAATCTTGAATTTATTAGATTATCAACTTTCACCAGCTCAACTACCAGAAAAAGTATTATGGAAAGCAGAAGCGATTGCTTTATCGGTGATGAAAAATTTAAAGAGTCCAGGCTTATTTGCCATTGAATTATTTGTGGATGAAAATGATGAAGTTTTGGTAAACGAAACTGCTCCAAGAGTACATAACAGTGGGCATCACAGTATAGAAGCAAATTATTGCAGCCAATACGATATGTTATGGAGAATTATGTTGAATTATCCATTAGGAAATACAGAACCAATTCTACCATCGGCCATTGTAAATATTATTGGAGCAGAAGGTTTTAGTGGCAATGCTATTTATGAAGGCTTAGATGAAGTATTAAAAATGGATAACGTATTTGTTCACTTATATGGTAAAGCACAAACCAAACCTGGCCGAAAAATGGGACATGTTACCATCATCAGTAAAGACTATCAAGATTTAACTTACAAAGCCAATAAAATAAAACATACACTTAAGGTAATTGCATAAAAAATGGCTGCTTTAATGCAGCCATTTTGTGTTTAATATGGGTAGAAATCATTAGTTCTTAATAGTAAATCCACAACTCAATACACCCACTTCATCAACCTTAATATTTCCAATTGATGAACGAGTAGCCCTTTGATCATTACTATCTTTAAATAAATCGTCAATTACATTTTCAATAGAAGTTGGCGAACCTGCTGATGCACTTCTAGTTCTTGTTCTATTCACCACACCTCTTAAATCAATGGGTGTTTTGGTAACAATAATTTTAAAAATTTCTTTACCATTTGGTGTTCCTTCATCAACAGTAATTTCTCCAATAGGAATGGTTTGATTGGGATTAATTACAAAATCTTGTGGTTCACTAGTTTCATCTGGTAACAAAACTTTCATATCATTATCTGGCATAATATCAATAATGGTATAATAAAATGGTGTAGTACCCGTATTGGTAATTTGAATCTCAAACGCATCATTCGGGCTCATTACAATTTCATTTGAGCTAGTAATTTGTTTTTTAGGAACAATTTTAATAGTCACGTTTTTTGCTAGTGCTCCTCCGTCAACCATATTTCTTAAATATTTAACCCGCATGCTACGTTTAATGCCATCTAAAAAAAACTTGCAGTCATCGGCAGTTAAACTGTCTTTTATGGTTTTTACATATCTAACACTATCACCTTTTTCAAATAATGCAACCTTTATTTCACCATTTTCTGCCTTTGAAAAGTTGAGTGTAAAGTCAGGATTATCGTTAATACTAATGTATTGAAATGGCTTTACAAAACTTTCAAATCTACTCATCGCACTTTTTGCTATAGCGTTATTGCCAACACTATCTTGTAATAAAATAGTAGCCGAAAACTCACCTGCACTCGATGCATCAATTTGTACTTCATAAGCCACACTTTTTTTCAATGGTTTCTTAGCCACACAAATACTTTGAAAAGAACTTACTGTTTTTACAACAGCTTCAGTATACACGTCTTTACTACCAACCACAAACACTTTAAGTTGGGTATTTTTATAAATGCTATTCAGCTCACCTAAATTAATTACAAAAGTGGTATCATTAAATTTGTTCGATGCGTTATTAAACTTTTGATCTACTGCAATAATGGTTGGTTTTGGAATATACTTTCCACCAAAAACTTCTAAATCAACATCACCCTCTATCATAGGAATTTGAGTAGCAATATCGCCTTGTATAAAGGCTTTCATTTTTTGAAACAACACTCTATAGCTACTTTCTGCTGGTAAATCGGCTATCGATTTTGCAAATGCATAACTTAAACTTCCTACCCCTTTTTTATCGGCATCTTTTAATTCGTAGTTGGGTTGGTTAGGACTGCAAGCACTAAACACTACCATTGTACCCATACCATCTGTAAAACCTTCTAACATACCTTGTTCAGGATTTTTGTTTAAATCAATCTTAATGTTAGGTACGTATTTTTGATTAATTAAAAATGGTTGTTCCATACCTCTTTTTATCCCTGCATCTCTTGTTGCAGTTCCACTATGACAAGCATCAACTAGTACTACCAAACTACCTTTGGGTCCAATTTTTTTACGAATAGCATTCAGCTTTTCGCCCAATAAATCGTCTCTAAAATGGTTTTCTCCTTTATAAGTAACAGGATCAAAACTTGCAGCAGCATCATAAGGAATTAAAGCTTCATCGTAACCATCTAACTCATCATTGTTATCATCTTGAATTTGTTGACCATGACCAGAAAATTGAAAATACACAATATCACCTTCTCCTACTTTATTGTATAAATCGTCTAGTGCTTTTACCATGCCTTTCTTCGTAGCATCTTTGTTACACAAAGTATCTATATCATTGGTATTAAAGCCAGTTTTAATTAAAGCCTCTTTTACATATTTCACATCATTCATACTGCTTAAATTTCTCCATTTACCACTTTCCGGATATTCGCCAATGGCAATAATTAAAGCTACTTTTTTTTGTGCTGGCGGAAAAACAGCTGCAATACAAACCAATCCAGCTAATAAAAAAATAAATATCTTTTTCATATACTCAATTTTAAATTCAAGGGTTAGATGTTCATTTTGTAGAAATTCAACAAATTAAATTCGTTGCAATGTAAGTTTTACAATTCATTCTATTTTTGCGGTTATTGGGTATTTATTCAACATGCTAGTTTTTAATAATCATCATTCATATAATTCAAACTACTATTTTTACTCTATAAATACCCAGTATGCGTATCGTTAGTTTAGCTTTTTTCTGTTGTATATTTCTATTTTCATGTAAAGATGAAAAAGTAAATTTATTAGGCGATACGCCTGTTAAAGTAAACGATTTTATTGCTGCATTTCCCATTGTACAATTACCCTTTTCGGTTGCCGATAGCAATTTTGCCAAAGTGGGTGATACTATTCAAATTGGTAGAAAAGTATTACAACAATTTGTTCCAGATAGCATTCTAATGAATCAGTTGAATTTAACTGAAAAATCTATTGTTCATCCGGTTGGGAGAATTGAAAAAGAAGAAGAAACTTATTTATTGGTTAAACATAAGAATAACAAAAAGCTGTTTTTACATGTGTTGGTATTTAGTAAGAAAAACGAATTTCTGGCCAATAAACTATTGCTAGATAATACCAATAACGATGATTATTTGCACAGTGTAGTTATTAATAGAGAACCTACTTTTTCTATTAATAAAGATAAAATGGATAGAAGCTTGCAACAACTGATGTACACCAGATCTGGATGGGCTTTTACAGTGTCGGCAGGTACGTTTATTAATGTTGTAAACGAAACCAATGAAGATGAAAAAAGAAACAATACCATTATAAACCCTATTGATACATTACCTAAGAAATACAAATACAGTGGTAATTATGTGCAGAACGATAAAAACTTTATTGCTTTGAGAGATGGTTCAAACCCCAATAGCTATTTATTTTTTATTCATTTTGAAAAAAATAATGGCTCTTGCATTGGCGAATTGAAAGGTGAAATAAAAATGAAAGATGAAAAAGAAGGTATTTATTCTGAAAGTAATGACCCTTGCTTAATTGATTTCAAATTCAACAGAAATGAAATCACTGTAAAAGAACAAGGTAGCTGTGGAAATTATAGGGGAATTAAATGCTACTTTAATGAAAGTTATACCAAGAAAAAAGAAGTAACAAAGAAGAAGAAATAGTTTTTACAATTTACAATGAACAATGAACAATGAATAATTGACAATGGGCAATGAACAGTTTAAAACTAATCATTGGTTTAAGGTTTAAGGTCTAAAGTTTAAGATTTCAATCTTTAGTTTAGTTTTTCCTATTTTAGTTTTTTAATTGTTAATTTTTACTTTCTAATTATTAATTCTCTAATAAACCCACCCCTATTTATCATTCTTCTAAGTACCAATATTCTGCTGTCCCCTCCATGGATGGGAAGATTCATTTTCCTAGTTTGTTTTTTTTTAATTATTAATTTTTAATTTCTAATTACTAATTCTCTAATAAACCCACCCCTATTTATCTTTTTGCTAACTACCAATATTCTGCTGTCCCCTCCAAGGATGGGAAGATTCATTTTCCTAGTTTATATTTTTTTAATTATTAATTTTAAATTTCTAATTACTAATTCTCTAATAAACCCACCCCTTTTATCATTTTTCTAACTACTAATATTCTGCTGTCCCCTCCAAGGATGGGAAGATTCATTTTTCTAGTTTTTAGTTTTTCAAATTTTAGTTTTTTAACTTTCCCCTTCGCCTCAAACTTGTCATACTCCACCCTACAAAACTGACACTCCCACTCACTGCCAACCAATATCTGACAATTTTACACCCTTTTATCAGATGGCATAATGGTTGAATACTGCATTATCACATAATAAAAATACTATGGGAAAGATAATTGGAATTGATTTAGGAACAACCAACAGCTGCGTTAGCGTAATGGAAGGCAACGAACCTGTTGTTATTGCCAATGAAGAAGGACGTAGAACAACCCCTTCGGTAGTTGGTTTTTTGAAGAATGGTGAACGTAAAGTAGGCGATCCTGCAAAACGTCAGGCTATTACCAACCCACAAAACACTATTTCTAGTGTGAAGCGTTTTATGGGTAGAAAATTTGATGAAGTAACTGAAGAAATCAGCCACTGGAGCTATAAAGTTGCCAAAGGCGATAATAATACGGTTCGTGTAGATATTGATGGCAGATTATACACACCTCAAGAAATCTCTGCAATGGTGCTTCAAAAAATGAAGAAAACCGCTGAAGATTACTTAGGTACCGAAGTAACAGAAGCGGTGATTACTGTTCCTGCTTATTTTAATGATGCTCAACGTCAGGCTACCAAAGAAGCTGGTGAAATTGCAGGTTTAACTGTAAAACGTATTGTAAATGAGCCAACAGCTGCTGCTTTGGCTTATGGTTTAGATAAAAAAGGACAAGACCAAAAAATTGCTGTATTCGACTTAGGTGGTGGAACTTTCGATATTTCTATTCTTGATTTAGGAGATGGTGTATTTGAAGTAAAATCTACCAATGGAGATACACATTTGGGTGGTGATGATTTTGATAAAGTAATCATGGATTGGTTGGCTGATGAATTTAAAAATCAAGAAGCCATTGATTTACGTAAAGACCCTATGGCTTTACAACGTTTAAAAGAAGCATCTGAAAAAGCAAAAGTTGAGTTGAGTTCTTCAAACGAAACTGAAATTAATTTACCTTATATCACTGCTGTTGATGGTGTACCAAAACACTTGGTATTGAAATTAACAAGAGCAAAATTTGAAGCATTAGCCGATAAATTATTTGATCGTTGTTTACGTCCTTGTGAAGCAGCATTGAAAGATGCAGGCTACAGCACTTCTCAAATTGATGAAGTAATTTTAGTGGGTGGTTCATCTCGTATTCCTAAAGTACAAGAAATTGTAGAAAAATTCTTTGGCAAAAAACCAAACAAAGGCGTAAATCCTGATGAAGTAGTTGCTATTGGAGCAGCTATACAAGGTGGTGTATTAACTGGTGAAGTTAAAGATGTATTGTTATTAGATGTTACTCCACTAGGTTTAGGTATTGAAACAATGGGTGGAATTATGACTACCATGATTAGTAGCAATACTACCATTCCTACTAAGAAAACAGAAGTATATTCTACAGCAAGCGATAACCAACCTGGTGTACAAATACATGTATTACAAGGTGAAAGACCAATGGCAGCACAAAATAAAAGTTTAGGTGTTTTCAACCTTGATGGCATACCACCAGCACCAAGAGGTGTACCTCAAATTGAAGTAACGTTTGATATTGATGCCAATGGTATGATACATGTGAGTGCAAAAGATAAAGGCACTGGTAAGGAACAAAAAATTAGAATTGAAGCTGGTAGTGGTTTAAGCAAAGAAGAAGTAGAAAAAATGAAAGCAGAAGCTAAAGCCCATGAAGCTGAAGATAAAGCCGCTAGAGAAAAAGTAGAAAAAATAAACCAAGCCGATAGTTTGATTTTTCAAACAGAAAAACAATTAAAAGAGTTTGGTGAAAAAATACCTGCTGATAAAAAAGCACCAATTGAAGCTGCATTAACTAAATTGAAAGATGCCCATAAAGCTCAAGATATTGCAGCTATTGATACTGCTTTAGCAGAAATGAATACTGCATGGACTGCTGCTAGTGAAGAAATTTACAAAGCCCAAGCTGAACAACAAGGTGGTGCACAACCAGGAGCTGAACAAGCAAACGCTGGTGGCCAACAACAAGCAGCTGGCGACCATGTTGAAGATGCACAGTTTGAGGAAGTGAAATAGACCTTGATTTACAAGATGAATGGATTATAGAGATGAAGCCCTTGCAGTAATGTGAGGGCTTTTCTAATTCAATAAATAATATTAATTTAGTGTTTTATGTAAAAAAAATCATATGGTAAAGGATTTATGGGATTCATTCAAAGATAATATCAAAGAAAGGGTATCAAATCCTTTTTTAGGAACATTTGCTTTAGTTTGGGTTGTTCATAACTGGAGTATAGTCTACGGTTTTTTCTTTTTTGATAAAGAATGGAAATTTGAAAATAAAGTCGCTTATTTCAACAAATATTGGACAGACAATAGTTTTATTGGTAACCTATTTTGTGTTGCTTTAATTACCATAATCGTTTTAGTTGTAACATATTTATTTCTTGCAATTTCAAGATATTTAGCAAGTGGCTTTGAAAATATAATCATCCCACATATAACCAAATGGAGCAAGGGGAAAATTGTAACTTTTGAAACTTATAAAATTGCATTACAAAAAATTGATGATTTAGAAAACAAAATTGAAGTTGAGAGAAAGCTCAAGTTAGAAGCACAAGATGAAAGAGATAGATTTGAGAAGTTACTTTATCAAAAAAATCAAATAAATAGCCAAGACACAAATGAAAAAAAGACAGAAAAATTTGTAGATTTAATAGATGATTTGAATAAAAGCCATACCAAAGAGGTAGTAGAATCTGTAATAATTAACATTTCGAAAGGAATGTCATTTTCCAAAGAGAATGGAATTATAGATTACTTTTTAAAGAAAGGCATAATTGAACTAGATCGTAAAGGTTCAACGAGTAATGGCATTGTTTTTTATTATAAATTCACTACCCTTGGCAACGAATTTAAAAGATATTATTTATAACACCCCAACATATCATAGTTTCTCTCTGAGCGTCAGGCTGTGCCTACGCTCTTTTACTTTGGTAGTATTTGCTACATAACCTAAAAACTTTTCTTTACTGGTTGGTGAGACACCAACTAGTAGAAAAACAAATCAGCTTTTTCCATTATCGGCTGATGTCACACCAAACCTCAGAGAAGATAAAAGGATTATAATGCCCTTACTGCAATGTGAGGGCTTTTTTGTTTATTTGTTATTCAATTATAGCAATATGCGTCACTTATTCCTACTCACTTTTATTCTGTTAGTTGCTTCTTGCAGTGATGTTGAAAAAAGTACTACTCATAAAAAGCCAACAGTCAAAAGGAGTTTAAAAGGC
The DNA here is from genome assembly GCA_943368735.1 of Rhizobium sp. Q54. GTDB lineage: Bacteria > Bacteroidota > Bacteroidia > Chitinophagales > Chitinophagaceae > UBA1930. The sequence continues at coordinate 23,361 of CALRLQ020000015.1, read as the reverse complement.
TCAGTAAAAAGAGTTGAGGATTATAATTGCTATCAGTGCTACGGTACAAATATAAAATTGGATTCAACAGGTGAATTCACAGTTACAAATTTTGACAAAGAAGGCAACGATACGTCCTTTTATAGATACAGTTCGTACAATGATCTTTTTTTCAAACGCACAAGTAAGTTTGACACAAATGGGTTTATAATTAATTCTGAAACCTTTTTTGATTATACAGATATTACTCAAATTCAAGACTATAGCTATAGCAATGACTGGAAAATTAAAACTGAAAATTCAATTCGAGATAAAGAGTTAACCGTACACGAATATGAATATGATAATAATGGAAATGAGCAGAAGAAGTACTACCTTAAAGATGAAGTTAAATTTTTAGTTTGGGAGTATATTTTTGATAGCTTAAACCATAAAATTGAAATTCGGAACTTTCTTGATGGGAAACCCACTTCAATTGAAAAAATCAAAAATGATTCCTTGGGAAATCCTGTAGAAATCATTCATAATTATCTTAGTATTAAAAGAATTGCATATTCTTATTTTTCATATAAATATGATTCAGTAGGTAATTGGATAGAGCGTATTGAGAAAAACGAGTATGGAGATGTGAGAAGAAGAAATAAACGTGTTATAGAATATTATTGAAAAGATAATATTTTCTACCCCAAACTCATCGTAGTTTATCACTGAGCGTCAGGCTGTGCCTACGCTCCTTTATTTTGGTAGCATTTGCTACATAACCTAAAACTTAATTTTACTTTTCAGCGATATTTATTTTTCTTAGGGTTCATTCTAGTATCATACATGTTCAATACCTTAATCGTATTGCCTTAAACTTTATAATAAACCCTATTGTGTTTGGCAATTAAAATGCTTCTCACACTTTTTAAGGCTTCTGGTTTACCAACGTTAGGTTGGTTTGAAATGAGATTAAGATGGAATTTTATATCTGCAAAAAAATCAACAGCAACTTTATGTTCCCATTCCTTTTCTAAATATTCAAGCAATTTGTAGAGTTTCCTCTGAAACCTTTTCTTTTAAATTATTTGGTATCCCATCTTGCCATTGATTTTAAAAACTCCTCATGGCTTATGGTGTCTTTACCAAATGGCTCTTGGATCAACTCTAATAAATCTTTCCTATCTTCTGGAGAAAGATTATCAAAATTATCTACATAATTTGGGTCAAATTCGTTCTTAATGTCTTGCAAAAAATCAATATCATTTTCTTCATCCACCAAAATAGCTATCTCTTTTTGAAATTGTTTAATAGAAGGAGTTTCATATTGTATGGCTGTTTCTTGAACAAGAGAACGTGTTGCTTTTTTTGATTCCAATAACAACTTTATGTGGGTTAGCCGATGAATGTCTTCACATTGTTCAACCAATTGATGAATTGTTTGTTTTAGTGGTGTATCCATAAAATTTGTTTAACCAGATTTACTATTCTTTAGTTATTTTCGGAATATTAATTTAAAATGTTTGCAAAACATTACCGCTAGCAGTAGTTGTAAAACTAGTTCCATTGTTACCACCCATTTGCAAATTGCAATACCTAACCTGCAACTTACCATTTACATGACTTACATAAACGGTTTGAGATTCATGGCTGGCCCAGGATATACTATTTTTAACTGTTCTTATATACACTTTATTAAAATTTCCACTAAATGATGGCAGATTGGTGGTTGTATAAATTCCATCTTCAGGCTCATTATTTAATTTCCAATAAGGGTGAAATAAAATTACAATATCAGCTCCCGATGTGCTTCCAGATAGTTTAAGTAAAGAAAATGTAGCATCAATACTTTTATAAATTCCTCCAAAAACATCATCTCCCATATTACTATAATTAATATTGTTATTGGCAATTGTACATGATGGGGTTCCTTGTTGTAATTTAACTGACACAAAAACACTATCGTTTTTAGCTTCAGTACAAGTACTATTATATACCCTTAAATAATACCAACCTCTATCGGATATTTTAGCATTTGTTATAGTATGTGTTGCTCCAAATTGTGGTGAAGTAAAGTTATTGCTTCTCCATTCGTAAAAAGCATCAATATTATTATTGGTGGTACCCAAATTAATTGTACCACCAATATCAACTGAAGTGGGATTAGAAATAGCCCTTACATTTTTAATATCTTGACAAAAAGATAAATCATCGCTCGATTTAATGCAAGAATTAAATAATATAGCAATCATAAGAAAAGTAAAGATTTTTTTCATTAGTTATAAGATTGATAAAAATTAAAAATAAAATGGTGATATTGATATATACAATTGTTTACAATTAAATCCAATTTTACAAAATAAAGGAATATAAAATATTATTTAATAAAAATAATTAAACCGATATATAGAATATTAAAAAACAACTAAACTACAAAAAGGCTGATAATTCTATCCTTTGTTATTCTTCATACTTTACAATCTGTATTTTTATACTATGAATAATATTTGTAAATAAAGTAAAGTTTAATTTTCATGGGTAATTCATTGGATAAAAATGGGAATTTTAAGACCAGACAATTGGGATACATTAATATCATTACAGGAATTTTCTTCTCTTTATGTACTTTGTTTGTTTTAATTTTCTTTAAACTAGGATTTATTACAGTGCTTGCATTACTTAGTCTTACTGCAGCTGCAATTGCTTCGTTTAAAAATGGACAATATCAAAGAGTAGTCTTTAAAATTGATGCTACTGGAATATTTTATTTTGATAAGTGTATCACCAAATGGAGCAATTATAAACGTAGTTATTATAAAAAAAAAATTGGTGGAATAAGTGGCATGAGTGAATCTACTTTTTTGCACATTGAATATTATAAAGATGGTGCAAGTGGATTCTTTATTAAAACAATAAAGCTAGGAAATGAAGATAAAGACGAAAATGATATTATTGAAGCCATTGAATTTTATTACAATGCAAGTTTAACTTTAAACAACAATCAACCTTAGTTTATTAGCCTAAGTTGCCTAAGTTCATGATAGCTTCTCTAGCTATTAATTTATGTCTAAGCTTTAATTTTTTAGTATTTGATACAATTCTCATTTTGAATCAATATCTGTTCTTAACTCAAAATCTCAACACTTAGTATCTTTTTCAAATACTTCAGCTGCTTATTGACTTAATAAACTATTGGTTACACCTATAAAATTAAGTGCATTGTATTTTTTGTGATTCCAATAATGACCAAGTCTTACAATAATTACATTGGTTCTTGGATTTATATAAATAAATTGTTCTAAAATGCCCTCGGCATAATAAGCAGCTTTTTGATGATAGACACCAAAATACTTTTTATCTTTATACGTAGTTACAAATGTTTTAGTTTGTGGAGTTTTTTTATGGTAGGCATCGGCTTCTAATGAGTCTAAAAAATAGGTTTGTGGCGGTGCAGACCACCATTGGTTTTTATAGCCTCCATGCACTGCCATACTATCGGCTAAAGTGGTTTGAGCAATATAAACAGAATCTACTATTTGTTTACCATTATACTTACCATTGTTTAAATACAATTTACCTAGCTTAGCAAAATCTTTTGTGGTTGCATTAATACAGCAAAAAGCCCTTGGTGTAGTATTTTTCTTACTATCTATATTCCAGTTAGCTTCATATTCCATACCTAAAGGATTCCATAACTTTTGTATAAAATAAGCTTGCAGTTTTTGGTTGGTGGCTTTTTCTATTATTGCTGCTAATAATTGAGTGTTTACACTTTTGTAATCAAAGCTGCCAGGGGCTTTTTCAATTTTTAATTTATTTAAACGATTATTAAGGTTTTTGGTAAAACCCATGTGCAATACATCTGAAAAAGGATTGCTATAATTTTCATTGCTTTTAATACCACTCGCCATATTCATTACATGTTGTATGGTAATGTTGTTAAAAGCTTTGTTTCTTTTAGCTAAATGAGGCAGATAATTGGTAATTGGTTCATTTAAACTTTTTATATAACCTTCTTGAACTGCTATTTGTACCAAAGTACTTATAAATGATTTAGCTACTGAGAAAGATGGTTGTTTGGTTTTTTCGTTAACGGGGTTAAAATATTTTTCATATACAATACTATCGTTCTGAATAACCAAATAAGAATAGGTAAACGTATTTTCTAAAGCAGTATCTAAGAAATTTTTTAATGTTTGATGTTTATTGAAATTATAAGCAAAGGAAAAAGGTTGCGAAGACGCCGGTAAGGTTACACTTTCTAACTGATCTAAGCTTTTTAATTCAAACTTTCTGTTTTTATATGCTCTAAATACATAACAAGAGCTGAAGGTAACAGTTGAAAATACAAGCATAACAGCAACAACAAGTAACTTCTGTATTTTATTAGCTAAAATCATAAACGTAAAATAAAGTTTATAAAGTTTCCAAGAATTGTTCTAAAATCAAATTAACTAAGAAATAATTGATTTCTAAAATTGAATGGGGAATAGTTGTGAATATTCACAACTATTCCCCATTTTGCATTTTTTTTATCTCTAAAGTTTCTATATGTTTAATTTGCAGGCTATGGAACAATATCAACAACTGCTACAACATATTTTAGATCATGGAACTCAAAAACATGATAGAACTGGAACAGGAACTATCAGTTGTTTTGGCTACCAAATGCGTTTTGATTTACAAAAAGGTTTCCCATTGGTTACTACCAAACGTTTGCATTTAAAAAGCATCATTTATGAACTATTATGGTTTTTAAAAGGCGATACCAATGTTCAATATTTAAAAGACAATGGTGTGAGTATTTGGAACGAGTGGGCGAATGAAGAAGGTGGTTTAGGTCCTGTTTATGGTAAACAATGGCGTAGTTGGCAAGGTGCAAATGGAGAAGTAATTGATCAAATTACCGATGTTATTCATCAAATAAAAAACAACCCCGATAGCAGAAGATTAATTGTTAGTGCATGGAATGTAGCCGAGTTGCCTAAAATGGCTTTAATGCCTTGTCATACTTTGTTTCAGTTTTATGTAGCCGATGGAAAGTTGAGTTGTCAGCTTTATCAGCGAAGTGCCGATGTATTTTTAGGCGTTCCTTTCAACATTGCTTCCTATGCTTTACTTACACTGATGGTGGCTCAAGTATGCAATTTACAGGTAGGCGATTTTGTCCATAGTTTTGGCGATGTACATTTATACAACAATCATATTGCACAGGCTGAATTACAATTAACAAGAGTTCCATACGATTTACCCACCATGAAGTTAAATCCTGAAGTGAAAGATATTTTTGGGTTTAAATTCGAAGACTTTACATTAGAAAACTATCAACATCATCCACATATAAAAGCACCCGTAGCAGTATAGTTAAGGGGAAAGGTAGAAGATAGAAGGGAAAAGGTAGAAGGAAGAATCTTGGTAACCTTAAACATTAAACTTTAAACCCTAAACTCTAAACATTAAACCTTAAACCCTAAACCTTTCACCCTATACCTTAAACCTCAAAATAAATGATTCTCTCCCTCATCGTTGCAGCTTCTGAAAACAATGCTATTGGCAAAAACAATTTGCTGTTATGGCACTTACCCAACGATTTAAAGTTTTTTAAAAACACCACTTGGGCAATGCCTGTTGCAATGGGACGAAAAACATTTGAAAGTTTAGGCAATAAACCATTGAATGGAAGATTAAATATTGTAATTACCAAACAAAAAAACTGGCAGGCAGCTGGTGTTGTAACTGTTACCAGCATAGAAAATGCAATATTTGTTGCTAAAAGTCACGATTATAAAGAATTGTTTATTGCAGGTGGTGGCGAAATTTATAAACAAACAGTAGACAAGGCCGATAAAGTTTATTTAACAAGAGTGCATACCAATATAGAAGGCGATACTTTTTTCCCTGAATTGAATTTAAAGAAATGGAAAAAAACAAACAATAGATTTTTCAATGCCGATATCAAACATAAGTATGATTATAGTTTTGAAACTTGGGAAAAAATATAACTCATGCTATTTGAATTTATAAATATTGGTTTTGCTTTTAGCATTTTGTTACTAATTATTGGTGCTATATTTCTAAAACTTCCTTATAAAACATATTTTAAAAATTGTATAGCAGTAAGCAACCATTTATTAATACTGTATAGTTGGTATTTGAGTTATCAATTCTATCAACTAATCAAATTCATTTTATCACTGAATATTAAAGTAGATAAAGTGCCAGATAAACCCATTGAGATATCTTGGTTTCAAGTAAAATTTTTATTGCTCATTGTTCTCCCCTATTTCTTTCTACTAAAAAAAATAGCCAGAAATTATTTTATGAGCATAGCTATGCTTATTTTATTACAATGGGATTTTTTTGTAATAGTATACAATAGCCTAATTAAAGGAGAAGCAACATCGGGCATATTAATTTATATTCCATATTTGACCGATTTAAAAATCTTAAACTACATCTGTTTATTCATAGCAGTTTATGCTTTACTTTGGCTGCTCAAACGTTTACCTAGCCAGCAAGTAAAATAATTATGTATTCACCTGTTCAATTAGGATTAAAATTTGCTCAATATTATCTTACTTCTAGTAATGGCAAGGGGCATGGCATACACTCTCCTTTTGTGTTCGATTTTGTTCAAAACGTTTTAAACGACGATCGAAATTTTTATGCTTATGAAGCAATAGAAAATTTAAGAATGTTGCTTTTACAAAACGAACAAGTTTTAACTATTGAAGATTTTGGTGCAGGCTCAAGAACTGGTTTAACCAAAGAAAGAAAAGTAAAAAACATTGCTGCTTCATCATTAAAGCCTAAAAAATTTGCTCAGCTATTGTTTAGAATTGTGAACTATTATCAACCTATAACAATAGTAGAATTAGGCACATCATTAGGAATTACAACTAGCTATTTGGCATCAGCAAAAAACAATAGTGAAGTATACACATTTGAAGGTTCAAAATCTGTAGCAGCAGTTGCACAACAAAATTTCAAGCATTTGCAACTAACAAATATTGTTCAAACAGAAGGCAATTTTGATGAAACTTTTTCTGCTACATTAAACATGGCACTCCTCGATGTAGATTTTGCTTTTTTAGATGGCAATCATCGCTACCAACCCACTATTAATTATTTTAATACATTGTTACCTCATTTGAATGAACACAGTATTGTTGTGTTTGATGATATACATTGGAGCAAAGAAATGGAACAAGCTTGGGAAGAAATTAAACAACACTCATCGGTAACGTTAACCATCGATTTATTTTTTATAGGAATTGTATTGTTTAAGAAAGAATTTAAAGTGAAACAACATTTTGTTATTCGTTTCTAATTGTTGTTAATTTGTAACAATTGATTGAATAACTATACGCAAACGATTTCACAGTTTATACATCCATTCCTTTTTCAATCAATTAATTTTACTACACAAAACAACCATAATGATTGCAGGAATTTTAAAAGAACCACAAGGAGAAAATAGAGTTTCATTGCTGCCTGAGCAGGTTTCAGCACTAATCAAAAAGAATGTGCAAGTAGTGGTGCAAGATGGTGCAGGCCTTACTGCTAGTGCCTTTAATCAAGCTTATATAGATGCAGGAGCAAGCATTGTTAGTAGAGATGAAGCACTTAAAAGCGATTTAGTATTAAGCATCAATACACTTGCCGATGCTGATATTCCTCATCTAAAAGCAGGAGCAGCTATTTTAGGAGTATATCAACCTTTATTCAATATTGATTTAATGAAAACTTGGGCAAGCAAAAATGTTTGTTCATTTAGTTTAGATATGATTCCTCGTACAACCAGAGCTCAAAGTATGGATATATTAAGTAGCCAAGCCAATATTGCAGGCTATAGAGCAGTATTATTAGCAGCTACTTTATTGCCTCGTTACTTCCCCATGTTTATGACTGCTGCTGGTAGTATTGCTCCTGCAAAAGTATTAATCTTAGGTGCTGGAGTTGCTGGCTTACAAGCCATTGCAACAGCAAAACGTTTAGGTGCTGTTGTAGAAGTTTTTGATACTAGACCAGCTGTTAAAGAAGAAGTACAAAGCTTAGGGGCAAAATTTGTTGAAGTTGAAGGTGCAGCCGATGCTAGTAAAGCTGGTGGTTATGCAGTTGAACAATCAGAAGAATACAAACAAAAGCAACAACAACGAATTGCTGAGAGTGTTGCCAAAAGTGATGTAATTATTACTACAGCTCAAATTCCTGGTAAAAAAGCTCCTATTTTAATTACACAAGCAATGTTAGACAGCATGAAAAATGGCAGTGTAATTATTGATCTTGCTGCTGCTACTGGTGGCAATACACCCATGACTAAAAACAATGAACATTTTACTACCGATAAAGGTGTACTCATTGTTGGCAATAGTAATTTACCTAGTGGAATGCCCTTTGATGCAAGTAAAATGTATGGTAAAAACGTATTAAATTTTTTACAACTCATTATTACCAAAGAAGGAAATATGGAGCTCAATTTTTCAGACGATTTAGTAAAAGGTACTTGCATTACCAATGGTGGTGAAATTGTTCATGAAAGAGTTGTTCCATTAATTGCTTAATCTTTTACCATACAACTTTAAACCTCAAACATTAATCTTTAAACTTTTATCCATGATACAAAACTTATTACATTGGTTTACAACACATATAGAAATGGTGTATATCGTTTTACTTTCCATTTTCTTAGGTATTGAAGTAATTGGTCGTGTACCAAGTGTATTACATACTCCTTTAATGAGTGGAGCAAATGCCATTCATGGAGTGGTGATTATTGGAGCTATCATTGTAATGGGTCGTGTTGAGGCTAATAATTACTTAGCATTGGGTATTGGATTTTTAGCTGTAGTGCTTGGAACTCTCAACGTTGTTGGAGGCTTTGTAGTAACTGATAGAATGTTGGAAATGTTTAAGAAGAAAAAAACTAATTAGATAAAAAATAAAAAATTAATGTCTAAAAACTAAACCGTTTAATAATCGAATAAAACATACTATGAGCATACTCACCATCATTTATCTTATCGGCTCACTTACATTTATCATTGGCTTAAAAATGTTGTCGCACCCCGAAACTGCACGAAAAGGAAATTTAGTGGCTGCTTTTGGTATGACCATTGCCATTTTTGGTACCATCTTTTTATACAGAGATGAAGAAGGCCATAAACTGCACAATTACATTTGGATTTTTGCTGCTCTAATTATTGGAACTTTAGTAGGTTTTTTAGCTGCTAAAAAAGTACAAATGACTGCCATGCCCGAAATGGTAAGTTTATTTAATGGTATGGGTGGTGCTTGTGCCATGCTTATTAGTATTCTTGAATTTAAACACATTACCGATACTGCTTTTGTTTGGGAAGATTTCATGCTAATAACAACCCATGTTAGTCATTTACACATGCTTATAATTGTTGTTGGAATGGTAATTGGGGCTGTATCTTTTGCAGGCAGTATGATTGCTTGGGGTAAACTCAATGGCAAGATTAAGGACTTAAACTATGGTGGTCAAACCTATGTAAACCTTGCTCTTTTAATTGGTTTAATTGGTGTATGTACTTGGTATATTTTAAATACACCCATTGATAGTAGCAGTATTGGTGGTGCAGGTTTTACCTTGAGTGATGGTACAGTTGCTAAAAGTGGTATTCAAAATATACATGTATATTTATTTTATGGAATCATTGCTTTGTCTTTGGTATATGGAGTAATGTTTGTTTTACCAATTGGTGGTGCCGATATGCCTGTAGTAATTTCATTATTGAACTCTTTTACAGGTATGGCTGCTGCTTTTGGAGGTTTTTTGTATGGCAACCAAGTGATGCTAACAGGTGGGATTTTAGTGGGTGCTGCTGGTACATTGCTTACCTTATTAATGTGTAAAGCCATGAACAGAAGTTTACAAAATGTATTGCTAGGCTCATTTGGCAGCAGTGCAAAAGCTGTGGCTGGTAGTAAAGAACAAGGTAGTTATAAAGAAATTTCTCTAAGCGATGCATCTACTATTATGGCCTATGCAAATAAAGTAATGATTGTACCTGGTTATGGTTTAGCTGTTGCTCAAGCACAACATATTTGCCATGAATTAGAAAAATTATTAGAAGAAAAAGGTGTTGAAGTAAAATATGCCATTCATCCTGTAGCAGGACGTATGCCAGGACACATGAATGTATTATTAGCAGAAGCTGATGTGAGTTACGAAAAGTTATTAGAAATGGAAGACGCCAATGAAGAGTTTAAAAGCACCGATGTTGTGCTCATCTTAGGTGCAAATGATGTGGTGAATCCTGCTGCAAAAAGCGATCCTTCCTCACCTATTTTTGGTATGCCAATCTTAGAAGTAGAAACTGCTAAAAATGTAATTGTAAATAAAAGAAGTATGAAACCCGGTTATGCAGGTATTGAAAACGATTTATTTTTTGCTCCTAAAACATCTATGCTTTTTGGCGATGCCAAAGCTGCATTACAAAAATTGGTGAGTGAGATTAAGAATGTGTAGTTAAAGATTAATCATTGAAACAAATAGGTTAAATTTTTTATGATTCGAAATATAGCCAGAACAACCTTATTAATACTAGTGCTAATACCAATAATGGGGTTTAAATTAATGCCTATAGAATATATTCGAGCAAAAGTTAAAATCGATCATATCCTTGTTTTGCCAGTTCAAACAGTGATCTCAGATATATTTAATAATAATGAATCTGAATTAAATGATAGTCTTAGCAATGCTACATTTGAAACAACCACAACATTATTGAAGACTTATTTTCCTGACACTGTAAGTCACGAATACTTTTATCCCGATTCAGTTCAACAAAGTATAATCAACAACGCCATAGTTACTATAGTTGGTAAAGTAAAAACAAACCAAAAAGCCAAAAGTTTCAAAATACCAGATTCGCTAATAAAAGTATTTGAAAAGTCAAAAACCAACTACATTTTTTGTATTAGTAATGTTGGCTTTATTAGATCTTATGAAAACATGCGAAAAAAGTATAATGAAGGACAAGCTCTTCAGTACGTTTCACCTTTACAAGGCCTTATTACCAATTTACCCATTATTCCACTTGGTTTTACTCCCTATAAGTCCTCAGCAATAATGGCAGCTTTTATAATTGACTTGAAGAATAAAAATTTACTTTACTTCAAAAGAGATATTTGGCCAGATAGAAATCCTACTGAAGAAATAGTGATTAAATCGCAACTAAAAGATTTAATCAATAGCTATTTTATGTAATGAAAAAGTACTATCAGTTTTCTCAATCTATTCCAAACAATACATTCATTGACCTAGCTTTTTACCTAGAATTCAAACCCCTCAACCATTTTTTTTATAAAAGGTTTGTAGGTATAAACAATGCTACTTACTTTCCCACTCTAAATCCTCTTTCACATGCGTATAATTGCTTTGTTTATTGCTATTTGCATTGCTACAAGTTCTATTGCCCAACAAAAAGCCAACTATCAATTGGCTGCTAAGTTTTCGCCTAAAAAGTTAGAAAAGATGTTGTTCAGCACAAGTGTTGATCCACATTGGCTAAAAAAATCAGATCGTTTTTGGTACACGTATCAAACTACTGAAGGTAAAAATTGGTATATCGTAGATCCTATTAAAGGCGAAAAGAAACTACTCTTCGATAACGAAAAGTTAGCAATGGAAATCACTAAAATTGTGAAAGATCCTTTTGATGCACAAAATTTAGGATTGGATAGCATGCGTTTTGTTCGTGATGAAAACTGGATTCAATTCGAAGTAAAAAGTACTCAAGAAATTGAAAAGAAAGATACCACTGCCAAAAAAGATGCTAAACCAGTTAAAGAAAAAAAGACTTTCTATTTTGAATACAATATCAACACAACTGAATTAATTGAATTAACCGAATTCAAAAAACCAAAACGCAATCAACGTTGGGCAAATATTTCTCCCGATGGAAATACCATTGTTTTTGGTAAAAATTTCAACCTGTATTATATGGATAAAGCCAATTACGAAAAGGCTTTAATCAATGAAAATGATAGTACCATCATTGAAACCAAACTAACCACCGATGGCATAGAAGATTTTAGTTATTATGGAAGTGGTGCTTATGGTGGTGGTGGTGAAACCAATGTAGATAAAGAAAAAAATAAGAATAAAAGAAAATCTGTATTCCTTTTATGGAGCCCTGATAGTAAATACTTTACTACCACTAAAACCGATTCTAGAAAAGTAAAAGAACTTTGGGTAATTAATAGCATTGCAGATCCTCGTCCTACTATTGAAACTTATAAATATTGGATGCCTGGTGAAAAAGAAAGTCCTGTAGATCATTTAATGTTATTCGATATGAGTAACAAAACGGCTAAAGAATTAAACGTTAGTAGCTTTAAAGATCAAGACATTAATGTATGGAGTAAACCTGCATTGGCGGCAAATAGAGATGATGATTTTAGACCTTCAATTTGGTTGGGTAATAACACTAAATTTTATTTTTCCCGTACCAGCAGAGATTTAAAAAAGATAGATCAATGTGTGGTTGACGTAACTACAGGTACAGTAAAAACTTTAATTGAAGAACGTTTAAATACTTATGTTGAAATAAAAAGACTAGGCATTGTAAACGATGGAAAAGAATTTATTGAATGGAGTGAAAGAGATGGTTGGGCTCATTTTTATTTATACGATGAAAATGGAAAATTAAAAAACCAAATTACCAATGGTGCATGGCATTGTGAAGATATTGTTGGTATAGATGAGAAAAAACGTGTTCTTTATTTCACTGCAAATGGCAGAGAAAATAATACTGAGGTAAAAGGCAAAAATGATTTAAGTACCGAAAAAGAAGACCCCTACTACTTACATGTTTACAAAGTAAATTTTGATGGTAGTGGATTAAAATTATTGAACGAAGGCAACTTTGATCATGCTGTAAACATGAACGATAATAACAGTTACTTCATTAATAATTATTCAAGAGTAAATACTGTACCTAAATCTGCTTTATACAATAGCGAAGGCAAAAAAATTATAGATTTAGAAACTGCAGATTTTACTTCTCTTTTCGCCGCAGGGTACAAATTTCCAGAGCCTTTTAAAGTGAAAGCTGCCGATGGCATTACAGATTTATACGGGGTAATGTACAAGCCTTTCAACTTTGATGCTACTAAGAAATATCCTATTATAGAGTATGTGTATCCTGGTCCACAAACAGAAGCTGTAAACAAATCTTTCAGCAGAGGAATGGATAGAGTAGATCGTTTAGCTCAATTAGGATTTGTAGTAATTACCATAGGCAATAGAGGTGGTCATCCTGCTCGTAGTAAATGGTACCATAATTATGGATACAACAATTTAAGAGATTATGGTTTAGCCGATAAAAAAGCAGCAGCAGAGCAATTAGCCGATCGTTTCTCTTTTATAGATATCAATAAAGTGGGCATTCATGGGCATAGTGGTGGTGGTTTTATGAGTACTGCTGCCATGTTAGTATATCCTAACTTTTTTAAAGTGGCTGTAAGCAATGCAGGTAATCATGATAACAGCATTTACAACAGGTGGTGGAGTGAAAAACATCATGGAGTAAAAGAAGTAATTAGCGAAAAAGGAGATACAAGCTTTGTTTATAGTATTGATAAAAATCCTGATGTTGCCAAGAATTTAAAAGGTAGATTATTGCTTATTCATGGAGAAATAGATAATAATGTTCATCCAGCAAATACCATGAGAGTAGTAAACGCATTAATCAATGCCAATAAACGTTTCGATATGTTGTTATTGCCAACTCAACGCCATGCCTTTGGTAATATGACTGAGTATTGGTTTTGGAAAACAGCCGATTATTTTAGTACTTGGTTATTGGGTGATACAAGTGAACGTGAAGTAGATATTGAAGAAATTAATGTTGAAATTGAAAAGAAGAAATAATTTTGGTTCTACTTTAAAAAGCCTGCTTCAAAAAAGAGAAGCAGGCTTTTTATTAACTTGATTTTCTTTAATTTTATGCAAAAAATAATTCATGAATAGAAATATATTTTTATTGATTCTTTTGTCCATTGTGGTTTTTACTTCTTGTAAAAAACCACAAGGATTTGATTATAGAGAAGTAAGAAATGTTGAAATAAAATCACTTGGTTTTGATAAATCAAGTTTAAATATGGACTTGGTGTATTTCAACCCTAATCAATTTGGTGTTGATTTAAGAAAAGTGGATTGTGACATTTATGTAGATAATAATTATTTAGGCAAATACAAACTAGATACTATTTTACACATTGCAAGAAGAAGTGAGTTTACGCTACCCAGTAAAATTGAAGTAGATATGAAAGGGGTGTTTAAAAATTTATTATCCGTTGTTTTTAATAAAGAAGTGCTACTTAATGTAAAAGGCACTACAAGAGTTGGCAAAGCAGGCATATTCGTTACTGTTCCGTTTAATTATAGTGGTAAACATAGTTTTAGCATGTTTTAAACCTTCTTTTTTACAATTAATAAATCATAAAATTTTTCTACTTCTTTCAATTCGGCAGCTGTTAATTCATTTTGTTTTTCAAACTTAAATTGTAATGCCAATACAGCTTTATGTTGAGGATATTTTGCTAAAATAGTTTGTATTTTTTGTTCAATAACTTCATCTTTTGGTTTAACTAAATCTACGTTTTTTTGCACTGGTGTTTTATCTCTAGTGGGCAATTTTGCAATGGTAGCTTCTAAAGTAGCCAACCAAGCAACTGGCATATCGTGTATGGCACTTGCTTTATTAAATAAGCCTTCTAATTGACCTTTGGTCAAAAAACCTCTTTCTTCATATTGATGCATTAAACTCATGGTAAACAATGCATCTTTATTGTGCTGATAACAAGCATCTAAAATTTTATCGATTACATCTGGCCCTTTTTTTTTCTTCTCCATTGGCAATAAAAATAGAGAAATATTTATAAATGTTAAGTGGTCTTCTTTAAAAAGAAGACCACTTAAATATACTAGTGCACTAAAACTATTCTTTCGGTTCCCCATTCATTGTTATTGGTTAAATACCTTACTAAATAAGTTCCAGATGGATAATGTTGAATATTGATACTCCATTGTAATTGCTTTTCATTGCTATTTAACCGCATCAATATTTTTCCAGTAAAATCGGTAATAAAAATATCTTTTAAACCCTTTGTACTTGTAATTGTAATATTACCTCTTGTTGGATTAGGTGTTGCGTTAATTTGTACAATATTCAATTGAACTTTATAAGGTGGTTCTGATTGTTGTTGATTGCTACAACTACTTACATAAATCATTTGCTGAATAATTCTTGGCATTAAATTGTTCAATAATTCTACCGTAAAAGCGTCGGTAGTTGGTTTCATGTGTTCATCACCTACCCCACTATGATTGGTTAAAAACAAGTAACTACCATTAGTTGCTAAAGCAATACTTCTCATTAAAAATTCTGTTTGCTTATCAGCTCCACTACAAACAATGGGTACAACCCTTATTCCTTGTTCAGCGGCTCTTTTTAATAAAACATTCATTCTATTAGAAGCAGTTGTATGTGGAGGTGCGTCAAGTATTAAAAACAATATTTTGGTTCTTGCTTGGTTGGTCCAACCCAATTTATCTAATGCAGTTTCCAAAGCATCATCAACAGCTTCAGGCATATCTCCTCCTCCACCAGCTTTTTGCAGTTTTATAAAGTTGAGGGTTTTTAATAAATCGCTATTTAATGGAACAAACTTGGTAACATAATCATCGCCATGATCTCTATAAAAAACTGAACCAGCTTTTACTTCTAAGTTTGAATATTGGGTAAAAGTTTTATGCATTACCTCTTCTAACTCTAATTTCAAGTATTCAATTTCATCGCCCATACTGCCTGTAGCATCTACAACAAAAGCAATTTCAACAGTATTATTGGTATTACAATTAGTGTTTATGGTTAATCTATTAATGCCTTCATTAAAGGTATATGGGTTGTTTATTTTATTAAACCCTTCTATTGCAATAACATACTCTGTTGCATTGTTTTCATTATGGATATTTGCCCATAATTCGGCTTTACCTGTATTATCTGTTTTAGCTCTCCATACAGTATCGTTGGTATATTTATTTAGTAAATAAACTGTATGATTTACAACTGCATATTTAGCGGTATTTTGTAGTTCTACACAATAGCGTTGTTTAATGTAAATATTCCAATTTTTGGCATACTCTTTAAATTCATTATCGGTAAAGTCGTCCCACATTTTCCATTTAGTAAAATCATTTATTTCGCCAGCAGTGAGTAAACGGGTAGCATAAATTTTTCCATCTTTTTTAGTAACCGAATCGGTAAAAACCAATTTCTTACTAGAACCTGAATAGCTTTTACTAGTAAGTGTTGGAGCATACATAGAAGAACTTCTAATAGAAGTTGAGCCTCTAACAGAAATTCCACTAACAGAACCTGTTATAGCAGTGGTAATAGATTCGCTTTTCATTTTTGCAGATTTTTCTGCAGAACTTGCTGCTAATCCTGCTGTATAAGTTTTATCTGACATTGCTTTTCGTTTAGAGCTATACTCAACACTAGCGACTTCTTCATCGTAACTTCGTTTGTTGAGTAAAACCACCGAAAAATCGGGATCGGCAATATTTTTTTCAGTAATTACAACTTTATAAGGTTCAAAACCATCGGCACTAAAAACTAAAGTGTCGGGTAAATGCGTTGCTGTTATTTTGAAACTTCCATCTTTATTGGTAATGATTGTATTTGTTTTATTGGTGAAATGAACCTTAACATTGGCAGCAGCAAAGCCACTTTCATTGAGTACTTTTCCTTTTAGTATTTGGCTATTAACATGAGTAGAAAAGCCAATGAGGATCATAGTTAATAGAACTGTGAGCGATAATTTCATACAAGAGGTTTAGATGCAGATGCATACTTGCAATTTTTTACATAAAAAGCGTTAAAATATTTTTTTACCCTTTCTTTGTAAACTACAATGTTCAAATTTGTACACTAAGAAGAATAATATGAAGAAATTTACTGTAGCCTTTGCATTGCTTGTATCATTTTCTGCCAATCAGTTGTTTGCTCAAACAGAAACGCCCAATGGCTGGCACTTATTAAGCCCTACAAAAGATAGTTTATATGGTATTGATTTAGCTAAAGCTTATCAATTAGCCAAACAAAAAAACAATAAGCCTGCAACTGTAATTGTAGCTGTTTTAGATTCTGGTGTTGATACGTTACATGAAGATTTGAAAAAAGTGTTATGGAGAAATCCGAAAGAAATTCCTGGTAATGGTATTGATGATGATAATAATGGTTACGTGGATGATGTTTTTGGTTGGAATTATTTAGGTAGTACCGATGGTAGAAGTATTAAAAAAGCAAGCGATGAAAAAAGTAGAGTATATCATCGTTTCAAAGAAAAATATACTTCTAAAAATATTGACACTACAAGTATGAGTAATGAGGAAAAATACTTATACAAAATGTGGTTACGCAGCTCTAAAGAAATTGTAGTGAGTACCGAAGAGCAAAGCAATGTTGCTTATATAGAAGTTGCCTTAAAAACTTTGAAGAAAAACGACAAAACTATTAGGGAAGATATGGGTAAAGAAACCTTTACTATTGAGGAACTTGAAAAATATACGCCCAACTCCGATATTGCTAAACGTGCTAAAATGGGTTTCTTAAATACCATGAAAATGTTTGGCATTGAAGGTGATGTAAAAAATACAGATATCATAAAGGAAATTGAAGATTATATTGAAGGTAGAAAAACTGCCATTGAAGCGAAAAATAAACCACCACATGATTATAGAGCTGAATTTATGAAAGATGATTACAATAATATTCATGATATTGGCTATGGCAATGGAGATGTAATGGGGGGTACACCAATGCATGGAACACATGTTAGTGGAATTATTGCTGCACAACGTAATAATGGTGTAGGTATGGATGGTGTTGCAGAAAATGTACAAATTATGACCTTACGTGTAGTTCCCGATGGAGATGAATATGACAAAGACATTGCTTTAGCTATTTTTTATGCAGTAGATCATGGTGCTAAAGTCATTAATATGAGTTTTGGCAAATCGTATTCACCCGAAAAAAAATGGATTGATAGTGCTGTACGTTATGCTGCTGCGAAAGATGTATTGATTTTACATGCTGCTGGCAATGATGCAAAAAATTTAGATGAAGCCGAAAATTATCCTAATCCATTTTATTTATATACCGGAGAAAGAGCACCCAACTTTATGACGATTGGTGCAAGTAGTGACCCAAAAATTTCTGGTTCATTGGCAGCCGATTTTAGTAACTATGGAAAAGAAACTGTTGATGTTTTTGCTCCTGGAGTTAAAATATATTCAACACTACCTGGTGGCAATACATATGGCAACCAAAAAGGAACAAGTATGGCAACGCCTGTGGTTGCTGGTATCGCTGCTTTATTACGTTCGTATTTTCCGCATTTAACCGCAATGCAAGTAAGAGAAGCTATTGAAAAATCTGCTACAAAAGGAACAAATGCCATTGAAACATATAAACCTGGTACAAAAGAGCAAATTGCATTAACCGAATTATGCCGTACAGGTGGTTTTGTAAATGCAGCATCAGCCGTTGAATATGCTGCTACTAAATTTAATACAAAAAAAATAGCCCCTAAAAAATCTTCTTTTAAAAACATTAAAACCAAGCAATAATGGCAAGGCCTCTAGTAACTGAATTTCAAACGTTTTATGCAACTTATGTTAACAAAACTGAAGGAAATTCAGTTGCTGATTTAATACATAACCATAGTGCTTTTGTACTTGATTTTGTACAACAACTACCCAATGAAAAAGCTGATTTTGCTTATGCTGAAGGCAAATGGACGATTAAAGAAGTATTACAACATTTAATAGATTCTGAACGAGTTTTTATCTACAGGGCATTACGTTTTGCCAGAAAAGATGCTACACCATTGGCAGGATTTGATGAAAATGAATATGCTGCAAATGCCAACGTTGGTAACAGAACCTGGTCTTCTCTACAAGAAGAGTTTATTTTACTCAGAAAATCATCTGATCTATTTTTATCTACTTTAACTAGCGATCAGCTTTCTTTTGTTGGAAACGCAAATAACAATCCTATTACTTTAAATGCTTTATGCTACATAGTATTTGGTCATTTACTCCATCATGTGCAAATATTGCAAGAGAGGTATTTGTAGTAGATGCTTTTTATTTTAGTTCAGAGATAGCAATATTTAATTGCTCCTACTACTCAATAACTTTTATTCAAATTTTGTTTGATTTTTTTAACTAAAATGTTCACAAAAATTTAATATTCATGTGAATTAATTATAATAGCTATTAACTAATCATTATTAAATTGCAAACGACAAAAAAACAAGTATTGCTGCCATATTATTGTATTTAAAATTACTTTAATTGGCATTTATGAATAAATTTTCTACCTATTCTGTTGTATACCACTTTATCATTTTCACACTTTCAACAGCTTTCTCAACCTCCCAAAAATATTTATTCAGATTATTGTTTGCTCTATTTGTATTTGTTACAGCAATCAGTTCATTTGGGCAAACAGTTATTGCACGTCAAGATTTTGAGAGTAGTCCTGCAACACCCACAATGACTTTCTCCACTTCAGACATTGGCAGTCCTGGTAGCTCCACAGGTTTTAGCACTGGACAATCTGGTGCAAGTGGCTCAAACTCTCCTTTTACAGTGAATCTTTTTTCTGAAGGTAGTAGAGGATACCGCATACAAGGTCCAAATAGTGGCGGTGCAACTACTGGCAGAATCATCACTTTTTCAGACGTAAATACAACTGGTTATTCTTCCATTTCTTTTAGTATTAGGATGGCTGGGATGTCATTAGGTAGTAGTACCAATGGCATGGATGCAACTATAGATGAGGTTTTAATAGAAATAAGCCCCGATGGTGGAACCACTTGGTATCAACAAGCAAAAGTTGTTTCAAATGCTGCAAACCTTAGATGGTATTTTGGAGCTACGGGTAGTGGATCAAAAGCTTATACAGCTGATAATACTTTTTCTTCGTTTACAACAACTGCTAACGTTACAAGTGGTAGTTCAGCTAATGCAATTACTACTGCAACAGTATCTGATTTACCAGCAGTGACCAATTTAAAAGTACGTGTAACTGCACAATGTAATTCAGCAAACGAATCATGGATAATTGATGATGCACGAATTATTGGCACATTAGCTGCAACACCTTCCATTGCTATTTCTTCTGCACACCCAGCTACTGGTAATATTTCACAAGCATCTACTAACAATATTATTGGTAGTTTACAATTAGATGTTACTACATCGGCTGCAACACTTACTGGTGTTACTGTTACTACTGGTGGTAGTTATCAAATAAGTGATATTGCTACCAACGGTTTCAAGTTTTGGATAAACAGTACTAATAATTTAACAGGAGCTACTCAATTAGGAAGTCCTCAAGCTGTTGTAAGCACTGGCAATACAGTGAGTGTTAGCAGTTTGTCACAAAATATAAATTCAGGCACTACAAGATATATTTTATTTACAGCAGATGTAAATAATAATTCAACTGCTGGACGAACCATAAATATTGGTTCTACAGCATTTAGCAATATTACTTTTAGCAGTGGCAACAAAACAGGTACAGATCCTGTAACAGTAAGTAATAATCAATCAATTATTGCTTGTACACCTATAAATGTTACAAGTGCAGCAGCAACAAATGGAAATAGTACTAGCACGTTATCATGGACAAACCCCAGTTGTTTTGATGAAATATTGATTGTTGTAGCACCTGCTTCAAATACTGGAACTCCAACTGGAGATGGTTCTGCTTATACTAATAGTTTAACTTATGCAAACGGAACAGCTTTAGGAAATGGTTTTGTAGTATATAAAGGAAGTACTAGCAGCCAAACAGTAACAAGCTTAACAAATGGCACTACTTATTTTTTCAAATTGTTTACAAGAAAAGGAACTACTTGGAGCAGTGGCATAGAAACCAGTGCTACACCAACTTTGGCAACAGCAGCTACAGACTACTTTAGGAGTAATGTTACAACAGGTAACTGGAGTACTGCTGGAAGTTGGCAGAGTAGTGCAGACAATAACACATGGATTACATCAACGCTGGTACCAGATAATACTGCAAGTACCATAACCATAAGAAATGGGCATACTATCTCAATAGCTGCACCTGTTACTGCCGATCAAATTGAAATAGCAAATGGGGGTATTTTGGCTGCTAATAGTTCTCTCACCATTAACGATGGTATTGGAGATGATTTGATAATACAAAGTGGAGGAACACTACAATACTCAACAGGTAGTTCTTATGCTACTTTTGGTGTTGGCTCACCAACAATTTCTAATGAAACTGGAGGAAAAATTCTAGTAACCAATACTGGAATTATTCAAAATTTACAAACAACAAATTATGTGTATAAAAATGCATCTATTTTAGAATATGCTAATTCTAATGCATTTTCAGCAACAGGTCTTACTTATTTTCCCAATGTAGATGCTGCAACTATTCCAATTTTTAGAGTTGCAACAACTATAGGTACAAATCTTGGAGGAAGCAGTGCCACTGTGTTTAACGGTATGCTTCAATTAGCAAGTGGCGTTAGCATTAGTTGGGGTGGTGCTTCTTTAAAAACTTTCAGGAATGGGGTTACTGCATTGGGTACAGCATCCATGACATTAGGGGCCAGTACAGGAGCTTGGCAAATTGGCAATGCAATTGCAGGCAATGCAGAAATCGGTGGCATTAGCGGAGTTTTAACACTAACAAATTCTAATGGTATTTCTGTTACATCAAATTGCTCGGCCACATTGTCTAGTAGCACAGTTATTGGGAATAGTACAACATTTACCAATAATGGGATATTGATTTGTGGAACGAATGCATTAACTGGCACTGGCAATTTTACCTTAGCTAGCAATTCTACGATTTCTACGGCTAATACATCTGGAGTAAATGGAAGCATAGCTGTTTCTGGTACAAAAAATTTTTCAGCTACTGGAACTACTTATACATTTAATGGAAATACAACCACACCATTTCCTACAACTTTTGGCAACCCGGCCACTATAAATATTAATGCAAATGTAACTTCGAACCAATCTGCAACTTTAACGGTAACAAATGCATTAAACGTAAACAACGGAGGTACTTTTATTTTAAATGGAACTAACAACCTTACTTTAAATGGAAACCTTTTGATTGCAGTTGGGGGAACATTTGATAATGGTGGAGAAAGCCAACTAACCAATGGTGGGGGAAGCATAATTATTAACGGAACATTTATTACCAAAGATGCTCAAGGATTTACTGGAAGTAATACCGCTATCCCAAGTATTGTTCCAACATTAGGTAATGGTTCAACAATTGTTTATGGGTTAAATGGGGACCAAGCCATTACAAACTTTAGTTATGAAAATTTAACTTTTTCAGGGAGTGGGATTAAATCTACATCAGGAGCAGTTGCTTCAATTGCTGGAACTGTTACTATTCAATCCGGTGTTACACTCAATACTTCTACTAATACATTTGGTGGAGCAAGTACAAATCTTACTATGATAGGTACAGCTAGATTTATTACGGGTGGATCTAGCACTAAGCCTAATATAGGTGGCACATACTCTTTAGAAGCTAATTCTACAATCGAATTTTCTGGAAATTCTGCTACAATTATTCGTGCAGCACCTAATTATGGGAATATTGATATTTCTGGAACAAACGTGAGTTTATCAGGAACAACCACTAGTTTAACTTTACAAAATGGAAGTTCTTTTACAGTAAAGAATAATGGCATTTTCAATGTAAAAAATATCAATGGTTTTTCAGGTGCAAGCAATACTGCTATTAGTAATACAAACTCCCCAAACATACTATTAGAAACTGGTTCTACAGTTAATTACAATGATGTAGCCCAAACTATTACTTCTGGTTTAACTTACAGCAACATCACACTCTCTGGTTTTGGAATAAAGTCTGCTACAAGTTCTTTCATTGTAAATGGGGCACTTACTTTATCTGGCAGTGCAGTTTTAGGTACTACTAGCCCAACTTATGGAGAGAATAGCTCCTTAGTTTATGATAATTCAACTGATGCAATTGCATATACAGAAGCATTAGAATGGCCAAATACAACACCTCCAACAAATGTTATCATTAACTTGAGTGGTTTATCAAGTCCTTCTGTGATTTTGACATCCAACAAAATAATAGCTGGCACATTAACATTAACAGCAGGAACATTATCCATTTCCAACAACACCCTCACCCTCAATGGCACAGTATCAGGCAGTGGATTATTAAGAGGCGGATCAACGAGTAATTTAAGTATTGGAGGTACAGGTTCATTAGGTACCTTAAACTTTGATCAAACCACCGATGGTACAACCAATATTTTAAA
>CALRLQ020000014.1:0-102854 GCA_943368735.1 Rhizobium sp. Q54 | reverse complement strand
TTATATATCTATAATTAAATTAGCAAGATTTAATACAGATGGCACAATTGATCTATCATTTAATCCTGGCACAAGTACAAATGAAACTATTGAAAGTATTGCACTTCAACCTGATGGGAAAATAATTATTGGAGGAACTTTTACTTCATATAATGGAACCTTTATAAGAGGTATTGCAAGAATAAATTCTAATGGCACGCTTGATAATAGCTTTGTTCCTCAATCCAATTTGGACATGATTTTTCACGTAAGGGATATTTGTTTACAGAACGATGGAAAAATTATTGTTGCAGGAAATTTTAACACTTATGGAGGGATTGACAGAAAAAATATTGTAAGATTAAATAGTAACGGAACAATTGATACATCTTTTAACCCAGGAACAGGTTTTGATAGAATGGTATTAAAAACGCAATTACAAAACGATGGCAAAATCATTGTTGGTGGTGATTTTCTTTCATTCAATAATTTAGCCGCAAATAAAATTATAAGGCTAAATAGTAATGGAACAAGAGATACCTCCTTCAATATTGGTAATGGCTTTAACGGTTTAAGTTTTGTATCTGCAATAAAAACTTTAAATAATGGCAACATACTAGTTGGAGGTAGTTTTTCTCAGTATAAAGGAGTTACAACAAGCGGTCTCGTTAACATAGATAGTACTGGTAATATAAATACTACTTTTAATATTAGTGGAACTTTAATTGATGTTTCAGAGATTCAAGTTCAAAATGATAATAAAATACTAATTGCAGGTAATTTTTCTACAGTCAATAACATTTCAAGAGCTTCGATTGCTCGTTTAGAACAGAATGGAACTTTAGATTTAAGTTTTGAGACCATAGTAAACAATGCAATGCGAAGTATTAATATTCAAAACGATGGAAAAATTATTGTAATTGGGAATGCGAACTCTTACAATAATATCCCAAGAAACTATATGGCAAGACTCAATTCTGATGGATCAGTTGATAAAAGCCATAACCCAGTTACTGGTGCAAACTCAGGTATTTATCAAACAGAAATACAACCAGATGGGAAAATTATTATTGTGGGTACTTTCACAACCTACAATGAGGCATTCAAGAATAGAATTACAAGAATAAATAGTGATGGAAGCAATGATACGAGTTTTAATATCAGCGGTACAGGAGCTAATAATTCAATTTGGACAACTGCTCTTCAAAGTGATGGGAAAGTGTTTATAGGAGGAGATTTTACATCATATAACTCTGTATCTGCTACAAGAATCGCAAGATTAAACCCAACAGGTAGTTTAGACAATACTTTTTATAGTTTACCTGGTCCAAACGATAGAGTAAATTCTATTTTAATTCAACCAAATGGTTCTATTCTAGTAGCAGGAAATTTTACTACTTATTATGGTTTTAATCATAATAGGCTGATTCGTTTAAATAACGCCGGCAATATAATTGATGCGACTTTTAATATAGGTACTGGATTTAATAATTCAATAAGATGTATGGCTCTACAAAATGATGGAAAAATTATTGTTGGTGGATTATTTGTTACCATAAATGGGGTAAATCGTAATTGCATAGTCAGGTTAAATAGCGATGGAAGTATTGATCAAAATTTTAATATTGGAACAGGTGCAAATTTGTCTGTACATTCAATTAAAATACAACCCGATGGTAAAATAATTGTTGGAGGATTTTTCACTTCATTTAATGGTATAAGTTGTGGAAGAATTGTAAGACTAAATAGTAACGGAAGTATTGATGCAAGTTTTTCTACAGGTACTGGATTTAATGCGGTTCCAAGATCAATTAATCTTCAAGCAGATGGCAAAATATTAGTTGCAGGTGACTTTACAAATTTCAATGGAAATGCTAGAAATTATATTGTAAGGCTAAATGAAAATGGAACTCTAGATAACTCATTTAATATTGGAACAGGTGCTGATGATACTATGGAATCAGTTAATGTGCAGCCTGATAACAAAATTATAATTGCAGGATGGTTTGCTTCGTACAATGGAATAGGAAGAAACTGTATTGCTAGGCTAAATAATTCGGTTTTACCAATAAGCTTTTTAAAAGTTCAATTAACAAAAAGAAATGAAAAAGACATTTTAGTGCAATGGAATGTTGGAAACGAATGGAACATGAACAAATACGAAGTAGAATATTCAGACAATGGCTATAGTTTTTCGAAAATTGCAGGATTGAATGCAAAAGGCAATAAAAAAGAAAATGAGGAATATGAATTTATTGATTTAAACAATAGAGCTTTAGTTAATCACTATTACAGGATTAAAGCTATAGATAAAGATGGATCTTTTAAATTAAGTTCTGTAGCAAAAATATCTAGCTCAAATGATAATAAAATAAAAATTAGCACAGCACCAAATCCAGTGACAGACATATTGAATATTTCAGTTAGCAACTCGAAAATAGAAAAAGCAACAATTAAAATTTTCAGTGCAAACGGTGTTTTAGCCAAAGAACAAAGCATTCAACTCATAAATGGCTCTGTAAGTTTTCAATTAAATTGTAAAGAATTAGCTTCTGGAACTTACTCTTTAATTATGCAAAAGAAGGATGAAGCTATAAATAAAATTTTTATTAAATTATAAATTATTTCCACATAAAATACAAAGCAAGCTAGTATTTACTTGTAAGTTAATATACATTTATAAATATACTTTTCTAAGAACTAATAAAACAACGCTTTTGAAAATTCAAACCTTAAAAGAAGAATAAGAGTGAGCTTGGTTTACTTTATAAAAAATAAAACCAATAAAAATGCCGATACAAAATTTGTATCGGCATTTTATATTTTCGTACATATGATTAGCTAATTAATCCTGCAAAATGTTTTACAGTTCTCACTAACTGACTCACATAACTCATTTCATTATCGTACCAACTTACCGTTTTTACCAATTGAGTATCGCCAACTGTCATTACTTTAGTTTGTGTTGCATCAAACAAACTTCCATAATGAATACCAATAATATCGGTGCTTACAATTTCATCTTCAGTATAACCAAAGCTTTCGTTGCTAGCCGATTTCATAGCTGCATTAATTTCATCGGCAGTTACTTTTTTACTTAAAATAACTGTTAACTCTGTTAACGAACCAGTAATAGTAGGTACACGTTGTGCACTACCATCTAATTTTCCTTTTAATTCAGGTAATACTAAACCAATTGCTTTAGCAGCACCTGTACTGTTAGGTACAATATTTTGTGCAGCAGCTCTTGCTCTTCTTAAATCTCCTTTTGGATGTGGGGCATCTAATGTATTTTGATCGTTGGTATAAGCATGAATGGTAGTCATAATACCAGTAACAATTCCATATTCATCATTCAATACTTTAGCCATTGGAGCTAAACAGTTGGTAGTACAAGATGCACAAGAAATAATGGTTTCGCTACCATCTAAAATTTCGTGGTTTACATTGAATACAACAGTTTTTAAATCGCCCGTTGCAGGAGCCGAAATCACTACTCTTTTTGCACCAGCTGTAATGTGTGCAGCTGCTTTATCTTTATCGGTAAAGAAACCTGTACTTTCAATAACCACATCTACAGCATGTGCACCCCAAGGAATTTGTGCTGGATCTTTTTGTGCATATATTTTTACGGTTTCACCGTTTACAACAATTGAATCTTCTGTTGCAGTAACTTCTGCATCAAAACGCCCTTGTGCACTATCATATTTTAATAAATGAGCTAAAACTTTAGGTGAAGTAAGGTCATTGATAGCTACTACATCAATTCCTTCCATGTTATAAATTTGACGAAAAACCAAACGGCCTATTCTGCCAAAACCATTAATTGCTACTTTTACCATTGTATAATTTTTTAGGTGTATAAATAATTCGCAAGCGGTAGCAAAAGTAAAGCTTTCGATTGAATTTTTACTGATTGATATCATTTGTTGACAATAGGTGTGAATTATCATTTTTCAGCCCTAAATCAACCATATTTTTTATAAGCTTTGGTTTCTATTATCTTGCCGAAAAAAAATTTATGTTAAATAATAGTTATCAGCATACCGTTACACAACGTTTTTTGCAATATGTGCAAATAGATACGCAAAGTGATCCTCAAAGCAACACACACCCAACAACAGAAAAGCAAAAAAACTTATCCCATATTTTAGCCCAACAACTACTAGAAATTGGAATAACCGATGCACATGCCGATGCGTTTGGTTATGTTTATGCAACTATACCCAGTAACACCAACAAAAATGTTCCAACTATTTGCTTTTGTAGCCATGTAGATACTGCACCAGATTGTAGTGGATATAATGTGAAGCCCATAATACATGAAAATTATTCTGGGGCTGATATTATTTTGCCAGATGACCCAACTCAAATTTTAAGCATTACAGATTATCCATATTTAAAAAACCATATTGGCAATACCATTATTACTGCAAGTGGAAATACATTATTAGGTGCCGATGATAAAGCAGGTGTTGCAATTATAATGGATATGGCTACTTATTTAATGAGCCATCCAACTATACCACATGGTACCATTAAAATTTTATTTACACCCGATGAAGAAGTAGGTAAAGGAACTGCAAAAATTGATTTGCAAAAACTAGGAGCCAATTTTGCTTACACTTTAGATGGTGGTGAAATAGCCACTTTTGAAGATGAAACCTTCAGTGCCGATGGGGCAACCATTACAGTGCATGGTGTAATTGCACATCCTGGATATGCAAAAGGCAAATTGGTAAATGCTTTAAAAATTGTAGGAGAAATATTGGCAACATTACCCAAAGATGAGTTTAGTCCTGAAACAACACACTTGCGTCAAGGTTTTGTTCATCCTATAAGTATAGAAGGCATTGCAGAAAAAGCTTCAGTAAGTTTTATTGTACGAGATTTTGAAACTGCAAAACTAGCTGAACATGAAGCAAGACTTCAAGATATAGCTGAATCAGTTCTTGCAAAATATCCTACTGCATCTATGGAGTTTAGTGTGGTTGAACAGTACAGAAATATGAAAGAAATTTTAGACCAACATCCACAAGTTGCAGCTCATGCTATTGAAGCTTATAAAAGAGTGGGATTAACTGCTGTGAACGAACCTATTCGTGGCGGAACAGATGGTAGTCGTTTAAGCTTTATGGGTTTGCCTTGCCCCAATTTATTTACAGGCATGCAAGCTATACATAGTAAAAAAGAATGGATTGGTGTAAAAGATATGGAGAAAGCTGTAGAGGTTTTAGTTACACTAGTTCAAGTATGGGAAGAAAAAAGTTGATAACAACTCTATACTAACTAAATATTTCAACTAAACTAATTCACCATCTATTCAATCATTTCACCATTTAAATAAAAGGATGCTAATATTTTAGATAATTGAAATCAGATTCTATTATCTTTAAAACAGATTAAAAATAATATGATGAATACACCTGTTTTATCTATTGAACAATTGGCCAAAAATTATGGCACTATTAAAGCTTTAGATGGTATTTCTTATGAAATTCCTAAAGGCTGTGTTTTTGGTATTTTAGGCCCCAATGGAAGTGGCAAAACCACTACACTAGGTATTATATTAGATGTACTTAAATCGAACAGTGGTACATTTAAATGGTTTGGACAGCCAAGTAATCCTAGCACTAGAAAACAAATTGGCAGCTTATTAGAAACGCCCAATTTTTACCACTATTTGTCGGCTGTAGATAATTTAAAAATTACACAAGCCATTAGTGGTAGAGGTACAGAAAAAGACATACATGAGGTATTAGAAGTAGTGAATTTACACAAACGTAAACACAGTAAATTTAGCACTTACAGCTTGGGCATGAAACAAAGATTAGCCATAGCAGCAGCCTTACTAGGCAGCCCAGATGTATTGGTTTTTGATGAGCCAACCAATGGCTTAGACCCTGTTGGTATTGCTGAAATTAGAGAACTCATCAAAAGATTAGCCAATGATGGTAAAACCATAATTATGGCCAGTCATTTATTGGATGAAGTGGAAAAAGTTTGTACCCATGTAGCCATTATGAAAAGTGGAAAACTCATTACTGCAGGTGCTGTAAATGAAGTATTGGTAAATGAAGATATAGCTCAACTTAGTGCCCCTGACGTGAATCAGTTGTTCACTATTATGCAACAATTTGCAGGTACAACAAAAGTTGATATTGTAGAGAATTATGTTCAACTGCATTTTGCTATTGGTACTGCTCCATTAGAAAAAATCAATGCATACTGTTTTCAAAATGGTATTACATTAAATCATTTATCACTTAAGAGAAAAAGCTTAGAAGCGAAGTTTTTTGAACTAACCAGTAATTAGAGGAATTAGGAGTTATAAATTATGAATTAGGAATTATAAATGCTACATAATTTACAACTCATAACTCATAACCTATAACTCACAACTTATAACTTATAACTCATAAATCATAACTAAAAACTCATGATACCACTCATAAAAATAGAATGGCTTAAATTAAAAAAGTACCCTGCATTTTGGTGGATGTTAGGTATTGTAGCACTCACCTATCCTGCCATTAATTTAATGTTTAGTGCAGTATTCGATAGTATGTCTAAAGGCAAAGGCATGGAAAGCCAATTGGCTAAAATGTTATTAGGTAATCCCTTTGCATTTCCTGAAGTATGGCATAGCGTTGCTTATTTTTCGTCTTGGTTTATTATGATTCCTGCAATATTGGTAATTATGATTATTGCGAATGAATATACTTACAAAACCAACAGACAAAATATTATTGATGGCTGGACAAGAAATGAATTTGTTACTAGTAAACTATTTGATGTATTAATTATTGCTGGTGTAACTACATTGGCTTATGCACTAGTTGCATTAAGTTTTGGTTTTTCGTATAGCAGTGAAATTGAAAAAACAAGATGGAGTGAACAGCTACAATACATTCCATTGTTTTTGCTACAAAGCTTTGCTCAATTAACGATTGCTTTTTTGTTGGGCTTCTTAATTAAACGTTCGTTTATTGCATTGGGAATTTTCTTATTCTATTCTGTACTGGTTGAACCTTTGACTGTTCAATACCTTACCTATGGTGCAAAGTTGCCTAAAGTTGCAGCATTTTTTCCTTTAGAAATTTCTGATAAACTTATTCCACCTGCAGCATTTATGGGTAAATTCAATGAAGTAGCTTACAAACAAAGTTTGAACGATATAAATATTCATATTGCCTTTACAGCATTACTTACAGCAGGTATTTGGTGGTTGTGTTATAGCTTGTATAGCAAACGAGATTTGTAATTACAAATATTTTCAAAATAAAAAGTGCCATCAGAAATTGATGGTACTTTTAGATTTATTATAACGCAATAAATCATGATTTCATTACACCAATTGTATTCCCCTTCCAATCAGGAAATAAAGTTGTACCGCCATTAATTTTTAAATGTTGTGTAGCTACTTCACTAAACACTGCTCTAAAATCGGTTGTTACTGCTAAATCTCTTCCATCTTCTAAATTATCTACAGACAAAGGTTTTACCAATCCATGCACTTTGCCACCATTTACATTGTTGCCTATAATAAAATTACAACTGCCTCTTCCATGATCGGTTCCATTGGTACCGTTTTGTTTTACTGTTCTACCAAATTCTGTCATACTCATAATGGTAACATCATCTTGTAGCTGACCTAAATCTGTCCAAAAAGCAGTAATACTAGTACTTAAATCCATTGCATTTCTTGCAAACACACCTTGATCGGTTCCTTGATTAAAATGTGTATCCCAGCCACCATGTTCAGCAAATGCAACTTCTAAACCAACATTCATTTTTATTAACTGAGCAATTTGTTTTAAACTTTTACCCAATGCACTAGTAGGATAAACAGCCCCATTGGCAGGTTGATAATTTTTTACATCAGTTGTTTGTAACATTTTCATGGCATCAAAACTGTCTTTACCTGTTTCTTTTAATAAAGTAGAAGAAGCCTGATCGTATAAATCTTCAAAGCTTTTACTAACCATACTAGCAGCTTTGGGATTGCCTCTCATTTGTAAAGTAAAATCTTGCAAATTATTAATTGCCAAAGCAGCATTATCACCATATAAACTTCTTGGTAAAGACGATGTAACACTTACTGCACGTAAAGGAGTTGCATCATGACCTAATAAACCTACAGCTCTATTTAACCAACCACTACTCGTTCCTTTATTAAAAGGAGTTCCACTTTCCATATAATCTTGTGCATCAAAATGACTTCTTGTACTATTAGGACTGCCAATGCCATGAACAATGGCTAATCGTTTTTCACGAAATAATGGTTCAAAACTTTTCATACCGGGATGTAATCCAAATCTTCCATCTAAATCAATCAAAGGCTTGCCATTACCAGCTTCCATGAAAATACTAGGACGAGCAGCTTTTAAAAATTCATCGGTAAAAGGCGTAACCGCCATTAATCCATCCATTGCCCCACGTTGAAAAACACATACTAAAATTTTTCCTTTTTTGAATAAAGGTTGTTCTTTAAAACTATTGGCTGCTTTAGCTATAAATGTTGGTACACCACCAACACCAATGCCAAATAAAGCCAATCCTGCTCCTTTTAAAAATGCACTTCTTTTCATGGGAAAATATTGATGAATGAATGATTGTATATTTTTTTACTATTGAAATTATCTTCTTTGAAACTCAGGTGAACCAATGATTACACCTACCACTTGGCTTAACATACTGCTGTTACTAAATGATGTATTCATGGCATAGGTATTCTTCACTTGACCTTTCCTATTCAATCGTTCTTTTACCATTTTTTCATTCTCACCCCCCATCATTGCAGTTTCACCTTGCATATCATTTGAACTATTTGAAGGCTTTGTTTTATTGGCTGCTTCATTTACTTTATTGATTAAGTTAGGATCAGATAATAATGGTGTTAATCGTTGAATAGTCTTGGTTAAATCTCTTTCAGGCATCATCAACTTGCTATACACTTCCAATGCTTTTTCAGCACTTTCGGGTTCTTTATGGTTGTTCAATTCGGCTAAATCAAACTTTACGCCTGGAATTTTTTGAGCTGCTAGTGCAAGTCCAAAATTCATTCTATTCAGCAATGCTCCTGTGTTAATCCAATATTGAGCTTTATCAGGAAAACCAGTTGGGGCTTGATAAAAATACATTTGCTGACCCATTTTTGTAATCCAATTATTCAATTGAAAAGGTTGCGTAACATCGGCATCTAATATTCTTACCGTACTAATCACTAATTCAAAAGGCGATTTTGTTTTTTCTCTCAACGCTTCATTGGTCCAGAATTCTGGAGATGAAACCAAGGTTAATAACACTTGCTTAATATCGCCATTTTTTGCTAAAAATGTTTTTGCCATTTTATCAATCAAGCTTTGTGGTGGATTATCGTTCACGAAACGAGTAGCAATTTTTTTTGAAATGAATTTTGCAGTTGATGTATGAGAAGATAACATATTCAATAATTCCTCTCCTTCTTCATAACCTCTGCCTGCAGGAAATTTTTTACCCAATACTGTTTTCTCACTTGCGTCATGACGGTTAATCGCAAACAAAAAATCGCCCTGATGTACAAATCCATTTTCGGCCATTTTTTCATCACCAATTCTTTCTACAATTTTTTTCATTGTACCAACTTGGCCATAATCGTTGAAAGGATAAATTGTCCAGCCAGTTAAAATTTTTGCAGCTTGAGTTACATCGGTTTGGGTGTAACCTCCATCTACACCTAAAGTATGCAATTCCATTACTTCTCTTGCATAGTTTTCGTTTAACCCTTGACTTCTATTTTTAGTGAGTTGTTGTAATTGCTTTTTAGCTTTTGATGATGTATCACTTTGTAATTTAGCCAATCGTTTTGCATAATTATTTACTTTATTTTCAAACTCTTCATTTATACCAGCACTACTAAAATTATCTAAGTACAATAACATTGCAGGAGATTTTGCCGTAGCTAAAACAAGCTGATTAAAGTTACCAAATACATTGGGGCGAATAACATCTCTCTCGTAAACAGGAATGAACTGAGCACATTGAGGTTTTGAAATAGATACGTTGAAATGATTGAACCAAAAATCGGTCATTACTTCTTGTAACTGATTGTTGCTATAGGTAGCTCTAATTATTTTTTGATTGATGAATTGACGAAATAATTCTTTCTCTGGTCTTAAGCCTTTTTGATTCATGTAATCAGCTAGCTTTTGTCGATAAGCTGCTTTATCATCTTTGTCTACCTCATCTTTATCAATAAAACCATCTGCTATCGCTGCTCTTAAAACTTGTGGATTTCTAGGAAAGTATTTGGCTATTTGTTCATTGTTCATTAACAAAGCATCGTATTCTGCTAATTTTTGCTGCATTTCTTCATTGGGCAAGTTGGCGTTTAACTGTTCAGCAAACCATTTTTCTACCCCCATTTCAGCTACTTCATTTACAAGATTTGGAGTTGCCCCATAAGTGAATCTACTAATTAAATGAGCAGCTGCTTGTTGCTCGGTTAAACCAGCTTTTTTATACGGAAATTTTCCTACTCCATTATTTTCAATAGCAGCAGAAAATACAAATGTTATAAAGACTAATAAGGCTACACTAAACGTGTAGTGAACTGTATTGGAAGAATATTTTTTCATGTGGTGCTTTAACTTTAAATCAATAATACAAAACAGCTATTGAAAGACTAAATTAAATATTATAAGTTTAAAGCAAGTACATGATTATTTTAGGAAATTAAATAATGGAGTTATTTAAACAACTGCTGTTTTAGTATAGCTTTATCTAACTATTTCGAAAAGCCTATAGCTATTGGCTACTAATAATATGTGAGTTAAATCATTGAAAACCATTTTTAATTTGACCACAAAGACACAAAGAACACAAAGGGAAAACTTCGTTTTTCCTTCTTAGTGACCTTAGAGCCTTTGTGGTTAACATGTAATTCCTGTCTGACATCTGGCAAGTTCAAAGTTCTTTTAAGCAAAGCAGAAATTGTTTGCTCAATTTGACATACATTTTCTTTTCTATGAGCACAATGAGGAAATAATAGTTTAACAAACCTCCTTTAAAATTTAAAATCCACACAACGCATCTTCTCGGCTCCTTCGTTTCTAATTCTGAGTTTGGTTTTATAACTCATAGATAGTTCAAAACCTCCTCTCCATTGGGAAGCTGTTTTTAATTGAGAAGTATTCACATCGTAACTCAAGCCTAAACTTAACTTGTACATATCTAGTTTAACAATTGGAATAAATGCATCGTTCCACCTATAAAAGCCACCTAAGTACAAAGAAATTTTATCGTCGCTATCGTAATGTTGTTTAATATCCATACCATATAAAGCTCCACCTAAAAACTGACGATTACCAGACTGAGCATAATAATCGGCAAAAAATACCAATCTGTTATAATCGCCTGTAGGTGTTGTTAATCCTGCATTTAAGGTAAACTTATTACCTAAAGTAGTAATCATATCATTAGTAAAAAAGCCAACTTTAGGTTTATTAAAATGAAATAAAGAAGCCCCAAAATACATGGTTGCAGCTTCGCCAAAATCCATACTATACACAAGCCCTGCACCTAAATCCCAATAATTAATGCCTGTTCTGTTAAAGGTTTGCATGGTGGGGTTGTTGGGATTGAATGAACCATTCACAAACTGATCATTCAATTGCATTTTAGTAGCATCGAACTGGCTATTTACATTGCCTGCCATAAAAGCCAATGATAAATAGCTATTATAATCTTCGTTCAATGATTTATGAAAATTGATTACTGGTAAAAATTGGGTTCGTTTCAATTTAATATCTCCTGCTACATCATTGGTCATTTGCATGCCCACTGTTAAATAATCATTAGCACTGCCAATAGGAAATTTTACTTCAACACTTGCAGCACTTGTTTGAAATGGAACAGAAATACTTTGCCATTGATTTCTGAAAATACCCGTTAAACGAACATCGCCAGTAAAAACCCCTGCCAATGCTGGATTACGTAATAGTGGTTTCTCATAAAACTGAGAAAATGTAAAATCCTGTGCCTGCGTTTGAACAGCAACCAAGAAAAATAAATAAAACAATAATTTTTTCATGCCTATATTTTTTTAGAAAGGAAAAAGTCAAAAGAAAAAAGTTAAACTACAATCTTCTACTCTATTCCTTTTACCTTCTTTCTGCTATCTTCTTTCTTCAACTTTAAACTCCTAACTTCTACCCTAAACTTTACACCTCACACTTATAACTTAATACTTATAACTCATAACTTATATCCTTCACCTTCTACCCTCAACCTTCCACCTTATAACCTATAACTTATAACCCATAACTTATAACTTATAACTTATAACCTATAACTTATTTCACAATCGATACATTCCCCTTATACGTGTACGAAATATCATTTTCACAAACCACTTCACACATATATACATATACATCAGGTGATGCAAGTTTGCCATTGATTCTTCCATCCCAACCTGCTGAAACATCATTTGGATTGAAATTATTTTTCTCAAATACCAATTGTCCCCATCGATTAAAGATTCTAAAATTCTTCACCGAACGAATACCTTGAGCCCTTACCATTAACACATCATTAATTCCATCACCATCTGGTGTAAATGCGTTTGGAATAAACACTTGTGAGTTTTCACAAAATACTTTCACACACATGGTATCTCTTGCTGCACATTTATACAAGTTTGCAGCTTCAACAGTATAACAGATTTCACGTTTAATGGTAGCAATTGGTGTAGGACAATCAGCACAACTTAATGTAGCAGCACTTGGTCCCCATGTCCATTTGGTAATTGGTCCATTGGTGGTGGTTGTAACCAAAGGCAATGGAGTTCCTGTTGCTAAAACTCTATCGGCACCTAAGTTTACTGTTGGATATTGCCCAACTGCTACAGTTACAAAAGCAGTATCTTGAAAACAATTGTAACTATCAAATCCAATTACACGATAACGTGTAGTTAAAATTGGTGTAGCAACAGTAAACTGGCCTGTTGCATTACTTAATGTAGTTGAAGGAGACCAAGTATAAGTTGTTGCACCACTTACACTTAATTGAGAAGATTGACCAATACAAATGGTATCATTAGGAGATACTGTAATATCTATAGGTTGTGCAACTGTAATAACTACTGTATCAATTGCTGTACAACCAAATGTATTAGTTCCTGTAACTACATATTGTGTTGTAGTTAATGGTTTTGCAATTGGATTGGCACAAGTTGTACAAGATAAACTTCCATCTATTGGCGACCATGAATAAGAATTTGTTCCAGCTACATTCAATTGCCTAGATTGACCTTTACAAATGGTAGCATCTGGAGATGCAGTAATGGTAGGACTTTGATTGATGGTAATTGTTTTTGTTGTGGTGTCTTGGCAGCCATACAATGTTCCAACAATTAAAGTCGCTGTATACGTTCCTGTATTTAAGTAGAAATTATTTACAGGTGTACCTGTTAACACAACTCCATTAGTAAACGACCAATTCACAATACTCACCGTATCGGCAGAAACATATTGAGCTTCATAACTAACTGGTCTATTAGTACAAGCAGTTGCAGGAGCATTAATATTTGCCGATGGAATGGTATTTACCTTAATGAAAATATTTCTGGTAATGGTATCACTACAACCCGATGCACTGGTAACAATTAATTGAATTTGCCAGTTATTAGATGCAGTATAATTTTTAATGGGGTTTTGTTGAGTACTAAATGTTCCATCGCCAAAACTCCAACGCCAACTTGTAATTGGTAAAAATCTTCTTGATGTGTCCGTAAACTGCACTCTCGTATTTCCACAAGTTAATAATGAGGAATGACGGAACCCAGCTTTCAGGTAATCTACCTTAATAGTATCTAATCCTCTTACCAATACAGAACAACTGCTTAAACTATTGGTAGTTAATGTTGCTGTTGGAACATAGAAACCAGATTGATTATACGTATGATAAATTACTGGCGAAGCAGTAGTTAAGAAAGTTCCATCGCCAAAATTCCAACGAATACTATCTGTATTTTGAACATTGGCTTCAAGACGTACTGGTGTATTTCCACAGATATAATTATGATCGTAAGTAATGGTTCCTGACGGAGCTCTTACAACAATATTTTTTTCTGCTTCATACGTACAACCCGTAGGATGTTTAGCTACCATTTTTACAGTATAAGTTCCAACTTGTGTAAATGTTCTGGTTACAATATTTCCTGTATCGGTTATACCTAGAGCAAAATACCAAACAGTTAAACTTGAAGGCAGGCTGCGATTGGTAAATGTTGCTGTAAATGGCACACAATTACTAATAGAATCAGTAACTGTATATAAACCTGGCAACTTAGAAACAATAGTAATAGGTCGTATAATACTATCAATACAAGCCAAGCCACTGTTATACTGTCTAATGGCTTTTAACTGTACATTAAATACGCCAGCAGTTGCAAAAGCATGCACTGGATTGGTTACAGAAGATGTGTAACCATCTCTAAAACTCCACAGTAAAGAAGTTACTGTATCACTTTGATTGGTGAAACGAATCGTATCGCCAATACAAGCAGATAATGGAGCTGCTGTAAAATTAGCAGTTGGTGGATTGAACACTTGAATCACTTCTTTCGCTGTTGTATCGGTACAACCATTGGTTGCAAAAACAGTTACATTGAATGTTCCGCTTTGTAAAAATGTATGACTAATGGTATCAATATTTTTGGTGGTGTTCAATGTATTGCCATCACCAAAATTCCATTGAAAACTAGATACCCCATTTGAAGCATTGATGAATCGTACAGTATGTTGTTTACAACCTTGCTTCTCTGTTCCATTCACTGCAAAGTCTAATTTCAACGTACTTGGAGCAACTACAATATCATAAATAGCCGTATCATTTCCACACTGATTAATAGAAATTAATTTTACTTTAAAGGTATCCTGAACTCCTGTTACAAATGTATGATTAACACCTTGCTGTGTGGCTATAGCTTGCTGAGTACCATCGCCAAAATCCCAAATATATGTTGCACCTAAGCCTTTTGAAACATTGGTAAAGTTTACAGTTAAAGGAGAACAACCTACTGTTTTATCGGGCGTAAAAATAGATTTTGGTTTTGCCTTTACTAAAACAGATTTTGTTTTTGTAACTACCTCACACTCACTTGTTGCAGTTAAGGTTACAAAATAAGTGGTATCGGTGAAGTTTGGATTGGCTTGATAAATTACGGTTCCCGGTTGTGCCAAATTAGAAGTTTGCTGATTACCAAAATTCCATGCATAATTAAAGAAACCTAAGTAAGGTGTTGTATTGGTAATAGTAACTGCCAATGGTCCACAACCTACACTATCACTCAATGTAAAGTTGGTTAATACCGGAGGAATGGTAAAGAACTTACGCTCCAAACTATCATTTTTACAACCATATAAACTTACTGCCACCATTTTAATAGTAACACTATCTCCAGCATTATTTAAAATATAACCCGGATTTTGAGTAGCATTATTTCCGTAGAAAATATTATTGGCATACCAACTATAACTTCCATTTTGTATTTGCAATACAACTGGACTAACAATGGTATTATTAATGTTAAATGGAGCACAAGCAGTGTCTTTAGTAATTACCCAATTGGCAATTGCATCAGGACGAACAACTACTTCAAATGGAGTACTAAAAATACCTTGATTACCACTACACAATGCACTAGTAACTAATCTGCGATATTGTGATGTAACTGTCATAACAGGTACAGTATAATCTTTTTGAGTAGCCCCTGAAATATTTGTCCAAGTAGTGCCTTGCAAAATTTGCCATTGATAAAAATAATTTCCATCAGCACCGGTTGGTAAACTTCCTGTTAAAACCCCAGGGCTTGTGTTAATACAAGTTTGTAGATTTCCACTTACTGTATTATTGGCCAATGGTGGTTGTACATAAATGGT
Organism: Rhizobium sp. Q54; assembly: GCA_943368735.1. Taxonomy (GTDB): domain Bacteria; phylum Bacteroidota; class Bacteroidia; order Chitinophagales; family Chitinophagaceae; genus UBA1930. Next base: position 86,949 of record CALRLQ020000014.1, on the reverse strand, counting down.
TTTTTCTAAACTAGTATTTGAACAAGGAATAGCAGTTACTTGACGTCTAATTTTTACAGTTGTATCAGCAGTAAAAGTGTAGCTAATACTATTTGCCCCTGGAATATTTACCCAGTTGCCACCTTGTAAAATTTGCCATTGATATAAGTAAGGAATATTTCCACCAACAGGAGGATTACCAGTAATATTCACCACTACACTATTACAAACTGTAATGGTTGAGGTATCAATTGTATTAGAAAGTGGTAAATAATTTTTAATTTCTACTTGATCAGTTGTAGAAGAACAAATTCCATTGCTCAACGTCCATACCAAACGATAATTGGTATTCGGTATCATATTTCTCACTACTGTATTAGGAGCATTAGGAGAAACGATTGTGGCTGTAGGACTTCCTAACGCAAAGCTCCAGACACCTGTTTCTATACTGCTTGGCAAATTACCATTTAGCTGAATGGTTGAATCTCCACATAACTCAACATCTACACCAGCATTAGCAATAGTTACAGGAGGGAATACTGTAATTTTTGTTGCATTACTAAACACTGTATCACAAACTCCACTTTTCACAGCAGCTCTAAACCAAGTTGTTACTGTAAGATTATTGTAGGTATAATTTTGAACTGCACCATTAGGTGTTATATTGGTAAAATTGATTCCATTGGTAGAAGATTGCCAAAATGGCGAACCAATATTGCCTGTTAAAAATACAGTACCAGAATTTGCACCTTGACAAACTGTATCTACTCCAGTAGTAACACCTGGTAATGATGGAGGTGCAACATTGATTTTAATCTCTTTAAAAGCAGTATCATTACTACATTTCAATTGATTGGTAGAAATAACTACTAAACGTACACTAAACGTATCTTGTACATTATTGAACGTAATGGTAGGGTTGGTTACTAAAGTATCTTGCCAACTTGCATTGGTATAAGGTCGTTTAAACTGCCAGTATCTAATTGCTCCCACTACTTGATTACTAGGAACTGAAATAGTTACAGGATTTCCAGCACAAACATTGATGGCAGTTGCTGTTAAATCTTGTTTAATTTGTGGTTGATCTACAATAGATAAAAATACAGTGTCTTTAGTTGAAGGACAGTTTACATCGTTGGTAATTGCCCATTGCAATTGATACAATCCACTTCTATTGTAAGTTATGGTTGTATTGGCAGAAGCATCATTGGCAAAACTTGCAGTTGCACCTACAGGCTGACTAATTATTGTCCATTTACCAGTTTCAAAAGAACGAGTTGCATTTAAATTAGCTGATATATTTTGAATTGCATTGGCAGGCGGATTGAAGTTACAAACAAACACTGTATCTAATCCATTAATAACAGCTTGAGTTAACAACGGACGAACAATTACATCTCTTGTAACTGCAGCAGGTGAACAATTACCAGCAGTTGCAGTAATGTTTAAAGAATACGTACCTGACGCAAGTTCACTTGCATTTGGTATAGTTGGATTTTGAGCAGCACTTGTGAAACCATTTGGCCCAGTCCAAGCATAAGTTAATGTTCCCGGGAAAGTGGTAGTTGCAGTAAGATTTAAATTACTACCAAAACATAAAGGAGCATTAGAAGAAACTGTTGGAGCAACAGGTGTAGAATCTACCCTTACTAAAACAGTTCCAGCAGCCGATACACAAGCATTTAATGTTGCTGTAACTGAGTATGTGCCACTAGCAGCAATTATAGCATTGATGATAGATGGATTTTGATTGGCACTAGTAAATCCATTAGGTCCAGTCCAATTATATTGGATTGCACCAGTTGTAGTGGTTGATGATGTTAGATTTAAAGTAGAACCACTACAAATAGGTGTATTGCTTGTTACTGTAGGAGTTGCAGGAGGATTAGGATCTACTAAAGTAAATGGACCAACAATATTAGATGGACAATTAGTTAGAATTACAAAAATATTTGAATAGGTGCCAGATGGTAAATTATCAATTTTTACAGAATCTCCAGCCGCTACAATGTTATTCAATGTTTGTTGCCCAGCACTATTGGTATATCGAATAGTATAACTACCTCCTGTTGTTAATCCTTTTAATACAATTGAACCTGTAGCAGTATTACAATTTATAGGATTTTTTAAAACTGTTGAACCAATGGCAGGTGTTGGATTTACAACAACTGTCGATGTTCCAGCAATAGAAGGACAAGTTCCTACAACAGAAGTTACCACTAAACTATATTGCCCAGCAGCGGCCGTGCTAACATTGGTAATAGTAGTATCTTTTGCCATACTACTAAAACCATTGGGTCCTGTCCATGCATAAGTTACATTAGCAGCAGGATTTAAAGAAGAATTTAAATTGAGTGTTGTTCCTGTACAAACTGGTGAATTAGTAGTTACAGTAGGTTGAGCAGGAGTTTGATTAATTAACACACTTACACTACCTGCTGGAGAAGTACAATTATTCAATGTAGCTGTAACACTATATACACCACTCATGGCAACTGTTGAGTTGGGTCTTGTTGGTGTTGCACCAGTTGTATTAAAACTTGCAGGTCCACTCCAATTAAATGTTACGCCTGCTGTTGCACTTGTTGCAGTTAAGTTTAATGTATTGCCACTACAAATAGGTGAATTACTTGATGCAACTGGAGTTGCAGGTGGTGCAGGATCTGATAAAGTAATTGGACCAGCAATGATATTTGAAATACAACCATCTAATGTTACGGTAATATTGGTATATGTTCCTGCACTTAAACTAGGTATAACAACACTCCCATTTACTGCTTGTATTGTTTGTGCAGTTTGTGCAATTCCTCCTTTAACAAAATTCACAATATAAGACTGACCAGTGGTTAAGCCATTTAAAGTAATAGTACCTGTAGAACTTGCACATGCAGTAGGATCGGTTTTGGTATTGCCTGTAATATCAGGTGTTGGTTTTACCAATACATTGGTTGTTCCTGCTAAAGATGCACAATTACCTGTTGTTGCTGTAGCAATTACAGAATAAGTGCCACTTGCTGCTGTTGTTGCATTGGTTATACTTGGATTTTGTATGGCAGAATTAAAACTATTGGGTCCTGTCCATGCATAAGTAATCGTTCCAGCAGTTGAAGTTGAAGCAGTTAAATTTAAAGTTGCATTACTACATATTGGTGAATTACTGCTAACTGTTGGTGTTACTGGTGTTTGATTGATGACTACATTAACAGTACCAGCTGGCGATGTACAATTATTTAAAGTTGCAGTAACACTGTAAACTCCACTCATAGCCACTGTTGAGTTAGTACGTGTAGGATTTGCTCCAGTTGTGCTAAAACTTGCTGGTCCACTCCAATTAAATGTTACACCAGCAGTTGCACTAGTTGCTGTAAAAGTTAATGTATTACCACTACAAATAGGTGCATTACTTGACGCAACTGGAGTTGCAGGTGGTGTTGGGTCTGATAAAGTAATTGGTCCTACAACTAAGTTGGAATTACAACCATTCAATACAACTTGAATATTGGCATAAGTTCCTGCTGTTAAATTAGGTATTACCAACTCTCCATTTGCTGCAACGATAACAGAAGGTAAGTTTTGAGGTGTACCATTTTTTGTAAAGTTCACAGTGTAAGTTCCTGCAACCAATCCTGTTAAGGTAATTGTACCAGTTGCTGTATTACAATTAGTAGGATCAGTTTTTGAATTACTTGCAATATTGGGCGTTGGTTTTACTAATATAGTTGTTGAACCTGCTGCTGATGCACAATTACCTGTAGTAGCTGTTGCAACTACATTGTAAGTTCCACTTGCTGCAGTTGTTGCATTATTGATAGTTGGATTTTGGGTGGTACTAATAAAACTATTTGGCCCAGTCCAAGCATAAGTCATTACTCCTGCTGTTGAAGTTGCTGCATTTAAGTTTAAATTTTCATTACTACAAATAGGTGAATTACTTGTAACAGTTGGTGTTGCAGGTGTTTGATTAATAACCACATTTACAGTACCAGCAGGCGATGTACAATTATTTAGTGTTGCACTTACACTATAAGTACCAGCCATTGCAACAGTTGAATTGGGTCTTGTTGGATTAGCTCCTGTTGTATTGAAACTTGCAGGACCACTCCAATTAAAGGTTACACCAGGTGTTGTGCTTGTTGCACCTAAGGTTAAAGTATTGCCACTACAAATAGGACTATTACTCGTTGCAACTGGTGTTGCAGGTGGTGTTGGATCTGATAATACAATGGGACCTGCAACAATATTTGAAATACAGCCATCCAACGTAACGGTAATATTGGTATACGTTCCAGCACTTAAAGCAGGAATAACAATATTGCCTCCAACAGCTGTTATGGTTTGAGCAGTTTGTGCAATTCCACCTTTTACAAAATTCACTACATATTGTTGTCCAGCTGTTAATCCACTTAATGTAATACTTCCTGTATTCGTAGCACATTGTGTAGGATCGGTTTTGGTATTACCAGCAATAGTTGGAGTTGGTTTTACAGTTACATTGGTAGTTCCTGCTAATGAAGTACAAGTTCCATTACTTGCAGTAACACTATACAAACCAGTTGCAGCTGCTGTTGCAGCAGTGATGGTTGGATTTTGTGTTGCATTGTTAAAGCTGTTTGGACCAGTCCATGCATAAGTAACTCCACCAGTAGAACTATTGGAAGTTAAATTCAAATTTGCTCCACTGCAAATGGGTGAATTACTTGACGCAACTGGAGTTGCAGGAGTTTGATTAATAGTAACATTTACAATACCAGTAGGCGATGTACAATTATTTAAAGTTGCACTTACACTATACACACCACTCATAGCTGTAGTAGTATTCGTACGTGTTGGGTTTGCTCCAGTTGTATTGAAACTAACAGGCCCACTCCAATTAAAGGTTACACCAGGTGTTGCACTTGATGCACCAAGGGTTAATGTATTGCCACTACAAATGGGTGAATTACTTGACGCAACTGGGGTTGCAGGTGGTGTTGGATCTGATAATACAATTGGTCCTGCAACAATATTTGAAATACAACCATTTAAGGTAACTGTAATGTTTGTAAATGTTCCAGCACTTAAAGCAAGAATAACAACATTGCCGCCAACTGCTGTAATTGTTTGAGCAGTTTGTGCTATGCCACCCTTTACAAAATTCACCACATATTGCTGACCAGTTGTTAATCCACTTAATGTAATACTTCCTGTAGAAGTTGCACATTGTGTTGGATCGGTTTTGGTATTGCTTGTAATGTTTGGAGTAGGTCTTACAGTTACTGTTGTTGTTCCAACCTGTGAAATACAAGTTCCATTGCTAGCTGTTACATTATAAACTCCACTAGCAGCTGCTGTTGCAGTTGTAATTGTAGGGTTCTGTGTTGCACTAATGAAACTGTTTGGTCCTGTCCAATTATATGAAACTCCAGCAGTAGTACTATTTGCAGTTAAGTTTAAATCGGACCCGCTACAAATTGGACTATTACTATTTGCTGTTGGTGTAGCAGGAGTTTGATTTACTACCACATTTACAGTTGCAGCTGGTGATGTACAACCATTTAATCTTGATGTTACCGAATAAATACCATTTGCTAAAGTAGTTATATTCGGAATTTGTGGATTTTGTAATGTACTAGAAAAACTATTAGGTCCACTCCAAGTATAAGTTACACCTGCAGTTAAACTTGAAGCTGTTAGCAATAATGTTGAACCACTACATAAAGGACTGTTTGCAGATGCAGAAGGAGTAGCTGGTGGATTTGGATCACTTATTGTAAATGGCCCAACTGGTAAAGATGGGCAATTATTTCTAGTAACTGTAACTGTATTATATGTTCCAGAAGCAAGACCATTAATTGTAATAACCCCAGACGAATTCGACTGCAAATTCGCTGTAATTGTGTTTCCATTTAATACATAGCTTACGCCATAAGTTGTACTATTCAATAAGCCACCTAAAACAATTGAGCCTGTTGATGTTGCACATGTAGTTGTATTATTACTGCTACTAGAACCAATAACTGGACTTGCATTTATAATGACATTAATAGAAGCTCGATTTCCTTCACAATTGGTTGTGCTGTTCACTTGACTTACATAATAAGTTAATGTAGTAGCTGCTGAAGTTGAAGGAGTTGGTGCAGTTGCTGAGCCTACTCCACCTGTAGCTGTTGTATACCACAATAAAGTATGACCACTTGTTGGTGTTGCAGTTAGAGCACTTGCTATTGCATTTTGACAATAAGTTACAGTTGAGGTAACAATAGGTAAAGATGGAGTGGGATTTACAGTAATTGTAAATGTTTTTGGAGTACCAATACAAGTACCTAAAGATGGCGTTACAGTTATTGTTGCTATAATTGGGGATGCACTTGTATTATTAGCGACGAAAGAAACAATATTCCCAGTACCGTTTGCAGATAATCCAATTGAAGGGGTATTATTTGTCCAGTTAAAAGTAGCTCCTGGTACTGCACTTGTAAAATTAAAAGCACCACTAGGAAATCCATTACAAACAATTTTATTCACTGGAACTGTTACTTCTGGTGTTTCGTTTACTACAACTTGTTTAGTAACTGTTGTGGTACCACATTCGTTTGTTACGTCTAACGAAATGGTAAATATACCAGCAGTTGCATAAGTAATGGCTCCAGGATTTGCTAAATTTGATGTTGCAGGTGTACCATTAGGAAATGACCATGAATAGGTTGCTGTTCCTCCACAACTATTTGCAGTAACACTAGGTGAAAGAGTTTGTCCAACACAAACGGAATTTGAAGCATTAATTATTGCAGTGGGCTTCCTTTTTACAGTTATCGCAGTAATAGGGCTTGTGAAAGTTCCACATTTATTTGTCAACGAAAGTGATAAATTATATATTCCTTGATTATTAAATCTTATAACTGGATTTAATGATGAAGAATTTGTTGAAGTTGTATACGAAAAATCTGAAGTTGAATCACCTGAACATGTAGAACTTGCTTTAGTTACATTCCAAAGCCTACTAACACTTCCACAAATTGGCAATCCAGTTGAAGTATTATTTATTGTAATACTTTGAGGAGCACAAAAAGTGGTAGAATTTGCAGTAAAACTTGGCACTGGAGGTGCTTGAATACAAACTGTTTTGGTAATTGTGTCATTACCACATGTATTTCTAACAATCATTGAAATACTATAACGTCCAGCAGTAGTAAAAGTAACATTCAAATTAGTAGAACCCCAAGTTGCTGGATTAAATGTAGGTGTAGCATCACCTAATGAACCAGAGGTTGCCCAACCAGTTGCTGGAGAAATTATCCAATTACTTTGTGTTCTTGTATCACAAACACCTGAATTATTTACTGTAACACCGTTTGTAGAAGTATTTGCAAAAGTAATTGAAGTGTTTACACAAGCAAGTGTATCAGGTGATATAGAGAAGTTTGCTATTGGTTTTTTAGAAGTTGTAATAGGCTGAATTGTCAGATCCGAAAAACCGCATGGATTTTGAGCTCTCACAATAACATAATATGTATTGGGTGTAATACCTCCAGTCGCTCCACAAGACGAGTTGGTAAATACATGAGAATAAGAAGTTGGAGGAGGATGCTGAAAGGTTTCTATTGGAGTATTATCATTTTTGGTAAAAGTATATACTGTACCGGGTGGATTAGAGTTTGTTGTACTAGGAATTGAAAAATTAAAAGGTACACATTGATTTACTGAAGAACCAGGATTTGTAAAAGGTACAGCTGGATTACTACCATTATAAATACTGTATGTTTTAGATGAAACACAACCGTTTTGTCCAGTCACAGTTAAAACTAAATTAAAGTAACCTAATGATGTATAAGTATGGCTAGTTCCAGTATTTGGAAGGTTTGCATTTGAATAGTTAGGACTTCCATCACCCCAATTTATTGTATAGGATGAGTTAGTTGTTTTAGTTGTTGAAATGTTATCAACTACTAATGAAAAAGTGGCACTTCCACAATTTGTAAATGGTGTACTGCTAGTAAAGTCAGCTAAGCTTGCATCTGGTAATTGCTTTTTAGTAACAGTTCTAGTTGTAGTGTTATCACATCCAAAACTATTTGTGGCTGTTAAACTAACCGTGAAGCTTTGATTGCCATTACCATTGGTTCCAATAAAAGTATGGGTAGGATTAGTTGCTGTACTAGTATTATTTGTTCCAGAATTTGGATCTTGAAAGTTCCATGAAAATGTGAGACCTGTTCCTGTTGATGCATTTGTAAAAACAGATGCAACATTACTACATTCATTGTTTTGTGTAAACGTAAAACTTGCTACAGGATTTGGTATAGAGGTTACAGTAACTGGACCATATGCAGTACCATTAATTAATACTCTAAATAATCCAGCTGTAGATGTTACAAAATTTTGGTTTGTCTGTGAGGGGATATCATTCCAAGAAGTACCTGCATCTGGAGAAGACTGCCACTGATAAGTGGGAGAAGTTAAAGAATTATCTGCTTTTAAAGTCACCGATGCTCCAGGACATAAGTTGAGGGAACCAGTTACAACCACTATACTCTGCCCCAATCCCTTATTTCCAATACTCAATAATGCAAATAAAAAAATACTAAATACTAAAATTCGTTGTTTCATCTTATAGGTTAAGTATGGGCACAAATATGCCATATAATAAATTAAGCCATCAAAAAGGGGTAATAAAAAAGCAGTTAGTCTTTATTTAAGATACTTGGATGAGTATCCGAAAATAAGGTAAAAATTGGTTCTACAAAAAGAAAAATTTTTTTATATACTTCACTCATTCAATTGTGTAGCTTTTTGTTGCTTGCTCTTTTTAATTGCCCCACAAATACCATTGCAATATAGATGCACTTTATAAACTTTATCTACCCTATTTCACTTAGTTCTTTGCACAATCGGCCGATTCGGTAATTAACTTTTGCCAAATTGACACCCTTTCTGTTTCTGTTGTTGCTTCGGTAATAGTATACCCTTGTTCTTTATTCCTAATTTTTGTTCTCAATTCATCACATCCATTCAATGAAAATAAAATATTGGTAATACTTGCTAGGTGCAACATTTTCACTTCTCTATATCCTTTAAACAGTATTGTAAATTGTTCTACACCTTGTTTGTTTTTCCATACAAATAAACTAGTAGTAGCATTGTGTATATTCTTTACCAAGCAACAATTTTTGTAGAGTTTATTGTACTCATATTCAATATCTTTAATCACATATTCAACACCATCAATCATTAAACTTCTAATGGCCTTTGCATTGAGACTTACTTCACTAGATACCGTACTTTTTTTACCCTTCGATTTTTCTTTCACCGTTCCTAAATCTATTTCAATCATCTCCTCATTTTCACCAGATAAGTTTATATAAATATCGCCTTCATAATTACCCATAATAGAAACTACTTTACCAAAATGCTTTTCTTTTTTGTCTTTTGAAAAACCAACCATACATAAACTGAGTAATACAACCACAATCATTAATCGCATATTAAAAATTTTTTCAAAACTAAGCTTTACTACTTAGCAGCAGCATACCCAATAAAGGGTAGAAGGAATAAATAATTATGAATTATAAATTATGGAATTGGGAATTAGGAGTTGGGAGGAAAAGTAAAAAGGTAAAAGTAAAAAGGCAAAAAACTAAAGGAAGAAAAACTAAAAGAGAAAAAACTAAAAACTAAAAGAGAGAACTAGTAACTCACAACCTTAAACATTAAACATTAAACCTCAAACCTTAAACCTTAAACTTATAACTCATAACTTATAACTTCTAACCAAAATAACGTACCCTTGCACAAATTTTAACTGTATTATGAAGCTGATTGAAGATTACAAAACATTATTGGGTGTTGAAAAAGAAACCGATTTAAAAACTTTAAAAACTGCTTATCGTACAGTAATGAAGCAGTGGCATCCTGATAAGTTTGTAGATAATGCAGCCGAACAACCTATTGCCGAAGCAAAAAGTAAAGAATTAATTGAAGCTTATCATTTTTTAGTAAGCATTGCAGATGAAACCATTGCAGAAAATTTACCTCAATATAATCACACCATTTCTACTGAAGCAATTGTAGATTATCAATACAAAAAACAAACTTTACAAATTACATACTCAGATGGCAGTTGTTACGAATACTTTAATGTTCCGAAACAAACTTTTGTAAAACTACACAATGCCGATACGCCCAATCGTTTTGCTAGACGACATATATGCAATAATTTTTTATACAGAAATATTAGCAAAGCCAATCTAGTAATTGCATAGTTGTTGAATTATTTACTTCGCTAAATTTTAGCCTATTGTGCTTATATGCAAACCACTTTTTAGACTATAAATACGAATAACTTATAGCTTAAAGTGTTAAAAATATTGAATGTAGTAGGGCTATACTAAATTAGCTACTTAATTTGCTAAAAATATAAACGATGAAAAAGAACATGCTTGCCTTAATGGCTTTTATTTCATTCACATTTTTATCTGCTTCAGCTCAAGTAAATACTGCCGATGCGATTGTTGGTTTTTGGAAAACTGGCGATGGTAAAGCAATTGTTGAAATTTTTAAACAAGCCGATAAATATTCGGGCAAAATTATTTGGCTTGCCGAACCCAACGATCCTGAAACTAAGAAGCCTAAAGTAGATAAGAAAAATGAAGATGAAAAACTTAGAACAAGACCCATTATTGGAATGGTAAATTTGAGAGATTTTAAATTTATTAAAACCAAACTTTGGGAAGATGGCAAAATTTACGACCCCAAAAGTGGTGAAGATTATAGCTGCACAATTAAAATGACTGATGATAATACCATTGAAGTTAGAGGTTATGTAGGCATCTCTTTATTTGGAAGAACAGACACTTGGAAAAGACAAAAAGTGAAATAAAAAAACATAAGTAAACTATAAAAAAGAAGCCATCCTAAAAGGAATCAAATTTGTCACATTGAGCCGATAGCTATCGGCTGCGAATGACAGATATTGTAAATCATTGAAAACCATTTGTAAACAAATGGTTTTTTTATTGCAACGGATGCACGGAAAATCACGGATTCGTTGATATTGATTATTATATAATCAGTGCATCCGTGGCAATTATGTCTTTCAAAATGCTTTTCTGCGAAGTAGAAATTGTTTATTCATCCGATAACTATCGGAAATGACAATCAACAAGACTTTTAGGATAGCTTTTTTTATAGACTAACTAAGTTTAAACTAACATTAAAGTAAAATGGATTGGTAAGTGTATTGTTAATAATTTGATGTTGTTCTTTACCATCGTATCTATCTACTACATTAAATCTTCCATTTACCCTGAGTCCTGTTTGTACACTTAACCACCAAAAGCCAAATAAACTTCTTTCGTATATTAACCTCGGTTTTATTTCTCCACGTTGTAAAAATGTGGGAGCAATGCTAGCATTGGTTGTGTACAATGCAAATTGATTGCCTTCTAATTCATAACCTAATTGTAATAAAGATTTTGGATTGATATTTCTACGTATATGAGCTTTTGCAGGAAAAGTAATTTCTGTACCCCATTTATCGTTAAAAGTTTTATTGTACAACACAACAGGAACATAAATTAATCGGCCCATTCTATAAGTTCTTGAAACGCCTAGACCAAACATTTCAGATTCACTTTTTTTCCAACCATATATAGCTGTTGCACTGAATGTGATTGCTTGTGTATTGATGTTTTTTAAAGTTGGAGCCAACCAATTGGCATCGGCATTGAGTTGAACAATAATAAAATTCTTTTCATTCAGAGGTTTAAAAATGGTGGTGTTTAAGCCTGCTGTATGTAAACCATCATTCACCAATTGTGGAAATAAAGGATAAGGAAATTGATTGGTACCATTGAAAGCAGTTCTTGCATATTGACCTCCCAAACTAATAATGAGTTTGTTTTTAGATATCAAGGGCGTATTAAAACTTACACGTAACCCTTGCATAGCATCAATTTGTCTGCTATCTCCTCTTGGAGAAATAGCAGCAGTTAAGTTGCTAGAAGTTTGGTATTCATACCCAATAGAAATAAATCTGTTGGGTGTTTGGTTTAATATTTTTTGATTACAATATACTTTAACAGGTGTATTGTCGACATCTTCAAAAGTAAATGTTGGTGCAGGTTTACTACTGTCTTGTGCATACATAAACAATGGCAATAGTAATCCTAGGGTATTCAGCAATCGTTTCATAGTAACTCTTTTTGTAAAAATAAAGTTTCGCTGTTTAAATAATGTCAATTAAAACTACTGGTAATAAATTACACCTGCTTTTTATAACAAGCCTTTTGTACTTGGCAAATAATTACTCAATGGATCTCGTTTAACAGCCATTTTTATGGCTTTTGCAAAGGCTTTAAAAATGGCTTCAATTTTATGGTGTTCATTATCACCCTTACATTCTATATTCAAATTACATTTAGCAGCATCGCTGAACGATTTAAAGAAATGAAAAAACATTTCGGTGGGCATCTCTCCTACTTTTTCACGTTTAAATTCGGCATTCCAAACAATCCAATTACGTCCACCAAAATCAATCAATACTTTGGCTTCTGCTTCATCCATAGGCAAAGCAAAACCATAGCGTTCCATGCCAGTTTTATCAACCAAGGCTTTTGCAAAAGCTTCTCCTAAGGCAATGCCTGTATCTTCAATGGTGTGGTGTTCATCAATATGTAAATCGCCTTGGGTGGTTATTTTCAAATCCATTTTACCATGCCTTGCAATTTGGTCTAGCATGTGATTAAAGAAGCCTAATCCAGTTTCAATTGTTGCTTGTCCACTTCCGTCAAAGTTTAATTCAATAGCTATTTTTGTTTCATTGGTATTTCTTTCATGCACTACTTTACGTAAACCCAGTTTCAAGAAAGTATAGATTTCATTCCAGTTATCTGTTTCTACAACAATGGTATCTCTAAGTTCTGATTCTTGTTCAGCAGTTAATTCATGTAAGCCTTTAATATAAATAGCTTTAGCTTCTAAATTCTTGGCTAATTGAATATCACTCCATCTATCTCCAATAACAAATGAGTTGGTTAAGTCGTATTTTTCTGCATCAAAAAAATGTGTTAGTAGTGCAGTACCAGGTTTTCTTGTAGGTTGATTATCAGAAGCAAATGTTGTATCTACAATTACTTCATCAAACACAAAGCCCTCCCCTTCTAATGTTCTTAACATGAGATTTTGATAAGGTTCAAAAGTTTCAGTTGGATAAGAAGCTGTACCTAATCCATCTTGATTGGTCACCATTACTTTGTAATAATCTAAATCAGCTGCAATTTTTGACAAAGCAGTAATTGCACCTTTTACAAAGCTTGTTTTATCGGTTGAATCAATTTGATAATCATTGGGTGGTTCTTGTAAAATCACACCATCTCTGTCGATGAATAAAATTCGTTTAGCCATTATATTTGTTCGTTTAAATAGTCAGCAATTGCATCTACCAATAATGTATTCTCTTTTTCTGTTCCAATGGTAATGCGTAAACAATTATCACACAATTTTACGTTACTTCTATCACGTACTACAATGCCTTTGGTTAATAAATATTCATACACTTTTCTAGCGTCTTGTATTTTCACTAAGAAGAAATTAGCATCACTATCATATACTTTTTCTACAATAGGAATTTGTGTAAACACTTCCATTAATGCCTGACGCATGTCAACAATCAATTTAATCATGTCATTGACCTGACCAACTTCCTCCAATGCTTTTAATGCCAATTCTTGTGTAGCTTGATTGATATTATAAGGTGGTTTTACTTTATTCAATATTTCAATAATTTCTACCGAAGCAAATGCCATTCCCAAACGCAATGCAGCTAAACCCCATGCTTTACTGAAAGTTTGCATTACGACAAGGTTGGGATAATCATTCAACTCCTGAATAAAAGATTTTTGTTTGGCGAAGTTGATATACGCTTCATCAATAACTACAATGCCATTGAAATTGTTTAACACCGCTTCAATATCTGCTCTATTCAATGAATTACCAGTTGGATTATTGGGCGAACAAATCCAAATGAGTTTGGTATTTGCATCCACTAAATTTTCCAAATGAACCAAATCCAATTGAAAATCTTCTAACAATGGAGCTTTTCTAATTTCTACATCATTGATATTGGCACTCACTTCGTACATGCCATAAGTGGGTGGACAAATAATTACATTGTCTTTCTTTGGTTCGCAAAAACTTCTGAATAACAAATCAATACATTCATCACTCCCATTGCCTAAAAAAATATTTTCAGTTGGAAGAGATTTTACAAAAGCAATTTTCTCTTTTACTTTTAGCTGATGTGGATCCGGATAACGATTGTACCATTTGGTCAACGGGCTTCCCAAACTATTTTCATTGGCATCTAAAAACACTTTTGCTGCACCACTAAATTCATCTCTTGCTGAAGAATAAGGTGTGAGGTTTTTTATATTTTCTCTGGTTAATTTATTTAAATCGAAATTCATATAATGAGTAGTATTTTAGTTGTTAATCTTCCCCTCCTTGGAGGGGTGCCGAAGGCGGGGTGGGTTTTCTTCTTTTCAAAACATGCTCCTCAACCCCATATTTCTTTTCATAATCAATAATCCAAGTTTCAATATTTTCCCAACATGCTGCCGAATTATGCAATACATCCAAAGCATTAAAACGTAACACAGTAATACCGTATTCATTCAACTCTTCATCTCTTATTGCATCTTTTGCTACAGCATTTGTGTCCATGTGAGTAATCCCATCCACTTCAATAACCAATTGCAAATCTTTACAATAAAAATCAACAATAAAATTTAAAATGGGTCTTTGTCTATCAAAATCTAACCCATCATTTGAAATTTATTCAGCAACATCCATAATTTAACCTCAGAAAAAGTCATTTGTTTTCTCAACACCTTTGCTAAAGGCTTTAATGCTGGATTATATGGAATAATTTTTCTTTTCATTTTATTGAAGCATAAAAATTATAATTCTAATAATCATCTGTCCCGCTTTTCGTTACAAGTCCTGCTATTTAGCAGGAGCTTTTCACTTCAATCGGGGCTATAAAAAATGTTGTGTATTTCTAATAATCATTTTACCCACCCCACCCTAAAGGGCACCCCTCCAAGGAGGGGAAGACCTACTAACTAAGATTTCATTCTAATTGTTACCGCATTTTTATGTGCATTCAAACCTTCAGCCTCTGCCATTAATTCAACAGTTTTACCAATTGCAATTAATCCTTCTTGAGTCAATTTTTGATAGGTAATTTTCTTCACAAAACTATCAACACTCACCCCACTATATGCTTTTGCAAAACCATTGGTAGGCAAAGTATGATTGGTGCCACTAGCATAATCTCCCACACTTTCAGGAGAATAATTGCCTAAGAAAATAGAACCTGCGTTGATGATTTGTTCTGCGATGAATTCATCGTTATTGCAGGAGATAATTAAATGTTCTGCAGCATATTCATTTACCAAATCAATGGCTTCATCAATTGTATTCACAACAATTGCTTTACTATTTTCTAATGCTTGTAATGCAATGGCTTTTCTAGATAAATGCTCCATTTGTTTACCTAATTCCTCATTTACTCTTCTTACCAATTCCTCAGATGTAGTTACCAATAAAACCTGACTATCAACACCATGTTCGGCCTGACTCAGTAAATCAGCTGCAACAAAACTTGCATCAGCAGTGTCATCGGCCAATACACAAACTTCACTAGGACCAGCAGGCATGTCAATAGCAATTCCTTCCTGTTGAATTAATTGTTTAGCACAAGTAACATATTGATTTCCCGGACCAAAAATTTTATATACTTGAGTAATGGTTTCTGTACCATAAGCCATTGCAGCAATGGCTTGTACGCCACCTACTTTATAAATTTTGGTGATGCCAACCAATTGTGCAGCAAATAAAATTGCAGGATGAACTGTGCCTTGTTTATTAGGAGGTGTACATAAAACAACTTCTTTACAACCTGCAATTTTTGCAGGAATACCCAACATTAAAATGGTTGAAAATAATGGTGCTGTTCCCCCAGGAATATACAAACCCACTTTTTCTATACCTACACTTTTACGCCAACATTTTACACCAGGCATAGTTTCAACAACTTCAACTGTTGAAACTTGCTTTTCATGAAAAGCATTGATATTATTAGCAGCAGTTTCAATAGCTTGTTTTAAATCATTGGAAAGATTCGCTATTGCATTTGTAATTTCTTTTTCATTAACCACAAAATCATTCAACTCAACACCATCAAATAGTGCTGTATATTTTTTTATTGCAGCATCTCCATTTTGTTGCACATCATTTAAAACGGCTTTTACTTTTTCTTGTAAAGCAGCCGTATCAAATGTTGGTCGTTGCAGCAAAGCCTTCCAATCTGTTTTATCAGGATATAAATACGTTTTCATAATTTTTCATTATCAAATTATCACATCAGCACATTAGCATATTATACAATCATCTTCTCAATAGGCACTACCAATATTCCTTGTGCTCCATGAGCTTTTAATTGCTCAATAATATCCCAGAAATCATTTTCATTTAAAACAGAGTGTACACTACTCCAACCTTCTGTTGCTAGTGGCAAAACTGTTGGACTCTTCATACCTGGCAACAAAGCAATAATTTCTTGTAGCTTATCATTAGGAGCATTCAATAAAATGTACTTATTGTTTTTTGCTTTCTTAACCGATTGAATTCTGAACAATAATCTATCTAAGATAGCTAATTTCTCTGAACTCAACTTTTTATTCTGAATAAGTACTGCTTCACTTTTTAAAATGGTTTCTGCTTCTTTTAAGCCATTCATAAATAAGGTGGAGCCACTGCTCACTAAATCACAAACTGCATCTGCTAAACCAATGCCAGGTGCTATTTCAACGCTTCCACTTATTTCATGAATGTCGGCTTGAATATTGTTTTCGTCTAAAAACTTCTTCACCAAAACAGGATAACTGGTTGCAATTCTTTTGCCTTGCAATAGTTCTTTTGAATATTCTTCACTACGTTTTATTGCAACACTTAACCTGCATTTTCCAAAGCCCAATTTTTCTACAATATCTACTGGCTTATTTTTTTCGTACAATACATTTTCGCCAACAATGCCAATATCGGCTACGCCATCATTTACATATTCAGGAATATCATCGTCTCTCAGAAAAAATATTTCTAAAGGAAAATTATCTGCTTCTGTTTTAAGACGGTCTTTTACATTGCGTAAATCAATACCACAATCTTTTAAAAGTTTTAAAGAATCTTCTGAAAGTCGGCCACTTTTTTGAATGGCTAATGTTATCTTGTCGACCATGATTTTATGATTAATATATTTTATAGATTATTTTTTGTTTAATTTATTATTTTCTACTCTTTTAAACTGTAAGCTAGTATTACCAAAATTTATCAATAACCCAACTTGTAATTTAAATGCTTCTAAATAATTTTTTGCTTGTGCTAAATGAGCGTCCTCTAGTTTTATTAAAGCTTTTAACTCTACACAAACTTTATTTTCAATAAGAAAATCAACACGTCTTTCACCAATTTGTTGATCCTTATAAAAAACTTTCATCGAAACTTCTCTTTGAAAATCAATTCCACTCTCTGTTAATTCAATTGCCAAAGCTCTTTGATAAATTACTTCTTGAAAACCATTACCTAATGTTGAATGAACTTTCATTGCACATCCTATAATAGTTTGTGTTAAATCATGATATTTATATGATTTCGATTCCATTTTAATCTTACAATCTTTTAATCCCTAAATCAGGGTCAAAAAAAAAGCTTACTCTTGAGAGTAAGCCTTTAATGTTTTATTGTTGAACAACACACACAAAATAGCCTACCCATTGGGTAAGATATGATGATGATGGATGTGTTGCATATTTTTCACAGTGCAAAATTAATGGAATAACATTACTACCAAAATTTTTGTTTGTTTAAATATGTAGCAATAAAACAGCATTGCCGTTGAACTTTGTACATTTGCAGCCGTTATAATAGCATTATGAAACAATTTGATGTTCCCAATATTTATCGCAGCAACTTAATTAGTTCAATAAAAAATAAACGCAAACAACAAGATAAATTAAAAAAAGATTTCACCCCTACATTACTTGATTTTGGTGGATTACACATTTATCTTGCTCGTCATTTTGGCTTTTGTTATGGTGTAGAAAATGCTATTGAAATAGCTTTTAGAACAATTGATGAAAATCCGGGTAAAAGGATTTTCTTGTTGAGTGAAATGATTCACAACCCACAAGTGAATAAAGATTTAATTGAACGTGGTGTTCAATTTTTACAAGATACTTATGGCAAACAACTGATTCCCTTTGAAGAAATTACCAAGGATGATATAGTGTTGATTCCTGCTTTTGGAACAACCTTAGACATTGAACAAATGTTGAATGAAAAAGGCATTCCTACTGAAAAATACAATACCACTTGTCCGTTTGTAGAAAAGGTTTGGAATCGTGGTGAACAAATTGCACAAAAAGGATACAGCATTGTAATACATGGCAAACCCAAACATGAAGAAACAAGAGCCACCTTTTCTCATGCTGCAAGTCATACCCCAACAGTTATTGTAAACGATATTGAAGAAACAAAAGAACTAGCAAAATATATAACTGGAGAAAAAAATGCAGCTGAATTTTATACTGAATTTAAAGGCAAATACAGTGAAGGTTTTGATGTAGAAAAAGATTTACAAAAAATTGGGGTCATTAATCAAACTACACAATTGGCAACCGATACACAGGCAATTGCTGATTACTTGAAAAGTGTAATGATTACAAAATATCATCTTGACGCAAGTTCTATTGCAACTCGTTTTGCAGACACTAGAGACACTTTATGTTATGCTACCAACGACAATCAAACAGCAGTTGCTGGCATGTTAGAAACTCAAGCTGATTTAGCCATTGTAATTGGTGGGTACAATTCATCGAACACCTCACATTTGGTGGAATTGTGTGAACAAAAATTGCCTACTTATTTTATTGATTCGGCTGAAAGAATTATTAGCAATAATGAACTAATAGATTGCAATTGGAAAACCAAAGAACCAAGAACGGTCACTGATTTTTTACCCAATAATAATCCTGTAAAAATATTAATTACAAGTGGAGCTAGTTGTCCTGATGCTTTGGTAGAAACAGTAATCAGAAAATTAGCAGTTTTTTTTAATGCTGAAGAAAAAGTAGATAGTTTAATTTCGAATTTCTAATTGCTGATTTTTAGTTTTTAGTTTTTCTACCTTTAGTTTTTTAATTCATAATTCCTAATTTTTAATTCATAATTATTCTCATGGGTATCACAGACAAATTATTTCAACTGAAAAATGAAAAAGCAGCAGCTAACTTAAAAGCAGGACAAGACTTTTTAGCAGCTAACAAAAACGAAGAAGGTGTTGTAGAAACCGCAAGTGGCTTACAATACAAAGTATTAACCTTAGGTACTGGTGAAAAACCAACAGCCAGTAACACAGTTACTTGCCATTATCATGGAACGGTGATTGATGGTACAATTTTCGATTCAAGTGTTCAACGTGGTGTACCAGCAAGTTTTCCTTTGAGTGCAGTAATTAAAGGCTGGACAGAAGGTTTACAATACATGCCAACAGGTAGTAAGTTCAGGTTTTTTATTCCACCACATTTAGGTTATGGAGAAAGACAAGTGAGTGCAGTAATTGGTGCAAATAGCACTTTGATTTTTGATGTAGAGTTGATTAGCTTTAAGTAAGTTTTTTACCACAACGAACACAATGTATAACACAAAGGGCACAATAATAATTTGTGCCCTTTGTGTTATTATTCTTAGAGAACTTTGTGGTAAAATCATTGCAACAAAGCTTTCGTTTCTGCTAGTAATTTATTTTTATTAATGGCTACTGTTCCAACTTCTTCGCAAACCAAACCACCTGCAATATTGGCAATTTCGGCACTTAAGTGAATGTCTTTTGTTGCAGCATAAACAAGGCTTGCAACTGCAATTACAGTATCGCCTGCACCACTTACGTCAGCAATGCTTCTTACATGTGTGGGAATAATATTGGCTGTTGTTTCTGTATTGTAAAAAACTCCTTTTTCAGATAAAGTTATCAATGAGATATGGTGTTCTAATACCTCTTTTAATTGTTGATGAATTTGCTGTAAGCTAATTATATCAACAGTATCAACCAATACATTCAATGCTTCTTTAACTTCTTTTAAATTGGGTTTAAAAATATCTACCCCTTTAAAAGCAAAGAAATTTTTTCGTTTTGGATCTACCGTAGTTATGATATTGTGTTGCTTGCACAATGCTATTACTTTCTCTATTAAGGTTACTGTTAAAACACCTTTATTGTAATCTTCAAAAATTACAACATCGGGTTTATTGGTTGTAAAAAATAATTCTATTTTAGCTAATAATTCATTTTCTAGCTCAGCATCTATATCTTGGGTTATTTCTGCATCTAAACGCATCATGTGTTGATTGCGGGCAATCACACGAATTTTATTGGTAGTAATTCTATTATTGGCTTTTATAATTCCATCGGTATTAATATTGCTTTGCTGTAAAAGTTGTAGCAGTGCAATTCCGTCATCATCGTTTCCAATAATAGAAAAAACAAAAGTTTGAGCATCTAAAGCAACTGTATTTAATGCAACATTACTTGCACCACCAATTCTGTATTCTTTCTTTTTTAACGACACAACTGGTACTGGAGCTTCAGGTGAAATTCGTTCTACACTTCCCCACATGTAAGTATCTAACATTACATCACCAATTACTGCAACTTTTAGTTGTTGAAAGCCTTTAAATAATTCATTAAAATTCATTATGCTGTTTTTCTATTTGCAAGTGCAAGATAATAAATAGGAATTCCTATTAAAACAATAATCAATCCTGGCCAAGTATATTGTGGTTTAAAAATGACCAACATGCTACAAAAAGCAATGCCCATTAAGATATACAAGGCCGGTAAGAAAGGATATCCAAATGCTTTGTAAGGTCGCTCAGCATTGGGCATTTTTTTGCGTAAAATAAATATTCCAGCAATGGTTAACACATAAAAAAGTACCACTACAAAAGAAATCATGTCTAACAAATCGCCATATTTTCCACTTAAACATAATAAAGAAGCTACTACACATTGTGCCCATAAAGACCATTGAGGTACATTGTTTTTATTCAATTCACCAGCTTTATTAAAGAATAATCCATCTTGTGCCATTGTATAATACACCCTTGCACCTGCAAGTATTAATCCATTGTTACAACCAAAGGTTGAAACCATAATAAGTACAGCAATGAGTGTTGTACCAAAGGCTGGAAAAATTTCGTTAGCTGCTGCTACTGCTACTCTATCATCTTTTGCAAATGCAATTTCATTGAGCGGCAGCACATTTAAATACATTAGATTGGCACTAATATAAATAGTTGTAACAATCAGTGTTCCTAAGAATAAGCTCAAGCCAATATTGCGTTGAGGATTTTTCATTTCGCCTGCAATAAATGTTACATTGTTCCATGCATCGCTACTAAAAATTGAGCCCACCATTGCAGCAGCAATTGCACCCATTAATGCACTTCCACCAATACCCATCCAAGCAGTTGATTGTAATACACCATTTGCATCTTTGGCTCCTAAATTTTGTACTGCTGTAAAACCAGTTTTCCAATTTTCCGCCCAAAAACTATTCTTCACCAACACAAAACCAAATACAATTAAACCCAATAATGCCAATAATTTTGCAGTTGTAAATAAGGTTTGTATAAACTTTCCTTCTTTAACACCACGAGAATTTACATAAGTTAATAATATAATAATTACAATGGCTACTAACTGACCAGAATACACTTTTACAATACCTGTATCAAATAAAAAATAATTGTTCCCCAACTCTGGAACGAGGTAAGCTAAAAATTTCGAAAACGCAACTCCAACAGCCGCTATTGTTCCTGTTTGTATTACAGCAAAAAAGCTCCATCCATATAAAAAACCAATTAACGGATTATATGCTTCCTTTAAATACACATATTGTCCGCCAGCTTTTGGAAACATACTACTCAATTCTCCATAACTCAACGCAGCAATCAACGTCATAAAACCAGTAATTAACCACACTAAAATTAACCAACCTGCACTACCAACATTTCGGGTAATATCGGCACTTACAATAAAAATTCCAGAACCAATCATACTACCGGCTACAATCATTGTAGCATCCATTAAACCCAAGCTAGGTTTGAAAGAAGCATTGCTCATAAGTGTTTGGTATTAAAAAATCCCATCTGAAATATTCAGATGGGATTTGAAGATAATGAATAAGCAATTACTTATTCTTTTTGTTTGTTTTTTTATACGTTTCGTTCAGCCCTTTAATTAACTCGTTGGTAATATTGTAAGCTGTGTCTTTTAAGTAAATTATATCATTACTGCTAGATAAGATGTAAGAAAAGTTTTTATCCTTATTGTATTCTTTTAAATATTCTTCAATACTTTTTTTAACTTCTTGAATTTTCTTAATGCTCTCATCTTGTAGTTCTTGCGACTTAATTTGTTCTTGGTTTTTCAATTCATTATCCATACGCATCACATCGTCATTGGCTCTTGCCATTTCTTCTTGTGTCATGGTATTGCCTTTCTTTTGATACTCCATTAGTTTGGCTCTACTTGCATTGCGTAAAGAAGCCAATTCGCTACTTTTCTTTTCTTCTAAAGTTCTTAAAACCACACGAACATCTTTTAAGTATTCATACTGATTTTCAACAGAATCCATTTCAAAATAAGCAATTCTAAAATTATTGGCTGCTCCACCGCCAGTATTTGCTACTAGTGTTGGCTTTGCAACACCTTTACTCGAAAAATGCAAATAAAACAATACTGCAACTGCAATGGCTAACGCAATATTTAATCCTAGTGTAAAATTCTTCATGTACTACTTTTAAAATGATGTTTTATAATTTGTTTGTTGAATTATAAAACAATAAAATAAGGATGCTAAATTAATTACTAGGCTACAATTAAATTGTTAAACCTAAGGTGTGCAAATATAAAGAGGTGCAAAAGTTTGTTCAATTATTTATTTTCAATTAACCAACGTACCGCTAGTTCGTAGCCTTTTAAGCCCAAACCTGCAATAGTGCCTTTACATTTGGCACTTACATGTGATATTTTTCTAAAATCTTCCCTTGCATGAATATTACTAATATGTACTTCTACCACTGGTGCAGAAATAGCTGCAATACTATCTCCTATTGCAACTGAGGTATGTGTGTATCCTCCAGGATTTATGATAACTCCATTGTATTCAAACCCAACTTGTTGTAATTCATTAATTAATTCACCCTCTACATTACTTTGAAAATAATGAAAATCAATATGGCTAAACACTTTTTCTAAGTGTTCAAAGTATTGTTCAAAACTTTGACTTCCATAAACACCTGGTTCACGGATGCCCAATAAATTTAAATTTGGACCATTAATAATTGCAATTTTCATTGGCTAAAATTAAGTATTTGTATGTATGAAAAAGCAATTCAAAAATTAACCAATGACTGCTGAATGTTTGATTAAAAAAACAAGCTCTTTTATAATAACATGGCAACCCTTACTTTTGCGGCACTAAAAACATTTAACAATGGCAACAACTTCAGATATCAGCCGTGGCATGATACTTAAATTAGATGGTAGCTTATATAGTGTGGTAGAATTTGGTGAAAACAAAACAGCTAGAGCAGCCGCAAAAGTTTGGGCAAAACTTAAAGGGGTAGACAATAAAAGAAGTATAGAGAAAACTTGGAATAGTGGTGAAACTGTTTATCCAGTTCGTGTAGAGAAAAAAGCTTTTCAGTTTTTGTACAAAGACGAAAGTGGCTACAACTTAATGAACAATGAAACTTTTGAACAAATTGCATTGGCAGAAGAAATGATTGACGCCCCTCAGTTTTTAAAAGATGGTGGCGAAGTGTTTGTTTTTATTAATACCGAAACAGACCAACCCATTGGTGCTGAATTACCAGAAAAGATTGTTGTTTTAATCACTTATTGTGAGCCAGGCGTTAGAGGCGATACTGCAACAAGAGCAACCAAACCTGCAACCATTGATACAGGT
Source organism: Rhizobium sp. Q54 (assembly GCA_943368735.1). Lineage (GTDB taxonomy): Bacteria > Bacteroidota > Bacteroidia > Chitinophagales > Chitinophagaceae > UBA1930. Next base: position 62,902 of record CALRLQ020000014.1, on the reverse strand, counting down.
GCAACTGTAAATGTTCCTCTTTTTGTTGAAGAAGGCGAAATGATTAGAATTAACACCAAAACTGGTGATTATATGGAAAGAGTAAAAGAATAATTGATTATTTAAAATACAGAAATAGTCCTGTTTTACAGGGCTATTTTTTTGCCCAATTCTATTCAATTTGAATCATTTTTTAGGCAAAAACACTCAATTTGAATAAAAAACTTGCAATTTCCCTATTATTTTACCTATTTTGCCGCCCCTTACATGAGTGCACATTTTATGTAAGCAGAAACTAAAAATAAAAGAACTATAACCTCCTAAAAACTTGCTCTATGGATTTAAAACAAATTCACGAATTGATTAAGATAATCAACAAAAGCAATATCGGTGAAATTAGTATAGAAGATAAAGATGGCAAAGTAACCATCAAACAAAAAGAAGAACAAATAGTAACTGTTGCAGCACCTCAAGCAGCACAAGTGTATAATGTTGCATCGGCACCACAGCAAGTTGCAGCACCTGCTTCATCGTCGTCTGCTCCAGCTAGTTCTGAAGCAAGCCCTAAAACAGATAATTTGATTACCATTAAAAGTCCAATGATTGGTACTTTTTACAGAAAATCATCTCCCGATAAACCTTCTTTTGTAGAAGTAGGCACAGAAGTAGAACCAGGTAAAGTAGTGTGCATTATTGAAGCCATGAAGCTATTCAATGAAATTGAAAGTGAAGTAAGTGGTAAAATTGTAAAAGTATTGGTAGATGATGCTAGCCCTGTTGAATACGATCAACCTTTATTTTTGGTAGAACCTGTTTAATTAGATAACTTGATAATTTGATGATGTGATAATTCGATAATTATGAAGAAAGAGCAGATTGAGAACAACCCAATACTAAAACTTTCTTTCGAATTCTCACTTTTGATAGTTGAATATTGTGAGTTATTAGAATTGAATAAAAAGTATGTTATTGCTCGACAGCTTTTAAAATCTGGAACTTCTATTGGTGCAAATGCAATGGAAGCCCAAAACTCAGAAAGTAAAGCAGATTTTATTCATAAAATGAAAATCGCTGCTAAAGAAGCAGATGAAACACAGTATTGGCTGTTGATTTGTTCTTTATCAAGTAATTATCCCAACTGCAACATTTTGCTTCAAAGTTTAGAACCAATCAGCAAAATGTTAAGCAGCATTATCTCATCATCAAAAAAGATCAATAAATGAGTGATTTGCCAATATTATCAAATCATCACATCACCAAATCATCACATTAAAAAGTTATGTTTAAAAAAATATTAATTGCTAACCGAGGTGAAATTGCATTACGTGTAATTAGAACCTGTAGAGAAATGGGCATTAAAACTGTTGCTGTTTATTCAACTGCTGATAAAGATAGTTTGCATGTTCGTTTTGCTGATGAAGCTGTTTGCATTGGAAAACCAGCTAGTAGCGATAGCTATTTGAATATGCAACGCATTATGGCTGCTGCTGAAATTACCAATGCTGATGCTATTCATCCAGGCTATGGTTTTTTGGCAGAAAACGCAAAATTTTCTCAGCTATGTGCCGATCATAATATAAAATTTATTGGCCCTACGCCTGATATGATTAATAGAATGGGCGATAAGATTACTGCTAAAGAAACCATGATTGCTGCTGGTGTTCCAGTTGTTCCAGGCAGTGGTGGTTTATTGGAAAGTGTTGAACAGGCGAAAGATTTAGCCAAAAATGCGGTAGGTTACCCTGTAATATTAAAAGCTACTGCAGGTGGTGGTGGTAAAGGTATGAGGGTTGTTTGGAACGAAGAAGAAATTGAAAGAGCTTTTGATAACGCAAAAGCAGAAGCTGCTGCCTCGTTTAAAAACGATGGCATTTATATGGAAAAATTTGTTGAAGAACCAAGACATATTGAAATTCAAGTTGCTGGCGACCAGTATGGTAATTTTTGCCATATGAGCGAAAGAGATTGTAGTATTCAACGTCGTCATCAAAAGTTGGTAGAAGAATCTCCTTCGCCATTTATGACACCTGAATTGCGTAAAGCTATGGGTGAGGCTGCTATCAAAGCTGCTGCTGCTATTAACTATGAAAGTGTGGGTACTATTGAGTTTTTGGTTGATAAGCACCGCAACTTTTACTTCATGGAAATGAATACTCGTATTCAGGTAGAACATTGTGTTACTGAAGAAGTAATCAACTTCGATTTAATTAAAGAACAAATTAAAATTGCAATGGGCGAAAAAATTTCTGGTAGAAATTATGAGCCTACAATGCATGCCATTGAATGTAGAATAAACGCAGAAGATCCGTATAACGACTTCCGTCCTTCACCAGGAAGAATTACTACTTTACATACACCGGGTGGTCATGGAGTTCGTGTAGATAGTCATGTTTATGCAGGTTATGTAATTCCTCCTTATTACGATAGTATGATTGGCAAACTTATTACTGTTGCAAGAACAAGAGAAGAAGCGATTGATACTATGTATAGAGCATTGAGTGAATATGTAATTGAAGGCATTAAAACAACCATTCCTTTTCATTTACAATTAATGCAGAATGAAGATTTTAGAAAAGGAAACTTCACCACTAAATTCTTAGAGGGTTTCACCATGAAATAAGTTCCTAAGTTTACATCTTACTTAAATAAGTGAACATATTAAATTATAGTCCCAGCTAAAATATGTAGCTGGGATTTTTTTTAAATATGCTTCTATTGTTTTTATTAATGCCCAATTATGTATTTTTTGGTTGAATAGAAAGATGCTTTCTGCATCAGTGATTATGTATAGGCAGCAATTACCAGTAGCTATTTTAAGAAAAGTAATATAGCTCAAACATATTTCATCAACAGCTTTAGCAGTTATTTGCTTAGCATCATTCTTGTTTCCTTAGTGAGTCAAAAAGTCCACTTTTTATATCAACTTAATTTAGGATGCAGAAAAACAAATTATAAAAAAAGCAGGCATTTTATTGCCTGCTTTTTAAATTAAAATTGTGTTGTGATTATTCATCATCATCAAAACTCATTGCTTCTCTTGTAGCTGAAAGTACTTCATATTCTTCTTTACTTCCTACAATGATATTTTCAAAATCACGTTGGCCTGTACCTGCAGGAATTAAATGTCCTGTAATTACATTCTCTTTTAAGCCAATCATGTTATCTAATTTACCATTGATAGCTGCGGTACTTAATACTTTAGTAGTTTCTTGGAAAGAAGCTGCAGAAATCCAACTTTGTACACCTAAAGATGCTTTGGTAATACCCAATAACACCGGAGTTGCAGTTGCAGGTTTTGCATCACGTACTTCAACTAGGCTCTTATCAGCACGACGTAAAATGGAGTTTTCTTCTCTCAATTCACGTAAAGTGATAATTTGACCAGCTCTCATCTTAGTGCTTTCACCTGGATTAGTTACAACCTTCTTGTCGTAGATTCTATCATTTTCCTCAATAAAGTCGTATCTATCTTCTAAATCTTCTTCTAAGAATTTGGTATCACCAGCATCAACAATCTCCACTTTTTTCATCATCTGACGAACGATTACTTCTACGTGTTTATCATTAATACGTACACCTTGTAAACGATATACTTCCTGAATTTCATTTACTACATACTCTTGTACTGCAAACGGACCTTTAATATTTAAGATATCGTAAGGGGCAATTTGACCATCAGATAATGGAGCACCAGCTTTTACGAAATCGCCATCTTGTACTAAAATTTGACGAGACAATGGAACTAAGTATTTCTTAATCATTCCGTCTTTTGCTTCTACTACAATCTCACGATTACCACGTTTTACATTACCAAAAGTTACCACACCATCAATTTCACAAACAACCGCAGGATTACCTGGATTTCTTGCTTCAAACAATTCAGTTACACGAGGTAACCCCCCAGTGATATCTCTTAACTTACCCAATACACGAGGAATTTTCACCAATACTTGACCAGCTTTTACTTCATCGCCTTCTTCAATAGCTAAATGGCTACCTACAGGTAAGTTATAATGTTTATTGTCTTTTCCATCAACAATAATGGTAGGAATTTTGGTTTTATCTTTCGATTCAATTACCACTTTTTCTCTGTGACCTGTTTGGTCATCACTCTCTTCACGGTAAGTTAAGCCATCGGCCAAACCTTCAAAAGAAACTGTACCATTTTGCTCGGCAACAATTACGTTGTTAAATGGATCCCAAGTACAAATGGTTTCACCTTTTTTAACTTGTTGACCATCTTTTACTTGTAATGTAGAACCGTAAGGAACGTTGTTGGTAATTAATAAACGATCGTTCTTCACATCCATAATTCTTACTTCACCAGTACGACCAATTACCACTTGAACTTTATTGCCTTCATTGTTCAATGCAGTTACAGTACGTAATCCATCAAACTGAATGGTACCATCAAATCTTGCACTTAAACCACTTTCAATATTTGCACTACCAGCAACACCACCCACGTGGAAAGTACGTAAGGTTAACTGAGTACCAGGCTCACCAATTGATTGTGCTGCAATAATACCAACAGCATCGCCACGTTGTGCTATATAACCAGTTGCTAAATTTTTACCATAACATTTTACACATACACCACGTTTAGCTTCACAGGTTAATACAGAACGTATTTCAACAGATTCTAAACCACTTTCTTCAATTTCTTTCGCTACATCAGAAGAAATTTCTTCACCTGCTTTAATAATTAATTCATCTGTTATTGGATGAATTACATCGTGCAATGAAGTTCTTCCTTCAATTCTATCTGCCAATGGTTCAATAATATCTTCATTATCTTTTAAAGCCGATGTTGCAATGCCACGTAAAGTACCACAATCGTCTTCTGCAATAATTACATCTTGTGCAACGTCTACCAAACGACGAGTTAAGTAACCAGCATCCGCAGTTTTCAAGGCAGTATCAGCCAAACCTTTACGAGCACCATGCGTTGAAATAAAGTAATCCAATACATTCAATCCACCTTTAAAGTTAGATAGAATTGGATTTTCAATTACCTCACTTCCACTGCTTCCACTTTTACGTGGTTTAGCCATCAATCCTCTAATACCCACCAACTGTTTTACCTGAGTTTTACTACCACGAGCTCCAGAATCTAACATCATAAATACTGAGTTAAATCCTTGCTTGTCTAAAGTCATTTCACGAATTAAACTTTCGGTAATCTTCATATCCACTCTACCCCAAATATCAATTACCTGATTGTATCGTTCGTTATTGGTAATTAAACCCATGTTATAACTTTCCCAAACTTCTTCTACTTCTGCTTTAGCCGATTCTAACAATTCGTTTCTTAATTCTGGTACAATCAAATCGTTTACACTAAATGATAAACCACCTTTGAAGGCCATACGGAAACCTAATGTTTTGATTTCGTCTAAGAATTTAGCTGTTTTAGGAACGTTGGTAATTTTAATAATATCGCCAATAATTTCTCTTAAACTTTTCTTCGTTAACAATGCATTTACATAACCAACTTCTTCTGGTACAAATTCATTAAATAAAACTCTACCAACGGTTGTATCAATTAATTTCTTCACCAATTTTCCGCCTTCACGTACATTGGTTCTTACTTTAATACCAGCATGTAAATCAACTGCTCCTTCGTTATAGGCAATAATTACTTCACCCAAACTATAAAATGCTTTTCCTTCGCCTTTTACAGGTTCTTCAGGAGTAGATTTTTTTACTTTAGTGATGTAATATAAACCAAGTACCATGTCCTGAGATGGAAGGGTAATTGGCGTACCATTTTGTGGGTTCAAAATATTGTGAGAACTCAACATTAATAATTGAGCTTCTAATATTGCAGCACTACTTAATGGAACGTGAACAGCCATTTGGTCACCATCGAAATCGGCGTTGAACGATGCTGTTACCAACGGATGCAATTGAATAGCTTTTCCTTCTACCAACTTAGGTTGGAAAGATTGAATAGACAATCTATGTAATGTTGGGGCACGATTCAATAATACTGGATGACCTTTTAATATATTTTCTAAGATATCCCAAATAACAGCTTCTTTTTTATCTACTAATTTCTTAGCTGATTTTACTGTTTTTACAATACCTCTTTCTATTAATTTACGAATGATAAATGGCTTAAACAATTCGGCTGCCATATCTTTTGGTAACCCACACTCATGCATTTTCAATTCTGGTCCTACCACAATTACAGAACGACCTGAGTAATCCACACGTTTACCCAATAAATTCTGACGGAAACGACCTTGTTTACCTTTCAATACATCGCTCAATGATTTTAATGCACGACCACCTTCTGCTTTTACAGCATTTGATTTACGTGAGTTATCGAACAATGAATCGATAGCTTCTTGTAACATACGTTTTTCGTTCCGTAAGATTACTTCTGGAGCTTTAATTTCCATCAAACGCTTCAAACGATTGTTACGTATAATTACACGACGGTATAAATCATTTAAATCAGAAGAAGCAAAACGACCACCGTCTAATGGAACCAATGGACGTAATTCTGGTGGAATAACAGGAATGTACTGCATTACCATCCACTCTGGGCGATTGGTAATACGTTCAGATGAATCTCTAAATGCTTCTACAACACTTAAACGTTTTAAAGCATCGGCCTTACGTTGTTGAGAAGTTTCGTTAGCAGCAGCATTACGCAACTGATAACTCAATTCATCTAAATCTAATCTTTCTAATAGATCATGTATTGCCTCAGCACCCATTTTAGCAATAAACTTTTGTGGGTCTTCATCAGGTAAATACTGATTGTCTTTTGGTAAATTATCAATAATGTCTAAGTACTCTTCTTCAGTCAATAAATCTCCAGTACCTAAACTTTCTTTAACACCACCTTGAATTACAACATAGCGTTCGTAATAAACAATGGTTTCTAATTTTTTTGAACTAACGCCTAATAAATAACCAATTTTATTAGGTAAGCTTTTAAAGTACCAAATGTGCACTACCGGAACCACCAGTTTAATATGCCCCATTCTTTCTCTTCTAACTTTTTTCTCGGTAACTTCTACACCACAACGATCACAAACAATGCCTTTGTAACGAATACGTTTGTATTTGCCACAAGCACATTCATAATCTTTAACTGGTCCAAAAATTCTTTCGCAAAATAAACCATCTCTTTCAGGTTTATACGTACGATAGTTAATGGTTTCAGGCTTTAATACTTCACCAAAGCTTCTTTCTAAGATGCTGTCTGGAGATGCCAAACTAATGGTGATTTTTGAAAAGCTTGATTTTGGTTTGTTGAATTCTCTTTTGATTGCCATAATGCTATGTGCTAATTTTAAGATGTAATTGGAGTTGCGTCATCCCTTGCTTAGTTATCATTGGCTTCCATAGCATACAAACCGTTGGTTAGGCAGCTTGCATTACTTGTACGTTCTTATCAAATTAGTATTGACAAGACAAGGTGCAGTTTAGCTCAACATAAAAAAATAGGGATACAATACTCCAAAATTGTTAAGGCGGCAAAGGTAAGGGTACAATTTCAATTGAAAAAAGGAAAGTTTAAGCAGTAAAAGGCATTGATTTTCAATTAGTTAAATTATTTTTTACTTCTTACTTAGCAATTTTTCAACTTATTATTTGCAGAAAGGTGAAAACTGTATATCGGAGTGAAAAATAAAATGGAGGTTAAAGTACCCATTTTTGAGTTAGGAAACAATCATTAAAGATTCATTTTTTCTTATTCAACTACTTGATTTACATTTTAGAAGGAATTGCTGGCAACGATTGCATAAAATATTCTTTCGGTCATTTCAAAAAATAATAATTATGTGTTGAAAAGGTACTTATACAATAGTATCTAAATAACTAACCGATTGTAATCTAAAAATTGTTATGATGAAAAAATGTTTACTGATTATTCTAGTGGTATTCGGATTCAATTCTTTTGTACAAGCACAGTACGATTTAACTGTAGCACAAGATGGCACTGGCAACCATAGTACAGTACAAGCTGCTATTACTGCTGCACCAACAGGCAGAACAACACCTTATAAAATTTTAATTAAAAAAGGAAAGTACAGAGAAAAAATTTCTATTCCTTCTAATAAACCATTTATTTATTTAATTGGAGAAGATGTAGGAACAGTAACACTTAGCTGGGATGATTTTAGTGGTAAACCCATGCCAGGTGGTGGTACTTTTGGTACAAGTAATAGTGCTACAGTTACTTTTAATGCACCAGATTGTGCTGCATTGAATATTACTTTTGAAAATACTACTGGCGATGCTCCTCAAGGATTGGCCATTAATGTTAATGCTACCAGATGTGCTTTTAAAAATTGTAGATTTCTTGGCGGACAAGATACTGTCTTAACCAATGGTAATGGCAATTTGCAATATTTTAAAAATTGTTACATTGATGGTGTGGTAGACTTTATTTTTGGTGCTGCAGTTGCAGTATTTGATTCTTGCATTGTGTACCCTAAAACAAGATTAGATAATTTAAGTGGCAGCTATATTACCGCAGCTAACACACCTGCTGGACAGAATTATGGTTATGTTTTTAGAGATTGTGTAATGCCCAATAACAGAGGAACAACTACCTACGTATTAGGTAGACCATGGCAAAACGATGGATCAAGCAATCCTCCTTCAAATACTAAAGTGGTGTTTATTAATACTACCATGAGTGCAGTAGTAAAACCACAGGGCTGGGACGTTTGGAATAGCAATACCAATACCAGCATTATTTATTATGGTGAATATAGAAGTAGAAAATTTGATAGCAGTTTAGTAGATGTTAGTCAACGTGTACCTTGGTCTTATCAATTAACTGCAACAGAAGCTGCTACTTATACACTATCCAATATTTTTGGTTCATGGAATCCATGTGCAGCATTTGCTGATAATTGTAGCTTTATTCCTACCCCATTAGTTACCTCAAATTTCAGAGGTGTAAAAGGTGTCACTAATTCTACTTTTACTTGGAATATTAGTTGGCCAATGGCTGGTGTTAAATATGAAATTTTTAGAAGCACCGACAGACAAGTTTTTAGTAAAGTAGCCGAGCAAACCTCGCCTAATAATGTAGATGTGAATTACAACTATCAAGAAGCTATTCCACCGCCGGGCCTTACATATTTCTACTATGTTTGGTCAAGCAAAACAGGCTCTACAAGTCATAGTTCTGATACCATAGCTATTTCAAGTACACCAACCATTAATGTAACTGGTACAATGGGTAGTTTCTTACAAGGATTGGGTACTCCATCGGCAGTACAAACCTATACTTTATCGGGTGTAAACTTATTAAACAATGTTAGTATTACTGCACCTGCAGGTTTTGAAATTTCAACCAATACTACTACCTGGAATAATAGTTCAACTCCAATTGTTTTGACACAAGACGTAAATGGAAATATTGCAAATACAACCATACATGTACGATTAAATGCTACAACAGCTGGAGCATATAGTGGCAATATTGTACATACAAGTTCAGGAGCAGTTTCTGTAAATCTTGCAGTTACAGGAACAGTTCAAACAGCACCTTTAACAGTTTCGGAAACATTGATTTATTGGCCATTAACTGCTAACAATGTAGATGACGCAAGTGTTAGATCAACTAGCATAGTTGCTACTGTACCAACGTTCAACAAATTATTTTTATCAAATGGTACAACAGTTGCTGCTGTGCCTGCTTATTCAACAATACATGGTCAAGCTTTTGGAGCTACAGCAAATGGAGATGGTTCTTGGGGTACAGCTTCTCCTGTATTTGGCCCTGGTGGAAACTTGAACAGAACCTTTTATGAAGAATTTAAAATACAAGCTAGCAATAGCTCAACTGTACGTGTTGATTCATTTATAGTTACCAGTTCATTTTACAACACAAGTAGTAACACAAGATTAGCTGTAGTATATTCAAAATCGGCTTTTGCTACTGATTCTACAAATATTACAGGTGGTATTGGAGCCGATGGTTTATCCATGACTTTTTCTCCCAATGGTACATTTACCAATGCAGTTGCTTTAATCAATCAAACTGCTGGCACAACAACCAATTACAGATTTGCTTTGAATGGAGCAACAGGTGTTTCTTTGGCTCCTAACGAAACCCTCACAGTTCGTTTATACTTTAGTTGTGGTAGCTCTAGTACGGGTAGATATGCAAAATTGAAAGATGTAATTGCAAAAGGATTTGCAAACAACAGTTTACCAGCAACCATTACCAATTTTACTGCAAGCACAGAAAGAAATTTTGTACAATTAAATTGGAATACCATCAACGAAATCAATATTGCTGAATTTGCTATTGAAAGAAGTGATGATGGCAGAAATTTTAAAACAATTGGAAAAGAAAAAGCCAAAAATATTTCTAGTCAACAAAACTATTGGTTTAATGATGTTGAGCCAATGAATGGTATTGCATATTACAGATTGAAAATAATTGATAAAGATACCAAGTACAGCTATAGCAAAACAATTGTTGTTAATACCAATATTAAAAGCAATGTTAGCATTTATCCTAACCCAGCAAAATCAGTTATTACAATTGCCTATCCTAAAGCAAGCAGCAATACTACAATGGTTATTTCAACTGTTGAAGGAAAGAAAGTTTTAGTACAAACATTAATGGTTAATTCTACTCAAAGCAATATCAATATTGCCTCCCTCACAAATGGCAATTACTTAGTAACCATTGCTAATGGCAACGAAATAACTACACAAAAATTCACCAAACAATAATACACTTTTATCAAAATGTTTCAACAGCCGATACAAAATGTATCGGCTGTTTTTATGTAAAGATTTTTTGCTGATGTAATTTCTAATAACTTATAAAATCTTCTACCTAAATTACCACACTAAATAATGATTATGTATAGCAATTTTCTACCCAAAATATATGTGCTAGTTTGTATATTTTTCATTCAACTATTGTGTATCCAAACTGCAAACAGCCAATCAAATTTTATACAAGATAGCTTAGATAGTTACATAGAGCAAGGGATGAAAGATTGGCAAATTCCAGGGTTAAGTATTGTAATTGTAAAAGATGGAAAAATTGTTACCATGAAAGGATATGGTGTAAAGGACATCAATGGAACTGATACTGTAGATAGCAATACTTTATTTATGATTGCTAGCAATACCAAACTTTTTACGGGTACAGCATTAGCTCAATTAGAGTACAGAAAAAAATTATCGCTAGACGATAAGATTTCAAAATACTTTGCCAACTTTTCTTTGTACGAAAAAAATAGTACCGAAATGGTGACTATTAAAGACATGCTCACCCATAGAATTGGTACTAAAACGTTTCAAGGAGATTTTACTTTTTTTAATGGCAACGCCAGTAGAAATAGTATTATATATAAAATGCGTTATTTAAAACCAAGTGGTATTTTTAGACAAGATTATGGTTACTGCAATAGTTGTTATTTAACGGCAGGAGAAATAATTCCTGAAGTTACTGGTCAGCCTTGGGAAGTATATATTTACGATAGCATTATTATGCCTCTTGGCATGATGCAAACCCTTACACTAAGTAAAGGCATTACACAAATTAAAAATGCTGCAAAACCTTATACAACAGCCTTTACAGGAAATCTAACACAAGTACCTTACGATACTTGGGATAACCTTGCTCCTGCTGCAAGCATAGTAAGTAATGTAAACGATCTAAGTCATTGGTTAATGATGCAATTGAACAATGGTAAATATAATAATCAACAAATCATTCCAACAGCAGCTATTTTAAAAACAAGAGATATTGCTATTGCAGTTAGTAGTAGAAAATCAAGTATTTACCCTATCAATTTTCGTGGTTATGGTTTAGGTGTTTTTGCTGCCGATTATAATGGCAAACAAATGTATTGGCATACAGGTGGTGCAAGTGGAATGGTAAGCAATGTTTGTTTTGTACCAGAAGAAAAATTAGGCATTGCTATTTTAACCAATAACGATAATCAAAACTTTTTTGAAGCTTTACGCTATCAAATTTTAGATGCCTATTTAGGTGTACCTTATGTAAATAGAAGTAAACAACAATTGGGTAATTTCTTACAAAACGAACAACAAACTATTACTCAAATCAACGCTTTAAAACAAAGAATTAAAAACAATCAACCTAGTTTACCACTAGACAATTATGTTGGAACCTATACCAATGAACTCTACGGTAAATTAATAATTAAACAAAAGGAAAATTATTTAACCATCAATTTTAAAGGGCATGATAACTTAACTGCAACTGTAAAATATCTAGACAATGATGAATGGGTTATTGAATATAGCAACCCACTTTTTGGTATCTTTCCTTTACAGTTTGATATTGACAATAAGAAAGTAACAAGTGTAAACATTAAAGTAAACGACTATGTAGAAATGGATGCTTACAAGTTTATAAAGCAGTAAAAACAGTTAAACTATTTTCATACAACCCAACACTAGTAAAGGTTTAAAGAGAAGAGGAAATTATTTGTATTTAATACCCTGCAACACTATCATCGCCTCTACTATCTGCAGCAGCTAAAATTTTTCGTTTGCCTTTTATTTGAATCACTTCGGTTCTACCAATAGCCGAACGCTCTTTCATAGTATAACCCATTGCTGTTAATTGAATACCCACTTTTGTAGAAAAATTTTTTTCTACAAACACTTCATCGGGTAAATGCTGATGATGAAATTTAGGTGCATTAATAGCTGCTGATGGGTTCATACCAAAATCAATCATATTAACCAAGGTTTGAAAAACTGATGTTGGAATAGTTGTTCCTCCAGGTGTACCAACCACAATTGCTGGTTTACCATTTTTAGTTACTACCACAGGACACATACTACTAAGCATTCTCTTTTTAGGTACAATGGCATTTGCAACGCCTCCAACAGCTCCATACATATTAGCTAAACCTGGTTTAATACTAAAATCATCCATTTCATTATTCAATAAAAAGCCTGCACCACCCACCACTGTTTTGCTACCATATCCACCATTTAATGTAGTGGTTACACTCACCATATTGCCCCATTTATCGTACACACTTAAATGCGTAGTTTGCTCAGTTTCTTTAATGATTCCACCTTTGATATCTACACTTTTCGAAGCCTTCCCTTGAGTAAAATCTTTCATGCGACTGGTTAAGTATTCATTGCTTTGTAAAGTTTGTAAAGGTACTTTCCAAAAATCTGGATCACCCAAATGTTCGGCTCTATCGGCATAAGCCCTTCTCTCTGCTTCCACCATTAACTGTACAGTTGCAGGAGATTGAAAACCCATTTTCTGAATTGAGTATGGAGCAACCATCTTCATCATTTGCAACAATAAAATACCACCACTACTTGGCGGAGGAAAGCCAGATATTTCATATCCTCTATAATTGAAACTTATAGGTATTCTTTCTTTGGCTGTATAGGTTTTTAAATCGTCTAAACCAATAATTCCATTCCCTCTTTTCATTTCAGCTACAATTAAATTTGCGGTGGTTCCTTCATAAAAACCTTTCGTACCATTGGCTTGAATTCTTTTTAAAGTATTGGCTAAATCTGTTTGAATTAATGTATCGCCTTCCTTCCAATTGGTTGATTTTATAAATACCGGTTGTTGAGTATTGTATTTTTCAAATGCATTTTTATTGGCATTTAAACTAGCTGCTTCTCTATCGGTAATTACAAAGCCAAATTCGGCTAAATCAATTGCAGGTTGTAATAATACTTCCATGCTTAACAATGCATGAGGCAAAGTAGCAAATAAACCTGCAACTGTTCCAGGTACACCTGCTGCTAAATGACCATTTTGAGAAAGTGTTGTTTGTGCAGTTCCGTCATCAGCAATGTACATATTTTTAGTAGCCAACAAAGGAGCAGTTTCTCTATAATCTAAACCAACCATTGCCCCATTATTTTTTCGGCCAACTAAAAAACCGCCACCACCAATATTTCCTGCACCAGGATAAACTACTGCTAAAGCCCATTGTGTAGCAATGGCTGCATCAAAAGCATTGCCTCCATTCTTCATAATATATGCACCTACCAAACTTGCTAATGGATGTGCTGAAACCACAGCACCATTTTTATACGTCTTACTCTTTACTTGCTCATAATTATAAGGATTCACTGGTTTATCTGCACCTAACCAATTACATTTTTGTTGGGCAAATACATTGAAAAAAGAAGAAACACCAATGAATAAAACAATCATTTTTTTCATAACTGATTGGGCTTTTGCTAGAATGAAAAACAAATATGCTAAAGTTCAATCACAATCAAGAATAGAAATGCATATTAGACTAAACAATGCCACTAAGTACACTAAACAAAGATTAATTTCAGTACTTTCACTTTACCAAACACTATCTTGTACACAATTAATAGAAATAATTCAATTGCGTATTGAATAGAACTACTTATAAATAAACAATATGAGAAAACGTACTACACAACTTTATACTATTTTTTTTGTGTTGCTGCTAAGCTTTGTTGGATCAAAAACATTGGCTCAAATGGGTTTTGTAAAAGGAACAGTGAGCAATTATAAAGAAACATTAGAAGGTGTATCGATAATTGTAGAAGGTAAAGGCAAAGCAACACATACCAATACAACGGGCAATTATACTTTACAACTAAAGCCTGGTACATACAATTTAATTGTTACTTATGTTGGTCATCAACGAAAAAATATTCAAATTACAATAGCCAACAAACAAGTATTAACAGTAGATATTGAGTTAATCAAAATAGAAGAGCTACAAAAAGTTACTGTTGTTGGTACAAGAAGTAAAATTATTCGTTCAAACACACAAACAGTAGCTCCTATAGATATTATTTCTTCTAAAGAGTTGTTACTTACTGGTCAAGTAGAGCCCACACAAATGATTAATTTTATTGCTCCATCATTTAACTCATCTAGACAAACCATTGCCGATGGAACAGACCATATTGATCCTGCAACATTACGTGGTTTAGGTCCCGATCAAGTATTGGTTTTAGTAAATGGAAGAAGAAGACATACCACTGCATTGGTAAATGTAAATGGCACCAATGGCAGAGGCTCGGTAGGTACAGATTTAAATGCCATACCTGCATCGGCTATTGAAAAAATTGAAATTTTAAGAGATGGTGCTGCTTCACAATATGGTTCTGATGCTATTGGTGGTGTAATCAATGTGGTGTTGAAAAAAGATGTGAAAAGAACCAATCTGAATGTACACTTGGGTCAACATTATGCAGGCGATGGTTTAATGAAATCTATCAATGCAAATCATGCTATAAAATTGGGTAAAAAAGGTTTCTTAGATGTTTTTGCCGATGTACGTTTAAGAGAAGGTACTAACCGTGTAGGTGAATACAAAGGTACTGTTTATACCAACAATGTGGCATTAGATAATCAATTAATTATTGAACGTGGTTTTAGCAGAAAAAACAATTTATTATTGGGCAATTCTAAAGCCGATAATATTGCATTGGGAGTAAATATTGGTTTCCCCATTACCAATACTATCAACTTTACAGGTAATATTTTAACCAACTCTAGAAAAGGTGAAGCTGCTGGATTTTATCGTTATCCCAAGCAAACCAGTCAGGTGATTTTGGAATTATATCCCGATGGATTTTTACCACGTATTTTATCGAATATTCAAGACAGAAGTTTTGCAGTAGCTATTGATGGTACCACCAATGGTTGGAAATGGGATATTGGCAACACTTATGGTTTCAATGCATTAAACTACCATGTAAACAACTCAAACAATGCTTCACAATTTGCATTAGGAAAAAATGCACCAACAGCATTTTATGCTGGTAAATTATTTTTTGGTCAGAATACGTTCAACCTAAATGCTTATAAAGATTTTGCAAAAGAAGTACAACTAAAATCATTCAATGTAGCTTGGGGTGCCGAGTTAAGAATGGAAAAATACAAGATTGATGCAGGTGAAGAAGCCAGTTACAGAAACTATGATCCATCATCGGGTAAAGCAGGTGGATCTCAAGTTTTTCCAGGCTTTCAGCCCAGTAACGCTGTAAATGAAGGTAGAACTACCACTGCTGCTTATGTAGATGTTGAGAGTGATGTAAACAATCATTTCATGTTTAATGCAGCAGCTCGTTACGAACATTACAGCGATTTTGGAGGTAATTTTGCAGGCAAATTATCTGCCCGTTATAAAATCAATCCTGCATTAACTTTTAGAGGCACTATTAGCAATGGTTTTAGAGCACCATCGTTACACCAAAGATTGTTTAGCAATGTTTCTACATTATTTCAAACCATCAACAATCAATTAGTAGCCACACAAAATTTAACTGCTAGAAACGAAACTGCTTTAGCCAATGCATTTGGCATACCCAAATTGGGGGCTGAAAAATCGGTACAAATGAGTATTGGCGTTACTTCTACTCCATTCAAAAGCAATCCATTTAGTATTACTGTAGATGCTTATCAAATAAGTATCAAAGATAGAATTGTATTAACTGGAACATTCACCAAAGCATCGAGCCCTGTAATCAATAATTTGCTCACTGCTTTTCCTGACGTAAACTCGGTGTCATTTTTTACCAATGCCATTGCCACTAAAACACAAGGTTTAGATATTGTTGCCAGTACAGGTGCAATGAAAACTGGTAAAGGTATTTTAGAACTTACATTGGCACTCAATTTTAATAGAACAGAAGTGAATGATATTAAAGTTTCATCTGTATTAGCTGCCGATGCAAACTTAGCCAACGGAACACTGTTCAATCGTTTAGAAAGAGGTCGATTTGAATGGGCTCAACCAAGAAATAAAATTATTGTAGGAGCCAATTATAGAATTGCCAAATGGACACTTGCTGGCCGAGTAACCAACTTTGGCAACATCAAAACATTAGATGCCACCAACCCATTATTAGACGAAAGCTTTGCACCAAAACTGATTACCGATTTATCGATTGGTTATCGCCCAATTTATTGGATGAACGTAACTTTTGGAGCCAATAATATTGGCGATGTATATCCAGACAGAGTCAGCAATTTTGCCAACACCAGCGACAATCGTTTAATATACAGCCGTGCAGCAACACAGTTTGGTTTTAATGGAGGCTATTGGTACACCAATATTGCATTTGATTTAACCAATGTTAAAAAAATAGCTAAACCAAAACCATCACCTCCTGCACCTATTGTTATACAACCTCAACAACCTACACCACCAACAGATAGTGATGGCGATGGTGTACCAGATAAAATAGATGTTTGCCCAACACAAAAAGGACTAGCCAATTTATATGGCTGTCCAGATAAAGATGCAGATGGCATAGCTGATAAAGAAGATGATTGTCCATCTGTTGCAGGCATTAAAAAAATGAATGGTTGCCCCGATACAGATGGAGATGGAATTGAAGATGCTAAAGATAAATGCCCCCAACAATTGGGTTCTTTAAAGTATCAAGGGTGCCCAACACCCGATACAGATAATGATGGACTGAATGATGATTACGACAAATGCCCAACCATTGCAGGATTAATTGCCAATGATGGTTGCCCAGAAAGTAAAAAAGTAACCATAGAAAAGAAAGTGAATGAAACGGCTAAAAATATATTGTTTATAACAGGTAGTGCTATACTTACCAAATCTTCTTACAACTCTTTAAACGCCATAGCTACCGACCTAAAAGAAGATGATAATGTAGAACTGATTATTGAAGGACATACCGATAATATTGGTACAGCAAAAAGCAATCAAACATTATCAGAAGCAAGAGCCAATACTGTAAAAAAATATTTATTGCAACAAGGTGTTGCTGCCAAAAAAATTACCACCATTGGCTTTGGAGCAACCCAACCCATTGCTACCAATGATACCCCTGAAGGTAGAGCCCAAAACAGAAGAGTCATTTTAAAATTGCAATAATCTAGTATTCACTATTTCTATTATACAGCCTCTGCACTTGTAGGGGCTTTGTTATTTATAGTACATTTAAAACAATACTAAAATAATTTGTATTTGTAAAACAGAATGGTTAGTTTAGGGGATTGGAAATAAAAAAGTGAGTAAGGAATTATAAAAATAAAAAAAACGTAATTAGTAGACGAGGCGACTTAAATGTTTTCACAACGGAATAATCTTTATTGTGATCATCGGTTATTGTACCTTGTTGTTATCAAAGAACGTAAATACAAAGTTTGAAAGCAAATTATCCCTACACTGTGTAGGGATAATCAAAGAACCTAAATCAAAAGTTTTCTTCTATCTATATTAGATAAATAAAGAGGTTTATAAATGCATCATTACTCTACAACCAATTCTCCCCCTAAAACCTCTCTTCTAGCCTTACAGCAACTTCCTTATTTCATTACTCAACTCTTCTTCGTTTTTAAAATCGCCAATTTTAATAAATTGAATTACTCCCTTTTTATCAACTATAATAGTTGCAGGGTAAGTAGATACACCATACAAATCAATTAAATGTTGTGCATTTACTATATGTGTAAAATTGTATTGTTTTGTTTTTAAAAAGTTTTCAATATCGTTTGCTGATTGATGATTAATACTTATAAACTCAACTGGCTGATGAGCAAAATTTGATTGAACAGCATTTAGAATAGGCATTTCGTTTACACAAGGTTTACATTCAATAAACCAAAAATTAATTACCCATACTTTATTTTCATAATCGGCCATTTTAATTTGATTGCCAGCTAAAGTTTTACCAGCAAAGGGTTGTAGAGGTTCATGTAACTTAAAGGGGTTGTATTTTGTAAGTTCCATTGTTGATCCATTGCTACTAACAACTGTAGATTTTATGGGTTCACCTCTTGGGGTATTAGCAAGTTTAGTCTTACCACCCAAACCCATCATACTTAAAACCTCTTGCTGAAAATTATTTTGGTCGACTATTTCATATTTACTTATATCTTCTACAGTTGTAACATCTTCTTTAAAATCTTCTGTAAAATTCACAAGCGTTAATTCGTTCATTATTACCATATTTTCTGTACCTGGTAACGAAATTTTTGGAAACTCTCTATATTTTACTTTTACGGGTAAGCCTTTTAGTTCTAAAAATATATATTTAAAATTAGCCAAGTCTAACATTACTTCATTAAAGTACCAAACTTCTATCTCATTATTTTTCCCATCTATAGGGCAACTTATAATGGCTTTATGGCACAACAATCCATTAATGGTAAGAGTATCATCAACGTAACGGTATTTAAAATCCTCTTTTTTATACATGCCCATTTCAAATAATTCGCTGGTAATATCATTAAAGGAAAGAAACCTTTCGTTATTGGTTGCATAACATGTTGCTGTTTCTTCATTGGCTTTGTTGATAGCAATCATTTGTAATTTGCCTATCATTTTTTTTGTTTGTAAAACATTGTTACTAAACATAAACTCCAAAGGAGCATAAGTTTCCCTTTTTTTACCATTAGCCAAGTTTTCTATGGTTTTATAATTTTGGTAAGTAAGTTTTGCTTTTTTTATTAGTTCCTGGCTATTGGCTGATAAAAAAGTGATAGTGATTATCCATAAAAAGAAGACATGCTTCATACACTAAAATTTTATTTGCTGTAAAGCAATGAATTTATTGTAACATGAAATGCAAATAAAAGTTAATTAAGGTTAATATGTATGAACGTACCTATTTAATAGTTTGATTTGGGAAAAAGTAATTTAGACAGAGGGCATTTGAACGTTTAAGTAAAGCTTGTTGATCAATTATTAAAAAAGGTTATGACCAACTAGGCTAAAATTAGCAAACAAGCAATATGGCATATTTAACCTATTAAAAAACAATTATTAAGACATATCATTCGTGTATTCGTAGCTAATGAATCTCTATATATTTTCATGTAAATACGGAAATGTATGTTTAATTAAAAAACTTATATAGGATTAAAAAGGAGAATTTATGCCTATTATCCCAATTGTCGAAAACTATTCAGATCAAGACAATAAATGAATTTTACAGTCAAAAAATTCATTTCTACTCAAATCAGATCACTTAAACTGATTTCTATACTGTAAGGGTGAGTGCTTTGTTAACTGTTTAAAATATCTATTGAAATTAGATAAATTATTAAAGCCACTTTCAAAACAAATTTCAGCAACAGGTTTATCGGTTTCTGTTAATAATTTACAAGCATTGTTAATACGTAATTCTAATAAAAATGAAGAAAATGATCGTTTGGTATTGCTCTTAAAATAACGGCAAAAAGCATTGGTACTCATATTGGCAACAGAGGCAATTTCGTTGAGTTTAATGGTTTCGGTAAAGTTATTAAACAAGAATTGAAGCACTGAATTCATGCGTTCTGTTTCTTTGCTTGTTTGGCTAGTGGTTACCAAACCTGTATTCAATTGTACCAACTCTTTTGATGTTGCCAATGTTTGTAGTATTTGCAACAACACTATTATTTTTTCGGTATTGCTAGATTTTACTAACTGCTTTATGAAACTAGCTACTTTAATTTTGGTTTTTCCTGTAACAATTAGTCCATACTTCGCTTGTTCTAATAAAGTATCCATTTGTTTATTTTCTGGAATCTTAAAAAACACATCGCCAAACATATTTGGTAAAAAATGTATTACAAAAGATTCAGCTTTTAAAGCTTTTTGAGTAGTAAAGTATTCAGCATCACACTTCCATAAATGAGGCAAATTAGAACCTACCAAAACCATATCATCGGGCTTAAAAGAATGTAAATGATTTCCTACAAACTGCATTCCTGTTCCTTTAATAATATGTACAAGCTCTATCTCTGGATGAAAATGAAACTCGTTATAAAAATAAGGCACTACATCGTGTCGTACACTAAACGATTGCCTGGGTTGTAATGAAATTTTAAGCAGCTTAGGCTTCATGCATTTGATTCATTTTGATATAAAATAAACGTATTGATAGGTTAAATATATCTATTTATAATAAAATAGTACAAGAATTGGTTAATATGTATTAATTGAAGCTTGTAAAGCAAAATTAATTTTGTTAATGATAAGCTTTAACGATTGAGCCAGGCTACTCACAGCCCATTCCATAGTTACTGCTATCTTTAAGTTCATCTTATTATACCACTCAACATGCAAAACAAAGTTTTAAAAATTCACCCATCAGATAATGTATTGGTTGCCTTAACCAACTTAGCCAAAGATGAAATCATTGAATTTAATAATAATGCTTATGCATTGCTAGAACCAATACCTGCTAAGCATAAATTTTTTATGTACGATTTAGCACAAGGTGATGAAATTAAAATGTATGGTGTAACAGTGGGTAAAGTGGTTACCAACAATGTACAACGTGGCGAAAGAATGACTATTGAAAATACCAAACATGCTGCCGAACCTTATGTGTTTAGAAATTTTGATTACCAATGGACAGCTCTCGATGTAAGTAAATTTGCCAACTTAACTTTTAACGGATATTATAGAAATGACGGTAGTGTGGGTACAGCAAATTATTGGTTATTTATACCTACTGTATTTTGTGAAAACAGAAATTTAGATGTTATTAAAGAAGCATTACATCATAGCTTAGGATATGCTGTTACCGATAAATACAAAAAATATGCAGAGCATTTAGTACAGGCTTTTGAACAAAACAGTTCATTTGATATTGATGAGATTGCTACTTCTACCACCACTAAACGACTGTTTAAAAATATTGATGGTATTAAATTTCTCAATCACAATGGAGGTTGTGGAGGAACAAGACAAGATGCATCTACCTTAAGTAAACTACTAGCTGCTTATGCCAATCATGCAAATGTTGCTGGTATTACTTTGTTAAGTTTAGGTTGTCAGCATTTACAAGTAAACGAATTTTTGAACGATGTAAAAGAAAGCAACCCAGCTTTTAATAAACCTGTAATTGTATTTGAACAACAACAAACTAAAAGTGAAGAGCAATTAATCAAGGATGCGATTAAAGAAACATTTAAACATTTAGTGGTAGCCAATCAACAAGAACGTTCAGCAGCACCATTAAGTAAATTATGCATAGGTGTAAAATGTGGTGGCAGTGATGGTTTTAGTGGCATTTCTGCAAATCCAGCAGTTGGTTATACAGCAGATTTACTGGTTGCGTTAGGAGGCAAAGTTTTGTTGGCAGAATTTCCAGAATTATGTGGAGCTGAGCAACAAATAATTGATAGATGTGTAGATGAAACTACTGCCAAAAAGTTTATTCATTTAATGGAAGAATATGATGCACAAGCTCATGCTGCTGGTAGTGGATTTTTCATGAACCCCTCTCCCGGCAACATTAAAGATGGCCTAATTACCGATGCCATAAAAAGTACTGGTGCATGTAAAAAGGGTGGAACAGCACCAGTTGTAGATGTGTTAGATTATACAGAAATTGCTACAAAACCTGGTTTAAGTTTAGTTTGTACACCTGGCAACGATGTAGAAGCTACCACAGGTAAAGCTGCAAGCGGTGCTACTTTAATTTTATTTACAACAGGTTTAGGCACACCAACTGGTAATCCTGTTTGTCCGGTAATTAAAGTTGCTACCAATACACAACTTGCCCAAAAAATGAGCGATATCATTGACATCAACACTGGAGCAATTATTGAAGGCGAAAAAACTATTGAGCAAATGGGTGAAGAAATATTGCACTATTGTATTCAAGTAGCAAGTGGGGTTATCATTCCCAAAGCAGTACAATTAAATCAAGACGATTTTATTCCTTGGAAACGTGGGGTTTCTTTGTAGATGCATGTATTGATTAAAGTAAAAATTAAATTTGTTCTTTCGATATTCAAGTAGCTTTAAGGCCAAATTAGTATTGTAATTACTATTTAGTTATTTTCAAGTCCAATGTTTAAAAAACATATACATATTAATACTTCTGTTTCGCCATTTGCTAGTCGTATTGCAGTAAGTATATTCTTTTTTATTTCGGGTTTTAATTTTGCTGCATTTGCAGCAAGAATTCCTGCATTACAAAAACAATTACAGCTAAACGATGCTGAGTTAGGAACTGTTTTAGCTGCTTTGCCTGCAGGATTAATGATTACAATGCCATTGGCAGGATTTGTATTAAGTAGTTTGAGTAGCAGAACGGTAATGATTATCAGTTCTATTGTTTATACAATTTTACTCTGTGGTTTAGCTTTAGTAACAAAAGTTTGGGAAGCAGCAGTAATTTTATTTTTATTTGGTGCTGCAAGAAATTTTTTTAATATTTCTGTTAATACACAATCCATTGGTGTGCAGGCTTTATACCAAAAATCTATCATTACAACATTTCATGGAATTTGGAGTATTGCTGCATTAACAGGGGCAGCACTCAGCTTTTTACTTATATCCATTGAAACATCAATGTTCACTCATTTTATTATTGTAGCATTGGTTTCATTAACATTAATAGCACTAGCTTTTAGTTATACATTAATACAAGATATAAAAGTAAGCACCAAAAAAGTTGTTTTTGCCTTACCCGATAAACCATTGGTAAAATTGGGGTTTATTGGTTTTATAAGTATGGTTTGCGAAGGTACCATGAGCGATTGGAGTGGCGTTTACTTTGCTAAGGTTGTACAAGTAGAAGATTCTTTGGTAACAGTGGGTTATGTTGCTTATTTGGCTGCTATGGTGGGTGGTAGGTTTGCAGGAGATTGGTTGGTGAATAAAGTAGGCGTAAAACCATTTTTACAAATAAGTAGTATTCTTATTGCAAGTGGATTTTTGATAGCTGTTTTTATGCCTTATCTTATTACAGCAGCTATTGGATTTATTTTGATAGGTTTTGGTGTATCATGCATTATGCCATTGGTATTTAGCATAACTCCTACAATATCTAATTTACCTACAGGTTCGGCTGTGGCTGCAATATCTACAGTAAGTTATTTGGGATTTTTAACGGGTCCTCCAATTGTAGGTTATATAGCCCATGCAGTAAATTTAAAATGGTCTTTTGTGGCCACTGCAATTATTTCAATATTCATCTATTTTATAGTGTATCTTTTAAAAAACAATTTTACACAAGAAAAAAACCGTGCAACATCTTGAGCTATTTCTTCAAAATAGGTTCAATAAAATTGTTGAAAAAAGCCAATTCAACCGGTTTCGTAAATAAATGGTTTTAATAAACTATTCCGCTTTCTTTTTTTAAGCAATTTGTATTCATAAACAAAAAAATTAGTGTGCTATTTATTTGGCTAACTAATAAAAATGATTGTTAAAATGAAACGATTGCCCTTGTTAATAAGCCTTACTATATCTAGCTTTTGTATGCAAATATCAGTTGCTCAAAAAGCTGTAGAACCCTATATTTTTGATATGGTTCACAATAATCCTGGTGAGCCTTTAACAAAATCGGCATTTAATAACTCTACATTTCTAGCAGCCAATGGTTATAATGGGAAAGTAATGAACGACTTTATTTTTCCGCATGCTGCAATTAAGTTTAAAAAATTAAATGCAACAATTTTCCCCGATGGAAGTAAAGAAGCTCTATGGGTAGAAGCGGCAGCAAAAAGAATTAAAGCTAATATAAAAGAAGCCCATGCTGCTGGAATTAAAATGTATTATTTTACCGATATAATTGTACTACCTAAAAAATTGGTAGAGTTATACCGCAGTGAAATTTGTGATGCTAATGGAAAGATTTCTTTTGAACGTCCGAAAACAATAGAGATTCATAAATTGATGTTGGAAGAGCTGTTTGAAGAATTTCCAGAATTAGATGGATTAGTCATTAGAACAGGCGAAACTTATACAAACAATGTACCTTATCATACAGGTAATAATCCTATTACCAATGAAGCTAAAAGTCATATTAAATTATTAAACTTATTAAGAGAAGAAGTTTGCGTTAAATTGAATAAACAAATTTTTTATCGTACTTGGAGTTTTGGTGGCATGCATGATGATACTGCTTATTATTTAAATGTAACTAACCAAATTGAAACACATCCCAATTTAGTAT
Organism: Rhizobium sp. Q54; assembly: GCA_943368735.1. Classification (GTDB taxonomy): domain Bacteria; phylum Bacteroidota; class Bacteroidia; order Chitinophagales; family Chitinophagaceae; genus UBA1930. Next base: position 38,029 of record CALRLQ020000014.1, on the reverse strand, counting down.
TCTCTATAAAACATACCAAAGGAGATTACCATAGAACTTATGATTTTAATCCAACGCTTGGCTTAGGAAAGCATAAACAAATTGTAGAAGTTCAATGTCAACGAGAATATGAAGGCAAAGGAGCCTATCCAAATTATATAATGGATGGCGTTATCAATGGATTTGAAGAATTTTCAAAAAATAAACCACAAAAAGGTAATAAGTGTTTAAACGATTTAAAATACAATAAAAACTTTGCTGGAGTTTGGAGTTGGAGCAGAGGTGGTGGTTGGGTTGGCCCCTATATTTCTAATGAGTTTTGGCCAAAGCTCAATGCTTATGTAATTAGCCAGTGGGCTAAAAATATGCAACAATCAGAAGCAACTATTTTTAATCGATTTATGAAAGATAATGGTGTTGCAGAGAAAAGTAAAGCTGCATTTAGAGAGTTAGCATTGCTATCTTCAAATGCTGTTATACGTGGACATTCGTCTGTTAAATTACCTTTTGATAGCAATATGGTTTTTTGGATGAGGGATGAGTTTTTAGGAGGCATTGAGCCAAATGCAGAAACAGGTGCAAGACATCCTAGTGAAGGTTTTTTATATACGCATTTTAAAAATTTGTATCAAACAAACATGTTAGATACTGCTATTGCTGAAAAATATGAATCTGTTAATTTATGGAAAAAAATAGTTCAGTTATCTAACCAAATTCAACTAAAAAACAAAGAAGATGAGTTGTATATAAAAATATCTTCTCAATACGGATTATTATTACATCAAATTATAGCAGAAGGATGGAATATAATGGCAATGGGCTTTTCAGGCGATCAATCTGGAAAATACAATTACAACGCTATCAATGGTTCTATCAAAAAATATGATGCTTTTTGGAAAAGATTTGAATTATTTAAAACCAATAATCCATCAAGTGCCACTTTATATCAACCTTTTGCATTTGTGTATCAAGGGCCATTGTATCATTTAGAAAAAGGCATGCATTATTCTGTAAATAAATATAGAAAAATTATAAATAACTATTCTAACACTAAACAAGTTTCTATTTCTAATTATTAAAATTGTACGTATGAAAAAAGTAATCTTTTCTGCTTTAATTACACTTGGATTAACTAGTGTAAATGCACAAACCAACTTATTGGTTGATGGTGGCTTTGAAAGTTATCAGCCCGGTGCTTGCAAATTTTCTACCATTAGCCAAGGTAAAGTAATAGGCATGAGTGGTAAATGGCAAATGATTTTTGCTAAAGGTGGTTGCCCAGATGGATGTGCAAAAGGGAATGCTGCTATCATAACAACAGACAAGAAAAGCGGCAACCAATGTCTTGAAGTTAAAATTGATACTCAAGTAAACCGTAACGATATTAAAGTATATCAATCTATCAGTGGCACTCAAGCTGCTGGAGAGTATGAAGTAACAGTATGGGTAAAAGCTTCATCTATAAGCCCTATTGCTATAGATGTGCTAAAATCTACCCAACAGAATACGAATAATGGTGCTGTACCCTTTACAGGAAATTATACTGCAACAACAGAGTGGCAACAATTTAAACTTACCGTAAATATTAGTGACTGGACAGATGAGGAAAGAACTGAAATGAGAGTGTCTGTACGTTTCAATAATAATAAAGCCTTACCTATTGGTCCATATCCAAAAACCTTTTGGGTAGATGATATTTCTTTTGTTAAGAAATAACTTCACTTAAACAACAGTAGCTTATTGATGAAGCTACTGTTGTTATTTTTTTCTATACTTATTACACAAATGCACATTTGAAAATGCTCTTTAGTTTTACCTAGTTCAACATTTCTTGCCATGAAAAAAAAAATATTCAATCTTATTTGTCTACTATTTAGCTTGAATATTCTTCATGCTCAAAACCTATTAGTGAATGGTGGTTTCGAAACGTTCACATCCGGATTTAGTGGTTACGCAACAACTGGCAGTGGCAATGCTACAGGGCTTTCTGGCCAATGGCAATTGGCTTTTAGTGGAAATAATTTTCCAACATGCAGTGGAGCAAGTTGTGGTACAACACAAATAGACAATTCTACTCAAAATACAGGCAATCATTCATTACAAATAAATATTACCAAGCATACGAATAGAAATGATATTCGTTTGTTTCAATCCATTGCTAATGGACCAACAGCGAATAACTGTGTGGTTACCATTTTTATGAGAAGCGATGGTGTGTATCCTGTAACAGTAAATGTTTTTAAATCTACCGAAGCAATTAACTCTAATGGTGCATGTAATGCTGCAAGCCCTTGTCAATCGTTTACGATTGATACACGTTGGAGAATGTATAAAATGTATGTTGATTTAACTAGTTGGACGCAAGCTGAACGAAACAATATGCGTATTTCTATAAGACCCAATACAACAAATGCTTTACCAGCTGGCCCCTACCCCAAAAGTTTTTGGTTCGATGATATTAGCTTTATGCCTATTGATACATTAACAGAATTGAAAGATGTTGCTTTACAAGTAGCAAGAAGTAGAATGTACACTGCACTAGACTCTGGCTTTACTGCAGAAGCAACTGTTTTACAATCAGAAATAAATATTTTACGTAATACAACATTCACTTGGCCTTTAATTCCTAGCAAAGCAGTAGGTTTTAATCCGCCATTAACACATACAACTGCTGCTGCCAATCCATTTATACAGTCATTAAATACATGGGCAGCTAGTTATTTACAGCAAACTTTTAATGATTATCCAAAATCAAGGCAAGGAGTATTTCTGTTTCCAAGAAATTTTAATGGAAGAGCCTTAGCTGATATCGCTTACAATTTATATTGGCTTATTACATCTCAACATAGCAGTTATAGATATCATCCAGAATTGTTTAGAAGATTTTTACACATTATTTATGCAACTACCGATGATTATTTACTGAATGGAACTGAACCTTCAGATATTCCAGGTTCTACTATTAATGCTTTAAACGATTGGTTTACATCGGCTGAAATGTGTGATGCTTGGAGAGTTGCAGACACTTCTTTTAGAACCTATATACCACCTTCTTTATTACAAAAAATGAGAGGCTCTGCCGATTTAATGGGCTCTCAATATGCTGCATATGCTACAGCAATAGATAGTTTTTTATATGCCAATAGAGATATTTCATATGCTGAATTATTGGTAACGGCAGGCGTTTATAGAAATAATAATCAGTGGATTAATTTAGGTAAAAGAATTGTTGACTCTGTGTATTTATCTACACTCATGCCCGATGGAGCATATCTATATAGAAAAAGGCAAAATGAAGTAACCAATTATCATGGAGCAACCAATAACTCATTGGCTAAAATCTGGTCTTTAATAGAATATCAACCAGCATGGGAATGTGTAAAGAAATCTTATTTATTTGAAATATCTTCTATTGAGCATAATGATGTTCCAGAGTTTTATACTGCATCGGCCTGGAAAACCATGTTCAATGGCTCTTCTGGTGCATCGGCAGAACCTTTATTGGCTATTAGCCGAAATCCATATCTTAAGTCAAAATACAATTTAATACGACAAGCCAAGGGATTTGCTGATGAAATGGTTTTATCAGCATCGTATTACAATGCAAATATTTCGGCTTTGCCTTTGCCCGATAACTATGTTGTTTATGACAGAAATATTCAAGGGCCAAGAGGTAGGTATGGACGTTTTTCTTATGCTGCTGTTGGTAGAGATGTATCTAGAGCTGGCGAAAATGAAACTGGCTTACAAACCATTGTAGGTGCCATGCAAACTATTCCAAGCAATGATATTGGTGGAACTATAGATGAAATGGACGCCTCTTTAATGGCAGTACATAGTAAAGTGCATGTTCGAAAAAGTAATCCTGAAACAGAATGGAGAGATTGGGGATATATGATGACGAACACGAACGTAAAAACATGTGTTGGCAGAAATGTTGCAGCAATTTCAACACCGGGTATTTTACAGTATCAAACACCAGGACCCGGGGCAGTTGAAACCAACTGGTCTTCTTATCAACAATGGATTACCTTGCCCGATAGAGTTATTGGTTTTGTTGAAACATTTCCTACCAATAATACCAATACACAAGCTTTTGAAATTGATGGAAGAGTAAGGTTTACTTATGGACGACAAACTTCAAGTTTGTTAAATCCAAAGTTTATGATAACAGAAGTGGCAGGTAGCAGATATGCTTATGGCAAATTCAAAGCTATTATACATGCTCATGATTATACTACAGTTAGTGTAGATACAGCAGGTGTAGTGAGAGACGATTTTAGAAATTCTATGGAAATTATTTTCAGATTTAATCAATCAAATGGCAACACATTATTCTCTTATCCAGGTTCTACAAGAAAATATTTTATGGTAGAAGTTAGAGACTCTAATGCCGTGGGCAATGCAACTGTGAGTAGAGTTGTAAATGGAAACGTAAGAGGTTTAATTGTTAGATTGAATGGAAAAGCTTTTTCAAGTTATAGAAATTTAGGAACCAATGCTGTAAGTGTAAATATTTCAAATGCTTTAATAACCGGAAATACGCACCAAGTATTATTTTCAAGAGGTGATAGTATTATTAACAGACCAGTAATGATTACTGGTAATAATTATACGATTCCTGCAAATGAACAAGTGCTAATTATTTCAACCAATACACCAACTCAAGATACTGGTAGAGGCTGGCAAAACTATCCTGAACTATTGGCTTTAAATGGCAATTTCCCTTTGCCAGTTTCATTAAATAATTTTAGTGCCAATGCATCTAATTGTAAAGTCAATTTAAATTGGAGTACTTCAAACGAAACCAATTTTAGTCATTTCGAGTTACAAAAAAGTACCGACAGAATAGCGTTTTCAACAATTACAACTCAAGCTGCAAAATGTAATAATAGCAGCAATTGTAATTACAATACAACAACAAATTTGTATGATGAAAAAGCCTATTACCGACTTAAAATGATTGATAAAGATGGTAGCTTTTCTTACAGTAAAATAGTCAATGTTACCAATGTTTGTGGCGGAAAAAATCAATTGCAAGTTTATCCAAATCCAGTTAAATTAAATAGTACAAAAATTACTGTTAAATACAATAATTCTGAAGTAAAGCAAAATGGTTTGCTGCAACTAATCGATGCACAAGGTAAAGAGTTGATTAGCAAAACTATTCAATTAAATACTGGATTAAATGTTTTTGATTTCAATACAAAACAATTATCATCAGGTAATTACTTTATAAAATTGAAAGTTGGACAAGCATTAAAAACTGCATCAGTTACATTAACGCCATAATTGAATGGCTACTTATTGAACAACCAACAAAATGAAAGTACTCTTTACTATACAAAAGCATTATGTATGTAGCTTAAAAGCATTTATTGGTTTGTTTTTTATTTACCAATGTACACAGCTAAAAGCACAAAACAGTTTATATCATGCCATTGAAAATGAATATCAGTTTCACACAACTGTGCACTTTAAAAATTCAAAAGATGAATCTAAAACAGCTACCGCATATTTATGGATTCCTGAAGATTGCAAAAAAGTAAAAGCTGTTATCATTACTGCTCAAAATGTTTTAGAACAATGGTTGGTAGAACATCCATTAATTAGAGCAGCTTGTAAAAAAACTAACATAGCCATAGTTTGGGGTTGCCCAAGTTTTTTTGTAGATGGCAAAACCCACTATCCCGAAAAAAATATTCCCACCATTCAACGAATTTTAGATTCATTGGCTTTTGTTTCTGGGTATGAAGAAATACAAAAAGTACCTTGGTTTCCTATTGGTCATTCTGGCACAAATAATATGGTTAGTATGTTAATAGATTCTGTTCCCCATAAAATATTGGCAGCTATTAAAATGAAAGGTGGTCCAGGATTTAATTCATCCTCGATTCCTGTACTATGTAATGCTGGTGAATACTTTGAATGGAATCAGCATAAAGAAGATTTAATCAATCCTAAAGATAATATTCCCAATTATCAAAGTATTTTAAAAGAAAGGGCAAGCAAACAAAATCCACTCACATATTTCTTTGATCCCAATACTGGTCATTTCGATTGTGGTGAACAATTAACCAAACGCATAGCAGATTACATTGCTGAAGTATGCAAAGCAAGATTGGTAAACGATAATGACACATTGTTACAAGCAATTGATTTAAACAAAGGTTGGGTTGCTGGTTTGCCTTTACCTGGAGCTACAAAAGTTGAACCTAAATTGTATAAGGATGCAGTTGGTGACGAAAAGAATTTACCTTGGTACTTTACCAAACAACAAGCCCTTGACGCAATTCAACTAGCAGCAGTTAACTTTAAACGTAAGCCCCAAATTGCAGCTTTTGCAAATGATAAAAATGAGCCTGCAGGATTTACAAGAGGTATTGTATGGCCTATTCCATTTACCACAGCAGATGATGGTGTAACATTTACTTTAAATACAGTATTTCTTAAAAATATTCCCGATACTTTTTTGTTGGCTGGAACACCATTACAACATGGTAAAGCTACTCCAAATGTTTTTTTATTGTGTGGCAACGCCAAACATATTGCTGGTAATACTTTTAAGCTCACACCAGAACGCAATTTCAAAGCTAGTGCTACGTATTTTGTAATAAGACAAGAAGGTGATGATGAATTTAGAACCTGTATAGAGCCTGGGCAATTAACAGTTGTACCCAACGATAAAGGTTTACAACAACAAATTAATTTTACTACAATTGCTAATGTAAACACTACAAAAAATGCAATACAATTGAATGCAAATTCAAATGCAAATATGCCAGTGAGTTTTTTTATTAAAAGCGGACCAGCAAAAATTGAAAACAATCAACTGGTGTTTACAAAAATTCCACCCAAAACAAAATTTCCTATTAAAGTAACTGTGGTTGCGTATCAATGGGGTCGAAATACAGCACCTCAAATTCAAACAGCACAACCAGTAGAACAAATATTTTATATCACTAAATAATATTTTACATGAAACGATTTTATATTGTCTTATTTGTATTTACTGCAGCATTAGCAGCATTTACCATTGCACCAAAAGAAAAACCAGTATTGTATTTAATTGGAGATTCTACAGTAGATAACGGCTCTGGTAATAACGGACTTTGGGGCTGGGGAAAATTTTTGCATGAGTTTGTAGATACCAATAAAGTAAGCATTAGAAACTATGCACAAGGTGGCACTAGTGCAAGAACTTTTTTCACTGGTGGTATATGGGATAAGAAAATTAATAAACGTGGCATGTGGGATACAGTTTCTACCAAAATGAAAAAAGGCGATTATTTATTAATTCAATTTGGATTAAATGATCAAGGACGAATTGATGATACTGCAAGAGCAAGAGGCACATTAAAAGGCATTGGCGATACAACTGTGAACATCTATAATACAGTTACAAAAAAACAAGAAACAGTATACAGCTTTGGTTGGTATTTAAAACAATTTATTCAACAAGCAAAAGCAAAAGGTGTAACCGTTATAGTTTGCTCTTCTATTCCTAAAAACGAATGGAAAGACGGTAAATTGGTTAGAGGTGAAAAGGGGTTTGCTGAATGGGCTTTACAAGTTGCTGCACAAGAAAAAACATATGCAATAGACTTAAACAATTTAATAGCCGATGTTTATGATAGTGAAGGAGAAGCTGCTGTAACAACCAAATACCATATTGAAAAAGATAAAACACATACCACCAAAGATGGAGCTACTTTAAATGCATCATTGGTAGCAAAGGGTTTTGCAGCACTAAAAGGTTGTAATTTAAAACACTGTTTAAAGTAATTTTTTATGAAGAAAGTTTCAATTTTTTTAGTGGTTGTTTTTTGGGCTGCAACAAGTTATGGTCAACAAAAAACGGTATTGTTAGATTATTTTTTTAACAATGAGTATAAGAAAAATGCTCAAGGAAATTTGGAACGTTTTCACTACACTTGGGAAGATACAGCCCAGAGTGGTTATAGTAAATTAGGAACAATTTTTCAGCAAAAAGGCTTTCAATTAAAAAGTCTGGAAACCGCACCAACAAAGGAAAGTTTGAAAACAGCATCCGTATATTTAATGGTTGACCCTGATACAGAAAAAGAAACTGCAAAACCCAATTTTATAGAAGCCGAACATATTAAAGCCATTGCACAATTTGTAAAGAAAGGTGGCGTATTGGTTATTATGGCCAATGATTCGGGCAATGTAGAGTTGAATCATTTAAACCAACTAACTGAAACATTTGGCATTCACTTAAATGGTGACAGTAAAAGTAAAGTATACAACGACAAATACGAAATGGCAGCTTTTTTTATTCCTGCTAAAGATTCCATTTTTAGCACAGCTAAAAAAGTGTATTTGAAAGAAGTAAGCAGTTTGCAATTGTCTAACAATGCAATACCTATTTTAAAACATCAAACAGAAAATTATGTAGTGGGTGCCAAAGCAAAATTTGGTAAAGGCACTGTTGTAGTTATTGGTGATCCTTGGTTTTATAATGAATACATCAATGGAAGATTGGGCTATACCAATGGTTGGGATAATGATAAAGCTGCCAATGATTTTGTAAGTTGGTTGAGCCATTTGGTGAAATAAATAATCTATAACATGAAGAAAATTTTCAGTCTCCTTTCGCTGCTCACCATTCACTTTTCACTAGTTGCACAATCATACAATAATCCTGTTATTCCTGGCTTTTATCCTGACCCAAGTGTATGCAGAGTAGGTGATGATTATTATTTAGTGAACAGCAGCTTTGAATATTTTCCTGGCATACCTATTTGGACAAGTAAAGATTTAATTCATTGGAAACAATTGGGCAATGTACTAAATAGAGCATCTCAACTGCCTCTTAAAAATTGCAAACCTAGTAATGGAATTTATGCACCCACTATTCGTTTTCATAAAGGAATATTTTATGTTGTAGTTACCAATGTAAGTGGTGATAGAGACTATAAAAACTTTTATGTAACAGCTTCTAATGCTGCTGGGCCTTGGAGTGGGCCAATCTATTACGATCAAAATGGCATTGACCCTTCTTTGTTTTTTGATGAAGATGGCAAAGTATATTTCTTATCTAACAGAGCTACAAAACCAACTGATGACCGTGCTATTTATCAAAGTGAAATTGATATTACAACAGGCAAAAGATTAAGTGAAATTAAACAAGTTTGGAAGGGTAGTGGTGGCAGCTATGTAGAAGGACCACACATGTATAAAAAAGATGGCTATTATTATTTGTTAACTGCCGAAGGTGGAACAGCTTATGGCCATACAGTGGCAATTGGGCGTAGCAAAAATATTTGGGGACCATTTGAAAGTTGCCCTCACAATCCTATTCTCACCAATCGTATGGCATACAATAATATTCAAGGAACTGGTCATGCCGATTTAGTACAAGCCCCTGATAGCAGTTGGTGGATGGTGCATTTGGCTTTCCGTCCTGCTGTTGATGGTATTCATTTTATAGGTCGTGAAACTTGTTTAACACCAGTTGAGTGGAAACAAAATGAATGGCCTGTGGTCAATAAAACAGGACAAACCGATGTAATAATTAAACAACTGCCACCCAATTATCAAACAGAAATTCCTTTGCCGTTTACAACTACTGTTACAACAAATTTCGATGAGCCGTTGAGTTACGAATGGTTGTATTTACGCAATCCCGATAGCAGCAATTATTCATTCACTGAACGTAAAGGTTGGTTGAGTTTAAAAGGGAGTGCTTTTAGTTTGTACGATTGGGAGTCTCCTACTTTTATTGCAAGAAGACAGCAACATTTTAATTTTTCAGCATCTACATTAATTGATTTCAATCCCGCCAAACCCAATGAAGAAGCAGGTTTAACAGTAATGATGGACAATCGTTTTCATTACGATTTTTATATAGCTACCAATGGCAAACAAAGAACTTTGAACCTGCGATACACTTTAGATTCTTTAAATCAATTGTATAAACAAATTATTTTGCCACAAGGCAACATCACCTTGCAAGTAACAGGCGATAAAAGAAATTATACTTTCTCATACAAACACAATAGTGTTGTTACAAAAGTTGGCACACTCAATACTCGTTTTTTAGGCACAGAAGTGAGTGGTGGTTACAATGGAGTAGTAATTGGATTGTATGCAACTGGTAATGGCAAACCAAGCACTGCAAATGCTTATTTAGATTGGTTTGAGTATCAGCCTTTGTAGTTTTTTTTGTCATTCCGAGGAACGAGGAATCTACTCAGTTTTGTTTGAATGATGAACAGATGTTTCATTCATCGACATGACAATAATTTTTATGTAACGAGCTTCAGTATTTCAATTGAGCTGTGGTGGCGTCGCACACTTCAACTGATATAACTTTATTAGACAAAGAAAACCCCGTCAGCGGCTTTTAGCCCTGACGGCGGTTTGAGGCATAGATTTTTCCTTTAATTACTACTAACAACAATTGGATAATTGTTTACATAAATATCCGCTGACGGGGCTAAAAGCCTCCGTCAGGGTTTTTAAATAAGCTCAATTCCTATTCTAAAAGTACAAGTGTGCGATACTTCGACTACGCTCAGTACAGGCTACACTAAAGTTCAATAATTGTTCTACAGCTGGTTACATAAATAAAAAACCACCTTTTCAGGTGGTTTAGTTTTTCATAGTAGCATATTTTTAGTTTCTATCTAAAATATCTGTGCCATAACCATCTTTGCTTTTCAGATTGATGAAACGATTTACTTCTTTATCGGTAGGTAATTTTTTTCTGTATTCATCTATAAACAAGCCCATTTTATCAATAGGTAATGGTTTAAAGTTGGGTAAGTCTTTAAATATTTTACTGTCGGGTTTTAAACGAAAATTATAGGCTTTCATGTTTACAAAACCTGGGTCGTTGGTGTACGTCATGTTGGTGCCATTGGTAATCACTGTTGAAGCTGTATCTCTTGCTTTATCAGTAACATATTTGTAAGTATAAGGCACTGTGCTAGCAACAGAAATATTATTGTCAAATACATTAGTAGCAGGACTTCCAGTTGTTACTACTTCAAAACCATAGTTGCAATTAATGGCCATATTGTTATAACAAGTAATGGTTTGTGGGTTTTTTACTTGACTTCCAATTTTGTATAAGAATCCTGTGCCTCTACGTTTAGGTGCTGAGTTTAATGCTACTAAGTTTCCATAAATTTTGATATCCCGATGGTCGTGGTCAAAATAAATAGCATCACCAATAGAACTGTTGTGAATGAAGTTGTAAGCAAATGTATGGCCACCCATACGTTCATATAAATCGTAGCTGTAAAATGCTCCCATGTCGTCGCTCACCAAACAATAATTAAACACTTCATTGTACTCAAAAGTATTATTCCAACTGCCATACAAAATACCCACATGTGGTGCATCGTGCACCATATTGTGTGCAATATATGCACCCACACAAGTATGATGTCCACCACCACCACCACCTGTAAATCCTGCATTAATAGCGGCTGCATAAATTTTTTGCACCACACTATAATGATGAATATGATTATTGATGACTTTAAACTCAGAAGAAATTTTTGGCTCTACTTTTTCATTACCACCTTTTAACCAAACACCACCAGCACCAGTGTAACTAATATCGTTGCTTAAAATGGTATGTCCACGACCACTATCTACAGTAATTCCATTTTTGGTAACATTTCTTATGGTACAACCTGCAATTAAATTGTTTTCGCCATTAAAAATCTTGATACCATCGTGTAAGTTTTCTTCGATGGTTATTTTTTTAATTTGTACGTTGGTGGTATTGTTTAGTTGAATTAGTGGCTCACTGTTATCGGCAATTCTTAAACTATTTAGAGTAATATTTTTAGGCGGATAGAAATATAATTTTTTGTCTTTAAAATCAATTGCCCATTCACCCGGTCTATCAATTTCTTCTAATAAATTCATTAACCAATAAGGCTCTTTACCATTACCTTCTGGTCGTGTATATTTATTGCCAATACCACCTGCAATAGGTACAGCTAATGTGATAGTTTTAGCAACTGTATCAATTTTAGCAATACGTACTGCTTCGTTTTGCCAAGGAATACGCCAATACCCTTTTATCCAAACGCCACGTTCTAAAGCATTTACCCAATTGGCAGTTCTATCATCTCTGTATTCAAAAACGCCTGGGCGTGGTGGACGTTGTTCTTTAGCACCATCGGCATAAAAATTACGCCAATCTTCGTTTTTACTTTCTTGTCCGCCACCATTAATCAATACTTTTTTCATCATCATATTTCCTTCGTTGGGGTAACGGCTTAATGGCATTCTTTCTTCGTTCATAAACAATTCAATAATGCCACCATCGTCATTAAACTTTTCAGGATAACGTTTGATGTTTTTGATGTTTAATGCAGCTAAATCTATTTCAATAATACTATCTTTTAGTTTTGAATTAACTCGCTGTAATGTAACAGGATCTGTTATTTTTTTGACTGCATTTACAGGAACAATTTTTGAGCCTCGTAACTGAACTTGTTCATTTTTATAACCACTATACACTACTGCATGTTGGGCTGTACCACCATCTGCTGAATTTAATTTTAAAGCTTGGGTTAAATAGTATATTCCCTGACGTAAGTGTATTGTTACAGCTTGATTATTTTTATTGAATGATTGTGCTGTTGCTCTAGCTTTTTCAAGAGTGGCAAATGGTTTTTGTAAAGTACCAGGATTGTTATCGTTACCAGATGGACTCACATACAATGTTTGTGAAAAGCTGATATAGCTTATTAAACACAATGCCGATGCAAATAGTTTTTTCATGAATACAATAGTTATTTTTTTATTACTGTTTTTTGTTGTTGTTCTAGTTTCTCCATTTCAATACCACACATTAAAACACAAAGCATGCCATGGCTATCATTTTTTACAAAAGGTTGATTTTCGTAGTACCGATAATCTTCGCTGGTAAAGCTACCAACAATAATGTCGTTTACTTGTCCATCTGCTTCTATTCTTTTACAAATGGCTTCCCAGCCTTTTTGTGCAAAGGGTGCATAAGTTTTAGCATCTAACCAACCTTGGTTTACGCCTCTTGCAATAGCAAGTGTAATAATAGAAGAGCCAGAAGTTTCTAAACGTGCAGTTGGAATATTGATAATGTTATGCCACATACCACTTGCATCTTGTTGCTTACTTAAAGCAACTATCAATGCTTTATAGGTTGCCATTATTGTAGCATAAGACTCATGGTTTTGTGGTAAACCTTTCAACACTTCTGTAATTGCCCACAAACCCCAACCATTGGCACGTAACCAGTATGGATATTGTATTTGAGGACGAGTACTGTGTTTGGCATGATGAAATAAAGAGTCTTTTTTATCTAAAAGAATATCTGCAAAAGCCAATACTTGTTTGGCTGCATCATTTTGATATTTTTTCTTTTCTTGAGGATCTTTTGTTTCAATAGCACAATGAATAACAAAAGGCAATCCCATAAACATATCATCTACCCATGTTGTATATTTTTCAGGAGTTTCTCTGGTGAAATTTCCTTGTGGCAAACGAATTTGTTGATTGAAAATGTACGATTTGATTTGCTGAAAAAACTGGTTATACGCTTCACGTTCTTTAAACGATGGTTCATTAATTAACTTGTACAAAAATGGCATTGCAGGTGCCGAAGTAAAATCTAGCAATGGCGTATTCACCATTAAATAATCTGTACAATTGGTTTGCCATAAATCTCTTACCTGATAAGTAACAAAAGGTTTAGCTTTTAAAATAAAGTTGCAATAATTGGTAGCAAAATTTTTGTACTTGTCGTTACCAGTAATTCTACCTAAATCAGCAATAGCCCAAGCCACACCTGCTGTATGGTAATTGTAATTGTAAAAAGAACCCCAATAAGGTTGTGGATTAATTACTTGATGTGTTAACTCAGCCTTGGGAATAGTCCAAGTGAATTTTTTATTTTCATAACTATATATTATAGTCAAGTCTATTGACTGTTCAACATCAAATTGCTTATCAAAAGCTGCTTGTACACTTTGAACAGTGAAACCACCACACATTAAAAAGTTACTAATGCTATAAATATCTTTATTTAGTTCAGATAAATTTTGTAAACCAATTTGTATAGTATTTGCATTGGTGCATTGGAACAACAGCTTCCAATCTTTAGAATTAGTATAAACCGATTTAAAGCGAAGTTGATTTACACCAGTATTAAGCTTCAATAGAATTTTCTTATTTAATAGAATACTTCGTTCTAAAAACTGAAAACTCAGTTCATTATTATCATTACTCGTATATACAACCTTGTTGTTTAAATTAATTTGTAGTGCACTACTATGGCTAATTTCAAGCTCAATAGTGGTATCTTTTAAAGCAATAATTTGCGTATATGCAAATGCCACTGTATTGGATTGAGTAGGAAAATTTTTTTCAAAATCTATGCTTTGCAAGTTTGATAATTGCTGCGATGGTTTATATAGTTCAAACTGATATTTAAAAGGAGCATTGGCAACAATATAATTGGCAACTCTTTGTGTAATTTCTATTGGAGTTTGAGCACTTGCGTATGTAGAAACTACCATTAGTGATAGTAATAATATTTTTTTCATTTTCAGCAATAGCATCATTCGTTGAAATTTGAAATAAAATAACAACGATTAATTCATGTAGCATTTATATTGCAGCAGTTAATTTCAGTAAATTACCGAAACCGGTTTCGGTAAAAAAAGGTTTGGTTGCTTGTATTTATAACTGAAATTAAGTGAATTTTATACTACAAATAACTGCTGTATGAAAAGATTGCCACGTCTATTTATGTTAGGTGCAAACACAACATTCAATATTCCTCGTTGTACTATTCTTAAATTTTTTATATTTTCTTTTTTCATTATCCCATTTTTTGCAATGGCTCAAAAGCCAGTTACAATTACCGGTACTGTTAAAGATGAAAAAGGAGATGCTATGGAAGGGGTTAGCGTTAGCATAAAGGATACTAAAAAAACTGTACTAACAAATGCTGAGGGATATTATAAAATTGATGTTCCAAACAAAAAAGTAATTCTTATTTTCTCTTATGTAGGTTACGTTAATACTGAAAAAGGTTTAGGTGCTACTAACACTTTAGATGTTGCAATGAAACTCGAAGTATCGTCTTTGAATGATGTTGTGGTAATTGGTTATGGGCAAGTGAGAAGAAAAGATTTAACAGGTTCAGTTGCCAAAGCAAGTGTAGAAGATATGCAAAAAGCCAATGTAACCTCTTTCGCTGATGCATTAGGTGGACGAGTTGCAGGGGTTACAGTAACATCGAATGATGGTCAACCAGGGTCGGCACCACAAATTATTGTAAGAGGAAGTAGTGTTACACAAGATGCTTCGCCGTTGTATGTTGTAGATGGTTTTCCAATAGAAAATTTTGACTTAAATTCACT
Source organism: Rhizobium sp. Q54 (assembly GCA_943368735.1). Lineage (GTDB taxonomy): Bacteria > Bacteroidota > Bacteroidia > Chitinophagales > Chitinophagaceae > UBA1930. The sequence goes on along the minus strand of CALRLQ020000014.1, from coordinate 22,655 downwards.
TAATCCTAACGATATAGAATCGCTAGAAATTTTAAAAGATGCATCATCAATTGCAATTTATGGAGCTAGAGGTGCAAATGGAGTAATAATAGTAAGCACCAAAAAAGGAAAATCAGGACCAACAAGAGTTACCTACAATTTTTCTCTAGGTTTTCAAAGAGAAACAAAACGCATGGAAATGCTTAGCCCTTATGAGTTTGTAAAATTGCAATTAGAATTAGATAGTATAAGAAGTACCCCAACATCACAAGTTAATTTGTTTAGAAACAGATACATAGACCCTGTAAAAGGAATAGACTTAGATTACTATAAAACAGTGGAAGGCTTTGATTGGCAAGACTTGGTTTTACAAACAGGTATTTTACAAACACATAACATAAGTGTAAATGGTGGCAATAAAGACACTCGATATTCTTTGTCTGGTAACTATGTAAATCAAAAAGGCATTATTGTAAATACTGGCATGAAGAGGTACGATGCTCGTTTTACATTAGATTCTCGTATTAATAATAAATTTAGAGTAGGTACAATTATTAGCTATGCAAACACATCTACTTTTGGTACTTTACCATCTGCTAGTCCTGGTGGAGGTGTTATTGCTAATATGTGGGGATATAGACCAGTGGATGTTTTAAATGGACCTCCTTTAGAAGCATCGGCATTTGATAGTACAACTTTAGGTGATAATCCTAATACTACTTTTGTACCAGATAATTTGGTGAATCCGCTTCAGCAAGCTCAAAATGAATATAGAAAAAACTCAACCACTACAATTATCATCAATGGTTTTGTGGAGTACAGTTTTTTAAACAAGTTCAAGTTGAAAATATCTGGAGGCTTTAATTCAACACAGCCCACCTCAGAAGTATTTTATAATTCAAGAACTTCTCAAGGCACATTACTAGCCAATGCACAAGGAACTCCATTAAACCTAAATGGTATTAATGCTCAAATTAATACGCAAACCAATAGTAACTATTTAAATGAAAATACACTCACTTACAAAACAAAGATTGGATCCGATCATGTAATTGATGCATTAGCAGGTTTTACATATCAATATGCTCAAAATAGAGGTTCAGGGTTTAGAGTAATTAATATTCCAAAAGCAATTGAATATTTAGGTATTAATAGCATGAGCTCTGGTCAAGCAGCTACGCCTGTTACAAGTGCTTCTCATTGGCAATTGTATTCTTTTTTAAGCAGAGTAAATTATGCTTATAAAGACAAGTATTTACTTACAGGTACTGTACGTACAGATGGTTCTTCAAGGTTTACACCTGGCAAGCAATGGGGCACATTTCCATCGGCAGCTTTTGCTTGGAAGTTTTCGAAAGAGCGTTTTGCAAGAAGGTTAAATAATGTACTAACCGAAGGTAAATTAAGAATAAGTTATGGATCTGTTGGTAATAACAAAGTGGGTGACTTTAGTTATTTATCTCAATTTGGCAATCTACAAAACAGTGCAGGATATCCTTTTAATAATGTTTATGTACCGGGCATGGTACCTTTCTTCTATGGCAATGATAATTTAACATGGGAAAGAAGCGAAGAATTAGATTTAGGGTTGAATTTGAACTTGTTTAAAGACAGACTTAATATAGATTTTGATTATTATAATAGGGTTACTAGAGATTTTTTAATGGGAGTACCACTACCATTTTATGCAGGTTATGCAAATGGTACCAATACACAGTTTCAAAACGTAGGACGAGTACGTAACTCTGGTGTTGAACTTACAATATCGAGTGTGAATATCAACACAAAGAAATTCAATTGGACAAGTAGCTTCAACATAAGTTTCAACAGAAATAAAATTGTTAATTTTTATGATGGATTTGAAGTTCGTCAAACTGCTGCACAGTTTCCTTCAATTCCAACAGCATCTCAACCTACTGGTTGGATAGCAGCAATTAATCAACCAATATCTCAATTCTTTGGATATGTTTGGGGAGGCGTTTATCAATATGAAGATTTCGATAGATTAGCCAATGGTTCTTACGTTTTAAAGTCAGGCATTCCGTTTTACTCCACTCCTGCTACAACACCTATACAACCTGGTGATCCAAAGTATACCGATATTAATGGAGATGGCATTATAGATATTAATGATCAACGTGTTATTGGTAGAGCTTTACCAATACATACAGGCGGTTTCAATAATAACTTTTCATATAAGAATTGGTCTTTAAACGTATTTTTTCAATGGAGTTATGGCAATGATATTTTAAATGCAAATAGATATGCATTTGAAAGTGGTAGTTATTATATGAATACTAATCAGTTTGCAAGTTTTGCCAATAGATGGACACCCGCTAATCCAAGCAATGAAATACCAAGAGCTACATTTAATTTAAGAACAGATGTAAGTGGTTTAACAAGAATTTCTGATAGAATTATTGAAGACGGTTCTTTTTTACGCTTGAAAACATTGGCATTAAATTATACGCTACCTACAAAAGTTTTAAAGAAAATGAAAGTAAGTAACATGCGTTTTTATGTAACTGTACAAAACTTATTTACACTTACAAATTATTCAGGCTTAGATCCAGAAGTTTCTACATTTCGCCAGGCAAATCCTGCAAATGCTCCTGCTGGCTCAACAGGTCAATCAAATACTGCTGGCACAGGATATACTTTCATTCAGCCTAGTAGTTCTTATACAGTATTATCTCCAGGTTGGGATTATACGCCATATCCAAGAGCTGTAACATTTACTATTGGAGGATCTGTAACATTTTAAACTAACGAACGCATGAAAAAGCAATCTTATATTTTCTTAATTTTTATAGCCTCTTTTTTTACCAATTGCAATAAAGACATTAGTCTGGAGCCGATTATTTTTCAACCTACAACTTTTGCAACCGAAGATCAATTAGAGGCTCAACTTACAGCTGTTTATGGCTTACTAAACCAAGAGCAACTGTATGCACAAGGTTTATGGGGGTATTTTGCTTCTGTAACTGATGAAGGATTTAGAACCGATGCAGCAATAGGAACAACCACACAAATTTTTACAGAATCCTTAAGATCTAGTAATGGCGATGCCACCTATGCAACATTTTGGCGTTTATGTTATAGAGGCATTGAAATGGTGAATGTTATTATTGATAACATTAATAAACCAGTAATGAACGAAACAAAACGTAAACAAATTTTGGGTCAAGCAGTGTTTATGAGAGCCTACTATTACTATTTGTTAACCAGTAATTTTGGAGATGTAGTTGTAAAAAATACACCAACCACACAAATGGGCACTTCATTTAATTTGCCTAAAACAAGCTCAAGAGAAGTATACAATTTTATTGTAGATGAAATGAAAAGAGCAGATACATTGGTGCCTGTTATGACACAGATTAACAATACTACTTTGGTAACACAAACTGCTGTTGAAGCAGTGTTGGCAAGAGTTTGCTTAAGTATGGCTGGCAATCCTATAAACGATAATACAAAATATCAAGAGGCACTTTTTTGGTCTACTAAAGTGATTAATTCAGGCTTACATCAATTAAATACTGTACCATTAAGCTACTACAATACAGTAACTTTTGCACCAGGCGTACCAACACCGCCAGCATATAGTAATGTATTCACCAACAATATGCAAAATACTGTTTCGGTAACTGCCAATAACTCTGAAGGCATTTGGGATGCAGCTTTTCTTTCTAAGTCTAATGTAACAGGTGCTTATGCAAATACAGGTTTTACTGTTAGTCAGCAATTAGGTTCATTAATGGGTATTACAAATAATAGTACTGCTGCTCCATTTGGCACATCTAACCTTAATTCATTTGGCTTTTCTAATGCATTTTATCGTTCTTCTGCCAAATTGTATAATTTATACGGTGCTGGTGATTTAAGAAGAGACTGGAATATTTCTCCTCATATTTTTAGAAATTCTGTAAGTGGACAATCTCCAATACTTTCTGTAGTGTTTACAGGAGGTGGAGGTACAGGAGCAAGAGCCACAGCAAGAGTTTCTAATACCAATAGAATTACATCAATTACTATTGATAATCCAGGAAGTGGTTATACTACTGCACCAACCATTAGTTTTTTATCTACAGCAGGTTCTGGTGCAACAGCAACTGCAACTGTTACAGGTGGAGCAATTACTGCAATAACTGTTGTAAATCAGGGTAGTGCTTATCCAACAAGCTATGATAGACCAATTAGTAAATGGCGTAGAGAGTATGAAATTAATTTAGCCGGTGTTACAAGAATTAATAATAACACTTCTTGTAATTTTCCTATTATTAGATATGCCGATGTTTTATTAATGGCTGCTGAAGCAGATTTAAGAGTAAATGGAGGTACACCTTCTGCTCAAGCAGTTACCTATTTTAATCAAGTACGTAGAAGAGCTTATGGAGCTACTAATGTAAACACTCCTCTGCCTGCTGCCGATGTTACTACATTTACTATGCAAGACATAATGGATGAAAGAAGTAGAGAGCTTTGTTTTGAAGGTGTGCGTCGCTTAGATTTAATTAGATGGGGAGTGTATACTACTGTAATGCAAGAATTGGTAAATATTAATACTGCATTTGCACCTAGTGCATTGTTGGTAGCTTCAAATACAGCTGCTAACAACTTCTTATCTAATCCTATTAAGTTTTCATTGTTTCCAATTCCTGCGAATGAAATTATTGCTGCTCCTAATTTAACACAAAATCCCGGATGGTAATTTTTACTAATTTAACCAAAATTCAAAACATGAATATCAAACATATAAATAAAGTTATTCTTACTTACGGGTTTGCATTATTGTTGTTTTCCTGCCAAAAAGTACATGTTGATACACCTTCAGATTTTGATGTAGTTAGCGATAAGAGTACTTATAAAGCTGGCGATACAGCCCGATTTTCTTTCTCAGGAAGAGCTGATTTAGTTACGTTCTTTTCGGGAGAAATTGGAAGAAAATATGAAAACAGAAATAGAAACGCAGCTGACGGAATAGTAAGATTAACCTTTCAATCGAATATGACACAAGGGTTATTAGCCAACCCTGATTCTTTGAAATTATACATTTCTTCTAATTTAAAAGGTTATGACTCAACCAATGTTGTGAACGCCAATTGGATAGATATTACCAACAGAAATTCAAAATGGCCTGCAACACTTAGTACTACATTTATAAGTTCAGATACCATTAATTTATCAGATTTTAATAATACAGATTCTGTGAATATTGCTTTTAGAGTAATGAATAGGCAATATGCAACATCGGCACAAAGAAGATGGCAAATTCAAAACTTACTTCTAACTAATACGTTGACTGATGGAAGAGTAACTAATTTATTTTCAACTTTTGCAAATACGGGTTGGGTACAAACAAATATAAAAAATAATCCAAGTCCTAATTTAACAGCAGTTACTAATAATTTTCATGCATGGAATGTAGGAGAAGCAGGTGTAAATGCGTTAAACTCTAGATTAATTATTTCAAGTAGAGCATGTAATAGTAACGGTGTAGCAATACAAACAGCTTATCCAATTACTTTCGATCCAAGTACTGCAATCAATACCTCTGAAAATGATGATTGGTTAATAACTTCTGCTGTAAGCTTAAAGAAAACCAACCCAGATGTTGGCATTGGTATAAAACGAGCAACAGACCCAACTCTAATATCATATCGTTATAGATTTTCTACACCTGGAACGTATGTATTAACTTTCATTGCTCAAAACCAAGCATTGAGCATAAATAAAGAAGTGATTAAACAAATTACTATAACAGTTACCCCCTGATTTTGTAGTTTTAGTTTTTGCAAGCACTAGCCATTCTATTTAGAGTGGCTAGTGTTTTCTATTTAACCAAGTAGTACTATAACTATTGAGTAATAGTACTTTTAAAGAAATAATATTTTGTTTTTGTAAAAAGTTTGCTAAACTATTTAAGGCATTGATTACTTGTTGTTCACTTGCTTTATAGTGTGCAATAGCAAAAGCATGACTGGCATTTGATAGTAACTCCAACGAACAATTTGTTTTTTTTAACTGTAAGCTATCTTTAAATGCAATAGCATATTGGGCAGGGGTTATTTTATCGTCCAGTCCTTGCAGTATTAATGTTGACGGTAATTTCCTTTTAACTAAGAATAAGGGAGATAATGATAGAGCTTTGTTTTTAAAGGTATTTAACAGTGAAGTTGTATCTATAGGTTGTTTATTAATTAACAGAGGAGTATGCATAAATTTTATAAATGTTCCTGTGTGACAATTGAGTACGGGATTGTATAAAATTAATGCTTTCAATTGATGGGTTTGCCTTAATGCTACCATAGCTGCTAAATGTCCACCTGCCGATTCGCCAACCAATACTATTTTATTAGTATCTATATTAAGCTCTTTATGTTTTTTCTTAATTGCAGTAATGGCATTTGAACAATCATTAATGCAGTCACTTACATCATATTCTGCCTTGGTTAATAGTCTGTATTCAATGCTTATACCAACTGCGTTATTCAAACTGCAATAAGCAGCATTGGCAAAAAAAGTATTGGCCTTCCCGCCAACCCATGCACCACCATGTATCCAGATTACGGCTGCTTTTTTTTCTTTTGTTTCCTGCTGCGATGGTATATACCATACTTTTAAAGTGGTATCTTTCAATTGCTGATAAGTGAACGATTGCACCTTATGCTCTGCAATACTATCTAGATAATCCCAGGTAATAGAAGATTGAGTATAGCCGATTAAGGTAAGCAGCATTATACCAATACAACAAAATAATTTTTGCATTTCTATTGTTTTTTAGTAGGGGCTTTATCAATCATTTTATCTTCTGCATCTACATTTTCTCCACTAGTTCTATTGCTTAATCCACCTGTTTGTTTACGGGTTGGAATAGTTTTTCTGTAACTATCTATTTGCAAACCAATTGCAGGAAATACTTCGTTCAAATTTGAAAATTTACTAAGTATTTCTTTATTGTAACTACGCAAATCCATATTGGTATAATCATAGAATGCTGCTTCTTGTATGGTTTTAATTGACAGATTATTTTCATTAACTACATTACCACTTTTCACTTGATATTTTCCACTTGCAACTGCAACATTGTCTTTCATTCTGCTACCATTTGGCAATTCTGGTTTCCAATCTAAATTTAATACATCACTCCAAAGATTGGTAGTTAAGTTAAATTGTTGCATCAATTGTGTTCCATATTCTTTCCATGGACTTTGTTGTAAGTTGAATTGAGTCAGGTTAGTTTCGTACTTAGTACCTAAGCGATAGTTTCTATCTTTCCCTCTATCATCAATGGTTTGGTCTTTACTGAAAACAAAGAGATTGTTTTCAGCAATTAAATCATGTCCGCCGCCAAATTTTACACCACTAATACAATCGTATGCAATATTGTTGTAATAGAAATCACCACTATCGCCATCATCACTATAAAATCCATTGGCTCTGTTGGTATGATGCGAAAAATTGTACCTAAAAATATTACCATACGTACTCCATCCTCCATAACTATAAAATACACCTGTATCGCCTTCTTTTAAGGCAATATTGTGAATTTCATTGTATTCAAAAATGCAATTGTTAATATTATCTGTTCTAATACTTGCTGTAGGCAAATCATGTATTAAATTATGACTAATTAAAACACCCACACAATTATTCAGTGTAATTGCTGGCTTGTAAGAAAGCTTTCCAATTTGATGAATATGGTTATTAATAATTGATACATTACTGCTAGAAAGTGTTTTTCTATTGCCTATATTTTTTAGTTCAATTCCTAGTCCAGCAGTTTCACTAATATCATTTGATTGAATTACATTATTACCACCACCAATCATACTAATACCAGTTGCACCAACATTTACAATATTGCAACCAGCAATATGAATAAAATTGCTGTTAATTACATCAATACCATTTCCTAAACCACCTTCAATTTGTAATCCTTCTATGGTAACATATTGTGTATTGTTGAGTTTAAATAAGGAAGCTTTTGTATCGCTAATCATTATTTGTAAACTACTGATTGGAGCAGGTGGATAATAATACAACTTGCCATCTACCACATCTAAAGCCCATTCTCCAGGCAGGTCAATTTCTTCTAATAAATTAATGGCAAAGTAATTTTCTTTACCACTACCAAAACGCCATAAAGGTTGTTCGTTTGCAATAGCTGAATATTTAGAACCCATTCCACTAGGTGGTTGTTCTGAGAGTGTAATACTTTGTTCTTTAGTATCTATCTCTTTTACTTTAATGGTAAATGGTTCCCAAGGCACTCTCCATAAGCCTTTCAACCAAATTTCATAACCATTGTTTAAGGCTTTTGTCCAGCGTTGGGTTCTGTTAGTGCCATCTAAATCTAATTCATTGGTACTGTCTTTATCTTCTGGTTTTCCATTGTTACCATAGTAAAAACTTATGTTGTCTTTACTGCCATTGCAAGTTGTCCAACCTGCATCATTCTTACCTCTAATATTTTCATTGGGGTTGGGCCATTGTGCAATAGGCTGACGTTTATTATTGGCAAACAAATCAATAATAAACCAGTCTGCTGTAAATAAGTTTTTAGGGGCAAAAGCTTGCACATTTTGAAAACCTGCTTTACGTACATCTAGTTCTACTAAATTATTTGCATTAATCTTTGGATGAACTCTTTTCTTTGCCTGTTTATTTAATGGTTTCCATTGTTTTTCATCTATCATTATTCCACCAATAAATTTTGGATGTTCATTGGGAAGAGCCATGTACACAATGGGCTGTTCTTTTGTACCTGCATCTTCTTTAGTTAGTTCAAATGATTGATTAAGGCTATACGAGCCATCTCTTACAAAAACATTTATCCCATTTGGCGGAAGATGGTTGTTTTTCTTCATTTCACGTATGGCATTTCTTGCAGCTGTTAGTGTTGCAAATGGCTGTTCTTTACTTCCATTGTTTTTGTCGTTACCATTTGGGGCTACATATAATTCTTGTGCATTAGAGAAATAAAAAAAGCACAAGTATAGTGCTAGAATTAAAGGTTGTTTAGCCATAGTTTGAAACTTGTGTATGCTTAGTTTAGATTATTTCAATATTCTTTAAAGAAAAAGAATTCCTATGCATTCTATTTTACAAATCAAAAATTGTTTCTCCATCTCTTACCAACCTTACTTTTGTCCTTCCTTCAATAGTTTTCGAAAAATAAAATGTATCTACTTGGTCTTTAAAGCTTACCATTAGAATTGTTCTGTCTTCATTCCATTTTGTTTGTGGCAATTCATCTCCAGTTGCATGTGGGAATAGCAATATTTTAAAATCAGGATTATCTGAACGAGAAGGAATTACCAAACGTTTACCAATATCCATTGTACGTAAATAGAATTGATGCATATCCTCTGTCTTCAACTTTTCTATAACTTCTAATCTTGGATTGGGTTCTAAGTTTGGACGAGGAGCTGTAGTACGATTTAACACACGAACCAATAATTGTGGATTCCCTTTTTGTGGAGTAAATCTGCCAGCAGCATAAGTTTCACCAGATACTTCATCAACCTCTTGCATATTTCTTTTCATACTTTTATCGCCTAATAAAATATCATATTCTCCTTGTATACCTTTATTGGTTAAAGTATTAAAACCAATATTTAATGGACCTGATTCTTGCTTTACGTCAACTAGTTGTTTAATGGAAACCACTTCAACATCTAAAGGCATCGGCATTAACCATTCGTACAATCTTTCTTGATTGTCTTTTTTTATGTCATCAACAATTAATACATAGTCGTGTTTGCCTTTTACCAATCCTGCAGTTCTAAAAGCATGTTCTACTTGATAATTTGGCAAACGCATGGGCCAAGTATCTTCATTCCAAATCAATGGGTTGGTTGCTAAGTTTCCATTAAAATATTCAGCTACTTTTCTTAAAGGATCTCTTTGTGGAATGGCAGTTGGATAATATTTTCTTAAGCTTTTAGCAGCATCGGCATACACCCCATTTTGCCATTGTGGTTTAACAGTTTTATTGGATAGTAAATCAGCAACAGGCGATTTTAACCACATCCAATCATAAGCATATTTTTGGTCTATTACACCAAATGTGGCTTTGCCATCATCTACATATTTTAACCATGAAGCTGGTGTTGCAAAATATCCTTGTCCTCTACCATCAATTGTAATAACAGAATGATATTTGCTTTCTGTACTACGCCATCCATCAACTACCCATAAACGGCCATGTGAAGCTAATTCAAAATTGCCTCTATCTGAATGATCATGAGATTGGAATAGCATGTCTTGTCTTCCATCTAATTGAAATTGAATCCCGTTTTTATTCCATTGATTTCTTGTAATGAATGAACCTCTTTGTGTAGAGAAAAAAGTTAGAGGCATTTCAACTGGAGGAATAGCATTGTAAGCTGCTTTTGTTTTATTTGCATCAATAGCAAATACAAAAGCACTCACATCGGGGAGCTTATCGATTGATTTTGGTAAAGCATTGGCTAGTAAATAATCAATTTTTTCATCGGTAGGAAAGTAATATTTCATGATCATCATCATCAACCATGGAATATCAGAAGCACTTCCTGTATCGCCATGTGAACTCCATAATGCATTGGGGTTTGGAGCTAAAGCATGTATTAACCAATCGGGAATTTTTCTGAAATGAGGATTGAACCAAAAAGACGAATTACCTCTTTTTGCAGCAGCACTCATGAGTAATAAATCATTTGCGAAAGGACCAAACGTGTACGTGATGCCTTCATTGCTCATTCCTTCAGCTGAGAAAGTATAGGTTAAATAATCTTGCAGCAATTCTAAACCTCTTTCATAAATACGTTTATCTACTTTTTGCTCACCTTCAATTATTGTTAGAGTTAAAGGATAGGCCAAGGATGATGCTATATGATTCCATCTACGCCAATGAGGAGGCAGTTGCATACCGTCTCCATATTTATTAGTTGTTTCTTTAATTAAAAAAGTAGTGAATATTTTTGTTTGATTCAGTGGAATGGCATTGGCAGCAAAATCAAACAATTTTGCCATACTAGCATTGTTGTACACTTGTTCTTTTACCATCATTTCTCTGCCTTGTACTTGTGGAATAGCATTGATGTCACGAATCCATACCATTAAAAAATTTCCAGCTACAATGCCAGTTTCGTTGAATAATTTTCTATCGTTATTTAATTGTGCTAATAAAGCTTGAATGGCCAACTCATTTGCAAAATCTGAATATTTAAATCTAGTTGATAACTGTATTGTATCACTCAGTAATAATTTTTTATAAATAGAACCGAAATGACCAATGCCTTTTTGTAATTTTTCTTGTTCTTTTTGAGCTAGGCTTAGTAGCTGTTTGCCAATACTTGTAGTATTTAATCTTTCTATAATGTTACTAAATTCATCGGGCGAAGTAAACATTCTAGGATAGATGCCCTTAGGTGCAAGCTTTCCCACTTTTGAATAATCAAATCCTTGAGACTGATTATTGATAACAATTGGATAAGGATTTTTCCATTGAATACTATTGTTGAGAATATCATTAGCAGTTGCTGCTTTAATTGGGTTTTCTTTTAGTCGGTTATCATTACTTTGAAGTGTGTCATTTTTATAAGGAATGAAAATAGCATCCATTTGAGCATGCACAAATGGAGTATTCAATATTAGCAATACAATTAAACAAACAACTTGACTTAAATTTCTTTGCTTCAATTTCATACAACGTTTACAAAGTGTGTATTTACTCATAATTTAATGGCTTATTTATTTCAAAGTATTTTTTGTAACTGATACATCTTTCCCAGCAATGGTAATTTCGAATCCTTTTTTATTTTTTATAATGAAAATATCAGCAGGTTTATTTAATGCAAATACAATTGCTCCATTAATTTTTAATTCTTGAAAACCTGTAGCTGCAAACTTGTTGATGCCCTTTGTGCTGGCTTCTATTGCAGCATAACCAATATATGAGCCACTATATTGTACTCCATCAATGGTTTGGTTAAATGTAGTTACAGTGTTATTTGTAAAATTTTTATAATCATTAAACAGCCAACTGCCATCTAACATTTTAATGGCATTGGATAAATTATTTTTACTAATCCCTAATTGTTCAACCTCATTAACATTAAACTTTTTAATGGTAGCTTTTGCTTCAATTGCTTGCCAGCGTTGAGTTACATCTTGTGCTAAATAATTTTTAGTAGCGTTGCCTTCTAGCATGAGCTTGCCAACATTTTTTACATAACGTTCTAAAAAAGTTAACGTTTTTTCTTTTGCATGTTCAGGATACAAAAAAACAACAGCATCAAATTCATAACCATTGTACACCGCTTTGCCTTTATTATTTATGGTGAGTCTTCCATCTTCAATAACATCAGTTGGTACTAACGCATTTAAATAACCAGCCTTCCAAAGTTGTTGTGCTTTCTCTTCAATTTTGAGTTTGTCATTGATATCGCACAAGCCTCTTTTGGTTGAGTCGGGATACCAGTTCATTAATGCTTCTCTTCCAAAAACAACCAATAATTTTATTTCAGGAAAAGATGGATTGAATTGATTCAATAATCTTGCACAATTTTCAATAGGGTAAATTTTTTCTAATGCATAAGGTTGTTCTACACTTACTCCCCAATTTTGAACATCATTAATGGCATGATAATGCGTTCTAATATTATATTGTAAATCAGTATATGCTTTCTCTTGAATTTTATCAATCTTTTTATCGTAAAACATATTGTACAACATGTTTTTGCTATAACCTAATGCAACGCCCATTTGAGTTGGAGTTGGTGTATGTTCATCGGTATGTCCATAGTCTCTTTTTACATTCCACCAATTGATACCTGTTTGCCAAACTTCATCTCCATCTAAATGATTGTGGTGACTATCATGCAAGCCTACAAATGTTTTAGCTCCAAATATTTTCTTAGCATTGTCGTATACTGCAGTCTCTACATTCAATGTTCCTTTACGCATTAAATCCATGTAAGTATTAATGGCTTTTATTCTAACTTCAGGTTGGTTTGAAGGAGCGTAACGCATATCAAATAATGTTTTTTCAATATCATATTGATACAACTCTTTGTACTTTTTGGCCATATCTAATGAGTACAATCTTTCACGTAATGGTGCTTTTACTCTTTGCAATTCCCATGTAGCAAATAGCTTTAAGTTGGTGTATTCATCTAAACCCACTCCATCAAAGGGAATGTCTTTATAAGCCTGCATTACATTTACAAACTTATCTATGGCTTCTTGTGAATGATTTGACGAAACTTTATAAAAATGTTGTGTAGTTACATACACCGTATAACCTGCATATTTTTTATCTTGATTAATTTGAAGGGAAACAGATGAATCGGTTGCTGATGAAATTTTACATTGTGCTGTAATGTCTAACAAAGACGATGGTTCATAAAAACCATTTGAGATTTTTTTAAATAAATAAGCTTTTAATAAAGTCGATTTAAATGGTTTGCCACTTTGTACTCTTATGTGTTTGGCTTTGTTATAAACTGACGCAAGTCCGTTTTCATCTAATACCACTTCATTTTCTACAACGCTTCTTTCACAAGCTTGTTCTGAAGTGTTTTTGTTTGTACCCCAAAGTTGTAAACCAATTTGTAATCCCTTTGAATGAGCATAGTTCACTAAATTAGTAAATACGGGTTTCATTTTTTCAGGATCAAAAAAATCCAACCCATTTCTTGAAGTAAGAAATATTAGTGTGTATTTGCTGTGAGTAGCAAGGCTATCAATTTTATTTTTCCATGCTGCTTCGTTCAACATATCCTTATTGAAAAACCAATAAGCAATTTGTGGATGATTAACATTTGGAAAATGATCTACATACTTCACATTATTTTGTGCTTCACTTTTTAAAAATAAAAGCGTAATTGTTAGAGCTAAAAATATTTTTTTCATGTGTCTTTTTTATTCAACATCAGTTCTAAATGCAGAAGCCACAAGGCCTTCTTTATTATATAAATTAACTTGAGGAGCTAAACGCCAGCCTAATCTTACAGCAATTGGTTTATCTATTTCATCGGCAGTAACAATGACTTTATTTTTTTCAATTATTGCTTTAGCAGGAACAAACTTTTTATCAGCACCGGCTATGATGAAATCTTTTAGCTCACCACCTTTTGCTTCTAAGCCTCCATTGCAATGAGAGAAGGTGAGTATTATTTTGTTACCATCAATTTTCATTGATTCATAAACCGGTCCTGAATATTCAATTTTCTTTTCTCCATACACCAAAGCTTTAGCTTGTAATGCAACACGTATACCAACTGGCTCTTTATTGCCTGGATGAACATCTAATGTATCATCACAATCAGTAATTACCACCATAGAACTGTTCTTAACTTTTTGTGTGGTTAGCAACTGTGCTTCTCTTAACTCAGGTGAATGATTTTTCCATCCTGGAATTTGTATAACAATAAAAGGATACTCACCAAGGTTCCATTCTTTTCTCCAACTATTCATTAATGCAGGTAGCAATGTTCTATATTGAATTCCTCTACTTGCATTTGCTTCTCCTTGATACCAAACACAACCTTTTATTGCATAAGGAATTAAAGGATAAATCATGGTGTTCCACAAACCTGTTGGACCACCACGTTCAGCAGGACTCATTGGTGGTGCTGGTTTACGAGGCATTGCAGTACCATATATTTTTGCATCAGCAGAATCACGAGAATAAGCTTCTAACAAATACTTTTCATTTTTATTGTATTCTTCTAATTTCTTAGGAAACTCATTCAAAGCTTTTTCATAATTGGTGAAAATACTTTTCAGCTCAGGAAAAGATGTTAATACATCTTTACTTATCCAATTTTCTATAGCAGTACCACCATAAGAAGAATTAATAATACCAATGGGAGTATTTATTTTTTTATATAAATCTCTTGCAAAGAAGTAAGCAACAGCCGAAAAGTTTTTTATGTTGCTAGCATCACACACTAACCATTTTCCATTGGCATCGTCTATAATGTTTGGTGTAGTTACAGATTTAATTAAAGGAATGGTATACTGACGAATCAATGGATAATTTTTAGCATCTTCCATTACTTCATTAACAGGTGAGTAAGGAGGTAAAGCCTTTACAGAACGAACAGGAAAACCCATATTACTTTGCCCACTACATAACCAAACTTCACCCACCAAAATATTGGTAATGGTAACGGTATTTTCTCCTTTAATAGTCATAGTTAAAGGGACGTTACTAGCTTTCAATGGTTGAAGTTTAATCATCCATTTGCCATTGGTGGCTGTTGTGGTTACTGTTTGTCCTGCAAACTCTACTGTTACTTGTTCATTGTTGGTTGCTGTACCCCAGACTGGTACAACTACACCTTGTTGTAACACACCATTGTTGGTAAATAAAGTATTAGGTTTTACAGTTGCATTGGCAAACAAAATATTCGATATAAGGATGGCTAATGTTACTATTCTTTTCATGCTATTATTTGTTTGTTTATTATACGTTTTAATTGATATTTATTCTACAGTTGAAGTGAGTGACACAACAGGAGCTGATAGTAGTACTTCAGCTGGTTACACAAAAATCACTCATCATAAAACAACTGAAATTCTTTTATTTCAATGCCGCCTGGTTTTGATTGTAACATATTTAAACGAAATTCTTTTGCTTTAACAGGCGTAAACTGTTTGAAAAAACTGTTGCCAATATTTTTTCCTTCTAGTATTACTTTCCAATTGTCGCCATCTTTATACTCAATATTAAATTTAGCTGAACGTCCACCTGCTTCCGCTAAAGCAACAGCACCAATACTTGTAGGTTCATTTAAGTTGATGCTAATCCATGCAGTAGAATCTGAAGCTGCCGCTCTCCATGATGTTTTACTATTATTATCTACTGCATTTTTTGCATTCCACTTATCATTTTTATCATCTAATGTAGATGAAATAGTTACTTGTTTGCCCATTGACGGAACTGGGTTATCAAGTGAAGTTTTTGCTTCATCTTTTAATTCTACAACAAATACAGAAGCAATTTTATCTGGCGTATTAGCTGGTAATTCTAAGTAAGTGTATTTATCTTTTGTGTAACTTTTTATTGTTGTTGATGGATTGCTCAATAAGTAAGCTTTTGTAATAGTTGAAGCTAGAGGTAACTTTATTTTGCCTTCTTTTGGATAATCAAAAACATGTACATACAATTTATTTTTTTTGGTAGTTACTCGTCCCCAAGGTAAATATGCAAAAGGACTTGCAGTAGTACCATAAATGGCTTCACCATTCACTTTTAGCCATTCGCCCATTTGTTGTAAACGTTCTACTGATTGTTGTGGAATAATACCTTCTTCGGTTGGCCCAACATTCAATAAATAATTACCGCCTTTCGATGCGATATCAACAAGATTACGAATTAATGTTTGCGTTGTTTTCCAATTATTATCGTTTTTCTTGAAGCCCCAAGTTCCATTCATGGTCATGCAACTTTCCCAATTTTTATCAGGAATGCCCGTTGCAGGAATAAATTGTTCAGGTGTTTCTAAGTCTCCTTCATAACCACCACCTAAACGGTTGTTGGTAATTAAGTTTGGATAAGCTTTTAATTCATTCGCAATTTTATCTGCTCTATTTTTATTCATGTCGGTTGGTGTATCCCACCAAATAATTACAGGATGATAAGCCGATAAAATTTCTCTTACTTGAGGCACTGCAACCTCGTCTATGTATTTATCCATGCTGCCATTTTGGGCACTGTCCCAATGACCTCCACTTGCAGCAGCACCACCTGGATGGTTCCAATCTTGTGCTTGTGAGTAATACAAACCAAATTTGATGTTATACTTTTTACATGCTGCTGCTATTGCAGCAATAGGATCTTTTTTATAGGGTGTAGCATCAATAATATTGAATGGATCTTTTGATTTAAACATGGCAAAGCCATCATGGTGTTTACTGGTGATGACCAAGTATTTCATGCCAGCATCATAAGCAAGTTTAACCCAAGCATCTGCATCGAATTTTGTAGGATTAAATTGAGTAGCTAATTGCTGATAATCTGTCACAGGTATTTTACCTCTTAACATAATCCATTCGCCAATACCTGAAACTTCTTTTTCATTCCAAATTCCTGCTGGTACTGCATATAATCCCCAATGAATGAACATGCCAAAACGGGCTTCTTTCCACCAATCCATTTTGGGGTCGTTGAGTGTTTTGGTTTGTGCAAAAGTTGATACATGTGTGTTACAGAAAACAACTAAGAGTAGAGTTACAAGCGATAATTTCTTTTTCATACTGCAATCTTTAAATCAATCAATAAATACTGGTGTAATTTGATTGATTTATTGCGTAATTGAAAATTATAAAGCTATTTTCTCCGAAACCGGTTTCGGCTAAGACTACAAATTGGCAGTAGAATTTCTTTCGAAAATTGTGGAAGGAATCATCACTTCTTCATTATACAATTTATACTTTTTCTTTTCTAAAGAATTTAATAAAAGAGTGGCTACTTTTTCTCCCATCTCGTATGCAGGAGGTGCAACTGTTGTAAGCGATGGTGATAATAAAGATGCAAAAGCTAATCCAGTGAAACTGATGATTTTGAGGTCTTGGGGAATTTTTATTTGTAATTCTTCACAAACATAATATGCAGTGATGGCCATTTTTTCTACAGGCGAAACAATGCCATCTGGCTTGTGTTTAGCTAACAATAATTTTTTTAGTAGTTTGTAATTACCTTCATAGTCTTGATCGCATTTTAAAATTAAACGTTCGTCAACAGGAATATTGTGTTTTTCTAATGCTTGCAAATAGCCTTGAAACCTTCTTTTGCCAATTGAGAAATTTTGCAACACATACATAAAAGCAATGCGATTGCAGCCTTGTTTAATTAACAATTCAGTTGCTAAAAATGCACTCTCAGTATCGTTGGTAGTTACTTTTGTCGTAGGAAAATTTTCACAAATTCTATCAAAGAAAACTACAGGTAAACCCGATGAAGCAATTTCATTAATGTGGTCAATATCATCATCAGTACAAACTGTAGAAATAATTACACCATCTACACGACCACTTTTCAACACATTAAAAATTGATTTTTCTTTTGCAGGATCATCGTAGGTTAAATACAATAAAACGTGAAAGCCTTTTTCGTGAGCAATATTTTGTATGCCCTTTATGGCAGTAGCTAAAAAATTATTATCTACTTGAGGCAAAACAACTGCAATGGTTTTGCTGCTATGTTTTCTTAAGCTGCTGGCGTAGGGATTTGGCTGGTAGTTTAATTCTTTAGCCATTGCCTTCACTTTTTCTTTAGTGGCAGCACTAATTTCATAGCTATCTTTTAAAGCTTTAGATACAGTAGACTTTGATAGTCCTAGTGCATTGGCTAATTCTAAAAGATTAACAGAACTCATAGTTGCAAAACGTTGATTGAGAATGTGAATTTAACTGAATTGAGCCTTTTATTAGAAAAAAGAAATTAACCATTGTTTTTAGGGGAAAATTTTTGTAGAAGTCTATTTGTCAAATTGTATTTCTACTGTAGCTCCAGCGTTAACCACTACTTTTTTACAGTTCAATAAATAATTTTCACCTAAATGTTTTGTAGTATCTTTTTCTTCAAAAATTTTAATTGCAGCATCAACAGGAGTTGTATTTTTTAGCTGAACAATTAATTTCGTATTTGTATTGCTAATGATTGTTGGAATAACATTATCAAACGCTGTAACAATTCCTTTTTTTGCGTTAATGTATAATCCTGGAATTTCAATGGTAGTGAGCATTAACGATGTTTCCGCCCAAGTAGAAATTGGTAATATATAACCAATACTTTGTGGACCTTCCCAATCGGTCATATTCACTCTTTCACTTACCCAACCAATTGGTGCATTGCCTAATGGTTTTTGAGGATGAGGTAAATATTGTGTGATATTATGAGCAATATCTTGCAACAAATTCAAGTAAAAAATATTGTTGGTGTATCTGTACAATTTTAGTAATCCTACACCTGACGCAGTGCACATGCTAGGAGCTGAATGTTTATTTTGAATATTGGCATAAACGCCACCAACGGTATGAATATTGGCTTTTGCAAATGCGGTTGTATCGTTGTATTTGTAATTATAACTTACTACCCATGTAGCAAATTGTTTGGCTGCATCTTCTGCAATGCTCAACCATTTTTTATTTTGGGTATGTTCGTACAACGTAACATAAGATTCAACCAATGCATAGGCACTTTCTGAATCGAATGCTTGTAAAGCATCGCCTGGACCACCACAACTAATGCCTTTTTGAACAAAATTTTCATTGAAATAATCAGCCATGGCTTCTGCTATTTGCAAATATTTTGGTTCATGGTAGTATTGTGATGCTAAGGCTAATGCAGCAGGAACGATTGCTCCACTACTAGAACCTCCAACAATAATTTCTCCAGTTTGGCTATCTACAAATTGCCCCAATTGATGGTATTTATTCCAAAGTTGTACAAATGCATCACACACTTTTTGATTGCCCTCTTTCCAAGATTGTTTAACGTTGATGCTTTGTTTTTCCATCAACATAAATTGTTTAAGAATGTACCATACAGCATCTCCACTTTTACGAATTAAGTGCCAGTTTTTTGTATGATAATTTCTAATGTCGCCCCCAATCCATTCATTGCCTTTTTGGCCTGCATCCCAATAAAACCCACTAGGGCTAATGCCTTTAGGAAATAACCAATCAAAATTGCGAAGTACATTTTGCTTGGTTTGTTCATTGCCAGCAAAAAGTAAAGGATAGGTAGAAATCATGCCACCAGTCCAACCAATTTGCCAATCTTGCAAATAATTTTCTCTCATGCCAATGGCATAATAACCATAGTCTTGTACAAAGTTGTATTTATTGAATTTTTGCTCCAATGTATTCATGCATTCCGAATAAGGTAAGGTATTAACTAGAGTAAAATTAGTTGCAACATCTTTTCGTATTTCACTAAACTTATTAAAAATAGATTGTGTTGAAGGTGCTTCAAAACTGTATAATCGAAAAGTGATTGTTACTTCATCGCCAGCTTTAAAATTTTTAGGAATATCCCAACTTGGTGTGTGGGCATTGGTCATTTGATAGGTAAATAATTCTCTAACAACTGGCGATGTTAATGAGATGGTTGCATGAGAACGGTCTTTGGTTTCTTCAATATCTATTCCATAATCGCCCAAATTATTGCCTTGTTGTGTAAGCAACCAAATACCACTGTTAGAATTATGGTTGATAAACCCAATTGAAGGAGTAGCCATACTACCACTGCGTTCTTGAATTCGAGAAATGCCCGAACTGTCGTTTAATTTAGGTACATCATTAATGATAATGGGTTTATCTAAACCAATATCTTTTATGTCATGCAGTTTAGGTGAATAACGCAATCTTCTCCAAGCATAACGATTGCCATTATACACAGCCGATGGCATGAGAACATAATTTTTTTCACTCCAATTAGTAAAGTCTAAATCAACTGAAACACTTGCTTGTTCTAATTTCCCAGCAATACATTTAAAAGTGATTGCAACATCAATTGCATTCTTATCATTTTTTACTGAATTAAACTTTGAAGAAATGTTCCATTTAGATTGTAAAAATGCTTGTTCTTGATTGTTTGTTTTTAGTTGAAACTTGGTTTGATTGGTTAGTAAATTATATCGTTGATTATTGTATTGATTGATTCTACCCAAAATCTTAGCCTGAATATTAATCAAGAATCTTTGTTGATTAAAGTTTGATTTATCCTGAGCTAAAACTGAACAATACATTAATAAAAAAGCAACTAAAAGGCTTTTTTGTTTGCAATAATCAATAAAATAGGTGGTAGGCATGCTGCTTTAAATCATTACTGTTTAATGAATCAACGAATTTATGCTGAATTATAAGTTTGAAAAATTAGGTACTTATAAAGTTTCGAAACCGGTTGCGAAGATAAAGTGAGCAATAATGATGAATTCGGCTCAATAATATGTGAATTTTATATTCTAATTGAAGAAAATTTTTTAATTTTTTATACTAAATGATTGCTTTATGAAAAAACTATTTACATTCTTATTGTTTTTTATTCTTATCAATGCATCCGCCCAAACTACTTATACTTGGGTGGGGGGGCCAGGAACATTGGAATCACCTCTAGATTATCAGACAGCCACCAATTGGAGTCCTTCAAGGTCTACTCCTGCTAATAATGACATTCTTGTATTCAATTTAGGAAATGTGAATGGTGCTAATTTAAATGATAGCATTTTTATCACTAATATTCCTTCTCAAACCATTGGACAATTACAAGTGAATCAAACTGGTACTTTGTCTAGCAGAACCTTAACTTTTACAGGAACGCCAGGTACACTTACTGTAACTGGTAATTTAACCATACAACAATCTTGTATTTTGGTGGATGGTGGTTTTACAATAAGTATAGGTGGAGATATTGCTTTGCAAGGTAATGGCAATGGTAATGGACAAATAACAGCTAGTGCAACTATACATTCAGGAACTGGAAAATTACAAATTACAGGAACAAGTTCACGATTTGTAAATGGCAATAATGCTACATTGGCTACGGGCAATTTTCAGTTTGGGAATATAGAAATTTTTGGGGCAAGTGCTACCTTAAGCATGACAGCAAGTTACAATGCCATTCAAGTAAACGGAACTTTTACAATTAATCAAGGAAAATTTAATATTTCTAATGTTACACAAAACAAAACATTTATACTCAATTCAACATCGTCTTCAACGCCTACAGGCTTAATTCAATGTCTTAATGGAGGGTTAATTGTTGGTGGAGGCAATGGGTCGTTTTCTGTTACAGGTTCAGGTCCATCATCTGGGAATTCAAGTATAGGAACTATAAACTTTGACCCCACTTCTGCAACTACTAGTACACTTAACTCTCTTTCATTGAATAGATCAAACTCAACTATAACAATAGGAAGTATACATTCTAGCGGTTTAACTATTGCAGGTTCAATAGCTTTAAATGCGGGTACTTTAGATGATGGTGGCAATACAATTAATATTGGTGGTGGTAGCATGTTTACAACGAGTAACACCATTCCTAAAAATGCAATATATAAAAGTACTTCTACTGGACGAATTAGATATACAAGGGCTAATGCAACTGCCCCAATATTTTTTAACAGTGGAGGAACAGCATCAAAATGTTATTTAGAAGTAGGAAATATTCTTTGGGCTCCTAGTGCAGTTTCTACAGCTAATCCAACTTTCAATAGTACAACTGTTGGTCGACAAATTTCTGTTACATTAAATGGTAGTTTCAATTACACTCGTAATGGTTCTCAAACTCCTACTATAACCCTTAACTCTACAGTTGACACATTATTTTTAGCACCAAATTCTAGTATAACTATTCCTACAGGCTTAACATTTGATTTTAACTCGAAACCAGTTTTCCTTCAGTCCTCTTCAGCTGGTACAGCTTCAATTGCAACCATTCAAGGAACTCTAAGTAACGCAACTAATGTAACAACAGAAACTTATATCACTAGCCGCAGAGCCTATAGATTCTTAGGACATCCATTTACAGCAGCCCAAGCCATGAGCAGTTTAGTAGATGATATTTTTGTAACAGGTTCAGGAGCAGGTTTTGATGCCACAACAACCAATGCATCATCTAGCTTCTGGTTTGATGATGCTTCTAATGCATGGACAACCTTCACTTCAACATCTGATGC
>CALRLQ020000013.1:0-121383 GCA_943368735.1 Rhizobium sp. Q54 | reverse complement strand
CAAATAAAAAACAAAAGCTATTTACCTGCAATTGCAGAAAATATTGGAATACTATTTTTACTATTAGGAGTAATTTTTTATAGAAAAAAAACTAACAAAAATTCTATTTTATTAACAACTATTCTATTTTTTGCACTAACAATTTTAATTATTACGGGATATACTGTTAGCTTTTCTGGAGCCATAGTTAGATATAAAAGTATTTATTTGCCCTTCTTACTAATGTATATTCTGTATTGGATATCAATACCTAATAAAGTTTTAAGAAAGCTTAAGTAATATATTATAGTTTAAAGTATATATTATTTTTTTTGAAAAATCATTTAAAAAACAAACTAAAAAGGATAATTTTTTCAATTTTTATTTCATTTTGTTGCATATTTGCTCAACAAAATCGAAAAAATTATGTCACTAAGATTTTCTGCTATTAGTTCACTGAGTACTTCAGAAGAAACAAAAGTTCCAGCTTCGGCTAAAATCACTTCCATTTTTGGTGAAAATGTGTTTACCCTTAAAACTGCAAGAGAATATTTAAGCGATGAAGCTTATAAGAGTCTTAGTGCTAGTATTAAAGGTGGAAAAAAAATTGATCGCACAGTAGCCAATCAAATTGCCAACGGATTAAGGGCTTGGGCCGAAAGTAAAGGTGTTACTCACTTTACACATTGGTTCCAACCATTAACGGGTACTACAGCCGAAAAACATGATTCGTTTTTTACTTTAAAAAGCGATGGTACTGCCATTGAAGAGTTTGATGGTGCTGCTTTAGTACAACAAGAACCCGATGCATCTTCTTTTCCAAATGGTGGATTAAGAGCAACTTTTGAAGCTAGAGGTTATACTGCTTGGGACCCATCTTCTCCAGCATTTATCATGGAAATTGGCAACGGCAAAACTTTGTGTATTCCTACTATATTTATTTCTTATACAGGAGAATCTTTAGATTATAAAGCACCATTATTAAAAGCATTAGAAGCATTGAATAAAAGTGCTGTAGATGTTTGTAATTATTTTGATAAAAATGTAACTAAAGTAACTGCTACATTAGGTTGGGAGCAAGAATATTTTGTAATTGATGAAGGTTTAGCCAATGCTCGTCCTGATTTGGTACAATGCGGTCGTACGGTATTTGGTGCTTCTCCTGCAAAAGGTCAGCAATTAGAAGATCATTATTTTGGTTCAATTCCTGAAAGAACGTATGCTTTCATGAGAGATTTTGAAACCGAATCTTATAAATTAGGCATTCCTTTAAGAACTCGTCATAACGAAGTTGCACCTGCTCAGTTTGAGTGTGCTCCAATATTTGAAGAAGTTAGTATTGCAGTTGATCACAATACTTTGTTGATGGATGTAATGGATAGAGTTGCACGTCGCCACAACTTACGTGTACTCATTCATGAAAAACCTTTTGCAGGCATTAATGGTAGCGGTAAACACAACAACTGGAGTATGAGCACTGATACTGGTGTTAATTTATTGGCTCCAGGAAAAACGCCCAAAACCAATTTAATGTTTTTAACATTCTTTGTTAATACCATTAAAGCAGTACATGATTATGCTGAATTGTTAAGAGCAAGTATTGCGAGTGCAGGTAACGATCATCGTTTAGGTGCAAATGAAGCTCCACCAGCAATTATTTCAGTTTTTGTGGGTCAATATTTGGCGAAAGTGTTAGGGGAAATTGAAAGCAGAGTTGGCGAAAAATTTGACGAACAAGATGAAGCTATTTTAAAACTAGATATTCATAAAAGTATTCCTGAATTATTGTTAGACAATACTGATAGAAATAGAACTTCTCCATTTGCATTTACAGGTAATAAATTTGAATTTAGAGCAGTTGGTTCTGGTGCAAATTGTGCCAATGCAATGACCACTTTAAATACTATCATGGCCGAAACTTTGAAGAATTTTAAAGTTGAAGTAGATGCTCATATTGAAAAAGGTGAGAAAAAGGAAGTGGCTATTATGCAAACTTTACAGAAATATATTAAAGACAGCAAAAAAGTATTGTTTGAAGGAGATGGCTATAGCGAAGAATGGCATAAAGAAGCTGCTGAACGTGGCTTACCAAATGTACCAACCACTCCATTGGCTTTAGATGCTATGATTACAGATAAAGCTAAAAAATTATTTGAAGGCAATCATGTATATACTCACTCAGAGCTTGAGGCAAGACATGAAATTGAACTAGAAAAGTACTTAAAGAAAGTACAAATTGAAGCAAGAATAATGGGCGATTTAGCTTTGAATCATATTATTCCAACTGCGGTAACTTATCAAAATGAATTGTTGACTAACATCAATGGTTTGAAAACAGCAGGATTACCTGAAACTTCTTACGCCGGTCAGTTAGCTATATTAACTGATGTGAGTGCTCACATTCAAGCAATTTATGAAAATGTAAATGCTTTAGTTGAAGCTAGAAAAGTAGCCAACGCAATTGAAGATACAAGAGCAAGAGCCATTGCTTATTGTGCCGATGTTAAAGAAGCTTACTTCGATAAAATACGTTATCACGTAGATAAATTAGAGCATTTGGTAAATGACGATAATTGGAGTTTACCAAAATATAGAGAATTATTATTCTTAAGATAATTTTTGTTTTGTTTGAGCAATCGTTTAAGCCCTGCCTATTATTAGGTGGGGCTTTTTATTACAATGATAAATGGCAAAAAAAACACTCAACAAAATTGAGTGTTAAAATAATTGAGGATTTGATGAATGTATTTAAAAACGCATTACTCTTTCGAGCAAAGAACAAACACAAACAATCAAACAACTGATTAAAAAACTAATCTTCATGGGGGAGGATTTAGCAAAAGTTAGTGATTGATTTAAAGCAATTATTGAAAATGTTTCCATCGTTGTAATTGCTATATTAAAGTTAAAAGCTTATTGGTTAACTAAACAACTATTTTTTTAAATATTTTTAAATGTTTTATAAATAAAATATAATTTAACGAAATTTTAAACAGAAGCTATTCAATCAAAACACTTTTTTTCAAAGAAGTTTCACCTCCTTTAAATTGAACTACATAAATACCTTTAGTTAAACTAGTTGGAAGTTGAACATTTAAAGCAGCATTTCCGCCAATATGTTGTATGATTTTAAAAAATACAACCTGCCCTTGCTGATTCATTACTTGCAAAGCATAGCTATTTTGTTTAATGTCTGATAGTTGAATATTCATTACACTGCCCTTAATAGGATTTGGAAAAATATTCAGCTCGCCATTTGCTTTTATTGAAGACGAAACTCTAACAACACTTGAGTACTTAATACCACCTTCCTTTTCTACAGACCGTATTCTATAAAAGCTAGTTCCTGCAAGCGGATTCACATCTAAAAAAGTATAAGTGGTGTTATTTTCATTTTTCGCCATCGCTGAATCAACTGCATTAAATATTCTTCCATCGGTAGATTTTTCAATAAAATATTTATCTATGTTACTTTCTACAACTACACTCCAATCTATTTTTATACCATTTATATTTTTAAAAGCATTTATTACACCAAAAGATACAGGTAAAGCAGCACCTACAGTTGTTACACCAGCTGTTGAATAATTAAAAGCTACATCTCTATGAACAATTGCATATTTGGTTGGAACAGTTGTATTGATTGAATAAGTATTTATGGCAGCTCCAATACTATCACTTACAACTTCCCAATCACTAGAAGTAGCTGTAACACCCAAGAGATTTTGTCCTACTTTGTAAAGAGCTTGATTATTTAAAACAGGATTTTCAGCAGTCAAATTCGTTGTTCTAAGTAATAAGGTTGCTTGTACACCAGTTGCCTCTGAACCTACACCATCAGAGCCATTGGTCCAATTTAATTCAGTAGTGGTAGATGTTCCAAAAGTTGGAGCAGTAGGATTTACTAAATCAATTGGCTTATTGGTTGTTAAAAAATAAATTACACCATCATCATAATATACGAACTTACCAGTACCGCCACCAGTAATTCTTGGTGCTGGGAAATAATATCTTGTTGTATTAGTAGCATTGTAAGGTCCATAAGAAACCCTTGTCCAATCTGTTGCGTTTACAGCTGTATAACTTGAAGCTGTTGGGCCCGAAGACCCAGTATTTGGAGGAGCACTGCTAGAATAACGAATCGTAGCATCAGCAGAAAGACCTGTTGTAGATGATTTTACCCAAACAATATGATAAACAAAATAATTACTTACTCCAGGTAATACATTCACATAGTTATTATAAAAATATTTACCCGCAGATGTTGAAGTTGTAGTAAAGGAAAGATAACTACTGCCAGTTCTTGCTGCAGCTGCATTATTCACTACTGTAACAGTTTCACTTGAACCTTGATTAATCCAGTTAGTTGCCGATGTTGTAGTGGCTTCCATACCATACGTTATATTAGACTGTGCAATTGCCACTGATTGCATAAAGCAAGCAGAAATTATTACTAAAGTTTTTTTTGAAAAACGGGATTGAACCAATAGATGTAAAAGTTTTTTTTTCATATAGCAGTATTTAAATGATGGAAACAAACAACTATTTTAAGTTGTACTTAGCAATTTTCGTTAATCTAATGTAAACACTACAATTGAAGTAGATTTTTTTCCCCTTCATTTTCTACGCAAACGTTACCAGTAAAACAATACGAGATCCATAAAAATTTTGTACAATATATTGTACAAAAACAGCCTTCACTATTTTGAAGGCTGTTATAAGTTTTTCACTAATAAAGAAATTCATTTAACCAAGAGGTACAAAATCACTGGCTTTTTTAGTGGCTAATTCTTCGTAATTTTTCCATTTTAAGTTCACTAATTCTTGTGCATGCTTCATTAAACGTTCAGCTTCTGCTGGTTGAGACATAAGGAGTGATTTATACCTCAACTCTTTATAAGCGTATTCTTTTAATGGAATTGTTGGACGAACAGAATCTAGTATAAACGGATTTTTATTTTTGATTCTTAATGTTGGGTTATAACGTAACAAAGGCCAATGACCACTTGCAACTGCATTGTACTGTTGATCTAATCCATCCTTTAAATCATATCCATGAGCAATACAATGGCTATAAGCTAAAATAATTGCTGGTCCATCATAAGCCCCAGCTTCTCTCATTGCCAATAAAGTTTGTTGTGGATTGGCTCCAAATGCAACTCTTGCCACATACACATTGCCATAAGAAATAGCTTGCATTGCTAAATCTTTTTTGCCACCAGTTTTTCCTGCTGCTGCAAATTTTGCTGTAGCTGCTGTTGGTGTTGATTTAGAAGATTGACCACCTGTGTTTGAATACACTTCTGTATCAAGTACTAAAATTTTAATATTTTTTCCACTTGCTAAAACATGATCTACACCTCCAGAACCAATATCATACGCCCAACCATCGCCACCTACTAACCAAACACTTCTTCTTACCAATTGATCGGCAACAGACAACAAATGTTTAGCAGATGGATGTGCACTATTTTCTAACAAGTCTTTCAGCTGTTTAATTCTAGCATGTTGTTGCACCAATTCAGATTCATGCACTTGTGGTGCTTTTAGAATTTCATTTACAAGTTCTTCACCCAACTCATCTTTCATTGATACCAAATATTGTTGTGCAATATCTACCTGATGATCGGCTGTTAAACGCATGCCTAATCCAAACTCAGCATTGTCTTCAAATAATGAATTTGACCAAGCAGGTCCTCTTCCCTCTTTATTTTTAGACCATGGTGTTGTTGGTAAATTACCACCATATATAGAAGAACATCCTGTTGCATTTGCAATGAGTAATCTATCGCCAAATAGCTGTGATAATAATTTTAAATAAGGTGTTTCTCCACAACCAGCACAAGCTCCTGAAAACTCAAATAAAGGTTCTAAGAACTGTGCACCATGTACAGTAGAAAAATCTATTTTAGAACGATCATTCCAAGTAATGTTTTCAAAATATTGAATATTGTTTTTTTCTGATTCAACTATTGGAGCTTTATCAACTAAATTGATAGCTTTACGTGAAGCATCTTTAATATCATTTGCTGGACAAACTTCAACACATAAATTACATCCAGTACAATCTTCTACATAAACTTGTAAAGTGTATTTGGTTTCTGGAAAACCTCTTGCATTAATTGGAGCAGATTTAAAACCATCCGGTGCAGCTTCAAGATTTTTTTCATGATAGAATTTTGCTCTGATAACACTATGAGGACAAACGTATGCACAATTACCACATTGAATACAAGAATCGGGTTCCCATAAAGCCACTAAATCTGATACATTTCTTTTTTCCCATTGTGTGGTGCCACTGGGATAAGTTCCATCAATAGGCATTTTGCTAACAGGCAATTGATCGCCATGATCGGCCATCATAACAGCCGTAATTTCCTTTACAAAATCTGGAGCTTTGTCTGATACTGTAAACAAACTTTTATCACTTGCTGAAACTATAGAAGGATAATTTACTTGGAATAAATTGGCAAGTGTTGCATCTACAGCTTTGAAGTTTTGATCAACTATTTGCTGACCTTTTTTAAAGTAAGTTTTCTCAATTGCTTTTTTAATTTGCTTGATGGCATCTTCTCTTGGCAATACTCCAGACAACGCAAAATAACAGGTTTGCATAATGGTGTTAATTCTTCCATTCATGCCTGTATCTCTTGCAACAGTGGTTGCATCAATAACATAAAATTGAATTTTTTTATCAACAATATGTTTCTGCACTTGACCAGTTAACTTACTCCAAACTTCATCTTTACCGTAAGGAGAGTTCAATAAAAATGTAGCTCCATTACTTGCAAATTCAAGCATTTCAACTTTCTCTATAAAATTAAATTGATGGCAAGCAATAAAATCGGCTTTAGAAATTAGGTAAGGAGCTTTAATTGGTTTAGGTCCAAAACGCAAATGAGAAACTGTTCTTGCACCAGATTTTTTTGAATCGTACACAAAATAACCTTGTGCATACAATGGTGTATTTTCTCCAATAATTTTAATGGTATTTTTATTGGCACCAACCGTTCCATCGGCACCTAATCCAAAGAACAAACCTTGTCGCCATTCAGTTTCGTCTAGTTTAAAATTACTATCATACGTTAAACTTAAATGGGTAACATCATCATTTATACCAACAGTAAAGCCATTGAGAGATTGTTCTTTTCTCAATTCATCATACACAGCTTTAACCATTGCTGGTGTAAACTCTTTAGAAGAAAGTCCGTATCTACCACCAATGATATTAGGTAAAAATTGAATTTTATTTTGTTGCAAAGCATTTACTAGAGTAGATAATACATCTTGATACATGGGTTCTCCAGATGCACCAGATTCTTTGGTTCTATCAAGTACAGCAATTTTTTTGGTTGTAGTAGGTAAAGCTTTAATGAAATGTTCTAATGAGAAAGGACGAAACAATCTTACATGAATTACACCAACTTTATAACCTTGTTGATTGAGTAGCTCTACAGTTTCGCAAACAGTTTCTGCCGCTGAGCCCATAATTACAATCACCTGCTCTGCATCATCAGCTCCAACAAAGTCAAACAAATTATATTTACGACCCGTAAGTGTTGCAAACTCATTCATTACCTCATCTACAATTCCACTCATATTATTGTAAAAAGTGTTCACCGTTTCTCTACCTTGAAAATACACATCTGGATTTTGAGCAGTACCTCTAATAAATGGATTTTCAGGAGTTAATGCTCTTTTACGATGAGCTATTACCAATTCATCGGGAATCATTGATTTGATTTGTTCATCACTCAATAACGTTAACTTATTTACTTCATGTGATGTTCTAAATCCATCAAAAAAATGTATAATTGGTATTCTAGAACGTAAAGTAGCTGCTTGTGCAATTAATGCAAAATCATGTGCTTCTTGTACGCTTGCAGAACTTAACATAGCAAAGCCTGTAGTTCTTGCTGCCATTACATCTTGATGATCTCCAAAAATAGACAAACCCTGTGCAGCCAAAGAACGTGCAGCCACATGAAATACGGTTGACGTAAGTTCGCCTGCAATTTTATACATATTGGGCAACATCAACATTAACCCTTGCGATGCAGTAAATGTAGTAGTTAAAGAACCTGTTTGTAATGCTCCATGTACAGTGCCAGCAGCACCAGCTTCACTTTGCATTTCCATTACTTCTGGTACAAAGCCCCAAATATTTTTTGTTTTTTTAGATGCCCATTCATCTGCTAATTCTGCCATTGTAGAGGATGGAGTAATAGGATAAATAGCACATACTTCATTTACTCTATAAGCTATATAAGCTGCTGCTTCATTACCATCAATAGTAGCTATTGTATTATTTGTATTATGCATGGCTAGTAGAATTTGAGGTTTCTGAAATCATTTCAATTGCATGACAAGGACACTGCTCATAACAAACTGCACAGCCTGTACAAGCATCGTAATTAAATTTATATCTGTTCCCTTTGCCCAATTTGATTATTGCATTTTCAGGACAAGCACCAAAGCAACCATCACACTCAAAACAGTTACCACAACTTAAACAACGTTGTGCTTCAAATCTTGCTTCTTTTTCATTCAGCCCTGCAATAACTTCATCAAAACTTTGTATGGCTACAGTAGGTGTTAATTGTTGCTGTTCTTTTTGTGAAGCTTCAGTTTTATACCACATGTGTAATTTTCTATAACCTGCAGTTGGATGTTTTTCTGGCTTTTCGTAAGCCTGTTGAATTAAATATCCATCTATATATTTTGCTGCTTTTTTACCATGACCAATTGCTATTGTTGAACTTCTATTTTCACCTGGTAACATATCGCCACCTGCAAAAATTCCATCAATACCAGTCATTCTATTGGCATCTATTTTAATGGTTCCATCTTCATTTAAAACTATATCAGATAAGGATTGTAGAAACTGAGTAGCAGACTCTTGACGGTGAGCCATAATCAGTACATTGGCTTCAATATTTTCAAAAACACCTGTGCCAACAGCTTTACCTTTTTCAACTTTCATTTGCTCAAAAGTGATTGCTCCATTACTCACTTTTTGAATACTCTTTAATAATTGAACATCTACACCTTCGGCTAAAGCATCTTCAGTTTCATAATCGTATGCAGGCATCATTTTTTTATCGCCATGAAATAATACGGCAACTTCGCAACCAAATCTTTTTAAAATTCTGGCTAAATACAAAGCCAATTTTCCACCTCCATATACAACTACTTTTTTATGCATATATGGAGATGTATTCAATTTTATCTCATTAAAAAAACCAAATGCATCTTTTATTAAAATAGAATCATCTTGCTCAAAACTTTCTTGGTGAATTAACTGAGCACCAACCGAAAGATATACAGCATCGAAACGTCCATTTTCTTTTTCAGCAATAATATCTTGTACTGTATAATTTAATTTTACCGATATGCCCATTTGCAGAATACGATTGATTTCGGCATCTAAAATTGTTTTGGGCAAACGATAATTTGGAATACCACTATACATCAATCCACCTAAATTGCCTGATGCTTCAGCAATTTCAACACTATGACCCATTCTGGTTAAATGATAAGCTGCAGATAAACCACTTGGCCCACCACCTACCACCAACACACGTTTTCCCGAAGTTTGTTTATTGTAACGTATTTGCCATTGCTGTTGTATGGCTTCATCGCCAATATAACGTTCTACAGCATGAATGTTGATGGTTGTATCAATATGATTTCTATTACAACCAGTTTCACATGGCTTTACACAAATTCGTCCCATTACCCCAGGAAATGGGTTATCGGCAACAATGGTTTGAAATGCTTCGAAATAGTTGCCAGCTTGTGCATGGGATAACCATCCTTGAATATTTTCACCGCTGGGGCAAGCACTGTTACACGGTGGCATAAAATCTACGTACACTGGTATTTGTGAACGCAAATGACCAGTACCAGTTGCATGAGAACTGAGGTCTACGGCTTTGGTAATATCGTTAGCAGACATATAGAGTTGGTTTACGATTTGAAAACTAGAAACTCAAAAAGGGTTGAATGATTACAAATTATTGGGTGAAACTAAAAATTATAAAAAAATAAATCCATGACATTGCACATCAGTAAACATGATAATTATCATCTTGCTTATAATTTACTTCAACTTTTAACGTAAAAGAAGTAAATAAAAACCCTAGATTTACTGTATGTTTAAATTGTACTTTTTACTAATTGCCATATGCTTTACTCCTGCTACAAACATTACTACTACAGTAAAATTGGGTAACTCTATTGTGCAAATACAAACTAGCATTTTTGGTGAGCAAAGCAGTAAACTTTGTTTTATTAATCTGCATGCCAATGAAACAACAAGCATTGAAGCCTGCCAGCAATTTTTAGCCAATAGCAATGGAAAATTTATTTATGTAGCACATAAACCTCAAAGAAATATTGAGTTTGAACTGAACAATACAAAACATGTTTTTGACCCAAATAGAATTTTCACCAATAAAGGCATTCAAGCAACTTTAAAAAAATTGTCGGTCTATAATAATGAAGCAAAAAAAGAAGTTGAAGGTTTTGCAAATGCTATCATTCAACAAATTGGTGATGCAAAAATGATTATTGCCATGCACAACAATGGCAACAAAGGTTTATCTATTAAAAGTTATTTAAAAGGAGGGGCAGAATTTGCCAATGCAGCAAATGTTTATATAAATGCATTGATGGATGAAGATGATTTTGTGTATACTACTGATAAAAAAGTATTCCACCATTTAAAAGAAAATAAAATCAATGTAATCTTACAAAAGTCGAGTGGAGCAGTTGATGATGGTTCACTTTCTATTTATTATGGCAACAAAAAGATACCCTATATAAATATTGAGGCTGAACAAGGACATTTAAAAGAGCAAATACAGATGCTACAAATATTAGAACCACTGTTTAAAGAATATTAAAAAAAGCTACAAACCTCATAAGCCGGATTCTGTTTTTACACTATCATTTATCTAGCTGCAACATTACTGTTACAATCTTGCTGCCTACCCTGAAACCTGTTTACTTTTCAGTAAACTCGAACGAGTAGCCCTCAAAGGTTTCTATACGTGGCATTACAACACTCAAGGTTTACCCATGTAATACATTACTGCAAAACATCGTGAGCTCTTACCTCACATTTTCACCTTTTCCCAACTTTTGATTGGGTAGTTATTTTCTGTGGCACTTTCTCTTATTATTTATTGTAACAAGTTACAATGAATAATAGCCGGCTCTTAACCGGTGAATTACTCTATGTTGTCCAGACTTTCCTCAACTTGATCAACAAGCAGCGATAGTTCGGGTTTGTAGCAACCGCAAAAGTAACTGAATAATTTTGGTACAAATAAAAACTTCAACTTATCTTCATTGTTCACAAAACAATTATTTTATGGGTTTACCAACCAATAATAAGAACAACTCAAAATTACCTGGCAAAGGAGGCAAAGCAAGTGCTACTGCTTCTAAATTTATTGCAAAACCGGGTAATACTAAAGCTGTTGGTGCAACTAAAAAGCCTATTAAAACAGGTGGATCGAGAGGCAGTTAAACCAACCCAATTATTTGTAAGCGTTTCTAGTTTTTAGAAACGCTTTTTTGTTGTAGATAACTGATAATTTGATTGAATTGTTGTGGCGAAAACCATTCTACGGATTCATCTTTTTTAAACCATGTTATTTGGCGTTTGGCATAATGTCGGGTATTTTTTTTCAATGCTTCTATTGCTGCTTCTTTAGTAGATTGATGATTGAAATAAGCAAAAAATTCTTTATACCCCACTGTTTGCAAGGCATTGAGTTGTTGAAATGGAATTAAATTTTCTACTTCTTGTAAAAGTCCATCTTGCATCATTACATCTACTCTTTCATTGATTCGTTGGTACAAAATTTCCCTTGGCAATTCCAATCCAATTTTTACAATGTTGAATGGACGCTCATTTTTTGCTCCTGTTCTAAAACTTGTAATCGATTGCCCTGTTGCTTCCCAAACTTCTAAAGCTCTAAGCAAACGCTGTGGGTTTTGTTGTTCGGCTATTTGCCAAAATTGTGAATCTTTGGTTTGTACTTGTTCTTGTAACCAAGTCAACCCTAAATTTTGATATTGCTGTGTAATGGAAGTACGAATTTCTTCTGGAATATTAGGAATATTATCGAGTCCTTCACAAAAAGCTTTAATGTATAAACCAGTACCACCTACCATGATGGCAATATTGTTTTTTTGGAGAATTGTTGCTGCTGCTTTTAATGCATACTGTTCAAAAACTACAGCATTTACATCATCATGAATGGAATGTGAGTTGATGAAATAATGTTGTACCTGACGTAACTCAATTATCGAAGGTTTTGCTACACCAATATTGAGTTCTTGAAAACATTGTCTAGAATCGGCCGAAATAATTTCGGTATTAAAATAGGTAGCTAATTGTATAGCTAAAGCTGTTTTACCAACTGCTGTTGGTCCGCAAATAATTACAACAGTTTTGTCATTCACAAGAATTGAATATTACTGATTTGAGATTGCTAATTTGAGATTATTGATTTAAAGTGAACATCAATCAGCAATTTCAAATCTCAAATGATTAATTAGTATTCCTCCTCACCATTGTTATCTTCAACGGTATCTTCTTCGTCGGTTACTGCTTCTTCATCATCTCCTTCTTTACCAAAACCTTCTGGAGTTACTTCACTTAAATCGTATTTTTCTTCAATATCATTGAACTTATCGCCTAATAAACTTTTAGTACCATATTGTTGTGGACCAATGCCTTCTTTACGTGTAGCAATTGGATATTCCAATTTTGGATTTTCTTCTTTGCTTACATTAATCAATTCAACCAAAAACACCCAGTTTTTAGCAAAATCGTACACATAAATAAATTTTTGATTGGTGTTTTGCACCTCATTTCTAATAGGTGTTTCAACCATGTATAATGGAGGTGCAGCATATTCTTTATCGTATTTTTCAAAAGTAATTTCTCTACCACGCAACCAATTATCGTTACTACGAAAAAATGTTGCTTGATGTTTATTATCAAACTCGTAAGCTTTTAAAATTGCAAAATGCAAATCTTGAAAAGTTTGTGTATGCTTAATAGCAATATCTCTATATACTGCATCATCCTCTTCTAAATATATTCTGAACTTTAAAATAGCCATGATTGTTTATTTCTGATTTCTAATTTTTAATTTGAGTGTCATTGCTCAATTAGTATTCTACAGTACAAGTGTGCGACGCCACTACAGCTAAATTTTTAATCTATCGTTGGTTACACAAAAAAGAAAACTTGAACGAAAATAAGGTTTATTGAATAGGTTGCAAATTGAGTTCTTTGGCTTTTACTAACATAAAGGCATAAGCTGCTTCATAGTTGTTTTCTATTTCACCCTCTAAAATGGCTTCTCGAATAGCATCTTTAATATCGCCCACTTCTCTAGAAGGCTTTAAATTAAAGGTTTGCATAATTAATTCGCCTGTTATAGGTGGTTGCCAATTACGCAAATGGTCTTTTTCTTCAACTGCTTTCATGCGTTGTTTTACTAGTTCAAAATTTTGTAAATAACGCTGAACTTTTTGTTTGTTTTTACTAGTAATATCGGCATTACACAACATCATTAAAGCATCAATATCTTCTCCTGCATCGAACAATAATCGCCTTATGGCACTATCGGTAATGTTTTCTTTAGTTAATGAAATAGGGCGTAAATGCAATGCAACTAACTTTTGTACTAATCGCATTTTTTCGTTTAAAGGCAACTTTAGTTTGGTGAAGATTTTAGGAACCCTTCTTGCACCCACTACTTCATGCCCATGAAAAGTCCAACCAAAACCTTCTTCAAAACGCTTGGTATTGGGTTTAGCAATATCATGCAAAACCGCTGCCCAACGAAGCCACAAATCGTTGGTGTTTTCGCTGATATTATCTAATACTTGCAAAGTGTGATAAAAATTATCTTTATGCCCTTTACCATCAACATATTCAGCTCCATGCAATGCCATCATTTGCGGAAAAATAATTTGCAGTAATCCACTTTTGCTGAGTAAATCCCAACCAAAGGATGGTTTGGTTGAAAGCATAATTTTATTCAGCTCATCTGTAATACGTTCTTGAGAAACTATTTTAATTCTATCCGCCATTTTTACAATGGCTTCAAAGGTTTTTGGAGCAATGGTAAAGTTGAGTTGTGTTGCAAAACGAATAGCCCTCATCATTCGAAGAGGATCATCGCTAAACGTTTGCTCTGGCTCTAAAGGGGTTTGTAAAATGCGGTTTTCAATATCTTTTAACCCATTGAAAGGATCAATAAGTTGACCGAAATTTTCTTTATTTAAACTAATAGCTAATGCATTGATGGTAAAATCTCTTCTGTTTTGATCATCTTCTAAAGTACCAATTTCAACAATTGGTTTACGACTATCACGATTATAACTTTCTTTTCTTGCACCCACAAATTCAATTTCAAAGGCCTCATTTGTACTTGGAGAATTTGAAATTTTTATTTGAGCAGTTCCGAAATTTTTAAAAAAAGCTACATAAGGTTTAGGCACAAAAAAAGATGCCGTTTGATGTGCCAGTTCAATTCCATTGCCCAAGCAAACAATATCTGCATCTTTTGTATTTCGGCCAATAATTTTGTCTCTTACAAATCCGCCAATTAAAAAAGCAGGCACTTGCAGCTGTTCGGCTGCTGCTGCAACTTTTTGTAAAATTGCCAATTCTTCTGCTGTGCAGTTAATATCCATACGCAGCAAAGATATAGGCTGAAAAAATTTCTACTCTAATCAATTAAAATATCATTGGTATAAAAATCCCAATCGAAATATGGATGGTTTTGATTGTATTGACTTTGAATAGGAATCAATTGCATTTGCTGAGCCGATGAATCGGCCATTTTAATAGCATGAATGGTTTTAGTAAAACCAGTTTGAGCCATTGAAGTTAAAAACGATTGAACTTTATTGTTGGGAATATTTACGCTGAACTGTGCCATGTTATACAATTTAATGGTGAATAATTTACCATTAGATGTAACTAAAGCAACGATGACATAAAACCAACAGTTAATATTTTGTTAGAGAGAAAAAAGTTTACTCAAATTCTAATTCATTGCTAAAAAACTCCCAATCGAATAACAAGAATTTTGACAATGGAAAAGGAGCAATGAATTTACGAGGCGTTGATTTGAAGTTAGATTGAACAGCGTTATCACGAATACCCAATTGCACCACTGCTTGTAAAAAAGAATGGACTTTTTCTGATGGAATATTGAGTATAACTTTTGTCATTGAAGCATTAAGTTGAAACTTAAAAACGACAAATGCAAGTAAATATTTTGTTATGCAATTAATAAATGCATTTTAAATTCAATAACTTACTACCTATCAAGCAATTAACAGAAAAAAAGATTTTTGCACAGCTTTGGCACAAGATTATGCACAATACAGTATTACTGCAACTTAACATATTCATTTTCAACTAACTGATACTTTAATAATGGAGTAAATGCAGTTGCCTCTTGTTGCTTCTGATGTGCTATATAAGCCACTGAATTTTTAATAGTAGCATCAATATTATTAAAAGCTGATTTGCAATTCAGTTGATTGTTTGGCAATGTTATTACGAACAAAGGTTTTCGAAAACGCTTAATCAAAGTTTTGGAAAATGTATCTTGTGCAATACATACGAATGCAGATCCATTAGGTTGTAAAGCTTCATCGGCTAATCCAATCATGTGTTCAAATAAAATAGCTATTGGTTGTGTTTGTTGGTCTAAAAAATTAAATACTTCTAAATCTAGCGTGGCAACATATTGCATGAGTTCTCTTTCATCAGCTACATAAATAATGCTGCAAGCATATTCATTCAATTGAATTGCATTATTCAATTGTTCAACTGCAACACTACTAGTTGCATCTACTGCAACAACCCAGTGATGTTCTGTAGCAAACAGTATAGCAGCATTTGTTTCTAATGCTTGTAAAGCATGTTCAATATCGTCTTTAAACTCCATTATGAATTATAATTGTTGATAAACCTGCATTACCGATGCTGCACATTGTTGTTGGGTAAATAATTGAGCATGTTGCCAACCCTTGTCAATCATTTCATTTCTCAAAGTTTCGTCGTGGGCAACTTGTAGCATTGCATTTGCAAGCTCTTCTTCGCTGGTGGGATTTACGTAAAATGCAGCATCTCCGCCAGTTTCTGGCATACAAGAAACATTGCTGGTTATAACAGGAATATTGCTCCACAAAGCTTCTAAAACAGGTATGCCAAAACCTTCAAATGTTGAAGGATAAATCATGCACAATGCTTGTTGATAAATAGCAGGAAAATCTTTAGCTGTAATAAAATCAGCATTATTGAATTTGTCTGATAAAAACAATACTTCATTACTCAAACCATGTTCACTTAAGTAAGTGGTGATTTGATCTTTATACTTTCCTCCTGTTCCTATAACCACCAATGGTATAGTCAATTTGCCTTGTACTGCTTTCAAAGCCTTACAAATAGTGAGTAAATTTTTTCGTTCAATTATTGAACCTACGTATAAAAAAAACTGATTGGGTAATTGATAATATTTTTTTACCCGTTCTTTTTCTGCATCATTCACTTTTACACCAAATGCAGGATTACAACTTTGGTAACAAATCTCAATTTTGTTTTTTTCAATTCCATAAAACTGTACAATATCGTCTTTGGTTTGCTGGCTAATGGCAATTATTTTATTTGCATTTTGACAAGCATAGTTGAACTTTTTGCGATAAATTTTTACATCAATAGGATTGTATTGCTCGGGATTACGTTCAAAAATTAAATCGTGTATTGTTACTACCGATTTTATATTGGTATGCTGAATGCCTACTGGAATTTCGTGACTCAATCCATGAAAAATATCTATTTCAAGCTTTTTCAAATCTCTTTTAACCCAACTGCTTCTCCAAGCAGATTTTAAAATAGTTGAAGGAAAAGTTGAAGGCTCAATTATCTGTACGTTTTGATGCTGTTTTACTTCATCAAATAAATTGGTTTGCTTCGGCGTAAATAAAAAGTATTGATGTTGAGGAAAATATTGAGCCAAAGAACTAATTAAAGTTCGGCTATAATGCCCTAAACCTGTGCCATTGGTAAATGCTCTTTTTGCTTCGAAGCCAATATTCATTTGTACAAATTAATTGAACTGCAAAAGTGCAGATTAAAGTTGATTGATGTATTTACAAGACTCTTTAACAATCAACTTCGATATATTTTATGATTTTGATTCAATAAAACATCAAATTCTTCCACAAAGACATCGTTTGCATTGAATGTAGAGTACAATTTTCATTTATTAGAACTCTCTTTTTTCCATATCAGCTTTAGCAAGTATTTTCGCAGCCAACTTAAAATAATAAAATACTATGGCATACGATGTAGTTGTAATTGGTAGTGGACCAGGTGGATACCCTGCTGCTATCAGAGCTTCTCAATTAGGATTTAAAGTAGCTGTTATTGAAAAAGAAAGTTTAGGCGGTGTATGTTTAAACTGGGGTTGTATTCCAACTAAAGCATTATTGAAAAGTGCTCAAGTGTATGAATATTTAAAGCATAGTGCCGATTATGGAATTAATGCAACCGGAACGCATGATTTTGGTGCAGTGATTAAAAGAAGTCGTGGTGTAGCTGATAAAATGAGTAAAGGTGTTCAATTCTTGATGAAGAAGAACAAGATTGATGTGATTATGGGCTATGGTAAAGTAAAAGCCAAAGGACAAGTAGAAGTGACTGCTGCCGATGGAACCAAACAAATTGTAGAAACCAAATATATTGTGATTGCAACAGGTGGAAGAAGCCGTGAATTGCCAAACCTAAAGCAAGATGGCGTTAAAGTAGTGGGTTATCGTGAAGCAATGGTTTTACCTACACAGCCTAAAAGCATGATTATTGTGGGTAGTGGTGCAATAGGTGTTGAGTTTGCTTATGTGTACAACAGCATGGGAACAAAAGTGACCATTGTTGAATTTATGCCAAGAATTGTACCTGTTGAAGATGAAGACATTTCTAAAGAATTGGAAAAACAATACAAAAAACAAGGCATTGAAATAATGACCAATGCTTCTGTTGAAAGTTTAGATACTACTGGTGCTGGTGTAAAAGCATTGGTTAAAAAA
Source organism: Rhizobium sp. Q54 (assembly GCA_943368735.1). GTDB lineage: Bacteria > Bacteroidota > Bacteroidia > Chitinophagales > Chitinophagaceae > UBA1930. Next base: position 103,269 of record CALRLQ020000013.1, on the reverse strand, counting down.
CAAGATGGCACAACCATTACTTTAGAAGCTGATGTAGTGTTAAGTGCTGTTGGCGTGGTATCGAATATTGAAAATATTGGTTTAGAAGAAAATGGAATTAAAGCCGATAAAGGCAGAATTATAGTAGATAAATATCAGCAAACTTCAATGGCTGGTGTTTATGCAATTGGGGATTGTTCTCCAGGACAAGCGTTGGCTCACGTTGCTGCAAAAGAAGGCATCAATGCTGCTGAACACATGGCTTATATGGAAAAGAAACACCATCATTTACCAGAAGCAATGGACTACAACAATATTCCTGGTTGTACTTATTGCACTCCAGAAATTAGCAGTGTTGGTTATACAGAAAAAGCTGCAAAAGAAGCTGGCTACGATATTAAGGTTGGTAAGTTTCCTTTTGTAGCAAGTGGTAAAGCAAGTGCTGCTGGTGCAACTGAAGGTTTTGTAAAAGTAATTTTCGATGCAAAATATGGTGAATTCTTAGGTTGCCACATGATTGGTAACAACGTAACTGAAATGATTGCAGAGGCTGTTGTTGCTAGAAAATTAGAAACTACCGCTCATGAAATTTTAAATGCTGTTCACCCTCACCCTACTATGAGTGAAGGTTTAAAAGAAGCAGTTGCTGCAGCTTATGGCGAAGCAATAGATATTTAGACTAGATGCTGGATGACAGATACTAGATGACAGTATTAAGAAGTTAAGAGGATTGCAAAATGCAATCCTCTTTTTTGTCACCACTTTTGTATTTTAAAATTTATGCTTTCATTAAATATTTTCAAGTCCTTGCTAATCCGTGCTTCCGTGGCAAAAAAACACTTGCGAACAATTGGTTTTCAGAAAAGTGAAAAAATTTGATTGAAACTATTTGTTTAGTATCATCTCCACCCTACAAATTCTATAGTTTTTTCATAAATAATGCTTTATATTGAAGCAGAAAAAAAAGGCTAAGCATGAATCCAATTTGGAATAAAATAATTATACAAACCGCTTTAAAAAACAGAAAACAAGTAGTTGGTAAAGAAAAACTTTATTCTAACTATGTATTGGCAAAAGCATTTAGAATAATAAGAATTAACATTATTAGAGGCATTAAAGATTTTTTACTCATAACAGTTGGCATTTTCTCAGCAGCATTTGGTTTCAAAGGCTTTTTATTAACCAACCATTTTATTGATGGAGGTGCAACAGGTATTTCATTGCTTATTTCAGCATTAACTAGTACACCACTTTACATTTTATTAATTGTAGTAAATATTCCATTTATTTTACTAGGTTATAAAGTCATTAATAAACAATTTGCCCTCAAAACCTTACTAGCCATTTTAGGCTTAGCCTTGGTTGTAGGAACCGTTGAATTTCCTAATGTCACCAACGATAATTTATTAGTAGCCATTTTTGGTGGATTTTTTTTAGGTGCTGGTATTGGCTTAGCTGTAAGAGGTGGTGCTGTAATTGATGGAACAGAAGTTTTGGCCATTTACGTGAGTAAAAAGTTTGGCACTACTATTGGCGACATAATCATCATCATCAATATATTTATTTTTTCGGCAGCAGCCTATTTATTATCTGTTGAAGTAGCCATGTACTCTATGATTACATATTTAGCGGCTTCTAAAACACTCGACTTTATAGTAGAAGGTATCGAAGAATATACAGGCGTTACAATTGTTGCAATCAAAAGTGAAGAAATACGCCAAATGATTATTCATAAAATGGGCAGAGGAGTTACTGTATATACTGGCAAAAGAGGGTATGGAAAAAAGGGTGAAACCAAAGAGGTGGATATTATTTATACCGTTGTTACCCGATTAGAACTCAATAAACTTAACACCGAAATACAAAAAATTGAACCCGATGCTTTTGTGGTTATGAATGCTGTAAAAGACACTAAAGGTGGTATTGTAAAGAAAAGAGGCATTAAACACTAAAACTGTACAGCGTTTTTAATGCTTAAACTATAGTCTGTTATCATTAAAAAAAATATTGGCTTGATTGTATAGAACAGATAAAGTTTAGTTTTTATCTACTATTTTTAACCTTATATGCTTTTCCATTTTGCTTTTTATAGTTCTATACTCCTCATCTTTTTTGTACACATGTTGGTGTATGCTGTTTTACTTTTTGTAAAATATGCCAAGCAAAAACAACAATCTAATTTATGGTTGGGATTATTTTTAGTAGTAGCTGTGTTATACATTGCTCCTTGGATGGTTGGTTTTGCTGGCTGGTATGGACAACAACCCTATAGAGATATTTTATTTTATACACCTTTTCATCAATTATTTTTAATTGGCCCGTTGATATTTTTTTATGTAAATAGTTTATTCAATCCAAGTTTTAAAATCACCAAAAAAGAGTTTATTCATTTTGTTCCGGCAATACTGTATTTAATTTTTTCTATCATCATGGTAGTGTACGATAAACTTATTGTGCATGAATATTATTTTTTAAAGTCTGAACAAGACCCCGACTTTGATACTTGGTATCAAGCAGCAGGTTTTGTAAGTATGATATCGTATTTCATAGCTTCCATTCGTTACTATCAATCTTATAAAAAAGCCATTGAAGCAATATTGAGTAATACAGCAAATTTTCTGTTTTTATGGGTTCGCAACTTTTTAATTGCTTTTCTAGTAATTCTTATCTCTTGGTTTGTACTAGCATTAGCAGGTACTTTTCTGCAAGTAAAATACATCAATAGTTGGTGGTACTTTTTCAGCTTTGCCATTTGTTGCTACTATATAGCCATTGCAGGATATGCCAATGCTGTTGAAGCCAAAATATTTTTTAAAACAAAATTATTTAACCATCAAAAAATAGTATTACTTCAAGAAAATAAACCTGCATTTTTATTGGCAGATAGCACAAACAATTTTGAAGAAATTGAGATAGAAGAAATCAAAGAAGCAAGTTCTAAAAACACAATTGAATTCGAAATTTGGAAGCAAAAAATAGAAGAAGTTTTATTGAAAAACAAAATGTATCAAGAACCTGAACTTACCTTATTTGATGTTGCACAAAAACTAAATACCAATATTTCGTTCTTAAGTAAAGCCATCAATAATGCTTTTCAATGCAACTTTAATGATTTGGTAAATGGTTACCGCATTGAAGCTTTTATAGAGCTAATTGCTAGGGGTGAAAATAAAAAACAAACTATTTTATCGTTGGCCTTTGAATGTGGTTTTAACAGCAAAGCCACTTTTAATAGAGCATTTAAAAAAATAAAAGCCATTAGTCCGCAAGAATACATTAAAAAAAACTCCTTTTAATGCATTCACTTTCAGCAACTTAGATTTTTTGACACCACAAAAACAAGATTTAAGACCTATAAAAAGGTATCAAATCATCATTTAAGGCGAAACCGTTTGTTAATTACAACTATTTGCAGTTCTAATTAAAACAAACACTATGTTTCGAAAAAATTTTATTCTAGGCCTCATTGCTTCCTTAGCATTTTTTGGTTGCAGTGTATTCGGTAGTTTAACTTCTACTACCACTATTTCTCCTCAAAACAGTTTTGTATTGGGTAATAATGAACATGGTACATTTTCTGTAAAACTTACCAATGTTTCCAACCAACCATTACAAGTTGAATTACAGCCCATTGGTAAAACAGCTACTACTTTACAAACTGTTCAACCCAATGAAACAGTAAAAGTTACAGTGCCTCAAAACACAGCAATAATTATTAAAAACAATTCATCAGATATAGCCAATGTTCAACTTAAAGTAAATGGCGATACTGGCTTATCAATGACCTACAAAAAATAAACTCTTATGAAAAAAATATTCCAACAATTAACTACACCTATGTTAATGCCCCATTGGTGGCAAGATGCCTTTTTGGCCATACCACGTATTGTATGTGGCTTTTGGTTAGCTACAGAGTTTGGTGCACCAAAGTTTGGAATGCCTTGGAGCCCAACAGACAATAATTTAAATTTATTTGAAGTAGCTTTTTGGTTTCCAAATGATGTAGCCGAGTATGGTGGCATTTTTAAAACCTTTCCCATATTTTTTGCTTGGATGGGTGCATTTAGCGAAGCTGTAGGTGGTATTTTTTTACTCCTAGGATTGCAAACACGTATTTTCTCATTCCTAATTATTTGCACCATGTGTGTTGCTGCATTTTTACAACAATGGCATAATGGTTTGTGGAGTATGTTAGCGTCTCTAGGGTTTCTTTGGTTATATATGTATTGTCTTGTATTGGGCAGTGGCAGGTTTGGATTAGATTATTTAATTAGCAAAAAAATAAACAACATCAATCATGAAAAATAAAATTGTATTAGCATTAGTGATAGCATTTTGTACTACCGCTTGTGTACAAAAAGCTTTTTTAAAAACTGTTATCATAACCTTAGTAGTAAACAATAAAAAAGATATTAAAACAGTAAGCATTAGAGGCAATGGCAACCCATTAAGTTGGGATAATGACTTTGCAATGCAAGAAGTAATTAAAGACTCTATTTATACTGCAACAGTACAAACTATGACTGCCTACAAGTTTGGCGAAATTAAGTTTGTAGTTGATGGAGAATGGGAACTAAAAGAAAAACCTAATAGAAGAATAATATTTAATGAGAAAAGTGATACTACTTATTTGAATGTAGTGTTTGATAAACCCTGAACAAAAGAATACATAGAACTTGAAACACTTAATTCCAATAATTTACTTTTTTACAAATACACATTATAACATTCACTAAAATTAAAAATAATACAATGAAAAAAGTCACTTGCATGCTTATTGCGTTAATGGTAACAGTTTTTGCAATAGCACAAAATAAAACACTTATCAACTTTGATAAGGTAGAACTGAATAATATTAACGGTTTGGTTGAAATAGAATTAGGTAAACCATACAATGTGCAAATTGAAGGCTTGCCTGCTAACGACTCTTTAATAACAATCAATGTTCTTGATGAAGATCGACTAGTGATTGTAATGAAAAAGAATTTAAGCTGGGATAAAATGCAACAACTAAACTTAAAAATAAAAATTACCATGCCTGAAATATCTAAACTATATAACAACTCAAATGCTAATGTAGGGTTGAATAACTTTATTGGAAGATACTTAGGTATAAAAAATAGTGGTAATGGAAATGTTGTATTAAAGGGCACTACTGTAGATATCTTAGATATTGATAACAATGGCAATGGTGATACCAATGCAAAGAAAATTGAAGCCAGAAAAGTAACCATTATTAAATCTGGTAATGGCAATATTGAAATGAATACTAATGAAAACTTTGCAGCAAAACTTGCTGGAAATGGAGATATTGTAAACTTTGGAAAAGGAAAAGCCATTATTGTAAGCCAATCTGGCAATGGTGATGTTATTTATAAAAACTAAACATTAAAAATGAAAATATATTTTATAAGCATAGTTTTAGTAGCGTACTTTTCTGCAATAGGTCAACCAACCATAAACAAAGAGAAACTTAAAAAGTTAGATAGCATTGCTATACAAGATGTACCCTTAAATGCTCCAGGAATAGCAACTGCTATAATTGAAAACGGAAAAGTAATTTATAAAAAGTATGCTGGTTATGCCAACTTAAAAGATAGCTCACTAATAAAAGAAGACACCAGATTTAATATTGCATCAAATGGCAAACAGTTTACAGCATTGGCTATTTTAAGCCTAATAGAAGATCAGAAAATAAGTTTACAAGATGATGTAAGAAAATTCTATCCAACTCTTTATCCAGTTCTAAAAGAAAAAATTACTATTCAATCACTACTTAACCATACAAGTGGCATTAGAGATTGCTATGATGTATGGTCATTACAAGGTTATACGTGGTGGGAAAAATCTTTTAGCAATAAAGATGTTTTAGAGCTTATTAGTAAACAAAAAGAATTGAATTTTAAACCCAACACACAATATTTATATAGCAATACCAACTATATTCTACTTGCTCTTATTATTGAAAAAGTTACTAAAAAAAGTTTTGTACAGTTCACTACTGAAATGTTCAAACAATTGAATATGCCACATACAAGTTTTGTAAATGACTATACAAAAATTGATGGTCATATTGCAAAAGCATATTTCAATTTTAATACTTGGACAACCTACGATTGGATTTGGAATGTATGTGGTGATGGTAACATTTTTTCAACTTTAGAAGATTTAATTCAATGGGAGAAAATTATTCAAGGCATTACCAATGTAAGTATTCGAAAAAGTGTAATTACCAAAAGCCAACAAGCAATTAAGGGTTCGAAATTTTTAAATTATGGATATGGTTTAGAATTTGGTGAGTACAAAAATTTAAATTATACATTTCATGAAGGAGCAACAGGAGCATGGAAAGCAACGGTAATAAGATTTCCAAGCAAAAACACTGCTATCATTACCCTAACCAATACTGGCAAATCAATTCCATCAATGCAAACCCGGCAAATGGCAGATGTACTATTTGATTTACAAAAAGATGAGAACTTTCTAATTACCAAACCAGCATCTGTTGGTAATTTTATTAGTGACGATGAAGTAGTAGGAACTTATTTAACTGAAAATGATTTTGCTTTTCAATTCGAGAAAAGAGAGAATAAGCTGTTTCTAAAAAGAATTGGTAGAAATGATGTGGAACTAGAAAGAGAAGCAAATAATATTTTCCATCAGAAATATGATACGCTTTTCAAACAAGAATTCAACAAAAATTTAAAAGGAGAACTTCAAGTAACAGCATATTATATTAATCATTCTCCCTATTCTTTAACAAAAGTGAATGATGAGATGTCGCTAAATGAATTCAGCCAAAGAAAGGGTAAATACTATAACCAAGAAACAAACACAACCATTGAAATAACTAGTGCAAATAACAAAGCATTTGATGTTCAAATTGGCTCCAATCAAACAACAAAGGCTTTACTAATTTCTTCTTCTAAAATATTGGTAAACAATTATTCTGTTTCATTTGATAGTAACAGAACAGATGTATTGTATTTAAATGGAGAAAGAATTAAGAATATAAAATATATAAAGCAAACCAACTAATGATAATAAAGTTTCGACTACTGATTGTTGTTATTTATTGTTTCAATATAGCAGCTGCTCAATTGAATCCATTAATTCAACAAGTAGAAAACAATCTAATTCCTTATGTTCCGGTAAAAGGTTTTAAAACTTGGAGTATTGAAGAAAGAATGAAATTTCATAATATTCCTGGAGCTAGTGTAGCTGTAATAAAAGATTATAAAATTGACTTTGTAAAATCGTATGGATTTGCCGATACCACACTCAAAATAAAAGCTACCAATCATACTATTTATGCTGCTGGATCAATCAGTAAGCTAGTAACAGCCACAATAGTTTTAAAATTAGTAGATGCAGGCCAACTGCACTTAGATAGCAATGTAAATAAATACCTTACAAGTTGGAAATTAGACAATAATGAGTTTACAAAACAAACACCTATTACTTTAAGAATGCTGTTAAGCCATACAGCAGGTGCAAGTCAAAGTTCATATTGGGGGTTTCAACCCACACAAAAAAATTTACCTACCGTTCCACAAATTTTAAATGGAGGTAAAGATATTGGTAGCAATAAAGTGGTGATTAATAGTGAGCCCAACAAGTTATTTAGATATAGTGGAGGTGGCTATATGATAATACAAATGATTTTAATGGATGTACTAAAAAAAGACTTTGAAACCATTGCCAAGCAATATGTTTTTATTCCACTAAAAATGACTCAAAGCACATTTGTACAACCCTTACCCAATCTATTCAAAAAGTATTTTTCTAATGGATATTCAAGAGCAAGTTGGTACACAGGCATCCCTTATATCTATCCACAACAAGCAGCAGCAGCTTTGCATACCACTGCAAAAGATTTAGCCAATTTTATGATTGCAATTCAAAAAAGTATTGTTGGCAAATCAAATTTCCTTTCAACAAAAATGGCCAACACATTAGTTGCACCTCAAGTAAAAATAAGCGATGGTAGTTATTTGGAGCAAATGGGTGTAGGTGCTTTTTTATTAGAACAATTAAATAATACAAAACTCGAAGGAAAATATTTTGAGCACCAAGGTGCTAACGCAGGCTTTATTGGTTTTGCAATTGGCAGCATTGTTAAAGGCAACGGTGCAGTTATTTTATTAAATAGTGGCGATGATTTTAATGGGTTTGGAATGGAGTTAAGAAGAAGCATTGCTAAAACTTATGATTGGATAAATTTTTTACCTAATGAAGTTGAACCTATTGTGTTAAACACAAATGAAATAAAAAAGTATGAAGGTAGATATAGAAAAGGAGCAGATGAGGTGGTAACAATTAAAGCAGAGAAAAATTATTTTGTAGAGCAAATAAATAGTGGCAAAATAATTTATTGTTTTCCAATTCATAAAGACACCATCATATTTACAGATTATAATATTAAAGGCATTTTTGAAAAAGATAGTTTAGGTAATATTTTGAGTTTACGCACAAATTTTGAACCCAAAGACAAAGGTTGGAAAAAAATGACCAATAATGAATTTACACCTACTGAATATTTAACTCAAAAAAACTATGCTGCGGCTAAAGATGGTTTTAGAAAAATGAATATGAATGAATATCAAATAACTTATTTGGCATATAATTTAATGAACCAAAAACCAAGCGATGCAAAAGCTGTTGAAACCATATTGCAATTGGCAATAGAGCAACATCCCAACAGTTCTATTGTACATGCTCGTTGGGGCGATTATTATTTATCAAAAGGGAATAAAGAGAAAGCCAAAGCTTCATTTAGTAAAGCTATTGAGCTAGACCCTAATGACGAAGAATCTAAACAAAAACTTAATCAACTGTAGAATCAAATAATTCTGATTGTTCAGAAGAATAAAAAAAGGTTTCATTTTTATGAAACCTTTTTTGTGGGAGTTGACGGGCTCGAACCGCCGACCCTCTGCTTGTAAGGCAGATGCTCTGAACCAACTGAGCTAAACTCCCTTTCGTTAATTGGAGTGCAAAAATAGGGGCTAGATGATATCTGCCAAAAAAATATTTCATTTTTTCAAAAAATAATTTTACCACAGCTCAACTATTGTTATAGCCGTTAATCAAATAACCCATAAACAATCAACGTATTAATTCAATTCTACCATTAATTTTGCTACATGTATCAGTGGAACAGTAATACCAAAGAACAACAAAAAGATTCGGTTGATGTAGATGTAATGGAAACTACACTATTTCCATTTAACTTAATTGTGTGGAATGATGAAGTAAACACCTTTGATTGGGTAATTGAAACTTTGGTAGAAGTTTGTGGCCATACAGAAGAACAAGCAGAGCAATGTGCTATGCTCATACATTTTAAAGGAAAATATGCTGTAAAAAATGGTGATTACGATACCCTAAAACCCATGTGTAACAGCATTACAGAAAGAGGAATCAATGCTACTGTTGAAGAAACCCATTAATCAACCTCTCCCCTAACCATTTATTTTGGCACTACATGTTTTAAACGATAAAATTTGGTTTCCCCCACCTAACGAAGCTTTAAGCGATGGATTATTGGCTATTGGTGGCGATTTACAAATTGAACGTTTACTATTGGCTTACAAAAGTGGCATCTTCCCTTGGTACGATAATGACTTGCCATTATGGTGGCATCCAAATCCAAGATTTGTTTTACTACCCAACGATTTAAAGGTGAGTAAAAGCATGAAAACCCTTCTCCATCAACGAAAATTTAGGTTTACAATTAATCAAGCTTTTGAACAAGTAATTGATAATTGTAAAAAAGTTGAACGAAAAAATCAAGATGGTACATGGATTAATGAAGATGTAAAAACTGCTTATACTCAATTACATCAACTGGGTTATGCTCATTCTGCCGAAGCTTGGTTCAATGGTGAACTAGTGGGTGGATTGTATGGCATTAAAATGGGTAAAGTATTTTTTGGCGAAAGTATGTTTACTAAACAATCAAATGCTAGTAAATATGCATTCATTAAGTACGTTCAACAGCTTCAACAAGAAGGCATTGAGTTAATTGACTGCCAAGTATATACCGAACATTTAGAAAGCTTAGGAGCTAAAATGATTATGAGAGAACAGTTTATGCAGCTATTAACCCATTTGGTATAAATAAAAATTCCTTCAATCGCAACAATAGAAGTTAGCCCTTAAACCTCAACTCAATAATTAAATTTACTTTTGCAGTTTAGAAAAATATTTATATGAGCCGTAAAGGAAAAGTTTTGGTGGCCATGAGTGGTGGTATTGATAGTACTGTTACAGCTCTCATGCTACACCACGAAGGTTATGAAGTAATTGGTATTACCATGAAAACATGGGATTATGCCACTAGTGTTGGTACAACTGGCAAAAAAGAAACGGGTTGTTGTAATATTGATAGTTTTAATGATGCCCGTATGGCAGCAGTGCATCATGGGTTTCCTCATTATATTTTAGATATACGAGATGAGTTTGGCGATTTTGTAATTGAAAATTTTGTAGAAGAATATTTGGCTGGTAGAACTCCCAACCCTTGTGTAATGTGCAACACACATATTAAATGGAAAGCCTTATTAAAAAGAGCCAATAATTTAGGATGCGATTTTATTGCAACTGGTCATTATGCCGAAGTACACCAACACGAAAATGGACGATATTTTTTAAGTAAAGGTTTAGATGAAACCAAAGATCAAAGCTATGTTTTGTGGGGTTTAGATCAAGAATTGTTAAGCCGTACCATCATGCCTTTAGGCAAATACCGCAAATCTGAGATTAGACAAATGGCTCATGATATGGGCTATCCAGAATTGGCTAAAAAAAGTGAGAGTTACGAAATTTGTTTTGTACCCGATAATGATTATCGTGGTTTTCTAAAACGCAGAGTTGATGGGCTTGAAGAAAAGGTTGACGGAGGTTGGTTTACAGATAAAAATGGTAAACGCTTAGGTAAACATAAAGGCTATCCATTTTATACTATTGGTCAGCGTAAAGGTTTAGATATTGCCTTAGGCAAACCTGCATTTGTTACAGCCATAAACCCAGAAACAAATACCGTTGTTTTAGGTGATGAACAAGACCTTGAACAAAATGATATGTTGGTTGGAAAAATTAATTGGATAAAATATGATGGTATAACCAATGGAATGGAAGCATTAACAAAAATTCGCTATAAAGATAAAGGTGCATTCAGCAATTTATATACCAGCGATAACGGCATTAATGTTCGTTTTTACGAAAATGTAAAAGGTATTGCACCAGGACAAAGTGCTGTATTTTATGAAGGCAATGATGTAATTGGAGGTGGTATTATACAAAGAGGAAATTTGGTTTAAGCAAAATATTATGTAAATAAAAAAACCTCAAGTTTCACTTGAGGTTTTTTTATTGATTGAATTCATTCAATTATTGTTTCACAAACTTAGTTATAGCTGTTTCGCACCCATTGTTACAGATTGCTTTAACAGTATAAGTTCCTTTTGCAAGGCTGGCAACATTAATGTTGTATAAATTATCGCCAACAATTACATTTACTTGTTGCATAAGAATTGTTCTACCAGAAATATCACTTATCACAAAAGTAACTTTATCGGTTTTTGGAGCATTCAATGCAATATTTATAATATTTGTAGTTGGGTTAGGATAAATAGCTACAACATCTAGCTGATTAGGCTTAGCACCTTTCATGGCTAAAACTTCGCTAAATAAAAATTTACCATCTTTATCTATTTGTTTTAAACGATAATAATTTGTTCCAGCAAATGGTTTTTCATCGTTATAGCTGTAAGCAATTGCTTGGTTGCTATTTCCATTATCGCCTTTACTTTGAATAAATGATAATGAAGAAAACTGCACACCATTATTGCTACGTTGTAATTCAAAACCTGCGTTATTTACTTCGGCAGTGGTTATCCAACTTAATACATTTGTTGTTCCTCTTTTTTCTCCTTTAAACGAAGTAATAAAAGCAGGAAGAGCAACACCAGAAGCCGATAAGGTAAATGTACCTCTTGCATTATCTGAACTTGCCCAACTATACACTCTAAAATAATAAGTTTGGCCAGCAGTTAACCCACTCATGGTTAATACTTCAACTTGATTTGTTCCGCTAAAAACAGCATCAGCACAAGTAAGGCTAGTTAATGATACACAATTACCTGAAAAACCTTCTAACACTGCATCAAAAGAGCCTATACCAGTTAAAGTAATTACCGCAGTTCCATTACTTAAAGCAGTAAACCTATACCATACATCGTCATTAGCAGTACCTGTAAAGCCTCCACAAATTATTGCAGGTAAACTTTGCGTTGCAGCTATAGTTGTACCATTTACAACACCACCATAAGCCGAAATATTAATTGCACCTGCACAATCATCATTTGTTGGAGCAGCAGGTGGACCATCGGTTGTAAAGGATGTAACATTTGCTGTGCAACCAACTGCACCACCACCTAAATTTTTAGGTACTACATACCAGAAATAAGTAGTACTAGCTGCAATTCCTGTAACTAAGATAGAATCGGTTGTAACGTTTGCAAGAACAGCTGTTGGTGGATTAGTTGTACCAATTAACACATCATAACTTAATGCTCCTGGCACTGTATTCCATTTCAATTTTAAATTAGGAGTATATACAACACCTGTTGCATTATTTGCTGGTAAAGTATTGGTTACACAAGTAGTTGGAGGTGCAGGAGGGTTTACAATTTGAATACAATAAGCACCTGCTGAACCACTATTTCCATCAATCATAAAATAATAAGTCGAATCTGATGATAATGTTGGAGTTACTACTGTTACACTTGGATTAACAGTTAAATCGTATCCTGTTGTAGCTGGTTGTTGAAATAATGCTAAGTTAGGGCAAGCATTAATTTGCGAATAGATACCTACCCAAGCATTTAATAATCCAGATGTTACACCTGAAGGTCGAGACATTATAATATTGTATAAACCAGTTGTAGGCGGCGTAAACTTGTACCAAACTGTGTTATTTGCAGCACTTGACGAAAAAGCAGGATCGCCTGCAGCTGTTGCACAAGTAGTATTACCACAATGAGAAGTTCCATTTAAAACCAATGAAACAGCATTACATGCTTCGTCGTTGGTTGGTACTGAGCCTAGAGTAACTGTTGAAATAGTAGAGTAGGAAAAAGCTCCACCATTGGCACAAGTGATTTTACATCTAAAATCAGTATTTGCTGATATTGTACCAGATGTATAAGTACTAGTGGTTGCACCAGTTCCATTTACTACATTAGTAAAATTATTTGCTCCAGCAGGACTACTCTCCCACTGAAAAGAAATGCCAGTGCCAGATGAAAAACCTGTAACTGTTAATACAGATGTATCGGCAGTACATAAAATAAGTGGACTTGCAACAGCAGTTCCACCAGTTGGAGTTCCTGTACAAACATTACCTAAGGTTACACTAATGGTATAATCTTCTGCTTGACCATAATTAACACCACCAGTTGGGTTACATGGCGATGTTAATGGGTTTGTAGCACCATATTTTTTAATTACCCTCATTCTAGTATTTCCTACTCCGGCTGTTGCAGGAACATTGATAGCAGTAGAGGCAAATTTACCATCAGTACCAGTTGAATTAATGATTACACCAATTTCATACATTTCACCTGCATCTTCAAAATCATTATCACGATTCCAATCAAAAAATACTCGATAATAATTGGGGAAATTTCCATCACTATTTCCTTCAACAGTAATTGTATAAACACCTGCTTGTTCAACAGTGCCTATAATAGATAAGAAATCTTGTAAAGCAGGTGTTCCATTTAAGTTAGCAGGGCTAGAATTATTTATACCAGCAAACTGAACTTTTGTGATAGGCTCAACCCCCGAATTAAATACCACATTACAATAAGGAGCTGGGAATTGTGCATGTGCAATAAAACTCAAACAACTGAATAAAAAGAAAAAGTAAAGTTTTCTCATGAAAAATTAGTTTAAAGCATGAAAGTAAAAAAAAATGCCGATAAACTTTCATTTATCGGCATTCGTAGTAAAATAGTAACAATTATTGTTTAGTAACCTTACCTGCTTGTATTACTTCTCCGTTAGGAGTTATCATTTGTACATGATACAAACCTGCTGCCAATCGGTTAATATTCATAGTTTGAATATTTTGGCCAGTTACCAAGTTTGCACTTTGTTGATGTACTTTCATACCCAAAGTATTTACAATCACTATTTCAACTTTTGCATTCTTAGTGCTTTCTATTGAAACATTTAAGATTGATGATACCGGATTTGGATAAATGTTACCAACAATGAAATCGCCTTTTCTATCAGATTTTAATACAACCACTTGTGAATAATTGTACTTGCCATCTTTATCGATTTGTTTCAAACGATAGTAACCTACAGAGCTTAAAGGACGTTCATCGTTAAAGATGTAATTCAATACTTGATTGCTGGTACCATTATCGGCTTTTGATTTGATAAATCCTATTGCAGTAAAGTTTACACCATCGGCACTACGTTGCAATTCAAAACCTGAATTATTTACTTCGGTAGAAGTAGTCCAACTTAATTGATTAATTGAACCACGCTTTTCACCTTTGAAAGAAGTAATTGTAGCAGGAAGTGCAGTACCAGTAAAATTCAATGTAAAGTTACCTTGACCTGAAACAAGTGTTCCATATCCATAAATTCTACAGTAATAAGTAGTTCCAGCAACTAAACCATTTAGAGTAAATGTTTCATCTGTTCCAGCAACATCAACACACCCAAGACTTGTTAAGCTTCCACAAGAACCAGAATAAGCTTCAATTACAACGTCAAAACCAGAAGTATTCATTGTAACAGACCCATTTTGAGTTGCTACAAACCTAAACCAAACGTCTGGTGCTGCTGTACTTGTAAATCCACTACATAAACTTGGTGCTAAACTTTGAGTTGCACCAATATTGGTAACGTTAATTATACCAGTAGCAAAAACTTGTACTGCACCAGAACATTCATCGTTTGTTATTAACGTATTGAATGATCTAGAAGCATAAGAACTCACAGTTGGTGTAGCACAATTTGTTCTAACATAGAATGTATAGTTTGTTGTGCCATTTAAGCCTGTTAAATTAACATTAGTATTGGCAGTTGTTCCACTAGTTACTAAGCCTGTTGCACCACTACCTGCAGCACCACTTGTTCTTAATTCCCAAGTATAACCAGTTACACCTGAAGATGGAGGAGCTGTCCAAGAAACATCGGCTGCGTTAGTAGTAATATTTGTTGCAGTAACTGCAGTAGGTTCAGCACAACTCGGAGTAACTTCTAATCTAAAATCATCAAAACTTAAGAAGTTAGGCGTTGCAGTTGGGCATGAACTTTTTACCCCAAAATTATAAGCTCCTGATACAGTTGGAGTGAATGTATACTTAAATAATGTATAGCTAGTATTATTGGCAGCATAAGCAGCTTGCAATACGTTAACCATTCCAGCATTTGTAGCAGATGATCCGTATGCAACATCCATTGTAAAACCATTGATTCCATCTTTATTCATCATATAAAAAGAGAAATCGTATGAAGTACCTGCATTTAATTGAAAGCTTGGAGTGTACATCCATGCAGTTGTACTCCATTGACTATACATATAATTTGCTCCAGTTCTAGGCGATCTGGTTGTACTATTAACATTGGAAGTACCAGGGCCATTTGTACCAGTTATTCTTTCATAACCCCAACAATTAGGGAAAATTAGAGCTGCAGGAGCAGTAACACCTTCGAAACCTTCATTCCAAGGTAAACTTGTAATAACAGCACAAAGAGTAGTGAAAGTTCTCAAATTAGACCATCCACTAGAATCTGTTGGCGAGCATTTGCTTCTTACCCATAAGAAGTAAGTAGATGCCGGGTTTAATCCAGTTAAATTAACAGCCGGACCATTAACACCTGCTAATGTTGGTGCAGTAGTTAAAGTTGGTGGTGTATTTGTTGTACTATAGTACAAGCTGTAGCTAATTGGAGAACCACCAGCTGTTGGTGAATCCCAAGTTAAATCAGCAGTTGTTGTTGTTATGTTAGCAGCTTGCACATTGGTTGGTTCGTTACAAGTTGGTATCGTTTCATACACAACATTGTCTATTAAAACTGCATTTGCAGGAGCACCTGTATGTCTAAATGCTAATGTAGTAACTCCTGGAGGTGCGTTTACTGGTGTAACTTCAAAATCATTGTATACTGTTGTACTAGTTGTAGTAAATGAACCTAAAGAAACAAAAGTTGCTTGATCTAAAGGATCGGTTAAATATCCAGCTTCAATTATACCACCAACAGTTGTACTTGCTCTTATTCTAAAGCGTAAACGATGTGTGCCTGCATCTGCATTGTTTACAGGAGGCATAGAAACCATTGCAATATTAGTAGTTGAAGAAGAATTCATGTTTAAAGCATTTGGAGTAGTGAATGCCCCACTTGCTTGTGTTACAGCTGTTCCAGTAGTACCTACTTTTAACCAACAACTAGGCAATGCTGGCACTGTTACACCATCAAAGTTTTGAGTAAACGATGAAACAGATGTACATAATGTAGTAAATTGTTTTACTGCACTCCAGCTGCTAGAATCAGTAGTACTACACTTACTTCTTACCCATAAATAATATGTGGTTGCTGGAGTTAAGCCAGTCAATACTGTAGCTGTACCACTAATACCATGAATAGTTGGTGCTGTTGTTAATGTTGGTGCTGTACTAGAAGTAGCATAATAAAGGCTGTAACTAGCAGGAGAAGAACCTACCGTTGGAGCATCCCATACAACATCAACACCTGTACTCGTAACATTACTCAAAACTAAATTGGTAGGTTCGTTACAAGTAGGTGTTACTTCCAATTTAAAATCATCAAAACTCAAATACCAAGGTGCACTAGTTGTAGAAGTACTTTTAATACCAAAATGGTATTTACCTGTTGTAGCTGGAGTGAATGAATATTTGAATTGTTGATATGGTGTATTTGTTACGGCAGTTGCACTTAACAATGGATTAATCATTGAAACATCACTAGGATTAGAACCATAAGCAACATCCATTATAAAACCTGCTACACCGCTTTTATTGCTCATATAGAAAGAAAAATCATAAGAAGTGCCAGCCACTAAATCAAAGCCAGGTGTGTAAACCCATGATGTAGCATTCCACTGCGTATGATAAAATTTAGTTCCAGTTCTTGGACCTCTATTTCCGTCAACAGTAATTGAACTTGTTGGTAGAGTTCCAGAAATATTTTGAATTGACCAACACTCTGGTAAAATACCAACCCCTACAGTTGTAATGCCTTCAAAACCTTCTGTCCAAGGTAATGCCAAACCTGCAGCAATGTTAATTTTAATTGCATTTGAAATAGCAAATAAGCTACTATTTGTACAAGAATCTACCCTTCTTACCCAAATAGAATCTAATACTCTAATGGAGAAAGCACCTGCTGATGCAGTGGTTGTATTATCCCAGTTAACATTATCTGTTGAAGTTTGCCAACGATATGTCATGCCAGTACCTAAAGTAAATACAGTACTTGTAAATGCAACTGTAGTTCCAGCACAAACAGCAGTAGAACCTGTTGCAGCAATTACCCCTGTAATTGGAGTACCAGTACAAATTTCAGTTGCTAACCAAGCATAATAATCATCACCAGTTGGCACAATTGGACCTGCACCCGTTGTTGCAGTTGTTCTGCTTCCTGTTGCAGGTAATGCACCAGTACCACTAGCAGCACTTCTTACTGTCCAAGGGCCAGTTAAACTAGTAGATTGACCTATATATAAACTAGGATTATCCGTAGTTAAAGAATCATTAACGTTAAAATTTAAAGTAATTGTTGGGTTCACACCAAAACTACTTCCAGTATTAGCTTGAACTCTATAAGCTCTAGTGCCAATTGCATTTATACCACCTCCAGTAATTGAACCAGATGGAGCCGCTGTACGAGAAGTTGTTAATGTAGTTACAGTAGAACCTGTTGCTAAACTACCTGTACCAGTTGCAATAGCAACAGCAGGGAAGTAAGGGAAAGTTCTAGTTAAAGAACCTCCAGGAGTATTTAATGTAATTGATGCTGCACGAACACTAGCAGTTGCTGAACCAGAAGTTCCTGCATAAGAAGGATGGCTAAATGTAAGTGAATTTGAGCCTAAGTTTAATTCACCTGCAGTAAGTGTTAATGGTGATGAACCAAATAACTCAAGGTTGCTAGTAAGATTGGCACCTAATGCACTGTTCATCGTTAAATTGTTCAGTTTACGATTTGCAGGTATCACAGAACCATCATGTTCAACATTACTAGGAGCAGGAGTAAAGAAAGCTAAGGTGGCATTATATAAAGCAATTCTTGCAGTTGGTGCAGTTGCAACAGTAGTAAATGTACCACCATTTGCAGTAGCTGTTGTTGTACCAATGCCTACAGTAGGTGCTGCTACATAACCAAAACCTGCGTTGGTAACATTAAAATCGGTAATTTGTCCATTTGCTCCAATTACAGCCGTTGCCGTTGGCCAACAACCTGTTGGGAATGCCAAGGTTGCATTACCTGCTGAGAATGCCAATGTTGGAGGTACCGAATAAGTTGCAGTTGTAGCTGTATTTAAATATGCAGAAACTACTCTGCCATTGGCTACAACAACTGTAAAACTAGAACTTGTTAATGCAGTTCCACTTACCAAATTTCCACCTGTAACAGTTACAGTTGGTGCTGCAGTATAGCCACTTCCACCGTTTGTTACAAGGTTAATTGCTGTAGGACCCGCAAAACCAACAGTTGGTGCAACTGTATAATTTACACCACCTCCAGTTGTTGAAATTGCACCAACACCCGAGAAGGCAGTTGCACCTTGAGTGCTATTGATGTTCAAGCCACCTGTTATTGTAGCAATACCACTTTTTTGTGTTAAACTATTAGCAGTACCTGCAATAGATTGTATATGAACAACAGTTGCAGCAACTCCTGCACCTGTACCACCATTTAAGCTAAATGCTATACTTGGTGCACTCGAATAGCCTGAACCCGCAGTTGTTAATGTTAAACTTCTAACAGTACCGCTGCTAAAGTTTACTGAAACTTTGGCTGCTGAGCCAACAAACAAGAAAGTTGCTGTTCCACTAGTTACAGCTCCTGACGTATGTGTAGGAGGTGCAGTTGCAGATGGGACTCCAGCTACCGTACAAACGTATAAATTATCACCATAAAAATATTGTGTTCCAAGTGTTACTGCTGTTTGTTGGAATGGATTGCCTAATGTACCTAGTGTACCAATCCATAACAACGAAACTGTACCATTACTTACAATACCTGATGTATGTGTTGGTGCAGTTGTTGCATCAAAAGTACCTGCTGTTGTTGCAACATAAACATTATTACCTGAAAAATATCTTGTATTTAGAACAGCTGCACTATTTGCAGTCCAAAGTGTTATTGCTGCACCAAAAACAACTGGTGCATCAGTATAAGCAGTAGTTCCCATGTTGGTTACTACTACATTAGCTACTTGTGTATTTAATGGTCTGCCATATACTTGAGCTGTATTATCAATAGTTAATTTGCCATTCGTATTTAAACTACCAGCAGTGTGTGCAAAACTTGAAGTTATTAAATTTTGAGTAGTTGAAATTGAAGAACTTCCTGTTGTTTGAAAAAATAAGCTACGAATAATTCCACTCGTACCATTTCCCTCAAATGTTCCAGTGCCTCCCAATGTTTGGGCTAAACTTGCTCCTAAAGCACTACCATTGAAGTTTATCAAAGTAGAACCCATTGCTAAATTTGCATAGCCATTATTTGTAAAGTTTCCTCCAATATTAATTGTTTGTCCAGTTCCACCAGATGTATAGGCATACAATTTTGCACCAGCAGCAATAGTGATATCATTTCTTACCGTTAATGCATTGGTAGTAGCATTCCATTGTAAAACACCTGATGCACCTTGTCCAATAGTTAAACTATTTACAGTATAAGCACCATCTATTGTTACAGTTGCACCATCAGCAATGATTACATTATCTGAAATTGCTGGTAAGACACCTCCAACCCAAGTTGCAGCGGAACTCCATAAACCTCCTTGAGCAGTTGATGTAATACTACCAGGAGCTAATGTTGTAGCATTTCCACTTATTGGATTTACCAACAGATAACTTGGGGTACCAGTACAAATACCTGTAGAAGAAAACACCCAATAATAGTAGGTTGTAGCAGGATTTAATCCAGTTGATGTGAAAGTGGTTAGGTTCGAATTTGACTCGATAAATCCGATAGCATTATTACCTGCGGTATAAATAGTTCCATTTACAGGAATAGGTGCAGTATTTGTGGTTGTTCTCACCACCAAATACGCATCAGATACCGGTGAAGAAGCAACAAAAGAACCAGTAATTGAAGTGTTAGATGCAACCACCAAATTTAAATTGGTAGGTTGTGCTGTTGGGGTTGCTCCACAAGGTGGTGGTGGAGAGTATCTAAAAGTGGTACCTGAAACTGGTGCAGTAACTACGGTACCAGTAAAAGGTAACTGACAAGCAGCAGTATTAGCAGCTCCTGCTGTTGTTGTATTCCAATCATTTGAGGCTGTTGTAGCTCGGTTAATAAAATCTGTACTAGCGTTACCACCCAAACCAATTTGTGCAGAACTTGTAGTTGTTGCACCTGTTCCAAAAACAATAGTACCGTAAACAATTTCAACGATATTGGTCGTTTCGTTTAAACGAATTTGAAAATTTAAATTATCACCATCTCCAGAGGCCCCAAAACGTTTGTAACCTTTAAATTGAACCACACAAGTTCTATTGGGTGCAGCTCCAATGGTTTCAAGTCTTAATTCAGCATTAGTTTGTGCTCCTAAATCTCTACCAAATGCTGCAATTCTGCTTCGCAAAGCAGCAGGAGTATTTGCTGAAGTTGAACTTAATGGTAAATAAGAACTGGTTGAATTAATATCTACGGATGGAGTTAAACTAGATTGACCCAAAGATATCCAACCATTATTATTTATGGCTAATCTGTCAAAAGATACTCCATTGAATATAAAACTAAATCCAATTGGTAAACCAACACCAGTAAGAGGTGTAGTCACACCTAGAGGCACAGCAGGATCTACAAATCGCTGATCATCAGAAGTTGTAGTACCATAAACTGTACCACCTGTAATTTCTGTATATGTACCAACAGATTGATTAAAGATGTAATTTGAAACCTGTGCATCTACCTTAGTAAGAAAAAATGAACTAAGAAGCAACATTACAATAGTGTAGAATCTCCGCATAGCAGTAAAGTTTAGTTTAGGGGTGAAAAGTAAAGAACACTATTCACATAACAATAAAAATTCAAAAGAAAATTTTAAATTAGTGCACATTTGCTAATAACCTATGCTAAAGTTTTGCTGTTTCACTAGAACCTCTTACCTTTGCCGACCCTAAAAAAAAGTACATGAGCCACAAAAGGGAGTTTGATATTGCATTTGTAGGGCTAAAACCAGGTGTTCATGTATTTGAATATAGGATAGACGATAAGTTCTTTGCAGCTTTTGGTGAACAAGATTTTAGTAACTGTAAAGCCGATATTAAACTAACATTAGAAAAAAATACCGGTTTTATTCAACTAAAATTTGACATTGGCGGAACCGTTGATGTTGATTGTGATAGATGTGGCAACACACTCACCAAACAATTGTGGGACGAATTTACCATTATTGTTAAAATGGCAGATGACCCTGATGTAAAAAATGAACAGGAAGAAGATCCGGATGTTTTTTACATTAGCCGAGGCGAAAGTCATTTACATGTAGCAGATTGGTTGTACGAATTTGTAAATTTGGCCATTCCTTTTCAAAAAATGTGTAATGAGGAAGAAATGGGAGGACCACAATGCAATAACGAAGTTTTGCAAAAGCTGAAAGAAATGGAAGAAAATGTGTTGAAAGATAGCAGCAATCCTTTAATGAAAGGATTAGAAAAATTTAAAGATTTAGATAACTAAATATTTGGAACCGACTTTTTAAAAATTTGATTTTATGCCAAATCCAAAACGTAGACACTCACAACAACGTAGTGCAAAAAGAAGAACTCACTATATTGCTCAAGAAGTAACCTTAAGCAAAGATACCACTACTGGCGAAATTCATCCTCGTCACCGTGCTCATGTGAGTGAAGGTAAATTGTTTTACAAAGGTAAATTAGTAGCAGAAAAAGCTCCTTTAAAAGCTTAATTTAATTACTTTAATCATAAGTAATTTCAAACTAATATTACAGCTCTTTCTAACGAAAGGGCTTTTATAGTTTTATTGGTATAACAATAAATTGCATGGTTATGAACATTGGAATAGATATGATGGGTGGCGATTTTGCCCCTCTTGAAGCTATTAAAGGCATTGAACTATTGTTTGCTGAACAAACCAATACACCATTGCTTAATTTGTTGTGTATTGGCTATAGTCAACAATTATCTCCACTATTAGAAGAATACCAACTCAGCCATAAAGTTCAACTAATACATGCAGAAGAAGTTATTGGCTACAACGAACACCCCACCAAAGCATTAAAAGAAAAACAACAAAGCTCTATTTCCATTGGTTTTCATTTATTGGCTACCGGAAAAATTGATGCATTGATTAGTGCTGGTAATACTGGAGCGATGTTAGTGGGTGCCATGTTTAGTATTAAAGCTATTGAAGGTGTGTCACGACCAACCATTGCCACCATTATTCCAAAAATTAATGGTAGTACGGGATTGTTGTTAGATGTTGGTTTAAATGCCGATTGTAAACCCGAACACTTAAATCAATTTGCTATTTTGGGTAGTTTATATGCTCAACATATTTTAAACATTGTCAACCCTAAAATTGGTTTAATGAATGTAGGCGAAGAAGAAGGCAAAGGCAATATTTTAGCCCAAGCTACCTACCCATTACTAAAAGAAAATGCTCAAATTAATTTTGCAGGAAATATAGAAGGCAGAGACATTTTTAATGATAAAGCCGATGTAATTGTATGTGATGGATTTACTGGCAATATTATTTTAAAAATGGCGGAGAGCTTTTTTGATATTGCTCACCAACGCAACTTGCATAAAGACGAATATTTAAGTCGTTTTCATTATGAAAATTATGGTGGCACACCAGTTTTAGGTGTTGCAAAACCTGTAATTATTGGTCATGGAATTAGCAATGCTAAAGCATTTAAGAACATGATTGTACTGGCTGAGAAAATGATTGAAAGCGATTTGTGCAATAAAATGAAAACAAGTTTTCAAACAGCGAATACAAGTGAATAGAAAAGAATATTTCAACATAATTTTTTTGAATAAGCATTGCAACCCTTAGTTTTGAACGATTAATTTTATATACCAACCATTATGACAATAGAAAATTTTAAAACATTAGCACACGAACAAAAATTATTAGAATTAAAACATCATGGAGAGTTATTGGGTTCTTACGAACGCAATGCTGAAGATGATGGAGAAAAAACACCAGGTGATATTTTTGCCTTACACGAATTTTGGGTGTTTTTAAGTGAAGATGAAAAAATGGTTATTCCAACTAGAAGAAACCCAATTCAAAAAGAAGAAGAATAAAATTTAAGCAGCTAATTGGCTGCTTTTATTTTATCAAATAAGTTACCCCTTCCATCGCTAATTCACAATTCGTAAACACTGTTTTTGTTTCTGTTAAAAAATCGTCTAACTGTTCGTATTTACTACTAAAATGACCAATAATTAATTTGTCTACGCTAGCTTTTAATGCAATGGTAGCAGCTTGAATAGTTGTTGAATGATAACGTTTGAGTGCCAACTCTTCTAAGCCCTTTAGATATGTTGCTTCATGGTATAAGAGACTTACGTTTTGTACTTTTTCAATTAAACTTTCGTCGTAAATGGTATCGGCACTATATGCATAACTTCTTGCAATAGTATTTTCAATAGTAACTAAATCGTTTTTAATAATATTCCCTTCTTTGGTTTCATAATCGGCTCCTTTTTTCAAGGCATTGTAATAAGCTGCTGGAATATCAAACAATTTAATTTTTTCTTTATCAATTTTTCTAGGGTCTTTTTTTTCTCTAATTACAAAACCCCAACACTCTACTCTATGTTTGGTAGCAAAACATTCTACTGTAAACTTATGGGTATCGGCAATAATTCCTTCTTGCGTTATATCATGAAAAATAAGTGCATAAGGCAAAACTGTATCAGCAACACTTAATTGTAATTGAATAATTTTTTCTAACGCAGCAGGTGCATATAGGTGTAATTCATTGGTTCGCCCAACCAAACCCATACTGGTTAATAAACCAATTAATCCAAAATAATGATCGCCATGTAAATGAGAAATAAAAATATGATTGATTTTGCTCTTTCGCATTTTATACTTGGCCAACTGCATTTGAGTGCCTTCGCCACAATCAATTAAAATATGCTGATCAAATAAAGTAATCACTTGTGCAGTAGGATGCCTATCGTACGCAGGTATAGCTGAATTATTTCCTAAAATGGTTACTGCAAACATGATGTTTAATTGGTGCTAAAATAACCTAATTTATGCATGCAAAAAATGTAACCCATTTTATTGTACTTTCATTATCGTATGAAAACAAAATGGCTACAATATTTTACCCGTTGTTTATTGTTAATTTATGTATGTATTTACGCAATTATAGATTCTTATTTTACACTGAATAACTCAAAAGGCTGGAGTGCATTGGGAATTATTTTAGGAGCATTGATTGGATTCGTGTCATTGCTTGTAGAACTTACTTGCAGAATAATTTTTAAAGAGCAGCTAGTTAAAATATTTTTAACTGAAGCCATTGCTATTACACTATTTCTTATTTTTTGGATATAAAAACTCCAACAAACATTTAGTAAACTAAATGCTTATTGGAGTTAACTGTAACGAATAATATGTTTTAAAAAATCATATTTAAATCAATTACAGCAAGTATGATTATTGATTAAAAAACCAACCAACTTATTTGACTTCGTTGTTTACAATATGTTCCTTTTTTCTTGATCTCATTTTCTTTACACCATAACCAATACCTGCAGCTACTAATAAACTTAAGCCGCCATCAATAGGTACATCATCAACAACATCATCATCAAAAAGAGGTTGAGCATTTGCAAGACTTGGAAGAATAAACAGTACAAATAATAGTACTATATTTATTAAAAGCGTTTTTGAGATTTTCATTTTTTATAATTTTTATTATGTATTATATTCAATAAGTATTTGTACTATATTATTGAATGATTATTTTTTCTTCTTTAGTTTGTAGACCATTATTGAATTGTACAAAATACACTCCACTATTTAAGTTACTTACATTAATGGTTTCTACACCATACTGTACTTTTCCTAAATTAATGGTACGTACTTTTTTACCATTGGCATTGATAATAGTTACTATTGTATTTAATGCATCTACCTGGCTGTAACTCAACCTCAATAAATCTTTTGTTGGGTTAGGGCTCAATTGAATACTCAATTCTGTTATAGCTGCAATTACTTTTTCTTTAGGATTAAACACTATACTAAATCTTTCATTGCCTGTTGATTTTGTATCATTGGTAACATTAAAGCTGTACTTAGTATTTTCTTTTAATTCAGTTAGACTATTTGTAAGAGCATCTTTTAAATAAGCTGTATTTCCATTGGTTAAAGCATTCAACATTTTAATATTTAAAGTATGTGTTGTTGCAGCAGTACTTGTAAAGCCTAAAGCAACTATTCTGCTTTCGGCCTGCCAATTGTTTAAACCTGTTCCATGATAAATACTATACTTTGTACTTACATTATCTAAAACAAATAAATCATGTGCAGATGCTGCAATATTTGATGCATCATACTTTGCATCGAAACCATTGGTTGCCGCGTCATCACCAAAACGAACAATTACTTCATCTTCAACTTGTGTTGTTTCATTTTTAAGTGTAATACTGAATCTGTTGTTAATAGCATTGGTTCTAAACATGGTGTTTGGTTGAGCATTCAAAGTTTTATCTGCTTCATGCCAATCTAAACTTGGGTTACTAGCATTGGTTGTTACAAAAAATGCAATGCCCGATTGTATAATATTACTACCACCATTTGTGCTACTACCATTTATCCAACTTGAATACATACCTGTACTTGGCCTGTAAATGTAAACTGCATTGTTTACTTTGGTTTTGGTTACACTTGTCCAATTTACATTGCTTGCATAAGGGTTAGCAATTAAGTTCCATCCCTTACTTGCATTGGTAAACTCTAAGTTCTGTGTAAAGTTGCCTTGTTGTAATAATCCTTTAAAAGTAAGTATTACAGAATCTGGTACATAAGCACCACCAGTTAAAGAACCTATTTGACCTTTAGAACCCCTAATCATTACTCTAATACCTTGACCTTGTGAAATAGTAGTAACACTATTTCCACTAGAAATAGCAGCCCATCCACCGTCGTTACTACTTGCACCATCTCCATTGGCTTCTATAAATGTAAATGAAGAAGGGGCATTAGAAAAAGTAGTTGTGAAATTATTGGCATTCAATCCAATAATAGTCCCTGTTATATCAACACTATCGGTAAGCTGTGTTAATGGCATTAATGAAGCAAAAGGATGGCCTAAAAAACGATACCTTCTGCTACCACTAGGAATAAAATGTTGAACGTTGATATCTCCATTAATATAGCCCCCTAAAATACTACCAGCAGCAATCGTTGCAGTTGAGTCTCTATTGCTTTTTAGTGTTAAAGAGTCAATGGTGTTTAATGTACCAAGTGTTGGAGTTAATATACCTGTTATAGTTAAAGCACCTTCTTGAGAAACACCAGCAAAATTATTGATGGTTAAGTTTTGAATGGTATTGGTATTAAAAACCATTGCAGGAATTTGTTGTGCAAGTGTTCCATCAAATTCAATGGTTCCAGCAGTAGCATCAAATCTTCCACCTCTGTTGGTTAAACTACCTCCTACTTTTAAGGTACTCGTAACATCTAATGCCGAACCTGTATACAAGGTTAAATTGTATAATGGCGATTCACCAATACTTATAATTGGATCATTAGTAAACACATCAGGTATTAAAACTTCTTCTGTATAAATAGGTACTGATCCTCTAGACCAATTGGTAGTTGTTAACCAATTAGAACTAGTAACACCCGTCCAAGTATCAACAGCATTAACTGTAGTGTTTACCATAGTTACAGAAGCATTTAAACCAAGAGCTCTACCATTAATAATAGTTTGAGTATTTACACCTGCCGTTGAAATTACAACACCTGCAGAAGCAATAATGGTTCCTACCATAACGCCACCTCCTACAATTCCATTAATAGTTGCAGCACTACCCACATACCAATACACATTTCTTGCAAGAGCTCCATTAATTAATGAAACACTTCTTGCACCAGATGGAGTACCTACTGTTAATGCACCTGTAGAAGTTTGAAAAACCCAAACTGCATTTGGATCACCTTGAGCATCTAATACTAAATCTACTGTAGTAATTCTAAAATCAACTGCTTTATAAACGCCTGGTGCCAATGTTAAACCACCTAACTCTCCAGCAGCACTTGGATCAATACCTCCTGGTTGTACAGCAGGTGAAATAGCTAAATATGCTGCGTTTGCATCGGCAGACACCTGTGCTGCAAATGCAGAAGTAACAGCTGTTCCTGGAGCTGGTGGAGCAGTATAAATTCCACCATATACCAAGCCTATATTAGAGCCTGCTGCATCGGTATAAACAGCACCATTTACACCATCATGAAAGCCTGTGATTAGAGTAGCTGCTCCTGTTGTACCAATACTTCCATGTATAAAAGTATGTGAACCAGAATTGGTTATTCCTGCTCCGCCACCAAAAACTGCAAAAGTTGCAGCTGTACCCAAAAATGGAGCTTGTGCTACAGGGGGTTGTGCAAATAATAAACTGCTAGATGCAAGTGCTGTTAAAAAAATAGCGTTTTTTTATTGAACCGAAATAATGTAAAAAAAGATTCTAGTTTAAAATAAAGCTTTTTCATAGATAGTGTTTTAAATTATAAAAAATTAAAACACGAAACTAATCTATGAACAAGGGCTACTCACTACACAACAATGACAAATAGTTACACAATTAACACTTTTCGTTACTTTTCGTATAATCTTGAATAATTGCAGCGTAAATACCTCTTAGCAAAATCACATTATTTAACACCATTCCCCAATTACCCAATAATAAAAATGGGTTAATAAACCTCCTAAGTTTATTAACCCATTATATTTAGTTTACTTAAAAAAATGACTATAGCTCTACCCCAATAGTAGCACTATCAATTACTTTTCCTCTTTCGGTTTTAAGCATTCTTCCCGGATAACGATTGATTACAATAAAATCATGCGTTGCCATTACTACTGCTGTTCCATAATCTTTTGCAATTGAAATAAGCAGTTGCATAATTTCATCACTTGTTTCAGGATCTAAATTACCCGTAGGCTCATCGGCTAAAATAAGCTTGGGAGAATTTAATAAAGCTCTAGCAATATCTATACGTTGCTGCTCACCACCACTCATTTCAAAAGGCATTTTAAATCCTTTACTTTTTAAACCTACTTTATCTAATACATCATTAATTTTTTCATCCATTAATTTCACATCTTTCCAACCCGTTGCTTTTAAAACAAATTTTAAATTTTCATATACATTTCTATCGGTGAGCAATTGAAAATCTTGAAACACAACTCCCAAATTTCTTCTTAAATAAGGAACTTTTTTCCAATCCATATCTCTCAAATCAAAACCCACAACACTGCCAGTACCTTCTTTTAAAGTAAGCTCACCATATAAGGTTTTTAATAAACTACTTTTACCTGTACCTGTTTTACCTACTAAATACACAAACTCACCTTTATTAATGGTAAAGTTTACATCTTGTAAGATCAAACTATTGCCTTGATAAATATTTACTCCACGTAATGTTATTACTGTTTCTGACATAAACTTTTTATTTTATCGCTGTAAAAATATTTGTACAGTTAATTAAGTGAATAAAAATACTATACACATGTAGCAAGAAGATGTTAATACTTTACTTCGCCAAAACTACCTTTTAAAATCAGTTCACTAGTTTCAGAAGCTTCTACCCTACCAACAATTTGTGCCCCAATATTGAATGCTTTTGCAGCTTCAATCATTTTAGCAGCAGCGGCTTCATTGGTAAAAATTTCTAATCTATGTCCCATATTAAAAACCTGATACATTTCTCTATCATCAGCTCCCGAATTTTCTTGTATCAATTTAAAAATAGGTGGCACTTCAAACAAATGATCTTTTACAATTCGTAAAGGTTTTGGCAGATATTTCATGCATTTGGTTTGCCCACCACCGCTACAATGTATTATACCATTAATATCATCAAAATGCTGCTCTAGCAACACTTTCAACAAAGGAGCATAAGTACGTGTAGGCGATAAAAGTAACTTGCCAATCGTCAATCCTGAATCGTGAATCGCTAGTTCGTCTTCCAATTTATTTTTACCAATATATACCACTGCATCATTCAAACTAGCTTCAAAAGTTTCAGGATATTTTTCTGCATAATATTTACTCAACACATCATGTCTTGCACTTGTTAATCCATTGCTTCCTAAACCACTGTTAAATGCAGTTTCATAAGTTGCTTGTCCACTCGATGCAAAGCCCACAATTACATTTCCAACATCAATTTTATCATTGGTCACCAGTTTATTTTTAGGCCAACGTGCAGTCATGGTACCATTTACAGCAATGGTTCTTACAACATCGCCTACATCGGCAGTTTCTCCACCTAAATAATGAACGTTTACGCCATAGTTTTTCAGCTCATTAAAAAATTCTTGTGTTCCATTAATTACAGCTTCTAAAACCTCCCCTGGAATTTTGGCTTTGTTTCTATCAATGGTACTGCTAAACAAAAAATTATCGTATACACCCACACACAATAAATCATCTAAATTCATGGCAACAGCATCTTGTGCAATACCTTTCCAAATGCTTACATCACCCGTTTCTTTCCAATATAAATAAGCCAAAATGCTTTTAGTACCAGCTCCATCGGCATGAGAAATATTGACAAAATTTTCATCGCCCACCAAATAATCAGGATACATTTTGCAAAATGCATGAGCATATAAACCAGCATCTAATTTTTTAATGGCAGCATGCACTTCTTCTTTTTGTGCACTCACTCCACGTTGGGCGTATAAAGACATTTTTTTATTTTTTAAATAGTAGTAATTTTTTGAGCCGAACTAACGAATTTCTATCAACGTTCTCGGCGTCGCACTGCCGATAGCTATCGGCATCAACTTTTATAACAATTTTCAACAGTTTAAATACAACATCAAATCAGTAATTTCAAATAAGAAATTGGTAATTATTTGTTGCTGCAAATGTAATCCCCTGTACCCTATTTACCATTCACTATTTTTTGAGATGCGATTCACTATTTTTGTTTCTATGAATGTGTATTTCGATTTAGAGCAAATTCCACCTTTTAAAAATGCAGTAGTTACCATTGGCACTTTTGATGGTGTGCACGAAGGACATAAAAAAATTCTACATCAACTAAAAACCGAGGCCGAAGCGGTTCAAGGCGAAACTGTTGTCATCACTTTTCATCCACATCCAAGAAATATTGTTGGCGATACAACAGGTGTAAAATTGTTAACCACACTCGAAGAAAAAATTACACTCCTAGAAAATGAAGGCATCAATAACTTAGTAGTAGTGCCCTTTACCAACGAATTTGCCAATTTAACAGCCGAAGATTATGTTACACAGTTTCTGTACAAAAAATTTCAACCCAGTGTTTTAATTATTGGCTACGATCACAGATTTGGTAAAAACCGAAAAGGCAATTATCAATTATTAGAACAATACGGAAAAGTATTGGGCTTTGTGGTAAAAGAAATTAATGAGCAAGTTTTGCAAGAAGTGGCTATTAGCAGCACTAGAGCCAGAAAAGCTTTATTACAAACCGATTTAGTAACTGCTCAAAAACTACTTGGGTATGATTATTTTTTTGAAGGGACAGTTATTCAAGGAGATCAACTTGGAAGAACCATTGGTTACCCAACAGCCAATATTCAACTGAACAATGAAGACAAATTGGTACCAGGAGATGGTGTGTATGCTGTGGTAGTAGAGAGAAGTCAGAAGACAGAAGAAAGAAGACAGAAGACAGAGGTTGGAAATGAGAATTTCGAAAATAATTGCAACTTAACTCATAACCCAAAACTCATAACTCATAACTTTTTGCAGGGTATGATGTACATTGGTAGCAGACCAGTAGTGAATGGAAAAAGACGAGTAATAGAAATTAATATTTTCAATTTTAATGAAGACATTTACAACCAAACTTTAAAAGTAATTGTAAAAGAATACATTAGAGGTGATATTCACTTTGATGGATTAGAAGGCTTAAAAGAACAATTAGCTTTAGATCAACAAGCAGTAGAAAAAGCATTAAATAAATAATTATGAAATATACTTTTAGCTTCATTTGTTTAACACTTGTTCATTTGGCACAAGCTCAATACAGTGTACGTTTAGTAGTTACTCAAGCAGCAACCAAGCAAAATGAAGACATTTATGTGGCAGGAAATTTCAATAGTTGGAATCCAGCTGATGAAAAGTATAAATTAAAACCCTTTGCAGGTGGACGTAAGAGTATTGTGATTAAAGATTTAGCAGCTGGCACTTATGCTTTTAAATTTACGAGAGGCAGTTTTGAAAAAGTAGAATGCATGGCCGATGGCAGAAATATTGAAGACAGAATCATTGAAGTAAATGGTGATATATCGCAAGAGTTTACAGTTGCTGGCTGGAAAGATGATTATCCAGATAAACCTAAACCTTTTACGGCTAGTCCCAATGTGAGAGTTTTAGATACTGCTTTTGCCATACCTCAGCTCAACAGAAAAAGAAAAATCTGGATTTATCTGCCCAAAGGTTATGCAACTGTTGGTAAAGCCTACCCAGTTTTGTATATGCATGATGGACAGAATTTATTCAATGAACAAACTGCTGCAAATGGAGAATGGGGTGTAGATGAAGCATTAGACAGCTTACAAAAAATAACTGGCAAAGAATGTATTGTTGTAGGAATAGATCATGGTGGAGATAAACGTTTAAGTGAATACACTCCATATAATTTTACGTACAATAAAACTACTGTTCAAGCCGAAGGAAAAGAATATCTAAATTTTATTGTGCAAACATTAAAGCCATTTATTGATAGTAAATACAGAACCAAAAAAGGACCAGAATTTACAACCATTGCAGGTAGTAGTTTAGGTGGTTTAATTAGTTATTATGCCATTATACAATACCCAACTGTATTTGGTAATGCAGGTATTTTTTCACCTTCATTTTGGGTATCGCCTCAAAGTATGAATGATGCAGCAACATTTGTAACCAGCACCAATCCACGATTTTATTTTTATGGAGGAGGGAAAGAAAGTGCAACAATGGTAGCCGATATTAAAAAAGTAGCCGCTACACTTTCAGGTAAAAACAACAATTACCAAATTACTACATTAATAGACCCACTAGGAGAACACAACGAAAAAAACTGGCGTAGAGAATTTCCTGCTTTTTATAAATGGTTGATGAAAAACTAAAGACTGAAAAACTAAAATTTAAAAAACTAGGAACTAAAAAACTTATAACTCATAACTCACAACTCATAACTCATAACTCGTAACTTCAACCCACATTAAAAAAACAACGTTGCCTTATGAAACATTTTAAGTTTTACAACAAGCAAGAGGTTTTGTCTTTTACAAAAGTTAGAAGATTTGAAACTAAGTTAGGTGAACGTATTCGTTGTATTGCTCCAGGTTCTAATTTGGAAGAAGCTTTACAGCAACCCTCTATAAAATATGTATTATTTGGTGTACCAGAAGATATTGGAGTAAAAGCTAATTATGGAATGGGTGGTGCCGATAGTGCTTGGCATCCTTTCTTACAATCATTTCTCAATACTCAGAGTAACGATTTTTTAGATGGCAATGAAGTGTTGATATTGGGACATTTCGATTTCTCTGAAGCTGCACAATTAATTGACAATAATGCCGACAATTTTGATGAAAAATTAGCAGCTTACCGCCATGCTGTAAATATGATTGATGAGGCTGTTGAACAACTGATGCATGTAATTACCCAAAACAGAAAAATGCCTATTGTTATTGGTGGTGGTCATAACAATGCTTACCCATGTATTAAAGGTGCCGCAAAAGGTTGGTACAAAGCAGGTGTACTTGAATTGGCTCAAATTAATGTAATGAATTTAGATGCTCATGCCGATTACCGACCAATGGAAGGAAGACATAGCGGCAACGCATTTAGATATGCAGAAGAAGATGGTTATTTAGAAAAATACTGTGTATTAGGATTGCACGAAAACTATATTCAACAAAATGTTTGGATAGATATGGTGAATAATCCATTTATTGACTGCATTACGTATGAGGATATTTTTTTACACGAAAAAAGAACTTTTTTACAATCCATTGCTCATTGTTGCGATTTTACTTCAGATACTTTAGTAGGTATTGAATTAGATGTAGATTGTATTGAACATACGCTCAGCAGTGCATCTACACCAGTTGGTATTACTGCAAACCATGCAAGACAATACATTCATTTTGCAACAGCCGATAGCCGACCAGCTTACTTACATATTTGCGAAGGTGCTACACAATTAAGTGATGGACGTTCAGATATTTCAACAGGTAAATTAATCAGCTACTTAGTGAGCGATTTTTTAAAAGCGATGGCTTTATAAAACTAAATTTTGGAGATTTTAGATTGCTTTTTATAATCATCATGAAAGCCAATTCCGTTCATGATTTGTTGGGTATATTTTTCAATTCTGGCAAGTCTTGTAATCGATTGTTTAGGCTGAGAAAAATAAATAATATACCCCCGTTGCTTACCTGGCGTTAATGCAAAAAAAGCATTTTTTAAAGCTAGGTTTTGTTCAAACACTTGCAATAACTCTTCAGGTATGGGTTCTGGATTTTTTTGGAATGTAATTTTTTTACCCTGCTTTTCAATCTCCATTGCTTCAAATAAATATTCTTTAATGATATTTTGATGGTCTAATACATCTTGCAAATTGGTATACTTTAATAAACGGGCAGCTTGAGAACTTTCGCCTTGTTGCTGTAAAACTCTGTAAGGGTCGCTTAACAATGCCCCTTTAAAAAAACTTAACGAACAATACTCCTTAAAGGCACTCAATATGGCAATATTTTTATTGTGGTAAGTATAGCAAGGCACTCCCCATTTTATAGTTTCTGTTAAACCTGTTGAAGCAATCATTTTTCTAATAGCAACTAATTCTTGCTGCCATCTATTTACTTTACACAAAGGTGTTGCACCCAATTTACAACGCATACAACCATTCACTAAATAAGCATCTACAGTTTCAGGCATTATTTTTTTCATACAAATTATTTTAGTGATACTGTAAAATAATATTCAAATAAACTAACAACTTTATATAACAGTTAATACAAATAAACTAACAAAAGGATTGTATTATTTAATTGAATGTACTATTTATAGTATTATTGTAGTAATTTACAAACAGCTCAATAACCCCAAAAGAAATAATTCAACCAAAACCTTGTTGATGATACGTTTAGTATTCATATTATTCTTTTGTGCTAACACCATTCAAAACTATGCTCAACAATTTATTGTTGATGTACCCAAGCAAAAGAAAAATGAATTTGCTAGAAGTTTTGTTAAACTACTCAACGATGCTCCTAACTACTTCAAAGATATTATCGACAAACCCATCAAAGGAATAGATTCTGCATATCCAAACCTATCGGTATTCAACAATAAAATAAAGTTAAAAGGAGCTGCTATTAATGGAAAAATTGTTTTAGATAGTATTCCGTTTGCCGAATATTTTTATGGCAAATTCGATAATCTTGAAAATGCTGAAGCTACTTACGTAAACCTAAGCAACAATATTGCAGAAGCACTCAACAGAAAAGTGTTGTTTAAAAATGAAGATGGTGATAAAACAACCCCATTTTTTAAGCAAACTAAAATTGCTTTCACCCAAAATAGTGGGTTTTTCTTATACAATATTTTTGTTCAATTATATAAAAACGAGATTGATAGTAGCTTCACCGTTTTACTCAAAATAAAAAGTGGCAGCCCACCTTATTTCTATAAAATAATGCAGAACGAACCCATCAACAGTTTTATGTTTGTTGGCTTATTAAAAACACAATTACCTGCTTTTCAAAAACAAGGTTGGCAAGGTTGTTTAGGTAATTTACAACCCTTTATTTGTAAAGGCACAAAAAAAACGAAAGACACTTTAATGGTTGTTTATGTAAAATCTGGTTTTGAAGAATTGGTAGATGCCAAAAAAGAATTTGAAGCAGCATTAACCAATATGAGGGTTTGCCTGAGCAACGAATATGTGTATTTTTTACCTACGCCACAAGGCAACATTTTAAGAGAAGTTGCCTTCTTAAAATTTGATGATATTGAAAAAAAGAAACCCAAAATTTTAAAACTTGCATTGGTAGAAGAAGCTAAAAGAAATTACTTTTTAGAGTTGGGATTTATTTATAAATAGTTTTTTCACCACTCCCCACTCACTACTTACCACTCACTGCTCACCACTCACTGCTCACCACTTTTCTCCCTCACCCAATCTTCCCCTCCAACACCATAATCTCTTCAAACATTTTCTCATACCGATTATCTGCCTGCACTTTTTCTTCTTTAATTTTTTTGTATGCAGCTTCTAGTTTTGCAAACTCAACATGGTTGGTATAGTTTTCTGGCTTTGCTAAATCTAATTCTATTTGCTCTTTCTTTTTATTAATGGTATTTACTTCTTCTTCTACCTTAGCAAATTTTTTTTGCAATTGTTTTAAATCGTTTTTCAACGTAGTTAATTCATGATTGCTTTGTTGTGGTTTTTCTTCCTTCTTTTTCTCTACTACAGTTTCTTTTTTAGCAGGTGCAGCAGCTTCTTTATCGGCTAAGGCTTTTTGTTTGGCCATACGTTCATTCCATTCAACCCATTCCTGATAAGAACCTTTAAATTCTTTAATTTCATGGTCAACAATTTCCCAAATTTTATTGGCAGTTTTAGAAATAAAGTAACGGTCGTGACTAACTAAAATTAAACTGCCTTCATACTTATTTAATGCATCAGCCAATAACTCAACACTATGCATGTCTAAGTGGTTGGTAGGTTCATCGAGCATTAAAAAATTACTTTTACTCACAATTACTTTAGCCAATGCAACCCTTGCTTTTTCACCACCACTCAATACTTTAATTTTCTTATCGGCATCATCGCCACTAAATAAAAAGCAACCTAATAAAGCCCTTAATTCAAGCTCCGTTTTTTTGCTGCCACATTCCATCATTTCATCTAAAATGGTATTGTTCAAATTCAATGCTTCTAGCTGATGTTGGGCATAAAAACTTTCCTGCACATTATGTCCCCATTCTCTTGCACCTTCAAAAGTTTCGGTACCTGCAATAATTCTTAGTAAGGTAGATTTACCTTTTCCGTTAGCACCAATTAAAGCAATTTTATCGCCTCTATCAATTTCGGCAGTACCATTTTTTACAATTTCAATATCACCAAAACTTTTACTTACCTGTTTTAAAGAAGCAATAATTTTTCCAGGTTGTTTATCAACCTGAAAATTGATTTTAATGTTGGGACGTTCTAAAGAAACGTTTTCAATACGTTCAATTTTATCTAAACGTTTTACTATACTTTGTGCAGCAGCAGCTTTACTTGCTTTGGCTTTAAAGCGTTCAACAAATCGTTCTTGCTGACGAATATAGTCTTGTTGATTTTCGTAAGCCTTTTGCTGCATATCAATACGAATGGCTTTCTCTGTTTCGTAATATTCATAATCGCCACTGTAAATGTGTAACTCTTGTTGATACACTTCTACAATTTTGTTCACCATTCTATTTAAGAAAAATTTATCATGGCTCACAATTACTACACTGCCTTGATAATGCAATAAATATTTTTCTAACCACTCAATACTTGGTAAATCCAAGTGATTGGTAGGTTCATCTAGCAACAACACATCGGGCTGTTGTAAAATCATTTTAGCCAATAAAACCCTCATACGCCAACCCCCACTAAATTCTTTGTAGGGTCTGTGCAAATGTTGGTTTTCAAAACCCAATCCTTGCAATACTTCTTCTGTTCTATGATGAATGGTATAACCGCCAGCCACTTCTAAATCGTGTAAACGTTCACTATACAATAACAACAATGCTTCGTCTTCATATTCAGTTTCTAAACGTTTACCCAACTCTTCAATTTCTTTTTCCAATGCTTTCACACGTTCAAAAGCACCCATAGCAACTTCCAAAATAGATTCATTGGTATCAAAACTCAATAAGTCTTGGTGCAAATAACCAATGGTGGTTTCTCTGCCTTTTTCAACTGTGCCTTTGCTGGGTGTATATTGACCAACCAATACTTTTAAAAGTGTCGATTTTCCTGTACCATTATATCCAATTAATCCAACCCTGTCTCCTGGTTGAATATGCCAAGTAGCATCTTCCACAATTACTCTAGCACCAAATTCGAACGTAACATTTTGTAAACCTAATAACATACTATTAATTTTTTGTAACCAGCTTTTAAACTATTGAATGGTTCTTAAAAGTTTATCCTGAGCGTTAGCCGAAGGACAATCTTCAACAGTTTATTCAACATTCAACTGTTTTAAAATGAGATTAAAGCCTTTTGCTCACTATTTTTTCAGCCGCAAATGTAACCCTTGCAGGCAATCAACAAATGAAAGTATTATCAATTGGTTATAAATAGAAAAAACGCTGGTAGTAATTCAGCTATTTTTGCACCAAAATTGATAAGATGAAACATTTACTGATACTATGCTGTATCCTTTTTATTACAGCTTGTGGCAATAACGATGAAAAAGCTGTAGTAGAAGAAAAACCAGCTGCACCGCTTACTAAAAGTAAAAATTCAGCTGCCTTCAACACTTCATTTACGGCCATTACCGATGCCTATTTTCACTTAAAAGACAATTTTATTACAGAGAGTGAACCATTGTTAACCTTGTATGCAACAAAAATGTTACAAGCCACCGATAGTTTAAAAATAGATGAATTAAAAGGCGATGCAGGCATTGCAGAAAATACAACTTCATTTGCTCAAATTGTTTCAGCCGAGTTAAAAGCTATGTTGGGCGAAAAAGATTTATTGGCTAAACGTAAATCGTTCAATATGCTTAGTGATGCATTGTACAATTTAATCAGAATTGTACAGTACGATCAATTGGTAATTTATCAATTAACTACCGATAAAGCCTTTGAAAACGAAAATGGCATGGCAACTTGGTTAAGCAAAACCAAAGACATTAAAAACCCTTACAACCCACAAAAGTTTTTAACCGATGGTACTGTTTTAGATTCATTGATGTATCAACAGTAATCTTATTACAAAAACCATCAGAAAAATTTTGCCACAGAGGCACAGAAACACAGAAATTTTCTATTCACTTAATTAATTCTGTGCTTCTCCGTACATCCCTAGCAAACCAGAAAACGAAGTTTCCCCTTTGTGCCTCTTGTGCCTTCGTAATAAAAAAAACGAAATTTTCCCTTCGTGCTACTTTGTGATCTCTGTGCCTTCGTGGCTCAAAAAAAGTTTACCCTTTGTGCCCCTTTGTGCCCTCTGCGTCTTAGTAGTTCAAAAAAAAATTTGTGCATCTTCGTGTCCTCTGTGTCTCCGTGGTTCAAAAAAAAACTTTGTGCCCCTTTGTGTACCTTGTGTCTTCGTGGTTCAAAAAAAAAATCAATAAAAAATTTCAATTATATCAAAATATTAACACCGCCACCCTGCAACTTTGCAAGAGTTTTTTTGTTTACAATTGTTGGCAATACCTTAAAATAATGAAATCAATATATACCCGTTTAGTTGGTACACTCCTGCTTATTTGTTTTTTTCACTCTACACTTTTAGCACAAGAAAAATTTACCATCAATGGCTACATCAAAGATTCCCTAAATGGAGAAACCTTAATTGGAGCCAATATTAGCGTAAAGCCCGAAGGCAGAGGAACCACTAGTAATCAATATGGATTTTTCTCCTTAACACTTCCCAAAGGAAAATATCAGTTGATTGTTTCTTTTGTAGGATACCAAACTTTAGAAACCACTATTGACCTGAATAAAAATATTCAACGCAATATTTTAATGCAAAACAACACTGCATTTTCAAGTGAGGTAACCGTTACAGGTAAAAAAAGAGACAATAATGTAAAAACTGCCCAAATGGGTAAAATAGATTTGAGTGTAGCCACAGCTAAAGCTTTACCAGCTTTTTTAGGTGAAGTAGATGTATTGAAAACTTTACAACTCATGCCAGGTGTACGTAATGCTGGCGAAGGCAATGCAGGATTTTATGTACGTGGTGGTGGACCAGATCAAAATTTAATTTTATTAGACGATGCTGTAGTATATAACACAGGACATTTGTTTGGTTTCTTCTCTGTTTTTAATGCCGATGCTATTAAAAATGTTTCTTTAATTAAAGGTGGAATGCCAGCACAATATGGAGGCAGAATTTCTAGTGTGGTAGATATTAGCATGAAAGATGGTAACATCAATGATACTGAAGTAGAAGGTGGTATTGGTGTAATTGCTTCTCGTTTATCTGTTCAAGGACCAATTAAAAAAGATAAAGCTTCATTTATTGTTTCTGCCAGAAGAACCTATATTGATGCTTTGGTAAAACCATTTATTAAACCCGATAACCAGTTTTATGGAAGTGGTTATTATTTCTATGATTTGAATGCGAAAATGAATTACAAAATCTCAGAAAAAGATCGCTTGTATTTGAGTGGTTATTTTGGAAGAGATAAATTCAATTTCAATAATGCTGAACGAAATTTTAGTACTGCTATACCTTGGGGCAACTCAACAGCCACTTTACGTTGGAACCATATTTTCAATAAAAAATTATTTGCCAACGTAACATTGGTGTACAACGATTATCAGTTTGCATTAGAAGGCCGACAAGAAAATTTCAATATTAAATTTTCATCGGGTGTAAGAGATTACAATGCCAAAGCCGATTTTGATTGGTTTGTAAATCCAGAACATAAATTGAAGTTTGGCTTTCAATATACACACCATACATTTTTTCCAAGTGTGTTAAATGGCAATCAAGACTCAGTGGTGTTTGAACCTCAAAATGCATTGAAAAAATTTGCCAACGAATATGCATTGTATATTCAAGACGATTGGGAAATATCTAAAAAATTGAAACTGAATTATGGTTTGCGTTACAGTATGTTTCAACAAGTGGGTAAATATGCTACTTATTCTTATGATGCCAATGGCAACAGAATTGATAGTGTGTTGTATGCAAAAGGACAAACAGTTAAAACCTATGGAGGCATAGAACCTAGAACTACTTTGCGTTACAATATAGACGATAACAGTAGTTTAAAAGCAGCTGTTACCCGTAACATGCAATACATACATTTAGTAACCAATGCAGGTACTACTTTACCAACAGATTTATGGGTGCCTAGTACATTAAGGGTACAACCTCAAATAAGTTGGCAATACTCGGTTGGGTATTTTAGAAACTTTAAGAATAACATGTTTGAAACATCGGTAGAAGTATATTTTAAAGACATGCAAAACCAAATTGAGTATAGAGAAGGTTATACACCCAATACATTGAGAGATACAGAAGAAGATTTTGTATTTGGCAGAGGTTGGAGTTATGGTGCTGAATTTTTTATTAATAAAGTAAAAGGAAAATTTACTGGATGGATTGGCTACACGTTAAGCTATACTTGGCGTAGATTCAATGATTTGAACGATGGCAATAAATTTCCTAGCAGGTACGATAGAAGACACGATTTATCTTTAGTAGGTTCTTATACCATTAGCCCTAAATGGAAAGTATCTTCTGTATTTGTATATGGTAGCGGACAAGCCACTTCTTTGCCAGAACGTTTTTATTTTGTAAACGGTGTATTAACGCAAGAGTTTAGTACCATTAATAAATACAGATTGGCTCCTTACCATAGATTAGATTTCTCCGCCACCTATAATCCACAACCTAAAAAAGTAAGAAAATACCAAAGCTATTGGGTGTTTAGTATTTACAATGTGTACAGCCGTTTAAACCCTTACTTTGTGTATTTTGATCAAGAAGGTAGTGCAGCTACCAACGATTTAAAAGTAAATGCCAAACAGGTTTCCCTATTTCCTATTATACCCAGTGTAACTTGGAATTTTAAGTTTTAAAATAGTTTGTTTCTACGTGTCAGGTTTTAAAAACCTGACACGTAGAAACAAACATAATTAGCAGCAAATTTGTAATGGAAATGTTACAAAAAATCGTGTTACATTTTAAAATGTTACGGTTTTTTTGTAACATTTTTTTTGCCCTATATTTTTTGTGAGCTGATCTATTATCGGCTAAGACGATTTTTTAGAAAGTTTTACAGTTTTATAAGTTAATAGTATAATTTAATTTTAGGATTTTAATTTGTATCGTATATTTAGTTCTTATGTGTCATGCAAAATCAAAATCTGTATAACAATGAGCTATCTTGACACTCTAAGTTCAATTGATGATTATTCTATCGAAGTATCTAGTGAACGAGATATTTCTAATCTATTAAAAAAGTTTACACCAGAAAATAACGAGCCAATTGACCAATTGTTACTTTCAGAAATAATAGCTTTTGAGTTCATAGAAAACTATCAGTCTAAGGAAAGCGGTTGGAATACTTACTTTAGACCAATGATTGAGATTCGAAACAATGATGGAACAGGTATGGAATCACCATCAATTAATCTAGTTACTCCAGAAATGATAGAATATTGGACTAAAAGAGCAACTGAAACTAAAAATCCTTTGCTTATTGCTAGATATTCAGGATTAGTATGGAATTTTCAGTTGAAAATAACTGGCAAAAAGCCAGACCACACAATATGCAAAAAATATATTGAAGCACTACTTAATGTTGTCAAAAAAGGCGATGAAAAAGTTTCCGTCTATTCTTATCATAAATTAGAAAGGGCTTTAGCTTTGTCAGTTTCAATAAATGATAAACCGTTAATAGAACAAAGTAAAAACGCTTTAATTGAATTTGAGAAAAATAATTCAGTCGACTCAAAGGCTGGGACTTGGGGTTATTGTTTTGACTTGTTAATTGGCAATACAAAGGTCAACTTGTCAACAGAAGAAGAAAGTCAAATTATATTAGAACTTGAAAATCAGCTTACTCGATTGACGGAGCCAACGAATAACGAGACAAAAATAGCTACTTGGTCAGCAGAACGTGCAGCAATAAAACTGGCAGAATATTATCGTCGGAAAAATAAATCAGATGAACTAAAACGAGTTTTATTAAAACTTGGCGATTCTTTTAAATCCCATTTAAATGACACATCAGCAATGCAGGCTGCCTCTTCTACGGAACACCTATATAGAATTTTCAAAAAATTCAATTTGCAAGACGAAGCTGAAAGCTTACTAATAAGCTTTAGGGAATTGGGGCCAAAAGTTTCAGAAGAGATGCAAACCATATCTCACAAAATGGACATTCCTCGAGAACAGTTGGATAAATATATAGACTCAATGGTTGAGGGAGATGTCCATGTATTTCTTGATAGATTCGTAGCTACATATATACCAAAGAAAGAAACAGCTAAGGAACAAATATTTCAACTTTCGAAAAACTCTCCAATGATGTTTCTATTTACAACTGTCATACAAGATGGGAAAGGCAGACCGATTGCTAAAATAGGTTCATTAGAAAATGATTTAGAAGGGCACATTGTTAAAAGTATCTCGCAAACTCTTGAATTTTCCTCATTATTTATTAGATTAATAATAGAAAAAGCACAAGAAAAATTGAGCTTTTCCAAAAAAGAAGTCTTAGACTATATAAAAACTCCAATCCTTACAGAAAACAGAATTCCAATTATCGAAAAGGCTTTAGATGCATACTTTAGTAAAGATTATATTGTTTTCATCCATTTAGTAATCCCTCAAATTGAAGAAGCTATAAGAGGTATTATAGAAATGGCTGGTGGGAATGTGCTAAAAGAAGCAAGAAGCGGAGGTTATCATCTCAGAACCTTTGATGACATATTAAGGGATGAAATAATTATCGATTCTTTAGGCGAAGATTTTGCAGCTTATTTTAGAATTGTCTTTACAGACGCTCGAGGCTGGAATACAAGAAATAATGTATGCCACGGTTTATCCAATCCCAAAACATTTGATTATAAAGTTGCAGATAGATTATTACATTCTTTACTTTGCCTAGGTTTAATTCAAATAAAAAAACAAGCAACAATCAACAGCTCGATGAGACAACCCGTCTCATAGTTCTATTCTGTTGCTTTAAGCAACTACACATATTGTAGCATACTCCCAAACACTTCTTGAATTTTTTTTGTAAGATTTTACTAGGTACTGTATATTTAATTGTTCGCTAATAAGAAGGAGCAAAACCAGCAATATAAAAATGGAAGATTTACTTGTAGATTTAGAAATCCCACCAAAAATATTTTCTAAAAGAAATACTATTATTTGTTTTGTTGTATTGGCAATAGCCCTATGCTTGAATTGTTATATCATCATTCAATCCGTTCCTGACGCTGATATGCTTAAAATCATCAACATGAGCAGAACTGAATATTTAAGAGGTACATTTTTTGGTTTAGGATTATTTCAATTGATAACACTAGTACTATCATTACTAATTAGCTTTATTCCCTATAAGCAAATTCCTTATAAAAGTAAACTGATTAGAGTTTCTTTAATAGCAAGTATTATTTTACATTTTACCATGTACATTTTAATTGCTTTCTTCTAAAAGTAATGGAGACTTATTTTTGGCATAACGTTATATAAAACACTCATTCATAATTTTAATCTTGAGCTATTTTAACAATAGCAGTATGCACATACTAAGAAGCAATATTATTCTACTATTATCTTTTGTGTTTGAATAGTTCCATTGGTAGTAATCACTTGTACAATATATACTCCTTTATTTAAGTGATGTATATCTATTTTTAACAGAGATTGATTATTGAATACTTTATGCATCATTCTTCTTCCTGCTAAATCAAATACTTGCAAATCTTTAGCATCTGCGGTATGTATATAAACAAAGTCTTTTGCTGGTGTTGGGTAAACAACAATATTGTTTATATACAAGGCTAGATCTACACTTTGAATTGCACTATATGTAAAACTGCCATCTTTATCAACTAATTTAAGTCTATAAAAAAGCGTGGTATTCTTTAGGTTAATATTTCTAAGTAAATCATTAAAACTATATGTTCCTTCACCTTTAGCAGCAACAGAGCCAAGGGTTATAAAATTGCTTCCATTTAAACTACGTTCTACTTCAAAATGAGCAAAATTAATTTCTGAGCTAGTGGTCCACTTACATGCAACCATTTCTTTTAGTGTACTAACTGAAAACTGTGTAATTTTTACTGGAGTAACAATTTGATATTTTGCAACATAAGTTTTTCCT
Organism: Rhizobium sp. Q54; assembly: GCA_943368735.1. Taxonomy (GTDB): domain Bacteria; phylum Bacteroidota; class Bacteroidia; order Chitinophagales; family Chitinophagaceae; genus UBA1930. Next base: position 58,726 of record CALRLQ020000013.1, on the reverse strand, counting down.
GTTGCATTGGTAAAACTTCCACCAGCATAAATGGCTCCATTGTTATCAACTGTAATTGCATTGATGGTATTATTAATCACGAGGTTACCCAGTTCTTGCCAACTAGTACCATTCCATTGAGCAACATATTCTCTATTATTGGCATTGGTACATTTACTAATACCATAAACATTACCCATTTTATCAAACGTAATGCTATTTACTTTAATACAAGTATCGCTAAAAGGATTGTTAGCTGTATAAGCCAGTTGCTCCCAAACTAAAGTAGTAGCATTCCATTTAGCTCTAAAAGGCTGATTACTCAATGTTGCTAATGTGCCATAACCATATAAATCTCCAACATTATCTCGAATAATACTTTCTATTTTATGTGTACCATTCAAATAGCCAGCGTTAATGCCCATTTCTAACCACTTAGTGTCATTCCATTGAACAAATTTTTGTTGATTGCCAGTTTGTATAGCAGCAATAATATGTTCGTTTTTATCGCTATATAAATGAGTAATGGTACTGGTTGAATTAATGGTATCGTTACCAGTACCTTTTAAGTAGTTCCAGTTGTTTATACTTTTATTCCATTGATAAACGCCATATAAACTACCAGTGTTTTGTACCACATAAATGTGTGCATTTTTTGTAACGGTAAATGTTGAAAGATTATTATACCGGAAAATATTTGCAAGAGCGGTATCATATAACTTTTCAGTATCGCCTTTAATTCCATATAACCAGCCACGATTAACAGTTGGGGTAGGATGAGTTATCAAAACATACACTTCGCCTAACGAATCTTTTTGAAACGCAGAAACTTCGCTAGCTCCGCAACCACCAATAGTTGTATTTTCCCAACCATTACTTTTAAATTTTATAACTGTTGAACAAAAAAATGCAGTGGAAGCATTTGTATAAATATTGTTGGCACTATCAGATGATAGTATTTTAATTGTAAAAAGAAAAGTTTGGGGAGAAACCGTATTACTAGGTAATTCTGTCCAAGCACCAGCTTGTGCAGTTAGTTTATTTGAAATAAACAAAGAGCAACAAAATAATACTATAATAAAAAAAGCCTTTCTCATATTATGCAGATTTGCATGATGAAGTTATGATTTTATATGATAGAAAATACTTTTTTGTTTACAAGGCAATCTTCTTGTAATTGTTTTCTGTTGCTTGTTTCTACGTGTCAGGTTTTTAAAACATGACACGTAGAAATAACACTATTGCTCAGCAATTGCTTTGGCTGCAATCCATCCGCTAGTCCAAGCATTTTGAAAATTAAATCCACCTGTAATTCCATCAATATCTAGTACTTCTCCTGCAAAATAAATATTGGGTGCCATTTTACTTTGCATGGTGTTGGCATCTACTTCAGAAAGTTTTATGCCGCCGCAGGTTACAAATTCTTCTTTAAAAGTAGTTTTACCCTTTACCTCAAACTCTTGTGCAGTAAGGTTTTTAATCAGTTGATTTTGTTGTTTACTATTTACATCGGCCCAACGTAAGTTTTCATTAATATCGCTAGATGCTACTAAATACGTCCATAATCTATTGGGTAAACCAAAAGGATTTTTATTGTGTATTTTATTACTAGAATATTGTTGCCTTAAGTGTTGCCATTCGTCTTTCAAAGTTTGTTCGTTGTATTGCATTAACCAATTAACCAATATTTTAAAATGATAATTGGTGCTCGATAATTCTCTAGCTCCATAAGCCGATAATTTTAAAACTGCTGGTCCACTTAAACCCCAATGTGTAATTAACAATGGTCCGCTATTACTCAATTTAGAACCCACTATTTTTATTTGTGCTTGTTCTACACTTACTCCCATTAATTGAGTAATAGAATGATTGGGAATATTAAATGTAAACAATGACGGAACTGGGCTTTCAATTGTATGGCCAATTTTCTTTAACCATTCAAATTGTATAGCTTTGGGATAACCACCCGATGCAATGCATAAATAATTACAAGTAATAGATTTGCTATTGGTAGCTTTTAACTCCATGACGGAAGTCGAATGTTCGACTGAAACTTCACTCAGCAATTCAATACTAGTAACATCAAAACCCAATTTAATTACTACTCCATATTTGGTAGCTTCTTTTAATAAGCAATCTATTATAGTTTGAGAAGTATTGGTAACAGGAAACATTCTACCATCGGCCTCAATTTTTAAAGTAACACCTCGTTCACTAAACCATTGAATGGTATCTTTTGTACTAAACCAATGAAAGGCTTTTTTTAAAAAATTTTGTCCTCGAGGATAACGCTTAATCAATTCACCAATTTCAATACAATCGTGTGTTACATTACATCTTCCTCCACCACTTACTTTTACTTTGCTGAGTACCTTATTGCTTTTTTCAACAATAGTTACTTTCAATGCAGGGTTTAATCTTGCTGCATTAATCGCACAAAAAAAGCCTGCTGCTCCACCACCAATAACCACTAATTGTTGTTGCATAAAAAATATTTAATCCAAAGAAGATGCTCAAATTAATTCATCAAGTATTGCTAATCAATAACTGAGCATTTATTACATAGCGAAAGAAAAGTACGATTTCATTATTCAAAAATTACTAAGGAAATTACCAAGTAAACCCTGGCCAATAAAAAAAGAAAACTTGCCAAGTATTATCTACTAAATGAAAGTATAATTTAAAGGGTTCATTAATAAATACTTTCTCTCCATTTTCTAAAATAGCTGTAAACTGTATTGCACCTTCTGAGTTGCCTAAACCTGTGTTATTTTGTTCGTCTAACTGAAAGTCAACTGTAGCAATTACATATTGCATATCTTCAAAACCAGTATAAGCAGCAAACATATTTTCAAACTTCTTCAATACGGTTTCTCTGGATACAATTTGTTGAGTATCGGTTAAAAACTCGTCTGATAATTCGTAGCTATATTCATTAAAGCTCATTTCAAACCAGTGAGCAATAAATTCTTTGGTTTGATCTTCAATATCTAGTGAATGATTGGGATAAAATTCTTCGTAACTGTAATGGGTAATCATTCCATCAATTTGCACTAGCCTTGTTTCGTAGTTAAACAAATCTTCTGTAATGAAACGATATTTCTCCCTTGCCGAATATTCGCCTCTATAGTCTACAGCAATATTATTGGCTTTTAAAAGTTCAGTAATACTTTCTAATGCTTCATCCATTTCATCATCAGTAATAAAGGCAACTTTTTTATATTCTGGCTCATGAATTATTTGATACAGTGTGGTGGTTTCTACTTTTTCGTATTGATGTTCAAAAGATAGAATATTTTTTAGAAAAAGATTCTCAATTTCGGGAGGTAATCCTTCAGTTCCGTCAATACCTTCAATTTCGCCACCCAATTCGGCTTTCAATTTTAAACGAAGAATCTCATTTTCAATTCTTAATTGTTCTTCGGCATCATCGCTGAATTTTTCAGGAAATTCATTTTCGTTTTCCATACATACATTTTTTTAAAGGTAAGTAAGAACAGCTAAAATAAAAACGGTACTACTGAAAATTTCAATAGTACCGTTGATAAAAATAGGATACAATTAAATGTTGTAGTAACTAGTATTTAAGTTAGCATTAGCCATTTCTGCTGCTTCAATAATGCTATAATCAGATAGTATTAAAGCCTTATTTCGTTTCACACAAACATCATGTTCAAAATGCACCGATGGTTTGCCATCATTGGTTCTTACAGTCCAACCATCATCATCGGTATACACTTCTTTTACGCCTAAATTAATCATGGGTTCAATAGCCAATACTAAATTTTCTTTTAGTTTTGGTCCGCTGCCACGTTTACCATAATTGGGCATTTGAGGATCTTCGTGTAAACTTCTACCTAAACCATGCCCTACCAGTTCTCTCACAACACCATAACCATGTTTACGTTCAGTATGTTCTTGAATAGCATAGGCAATATCGCCAATTCTATTGTTAACAATGGCTTTTTCAATGCCTTTGTATAAGCTTTCTTTAGTCACTCTTACTAAGTCTAATACTTCTTTGCTTACTTCTCCAATAATAAAAGTATAAGCATGATCGCCATGCCAACCATTTAAAATAACACCTAAATCAATTGAAACAATATCGCCATCTTTTAATGGAATATTATTAGGAAAACCATGTACTACCACATCGTTCACACTTGCACAAATGCTAAACGGGTATGTACTTTTATAATTTTTGAAAGATGGAATTGCTTGATGATCTTTTACAAATCTTTCACACAAACTATCAATTTGCATGGTGGTCATACCGGGCTTTAATACTTTTGCAACCTCAGTAAGTGTTTTACTTACCAACATTGCCGATTGTTTCATTAAAGCAATTTCTGCTTCTGTTTTATATATAATCATACCATTGGGTCTATAACTCATGAAAATATTTTAGTACTCAATAGTTTTGTATTGATGTACTCGAATGGTTAATATGTATAAAGAAGCCTGTTAGATATTCATCCAACAGGCTTCTTCGTATGTTCAATTTAATTCAATTAAATAGCACTCGTTGGCATACTTGCTGCTTGACGACCTTGCACTCTTCCACTACTCATTAAACCATCGTATTGACGCATTAATAAGTAAGTTTCAATTTGTTGTAAAGTATCTAAAACAACACCAACCATAATTAATAAACTAGTTCCTCCAAAGAAAGTACTGAAACTTTGTGTTACACCTAACTTTTGAGCAAACCCAGGTAAAATACCTACTACAGCTAATAAGATAGCACCAGGTAAAGTAATTTTATCCATAATTGAACCAATATAATCAGCAGTTGGCTGACCAGGTTTAACACCAGGAATAAAACCATTGTTACGTTTTAAATCTTCGGCAATTTGCTTTGGATTAAAAATTAATGCAGTGTATAGGAATGTAAAACCAATTACCATAATTGAGTACACTAACATGTACCAATAGTTACTGTGATCATTAAATATTTGTACAATACCTTTTGCACTTTCTAGATTAGTAAATGAAACCAAAGTAGGTAAGAACATAATAGCTTGTGCAAAAATGATTGGCATTACACCTGCACTGTTTACCTTAACAGGTAAAAACTGACGAGCTCCACCAAATTGCTTGTTACCAATAATTTGCTTAGCATAGTTTACAGGTATTTTTCGTACACCTTGTACCAAAATAATTAAGCCCATAATGATGGCAATTAAAATGGCAATTTCAATTAAGAAAATTAAAATACCACCACCGCCTCTTTCACCTTTGGCCGACCATTCTTGAACGATACTTTCTGGTAAACGAGCTAAGATACCCACCATAATAATGATTGAAGTACCATTGCCTAATCCTTTGTCTTGAATTTTTTCGCCTAACCACATTACAAATAAAGTGCCTGCAGTTAAAATAATAATGGTAGAAAAAGCAAAGAAAGGTTTGAATGCTGCAATTAATGCTGGAGCATAATCAGGGCTATTTAAATACGCTATATAAGCACTTGCCTGAAACGCAGTAACAATAACAGTTAAATAACGAGTCCACTGGTTGATTTTTTTTCTTCCGCTTTCACCTTCTTTTTGTACTTTTTGTAATTGAGGAACTAATATAGTCATCAATTGCATAAAGATAGAAGCAGAAATGTAAGGCATGATACCCAATGCTAAAATTGAAGCTTGAGAAAAAGCTCCACCTGCAAAAGCATCAAATAAACCTAATAAACCTTCAGATTTATTATTGGCTTTAATAGCATCTAATGCCAAAGGATCGATACCCGGCAAAACAATATGAGTTCCAAATCTATAGGTCAATACCAATAATAAGGTAACAACGATTTTGCTTCTCAGCTCTTCGATGTTCCAAATATTCTTAAATGTTTGTACGAATTTTTTCACTTGTTATTTCTATTGTAATAAGTTAATGCCTTAAACCAAAAAAGACGCATCGTTGATGCGTCGTGCAATATAGTGGAAATTACTTTACAATTTCAACTGTACCGCCAGCTGCTTCAATTGCTGCTTTAGCTTTTTCGCTAATTGCATGTACTTTAAAGCCTAATTTAGTTTTAATTTCTCCTGTTGCCAAGATTTTAACTTTAGCAGTACGGTTAATTAAACCGTTGATGTATAAATTTTCTAAAGAAAATTCAGTTAAAGCATACTTTTCTTGTAATTGCTCAATTTGACCAAGGTTAAATACTTTATACTCAATTCTATTGATATTTTTAAATCCACGCTTAGGAACACGACGTTGAATAGGCATTTGACCACCTTCAAACGCATTTTTACGAGAGTAACCAGCACGGCTTTGACCACCTTTGTTACCTTGTGTAGATGTACCACCTTTACCAGATGCTTCACCACGACCAATTCTTTTTTCTTTGTGTGTACTGCCTTCAGCAGGCTTTAAGTTGTGTAATTTCATGATACTTATTTGATGTTGAACTTTCGGGGAAATCACCCCTCGCTATGAATAAAATATTAAAACACAAATTCCAAACTCCGCATTATTCAATGGGATTTTGGAATTTATAATTGAGTATACAATTAAGCTACCTCTTCTACCTTAACCAAATGGCTAACTTTATTTACCATTCCTAAGATTTGAGGAGTTGCTTCTACTTCTCTTGAAGCATTTATTTTTCTCAAGCCTAAAGCTATTAAAGTTTGCTTTTGACGCTCACTTCTATCTATTCCGCTTTTAACTTGTGTAATTTTAATCTTTGCCATTGTAATGAATTTGAAATTTGAAATTTGAAATTTCAAATTAGTTTATCCGTTAAATACTTTACTTAATTTAATAGTTCTTTGTTTTGCAACTTGAATTGGTTCTCTTAAAGTGCTTAATGCTTTAATAGTTGCTTTAACCACGTTATGAGGATTTGCGGAACCCAAACTTTTTGCTAATACGTCGGTAACACCAGCACTCTCTAAAACGGCACGCATGCTACCACCTGCAATTACACCAGCTCCATGAGCAGCAGGCTTAATTAATACCTTTGCAGCTCCTGCTTTTGATAATTGCTCGTGAGGGATAGTTCCGTGCATGATAGGCACTTTTACTAAATTTTTCTTCGCATCTTCAATGCCTTTAGTAATTGCTTCTTGTACTTCTTTAGCTTTACCTAAACCTTGACCAACCACTCCATTAGAGTTACCTACAACAACTAGTGCTGAAAAAGAAAATGTACGACCACCTTTTGTAGTTTTAACTACACGGTTAATAGCAACAACTTTTTCTTTCAATTCTATGTCGCCGCCAGCTTTAATTTTATTTTCGATTATTTTAGACATTGTCTTACTTTAAATAATTTGATTGTAATTAGAATTTCAATCCGCCTTCTCTAGCACCATCAGCTACTGCTTTGATTCTTCCATGGTATAAATTACCACCTCTATCAAAAACGCATACTTCTAAACCCAATGCAATGGCTTTACGTGCTATTGATTCTCCAACTAATTTAGATTTTTCTACTTTATTCACTTTTTGAGCAACAATTTCCTTTTCTTTAGAAGAAGATGCTGCAATAGTTACAGCATTATCATCGTCTATTAATTGAGCGTATATTTCCATGTTGCTTCTAAATACGCTAAGACGTGGCTTTGTTGCAGTACCAACAATTTTTTTACGAATGCGGTATCTGATTTTTTGCCTTTGTTCTAATTTAGTATTCATGACTGTTTATTTATAACTTCCGATGCTGCCGGAAGTACAATGATTTAATTATTTACCTGCTGCTTTACCTGCTTTTCTTCTTACCACTTCATCGGTATATTTAACACCCTTTCCTTTGTACGGCTCAGGCTTACGTAAGCTTCTTAATTTAGCAGCAACTTGACCAAGTAATTGTTTATCACTGCCTTCTAATTGAATTAATGGATTTTTACCTTTTTCAGTAATGGTATTTACTTTTAATTCGCTAGGTACTTCAAAAATAATATTGTGAGAATAACCTAAAGCTAAATCAAGTGTGTTACCAGCATGTGCTGCTTTAAAACCCACACCCACTAATTCTAAATCTTTTTTATATCCTTCAGTTACACCTTTAACAGTGTTGCTTAATAAAGATCTGTACAAGCCATGCATAGCACGATGACGTATTTGATCGGTAGGACGGCTAACAATAATTTCGTTTTCTTTCACTTCTACTTTGATATCTCTATCAACAGTTTCAGTTAATTGTCCTTTTGGACCTTTTACAGTAACCACATTATCAGATCCTACAGTAACTGTTACGCCTGCAGGAATTGTGATGGGTTGTTTACCTATACGAGACATAGTCGATTTTAATTTAAATATGAAAAATTCAGGTTAGTGTTCAGCCACGACTAAGAAGCTTAATTATCACAACCTAGTTAATGTATTAAGAAATGTAGCAAAGTACTTCACCACCAACATTTTGAGCTTTTGCTTGCTTGTCAGTTAAAACACCCTTCGAAGTACTAATAATAGCAACACCTAAACCATTAATTACTCTTTTGATTTCGGCAGGTTTTGCATATTGACGTAAACCTGGACGGCTTACTCTTTCTAAAGAACGAATAGCAGGTTGCTTGGTAGCTGCATCGTACTTTAAAGCTATTTTGATAACACCTTGCTTAGTATCATCTTCAAACTTATATTTTAAAATATACCCTTGCTCGTACAAAATTTCTGTAATTCTCTTCTTTAAGTTAGAAGCAGGAATTTCAACTATTCTGTGACCAGCCATTTGAGCGTTACGAACTCTGGTTAAGAAATCTGCTATAGGATCAGTTACCATTGTATTTAATTAATTCAGTTCTAAAAAATTGTTTCTATTCATCCTCATTAATCGAGGAAGTTATAGTAATAAATTACCAGCTTGCTTTTTTAACACCCGGTATTTTACCATTTAAGGCCATGTCTCTAAACATAATCCTTGAAATACCAAAGTATCTCATGTATCCTTTAGGACGACCAGTTAATTGGCAACGGTTTTTTAAACGTACTGGAGATGCATTTTTAGGCAATAAGTCTAAACCTGCATAATCACCAGCTGCTTTTAATGCTGCTCTTTTCTCAGCATAATGAGCAACCATTTTTTCACGTTTAGCCTGACGGGCAACGATTGATTTTTTTGCCATATTGATTAGTTATTATCTTTTTTAATGTTCTTGAAAGGCATACCTAACTCTTTCAATAATTCGTATGCTTCTTCGTTGGTTTGAGCAGTAGTAACGAAAGTGATATCCATACCGGTAATTTTACTTACTTTATCAATATCAATCTCAGGGAAAATGATTTGTTCAGTAACACCTAAAGTATAGTTACCTCTACCATCAAAAGCTTTATCGCTAATACCTTTAAAGTCACGTACTCGAGGTAAAGCAACAGAGACTAAACGATCTAAAAATTCAAACATTTTTTCACCACGTAAAGTAACTCTTGCACCAATTGGCATTCCTTTACGTAATTTAAAATTTGAAATGTCTTTTTTACTTAAAGTTGGAACTGCTTTTTGACCAGTGATTTGCTCTAATTCGCCAATTGCTATATCGATTAATTTTTTGTCGTTTACAGCACCATTAACACCACGGTTAATGCAAATTTTTTCTAACTTAGGTGCTTGCATTACGGTTTTGTAAGCAAACTTCTTCATTAAAGCAGGTATAACATCTTTGTTATACTTATCTGCTAAACGAGGAGAATATTTTGTAGTACTCATAGTTCTATTTTTTATATTCCATTACCAACGGAACAAAATCAATTATTTAATTACTTCACCACTTTTTTTAGAAATTCTAACCAATTTACCAGTTTCTCTGCTACGCTTAATTTTTGTAGGTGCACTTGTCTTAGCATCCCATAACATTACATTAGAAATACTAATTGGAGCTTCTACTTTAACAACACCACCTTTGGTATTTTGAGCAGATGGCTTTGTATGTTTAGTAACAATGTTAACGCCTTCAACAATTACTTTGGCTTTATCAACAATTACTTCCAAAACCACTCTTGGCTTTTTCAAATCTTTATCATCGCCAGTAATAACAACTACGTTATCACCTTTCTTGATATTAAATTTGGCTTTGAATCTTGTACTCATTTTATCTAGCTTTTAGCTATTAGTGATTAACTTCTAGCTGTTTCTTAATTTAAATTGATGGTTACTATTTTACAATAGCAATTATTCTTACAATACCTCTGGAGCTAATGAAATAATTTTCATGTAGCCTTTATCACGTAATTCTCTAGCTACTGGCCCAAAAATACGTGTACCACGAGGTTCATCAGAATTGTTTAATAATACTACAGCATTATCATCAAAACGAATGTATGAACCATCTTTACGACGTAATTTATTTTTGGTGCGTACAATAACTGCTTTAGAAACTGTACCTTTTTTTATCCCACCGGCTGGTATAGCATCTTTAACAGTTACTACAATTTTATCGCCAATTTTAGCATAATCTTGACCACTATTTCCCAATACTTTTATACAAAGTACTTCTTTAGCTCCACTATTATCAGCTACATTTAATCTGCTTTCTTGCTGGATCATTTTATTACAATTTGAATTTGAAATTTTCAGATTTGATAATTAGAATTCCCAAAGAATTACAAATCTCAAACCTCAAAATTGCCTGTTATTGAAACAGGTTATCAAGAATTTATTTAGCTTTTTCAATTACTTCTACCAATCTCCAACGCTTAGTTTTGCTAAGAGGACGGGTTTCCATAATTTTTACAATATCTCCGATAGTACACTCATTTTTTTCATCATGAGCATGGAACTTGGTAGTTTTCTTTACGAACTTACCATAAATAGGGTGTTTTACTTTTCTTTCAACAGCAACAGTAACTGTTTTAGTCATTTTGTTGCTGGTTACAACACCAGTTCTTGTTTTACGCAAATTTCTTTCAACCATTGTATAAGCTTTTAGCTTTTGCGGTACAGTTTGATTGTACCAAATTTCATTTAATTTAGTTATCGAAAAGTTTTTCGATTAACCGGCTGATTAAGCCAATGTTCTTTTTTTCAACTCAGTGTGTAAACGTGCAATATCTTTTCTTACACCACGAATGGTCATTGGATTTTCCAATGGAGATATTGCATGTGCAAATTCTAACTTCTTTAAACGAAGTGTATCTTCTGCAATACGAGCTTTTAAATCAGCTTCGCTAATTTCTCTAAGCCCTTTGTTGAAATCAAATTTTTTATTTGCCATTGCAATTCAGTTTTATATTAAGCTTGCAAATCTCTTCTAATTACAAACTTTGTTTTGATAGGTAATTTTTGTGCTGCTAATCCCATTGCTTCTTTTGCAGTTGCTTCGGTTACGCCATCGCACTCAAAAATAATACGTCCTGGTTCTACTACTGCTGCCCAAAATTCTGGGTTACCTTTACCTTTACCCATCCTTACTTCAGCAGGTTTACGAGTGATGATTTTATCAGGAAATACTCTAATCCAAACGTTACCTTCACGCTTCATGGCACGTGTCATACTTTGACGTGCAGCTTCTATTTGACGGTTAGTTAACCAGATTGGTTCTAATGCTTTTAAGGCAAATGAACCAAATGATATAGAAGTACCACGTTTCGCTACTTCACGAATACGTCCTTTTTGTTGTTTCCTGTGTTTGCTTCTTTTTGGCTGTAACATTTTTATTCAATTTGTTAATGTGCTTGTTTACATTTAAATAAACACATTTGCTAATTAGCTAATTAGTTTCTTCCTCTTCCTCCACCACGGTTATTATCTCTTCTATCACCACCACCTCTTCTGTCATCTCTTCTATCACCACCACCTCTTCTATCATCTCTTCTTTCACCACCGCTAGGACCATCATTTTTACCACTTACAAAATTTGGATTCAAATCACGTTTGCCTAATACTTCACCTTTACAAATCCAAACTTTGATACCAATTTTACCGTATACTGTTTGAGCAAATACATTGGCGTAATCAATATCCATACGGAACGTATGTAATGGAGTACGACCTTGTTTAAACTCTTCGCTACGAGCAATTTCAGCACCTGCCAAACGACCACTTAACTTCACTTTAATTCCTTCTGCACCCATACGAAGTGTAGAGGCAATAGCCATTTTAGTAGCTCTTTTAAAGTTGATACGGTTTTCGATTTGACGAGCAATTGTATCGCCTACAATAGTTGCATCAAGTTCAGGACGACGGATTTCAAGGATGTTGATTTGAACGTCATCTTTTCCAGTTAATTTCTTTAACTCTTCTTTGATACGATCAACTTCTCCACCACCTTTTCCGATGATGATACCTGGCTTGCTGGTATGTATGGTTACAATCAACTTTCCTAGTGTACGCTCAATTACAATTCTAGCGATACCGCCTTTGCTGATACGTGCATTTAGGTAAGTACGGATTTTATGGTCTTCAATTAACTTTCCAGCGTAATCTTTCTTACTACCGTACCAGTTACTTTCCCATCCGCGGATGATACCTAACCTGTTACCAATTGGATTTGCTTTCTGACCCATATTATGGTTTCAATTAGTTTTTAGAATCTACAATTATTGTTACATGATTGCTACGTTTACGTACTCTGTAGCCACGTCCTTGAGGTGCTGGTCTCATTCTTTTTAAAACACGACCACCATCTACAAAAACAGTTTTAACTATCAAACTACTGTCTGCAGCACTGCTTCCTTCATTTTTTAGCTCCCAGTTGCTAATGGCACTCTTCAACAATTTTGCTAATGGTGTAGCATTGTGTTGAGGGTGAAATTCCAATATAGCCAAAGCTTTTTCTACTTCCATACCCCTAATTACATCGGCCAATAATCTCATTTTACGAGGACCGGTTGGGTAGTTATTTAATTTAGCTATTGCTTCCATTGTTATTTGAATTGAATTTGAAACTTACGCTTCAAATAGATTTAGTTTTTACTTCCTGAATGTCCTTTAAAGTTTCTAGTTGGAGCAAACTCACCAAGTTTGTGACCTACCATAAATTCTGTAACATAAACAGGTATAAATTTATTACCATTGTGAACAGCGAAAGTATGTCCTACGAAATCTGGAGTAATTGTACTACGACGACTCCAAGTTTTGATTACACCTTTCTTTGCTTTTCCTTCGTTAACACCTAGAACTTTTGCTTCTAAGTTTGCATCAACATAAGGACCTTTTTTAATTGAACGAGCCATATTATTTATTTTCGTTTATTCTCCTTATTGAAAAGGATATTTTAACTTAAAGAATTACTTAGTTAATTTTTTACCATCACGACGTTGAATAATCAACTTATCGCTACCCTTACCTCTTGTTCTTGTTTTTTCGCCTTTAGCATACTTACCAGTTCTGCTACGTGGATGACCACCAGAAGCTCTACCTTCACCACCACCCATTGGATGATCTACTGGGTTCATGGCAACACCTCTTACACGTGGACGAATACCTTTCCATCTATTTAAACCAGCTTTACCTGCAGTTTCTAAGTTATGATCGCTATTTGAAACAACGCCAACAGTTGCAAAACAGTTGATTAATACTTTTCTTAACTCACCACTTGGCATTTTAAGAACTGCATATTTTTCTTCTTTATTCGCTAACTGTGCAGATGTTCCAGCACTTCTAATTAATTTACCACCTTGACCAGGTTGCATTTCAATGTTATGAATTACAGTACCTAATGGTATGTTTTTCATTTGTAATGCATTACCAATTTCTGGAGCTACACTATTACCAGAAATTACTTTTGCTCCTACTTGTAAACCTTGAGGTGCAATGATGTATCTTTTTTCACCATCGGCATAATGCAGTAATGCAATAAATGCTGTACGGTTTGGATCATATTCAATTGAAGCAACAGTAGCTTCAACATCATATTTATTACGTTTGAAATCGATAATACGATATTGCTTTTTATGACCACCACCAATGTAACGCATTGAACGACGACCTTGAGAGTTTCTACCACCAGTTCTTTTGATTGGCTCTAATAAACTCTTTTCAGGTTTATTGGTAGTAATTTCAGCATAAGCATTTCCAATTTTCCAGCGTGTGCCTGCTGTCATTGGTTTGTATTTCTTTAATGCCATGTTCTTTTACTTTTTTATTGCGAAATTTTCAGCTTCGCTACTATAATTAAATGTTTGCGTATAAATCAATTGATTCGCCTTCAGCTACTGTTACAAAAGCTTTTTTGTAAGATGGTTTAGCACCTTGAATAAATCCAGCTTTTGTGTAACGAGTTTTATTTTTTCCTGGGGCAACTGCTGTATTAACATCTGTTACAGTTACTCCATAAAACTCTTCCACGGCTTTTTTAATTTCTAATTTATTGGCTTTCTTATTTACTCTAAAAGCATAACGACGCAATTTTTCTTGCTGTGCATTTGCTTTTTCGGTTAAAATTGGCTTTACTAATACTTCTGTAAGTTTCATTGTATTTCTGTTGAAACGTTTTCTAATTAAGCTTCTGCAGTTTCGTTATCTGCAAAAATTTTGGCTGTATTTTCTGTAAGTACCAATACATCGGCATTTACAATATCGTAGGTATTAATATCAGCAAGCAATGTGCTAGCTACATTAGGTACATTACGAGAACTTAAATAAACATTATCGTTATACTCAGGTAAAACCAAAATTGTTTTTTTGTTAGCTACATTTAAAGCAGTCATTACATCAACCAATTGCTTGGTTTTTGGAGCTTCCATAGTAATGTCTTCTACAACATATATAGCATTTTCTTTTGCTTTGTAACTTAAAGCAGAGATTTTAGCTAAATCTTTTACTTTACGGTTAAGCTTGGTATCATAACCATGAGGTTTCGGTCCAAATATAGTACCACCACCTTTATACAAAGGGTTACGAATATTACCTTTACGTGCACCACCAGTACCTTTTTGCTTGTGTAATTTGCGGCTTGCACCTTTTACTTCGGCACGAGTTTTTACTTTATGTGTACCTTGACGCTGTGCACCCATATATTGCTTAACAGCTAAGTAAATTACATGATCATTGGGTTCAATACCAAAAACTTCTTCTGGTAATTCAACAGTTCTACCTGTTTTTTGACCCTTTATATCTAATACATCTATTTGCATTGTTCTACAATTAAATTGTGATTACTTCTGAATTAAAACGATTGAGTTATTGTGACCTGGAATAGAGCCACTGATAAGGATGTAATTTTTTTCAGCGAAAATTTTCACCACTTTCAATCCTTTCATTTTTACTCTGTCGCCACCCATTCTACCTGCCATTCTCATACCTTTAAATACTCTTGAAGGATATGATGAACCACCAATAGAACCTGGAGCTCTTTGACGATCATGTTGACCATGCGTAGCTTCACCAACTCCAGAGAAACCATGACGTTTTACAACACCTTGGAAACCCTTTCCTTTGGTAGTTCCTACCACTTCTACTTTGTCGCCTTCAGCAAAAATGTCGATAGTAACAGTTTCACCAATTGCTTTTTCTATAGAGTAATCACGAAATTCTTTTGTAAATTTTTTAGCTGGAGTGTTGGCTTTTGCGAAATGGTTGATTTCGGCTTTTGTAGCGTGTTTTTCTTTTTTATCGCCAACTGCTAATTGTACTGCATTGTAGCCATCGGTCTCGATGGTCTTAATTTGTGTAACCACATTTGGAGCAACTTCAACAATGGTACAAGCTGTTTGCTTACCATCTTCTATGAAGATGCTGGTCATGCCAATTTTTTTACCAATAATACCTTTCATCGTTTTTTGCGGTTTATGCCCCGCTGAGGTAAAAAGGACATTCTACAGATGAAACGTAGAATTCAATCCTTGTTTGCTATCGACCTTTTCCTTTGTTTTCTGTGTATGTTGAATAGTTCAACATACTTAAGAAGGGGAAGTACCGATAGTAAACAAACCTCGAAGGGCCTGTTTATATGTTGCCTTTAATAGTAAATTTTACTATTAAAGAATTTATTTTCAGAGCTGCTTTATTTCCGAGGAAGTTGGCAGATGAATATGAATTTGTATAAAAAGATCTTTGCTTTAATTAGTTTAAGCTAATTAAGCTTTAATTTCCACTTCAACACCAGATGGTAAGTCTAACTTACTTAAAGCATCTACTGTACGAGAAGAAGAAGTGTAAATATCCAATAAACGCTTATGCGTACATAATTGGAATTGCTCACGACTTTTCTTATTAACGTGAGGTGAACGTAATACAGTGAAAATTCTTTTACGTGTAGGTAAAGGAATTGGTCCTGTTACAACGGCACCTGTGCTACGTACAGTTTTCACAATTTTCTCAGCAGATTTATCTACCAAGTTGTGATCGTAGCTCTGTAATTTGATTCTTATTCTCTGAGACATAGTGGAAACCCAATTTTTCGTTGGGGTTGCAAAAGTAGGGGACTTAAAGTTAATGGGCAAGGATTTTTAAAATTATTTTTACTTTTTTATAAAAAAAGCCAATTGCAAAATACAATTGGCTTTTTTTATATTGATTTACAATAAGTTAAGTAATCATTTATTTGCCTTATACTTTCATTAATACTACAAATAATTCTTTTGCTCGTACCCTTAAGAAATGATTATTCAATTATTTTTTATTAAATGCTATTTGTAACAAGGTTTAATCTGGTATGACCAATTTATTATTACTTCTATTTACATCGGCCATGCGTTGTGTTGCGTCTATTTCTATAGATCTAATTTCTGCTACTTTTCTACTAATGGTAAAATTGTATTCTGGATGTGTCCAACGCCAAGCTTCATGTACAGTTCTGTTTAATTGATTTTCTGCTAGTTTTTCTCCATACATTAAATTAAGTGGAATGTAATGTAATTCTTTACTTCCATCTTTATAGGTAATTTCCACATCAATAGGCATTGGCATTTTGCCCACTCTTTTTAATAATAACATAGCATTACCTGTTGTGGTATCTACATTAATATTACCCAATGCATAATCTATGGTTTTGGTAGTGTACACCATATATTCTTTATACCATTGTAATGCAAGTCCACTTTCTTTTTCTGCAACTCTCACAAAATCGTTGGCATTGGGATGTTTAAATTTCCATTGATTATAATAAGATAGTAAAATCTTATCTCTCATTGCATCTCCAACAATGTAACCCAATTGATTAATAAAAACTGAGCCTTTACTGTAAGCAGCTAATGAATAACCAAAGTTGGTATTAAAATGATCGGCATGTTGTGTCATAGGTTCTTCAAATGGGCTTTTTGCTAAAGCAAAATAGCCTGCATAGTTGTCGGCTTGCTGAAAAGGCAGATCGTCTTTATCAGCTTCCATATTTCTTTTTAATGCTGCTTTTGTAGCAGTAGAAGTCCAAGGACTTTGCATAGCAAAATTATTGTTGTAAAAGTGCATTACTTCATTTTCGGCATAGCTAGTAAACCCTTCATCCATCCAGGCAAATAAACTTTCATTGGTACCCAATATTTGTTGATACCAACTATGCATCCACTCATGAAAAACAGTACCTAAACCAGGGCCTTTTAATAAAGTAGCCATTGCATATTCCATACCTCCATCGCCACCTTGAATAAAGGAATATTTAGGATAAGGATATTTACCAAAACGTTTTTCTATGTATGGCAATACTTTTTCGGCAGCCCATAAAACATTGTTCCAAGCACTATCAGTTTGAGCATTTTTAGATTTATAAAAAACATGTAACTCTAAATCTTTTCTAACTCTTTTGGAAATATGTGTATAATCCGGATCGGCAGCCCAAACAAAATCGTGAATACTATCGCCTTTAAAATTCCAAGTGAGTGTGTTGCCTTTAGGTGGTAACACTCTTAAACCGGGAGTTGAATATCCAAAACCAATGCTATTGGGATTTTGCAATACTCCGGTTGCAGCAATTGAATACGATTTATCGATCGTTATTTTAACATCGTAACTGCCCCAAACGCCATAAAACTCTCTAGCAATATAAGGATTAGCGTTCCAGCCTTGGTAATCATATTCTACTACTTTCGGATACCATTGACTCATGCTATATTTCACACCTTCGGCATTATCTCTTCCACTTCTTCTAATTTGTTTGGGTACTTGTGCATTAAAAGCAATATTCATTACTACTTTAGACTTTGGCAAAATGGGTTTATCTAAAATAATTTCTAAAATAGTTTCATGTTCTTTAATGGTTTGTTTTTTACCACCAATAATAACACTAGTTACGTTTTGATAACCAATTTCGTTAGGTTTTAAAGTACTAATTCTGTTGGTAACTCTACCATCCCAATCCAACACATTATTACCATTTCTATCTTGCCTAATTACTGTTTTACCCAACTCTCTACTTCTTACATCCATGCTGCTATTAGGCTGAAATGCATTCCAATATAAATGCATGAATATTTTCTTAAGTGTATCTGGCGAATTGTTGATGTATTCAATTCGTTCTGTACCAGCAAACTGGTGCTTTTCAACGTCCATTTTTACATCAATCTGGTATTTAACGGCTTGTTGCCATCTTTCGGGTTGAGCATTTATTTGTAAATAAACACATCCCAAAACCGATAATAACATTCCTATTTTCTTGTTCATAAAATTTCAAAAATTATACAACGAATAACGGATTATTTTTTGGAAAAAGTATAAAAATGATATGTGGATCAATTAAGCAGAAAAGAATTAGAAAATGGAGCTTAATGACTTTACTTTCCGAAATGCTTTTAATGATGATGATAATTTACAATTTCAATTGACTGAAACATAAAACAAAAAATCCTGCAATAAATATTGCAGGATTTTTTTTATTTATTTGGATTAACAGATTTAATCCAAAAACATTCTATTTTTCAATGGTACATCTTTTAAAATTTTGTATAAGTCTTTATGTGAAGCAAACATTTTTGTGGCATTCATATGATTCATATGGTGCATATCGGTACCTACTAAATCTATCATTCCTTCAGAAATTAATTTTTCTCCTGCTTTTTTAATATGCTTTCCATAATAACCTGATAGTGATAATAAATTTACCTGAAACCAGCAACCACTATCTTTCATTTTTTTATAGGCTTCAAAATTGTGGTGGTAGTAATTGTATCTTTCAGGATGTGCAATAATGGGTTGTAAACCTGCAAGACGCAAGTCGAATATCACTTGATCTAAATTAGGCGATGGTGCTAAATACGACATTTCAATTAATATGAAATTCTTTCCAAACGTAAGTAACTGCTCCCCTCTTTTAATCAATTGCTCAAACTCATGATCTACCATATACTCTGCTGCAGCTTCTACTTTTACCTTAATTTTTTTTTCTTTTAAGGCCTGCTGAACTTCGGCTAATCGTGGTAAAATAGTTTGTGGTGAATTGGGATGAACATCAGACAAAATATGCGGTGTGCAAATTAATTTTTCGTACCCCATTTTATTGAGTTCATCAATAAAAAAAATGGTTTCTTCCATAGTTTGCAAACCATCATCTAATGCAGGCAATAAATGAGAGTGCATATCTACACCAAGAAAGGATAAATCGGGATTTACTTTAGACGATTTGAATAAACCAAACATGTGGTAAAATTACCTAATTGCAGAATATAAAGGCTTAAACATTTGAGCATCTATACTTTCGTAAATAGAATTGTTACTAATATACTCTGGTACAATGCGTTTCATTTGTTTTACAACATCTTCATCATTGTTCACTTTAGCCAAATCTATTAATGTATTGATACTTTCTGATACTCTTTCAAAATCGTATTCCATCACTTTTGCAATCAATATTTTTTTATTGTGGGTAGGAATAACTTCTTCTTCTTTATTCAATAATTCTTCAAATAATTTTTCACCCGGACGCAAGCCTGTGAACCTTAGTTCAATATCTTTTCCAGGAGTTAAACCAGCCAAACGAATCATTTTTTTGGCTAGATCTAAAATTTTAATGGGTTCGCCCATATCAAATAAAAATACTTCGCCACCATTACCCATTGTTCCTGCTTCTAATACCAAAGAACAAGCCTCGGGTATGGTCATGAAAAAACGAATAATATCTGGATGTGTAACAGTAACAGGGCCTCCATTGGTAATTTGTTCCTGAAAACGTGGAATTACAGAACCGTTTGAACCTAATACATTACCAAAACGAGTGGTAATAAATTTGGTTCTTTTTTTAGCTCCAGCCATTTGTACAATACCATTATCTACAATAGGCAAATCAATTCTGTTTTGTAAAGCCTGACAATAAATTTCGGCAATACGTTTAGACGCTCCCATTACATTGGTTGGATTAATGGCTTTATCTGTAGAGATAAGTACCATTTTATCTACTTCATAAAACTCACATAAATCGGCCAACATTTTTGTTCCCAAAACATTGTTTCGAATGGCTTCTGATGGGTGATTTTCCATCATTGGCACATGTTTATAAGCTGCTGCATGAAACACTACTTCGGGTAAATAGGTTTTAAAAAGTGTGTTCATTGAACTTTCATCTTTCACGTCGCCCAAATACACTTTTAAGGCACTACCCAAACTAAATTTTTGTTGCAGTTCGTATTCTAATTCGTATAAACCCGTTTCGGTTTGATCGCAAATGATTAATGAAGTTGGATAAACACTAGCAATTTGACGAGCTATTTCACTTCCTATAGAACCGGCTGCCCCTGTAATTAATACTTTTTTATCTCTTAAATGATTAATTACATGTTCGTTTTTTAAGCTAATTTGTTTACGTCCTAATAATTCTTCAATTTTTACTTCACGTAATTGATTTACATTTAGCTGACCTTGAATCCATTCTCTCATAGGAGGAATGTTCATCACTTTTACATTGTGTTCTAAACAATAGTCAACTATTTTATTTTTTTCGTCTAAATCAAAATCTTGTTTTGCAAAAAACAATGTTTTTACCTGCCAACTTTTAAATACATGTTTAATTTGGTTGAAAGGAAAAATTTTAACGGTATCAATTGTTTTGCCAACTAAGTTTTCGTCGCCATCTATAAAAGCAACAATTTTAAACCGATTATTCGAGGTTTGTTCGATGGTTTTCTTTAAAACCGAACCATTTTGACCAGCACCATAAATTACAACATGCGTATTATCTTCATGATTAATGCTAATGTTGTATAGATGTTTTACTAATAAACGATATCCAAATAAAAGGAAAGATGAGATGAAAAAATAAATGAATAAAACTGAAATGGGAGTAAACTGGGTTAATTTAAATGTGCTCATTACCACATTTAGCACCAACATCAAAAAGAAAGAGTAAAATATGGCTGCTACGCTTCTAAATGCTTCTTGAAAGCCAGAAAAACGAATAATGCCATGGTAGGTTTTGAAAATGTAGAATAAAACAGAGTTGGTAATAGTAACAATAATTAAATCATCAACTAAATCGGCTGTTTTAATTAATTCAAAGTCGAAGTTGAATCGCAAATAATTGGCGTAAATAATGGCAAAACATGCAATCAGCATATCTAAACCAAAAACGGCCCATTTTGGTGCTATTCGGTTACGTAATAAAAATTTTCTCAACTGTTTCACATTTCCTGATTTAAGGTATGTTCTTCAAAAAAAATTGGACTGATTAGTGTTTTTCAGGAAAGCAAATGCCAAGAATGATGGATTGGTGCAAATGTAGTGGAATATAAGCTTGATTTTTAATTCAATACCTACAAATCATCCATTTTTAATATTGACGTCCAATTTCATCATTAGGTTGCTTCATTTTAATTAATATATACTGATAATCAGTGTGTTTTCTTTTTGTTCAACAAAAAATATTTTGTTTATTTACCCTTTATGCTTGTAATTATTGTGGCAAAAAGTATAGAAAAATAGTTTTGTACTGTTCGTTCGTTAATAAAGCGTTGATTTAATTCTATTTTTTTAGGCATAATTACCTGTATATAATACTGCTCTGGATTTTCAGCCTTTTCCAACAATTCATTTTCGTTTCTAAACACAATTGAAGCATGATCGGTTATTCCTGGTAAAACCTGTAACACATTCATTTGTTCTGTTGTGTAAAAATTCACATATTTTCTTACTTCGGGTCTTGGACCAACTAAACTCATATTGCCTAATAAAACGTTCAATAGTTGAGGCAATTCATCTAGCTTAAACTTTCTTAAGTAATAGCCAATTGTTGTAATTCTATTGTCTTTTCCACCAACAGTTAATTGTCCTTTCGATTCAGCATTTACCTGCATGGTTCTAAACTTAAAAAGTTTAAAATCTTGACTGTTTTTGCCTACACGAGTTTGCTTAAAAAAAACAGGACCAGCCGATGTAATTTTTACTAAA
The DNA here is from genome assembly GCA_943368735.1 of Rhizobium sp. Q54. Classification (GTDB taxonomy): domain Bacteria; phylum Bacteroidota; class Bacteroidia; order Chitinophagales; family Chitinophagaceae; genus UBA1930. Next base: position 36,555 of record CALRLQ020000013.1, on the reverse strand, counting down.
AGAGCGATGATTAAAAACAGTGGAAACAATAAAATGGAGCCAACAAATGCAAATACAATATCAAGGCATCTTATACTATCCATTGTTAATAATTGTGTGTACAGCTTGTACAACACTATCAACGATGTATTTACATTGATTATTGTTTAATTGAGGATAAATTGGGAGAGAAATTTCGGTGGCGTAGTTATTGAATGCCAATGGATAATGCTCAATTTGATAGCCTTTTTCTTTGAAAACGGTGAGCAATGGTAGAGGTTGAAAATGTACATTTACTGCTACACCAGTTGCTGCAATTAAATCGATAATTGCATCTCTTTGTGTTTCGGTAATGTTATGTATGCGGAGTGGATATAAATGAAAACTTGAAACTAGGCCTTGTTGATGGTATGGTGGCAATTTTGCCCAATTGTATTGTTTAAATGCAGTATCGTAATAATTGAAAACACGTTCACGTTCGGCCAACATTACATCGTTATATTTTCTCACTTGTGCTAAACCAATAGCAGCTAAAACATCGGGCAAATTCATTTTAAAACCAGGATATACAATATCGTAACGCCAACCACCTGCTTTACTTTTTGAAAATGCATCTTTGGTTTGACCATTTAAACTCCATAAACGAAAAGTAGCATATACTTTTTCGTTGTTAAATGGAGTTGGCATGTTAAAACATATTGCCCCACCTTCGGCAGTAGTTAAATTTTTTACTGCATGAAAAGAAAAAATAGTGATATCTGCATTAGGGCCAACAGGTTGATTGTTATAAATAGCACCAAACGAATGGGCAGCATCACTTAAAATTAATATTCTGTTGAGTTGTAGTTGTTGCTCTCCTTTTGGTATAAATAAAGATTGAATAGAGGGCTCTTTAACCAATGCATTGATAGCATCATAATTACATGGCCAACCTGCAAAATCTACAGGAATAATTACTTTGGTTTTTGATGTGATTGCAGCTTTTATTTTTTCTACCGAAATATTGAAATCGTCTTCCACATCTACCATTACAGGTGTTGCCCCTAAATGCATAACAGCCAATGCAGTTGCACAATAGGTATATGCAGGAACAATGACCTCATCACCTCTTGTAACACCAAACCAATGTAAAGCCAACATCATTCCAGAAGTGGCAGAGTTTACCCCTAAACAAGCTGGAACATTGGCATATTTACACACTTCTTGTTCTAAAGCTTTTACCTTAGGCCCTGTGGTAATCCATCCACTTCTTAAAGCATCTAATACTTCAGCTTCAACATCGGCATCTATAAATGGAGGTGAAAAAGGTATAGTCATTTTTGTTTGAATTAAAGCATTAATTATTGAGCAATTGTTGCCATTTTTTAACCACTACAGTTTCATCGTATTTTGCAGCAGTTTGTAAGCCGTTGGCAACTATTTTTTTTGCGAAAGCTGCATTTTCGGTAAGTGAAATAATTGCATTTGCCATGGCTACATCATCATCAAGATTTACCAATAACCCATTGTGTTCATGAGTAACAATAAATGGAATTCCACCAATATTTACAGAAACAATTGGTAACCCTAATGCCATCATTTCTATAAAAGTCACAGGGGCATTATCAATTCTATTGGTACATAAATAAATATCTGTTTGAGTTGCCAACTCATTTTTTTGTTCAGTATGGATATACCCAGGAAACTGAATACTTTCAATAACATTCAGCTCAGTTGCCAATGCTTTTACATTTGGTAAAGTACCTAAATCTTTACCAGCCATAATCATGGTAGCATTAGGTAATTTTTTTTTCAACTTGGCAAAAACTCTCACTGCCATTTCAGGATTATATATATCGCTGAAAGCCCTCATCCATAATAATCGTGGAGCAAAAGAATCTTTAGCTGTAAAAGTATAATCGCTAAGTTTTACCACATTTTCAACAACACTGCTGATTATACCATATTGTTTAAGCTCGTGTTGTAAATAAGGTGAAGGACAAACTACTTCAGTTGCTCTATCTAATACTGACAAATATTTATTAGCATCTAATGCCAACCTTGACGGAAGTCCACCACCATGAACTACCAATATAATTTTCTTACCCAATAATTTCAGCAACCTGGTACTCCAGTTTTCTATAATGAAAGCATTACTACTACCATAATAAGGAACAATAGCTATTTTATAAGAAAAGGTTTTTAAAAAGATGGTTGATAAAATATCAAAAGCCCTAAAATATTTATTTACTTGAGTAGAAGTTTTTATGAGTTTGTATTGATGTTGGGCTAAAACCTCTGCCAATTGATCGGATGCAGTACGATAAATTAAGTCTTTGTTTTTGGGTGAAACAAATAAACCCGTCATCAATATTGTAGCATTTTTCATCATTTAAACAAGCCGCTATTTATTGTGCATTAATTGCTGCAATTGTAACCAATAGTTGGCTGCAATTTTATCTCTTGTAAAATTGTTAAGTACAAACTGTTCACCATTTTTGCCCAATTCTTTTACCAATATTGGGTTAGAATGAAGTTGTAAAATAGCATCGGAAAGTTCGTGATAATTTTCAGGTTCAAAATATAACCCTGCTTTACCTTGATGAATAAATAATTCTCTTGCTTCACCATCAACACCCAATAAAATGGGCTTTCCAAAAGCCAACGGCTCAAATAGTTTGGAAGGAATTGCTCCTAAAAACAAATCCAATTTTCTAAGAGGTACAATATAAGCTGAACATTTTTGTAACCATAATGCTACATCGGCAGGAGATTGATTGGGCAAAAAAGTTACATTGCTCAAATCTTTTTCTTTACTTATTTCAATGAGTTCTGCTTTAACAGGACCATCACCAATGATTATAAATTTTATATTGTTATACGCCTTCAACTTTTCAGCTGCAAATAAAATGGTTTCTAATCCTTGAGCATGACCAATAATTCCTGCATACATAATCATAAAGTCATTGCTTGGCTCGGGTGTATACTTTAAAAAAGATCCTAACTTTTTAAAATCAAAACCATTTGGTAACCAATACACTTTTCTGCCTGGCTGCAGTGCTTCAATAGCAGTACAAATGCCTTGTGTTTGTCCGCTAATAAAGTTTGAATTTCTATAAATCCAATTAGCTAACCCGTAAGATAATTTTAATAAAAATTTATTCTTGATGATATCTAATTTTTCGGCACTTTCAGGCCATAAATCAGATACATTGAAAACAAGTTTGCAACGCCAAATCCACTTAATAAAAACGGCTGTAATGCCTAAAAACAATGGTGGAGATTCGCAAATAACAATATCAGCTTTTTTTACTTTAAAAATAGCTGCAAAAAAGGCACTGATGGTAAAAGAAAAATAATTAATAAGTCGGGGTACAATGCCAAACTTTTTGGTGGTATAAATATAAGAACGAGTTACAGCAACATCGTCTACTTTATCTCTCATAAACCACTTGCCTTTATATCCTTCAAATATTTCATATTTAGGATAATTGGGCATGGCAGTAATTACTTCAACATCGGCACCTAACAATAACAAATTACTAGCTAAACTATGTAATCTGTTTTGAGGAGCTCCTGTTTCGGGAGGATAATATTGGGTGATAATAACTATTCTCACAATTATTGTATAGATTGTTTTAAAATTGATGCAATTGCATCGCCAGCTTTTCCATTGCCATATAACGATAAATTTGCTGGAAAACTACTTTGCTCAAAATGCTTTACAGCATTCAGTATTTTTAATTCATTTGCTCCAGTTAAAATATTGCATTGATTATCTACCAATTCAACCCATTCTGTTTCGTCTCTTAGTGTAACGCAAAACTTTTTGAAAAAGAAGGCTTCTTTTTGCAACCCACCGCTATCGGTTAAAATCATTTTTGCATGAGCAATTAATTGCAGCATATCAAAATAACCTACTGGCTCTAAAATTGTAAAATGTGTTTCAATATTATATTCTTGAATATATTTTACTGTTCTAGGATGCAATGGAACTATCACTTTTGTAGTTGCATTTAGCTGATTTAATGCAGCAACAATATCTTTTAACCTATTGATATCATTGGTATTTTCAGCTCGATGAATAGTACACAAAAAATAATTTTCAGCAGTTAAATTTTGCTGCTCTAAAATAGTAGATGTATTTTTCGAATGATAATACAAAGCAGCATCTAACATTACATCTCCAGTTAAATGTATGTTGCAAGCTATATTTTCATATCCCTCATCTTTCAAATTTTGAATAGCTTGGTTGGTAGGGCAAAATAAATATGTACTAATTCTATCAGTTAAAATTCTATTTACTTCTTCGGGCATTTTCATGTTAAAGCTTCTTAATCCAGCTTCTACATGAGCAATGGGAATATGTAGTTTAGTAGCTGCCAGAGCACCAGCTAAAGTGCTGTTGGTATCGCCATACACTAATACATAATTGGGCTTTTCGTTCATTAAAATAGCTTCAATTCCCTGCATCATTTTTCCAGTCATTGCACCATGCAAACTTTCTTGAATATTTAAATGATGTGTAGGCTTAGGAATATTCATTTCTTCAAAAAAAATATCACTCATATTGGCATCATAATGTTGACCAGTATGAACAATAATTTCGGTTGTATTGGGTATTTGTTGTAAAGCCCTTGAAACAACAGCTGCTTTTACAAATTGAGGTCTTGCACCAATGATTGTAACTATTTTCATTTGAAAAAAAACTTAATGGGAATGATGGGAATTAAATAAATGTTTGTTTTATATTACTTAACCATAAACGCTGAAATTGGATGAGTAGTACATTTAGGTAAAAGAATAAATGCATTAAATTGTAAACTGTATATAGAAATTTATGAAGTACGGATTTTAAGAAGAAAGTTGTTTTGCCGATTGATAAATTTTATCGATAATTTCTACTGTTTTCAAAGCTTCGAATGAGTTGGTTGAAATCGCATCACCTTTTTGTAGTACATCAATTAAATTTTGGTAAATTTTATCGTGATTACTCATTGAACCAACATAGTTGCTGTAATTATTAGGACCGTTTCCTTCGGGTAAGTTTTCAAAAACAAAACCTTCTATGTTTTGATATTCTAACTCATTTAAATACTGACCACCAATTTTTACGGTTCCTTTTTCTGCAAAAATAGTGAGAGAACCTTCCATATTTTTTTGATAACTATTTACCGTATAATTAATAGTACCAAGAGCTCCTGTGTAAAACTCTAAAGCAACTACACCTGTATCTTCAAATTCTACACTATCTTGGTGAGCAAAGTTGCCAGTTAATGCATATACTTTTTTCACATCGCCAATAAGCCAATATAACAAATCTATAAAATGGCTAAACTGTGTAAATAATGTTCCTCCATCTAAATCTTTAGTGCCTTTCCATGAGTTTTCGTAGTAATCTTTATTTCTATTCCAAAAACAACTCAATTGAATACTGTAAATTCTACCCAACACATTATTTTCAATAGCTTGCTTTACAGCTGCAACAGGCGGATTAAATCTATTTTGTTTAATAGCGAATAAACGTTTGTTGCATTTTTCAGCTGCTTTAATCATTTCGCCACAATCGTATACTGATATTGCCATTGGTTTTTCAACTAATGCATGAAAACCTGCTTTTAAAATTGCAATACCATGTTGGGCATGTAAACCATTGGGTGTACAAACGGCTACAACATCTAACTGCTTTTCATGCAACAACATTTCATCTAAAGAATAGTAAGCTTGTACAGCATATTGTTTTGCTAAATCGTTTGCTTTGCTTACTTCAATATCGCAAACTGCCTTCAGTTCTCCATAATTATGTATATGCTCTGCATGACGTTGAGCTATTCTTCCACAACCAACTATTGCAAATTTTATTTTAGACATATTTTATAAATATAGAATCTATATTATTTTCTTTTTACTGTAGAAATGACTGCCTTGAACTTTCCGTTAGAAGTAAGAGGAATTTCATTGACTTCTTCAATACTAATTTTTACTTCACCTAACTGACTAATGATTCTATCTTTAATCAATTGTTTTTCCTGTTCATGAATTGATGACTGAACTGGTACTACTTTAATAATGATTTCTCCAATTGCATGTTGAATAACTTGAGCTTGTGCAACAGAGCTCAACCCATTAAAAACGGCATGAAAACGAACCATTTCTCTTCCATCATAACCAATTACCACATCTTCTACCCTACCCATAATTTCTTTAATTACTGGCATTGATCTTTTGCAAGTACAAGTTTCATCGCTTAATACCATACTATCACCAATGGCATAACGAATTAACGGCTGATCGTAGTTTAAAAACCCTGTACAATATACATTGCCAGGTTGATTAAACCCAACAGGACGTAAGTCGTCATCCAATAATTCAATAATACCAGCATCTGGGCTAATGTGCAAACTACCCTGTTCACATTCGCTCACCAATGCACAAGCTTCTACGCCACTCCATCCATCAAATGTTTTACATTGATAGGCTTTTGCAAACATTTCCCTCATTTCATAAGTTAGCTTTTCGCTACTTGTAATCACCGCTTTTAAAGGATGTACTTGTAAATTATTTTCAACAATAAACCGTGCTAAAAAAAAGTTACTCATGGCATAGCCTGTCATATATTCAATACCATATTTATTGATTCCATCTACATAATTCTTTGCAGTGGATTTGCTAATGTGATAAGCAGAAAAATATAATTGCTTTTCAAAATAATTGTACCTATAAAATGGTGGTTTATTAGAAGCATTCGGCAATACTCTTCTGCCACCAATCATACCTCTTGAAGTAAATCTGTTCACGCCTGCCCAATGCCTTATTCTAGCTTCAAATAATGCACTCCATCTTTGGTGCATACCATAAGAAAATAAAATTTTAGTAGGCGTTCCTGTACTTCCACTACTTGAAAAAAAACTACCATTGGGTTCTCTTTGATTAGCCAATAAGCTTGTAGTGCCGAATTCTCGTAGCATAGATTTAGTTAAAAAAGGCAGTTTATTAATTGAAGCTAAATCAATTTGAGTTAGTTGATTTTCTTGCAAACCAGCTTTGGCAAAATGCTCTTTATAAAATGGCACATTATTATAAGCATGTTTCAATAAAGCTTGTAATTGCTGCTGCTGATACGCATGCCACTGCTCAAATGAAAAATTTTCTCTGTCTTTAGCTTTAGAAAGTTCAAATTCAAAAACGCCACCAAATCTTCTTTTTTTCCATGCAAAGCCATAAGCCGAAACCATTAGGTTTTGAATAATTAAAGGACTATGATCATAGATGTTATTGTAAAAAGACATGATTAAAAAACTACACTATAATTGTTTAAACATTATAACGGCACCATCGTTATCTGATTTTATTTGCCAACCCATTTTTTTGTATGCTGCAATTGCTCTTGCATTACTTGAGCGTACAGATAAACTACAATTGGTGATATTTAATTGTAATGCTCTTTGTTCAAATTCCTTCATTAATATTTCAAACACACCTTTGCCCCTTGTAGTTGGATGTACGCCAATGACTACCAACCCAACACTTGGCTTAAATACATAATCCTGTGGCTTAGGTTTTGCTGCAAGTGTTTTAGTTAATCCTAACTTTTTTTTTATATTCCTAATAATAAAAGGATAATACGCTCTCAATTCTTTATTAAAAATTAACCAAGGCTTTTTTAGAACACCTATTATAGCTTCTTTAAATGCACATTGTAACATTCCACTGCTACTACCATCGCCATAATATTGTGGTGCAAATCCTCCACAATAACCTACAACTTGATTGTTATGAATGATATGAAAGAGAAATCTTTTATCATTTTGCAAAAACCAACTTAATGTTTTTGCAGTAAAAGATTTACCCAATTTAGTATTGTAAGAGTTAGGAAAACACTCCATTTGACAGGCTGCAATCGCATTAAGATGCTTAGGCTCGCTGCAAACTAGCTGGTACATGCATCACTCTTTTAGATGAATAAGAAATAGGTGAAATTGAAATAGCCATCATTATCAAAAATGGCTGAACCGATATTTTTAATCCATTATGAATGGTAATTAAAATAAATAAAACAACAAAGTAAGTCCCAAAATCTCTTGCTGGTCGGGGTCGTTTAAAAATAGTATACAATAATGCTATAAAAAATCCCCAATAAAAAATAATTCCAAAAGTTCCATGTTCAGCTGCTGCCCGAACAAACTCATTATGAGCTCCAGACTCCATACTAAACAATTTATATTTTTTAATATAAGTATTATAATTACCAGTACCTATACCTATAATTGGATGATCTGCATAAATAATAAAACCTATTGCTACTAGCTTTTCTCTATTAGAAGCTCCTTTGGCTTCGTAGCGATCTATAATTTTACCCTCCGTTTGTTCAACTACAAAATTGTAAATGAATAAACCAATAGGTAAAAAAATCAAAAATTTAAAGTAACTACCTAAATTAGTTCTATTAAAAAACATATAAATAGCAGCAATAATTGCCAAAAAATACAAGCCTCCTCTTGAAAAAGTTAATACCATTAATGTTGTAATAGTGATAAACGAAACACTTTGAATTATTTTAGAACGTTTGTCGGTTTGATTTAAAATGGAAATTAAAAAAAGAATAGAACCCAAAGCTAAATAACCACTCAATTGCACCCGAGCCATGTTACTACTTGCATCTGAATTTGATGCATTATCGTAATCAATTTTACCTTGTAAATGAGCTACCAAAACTACACCCGCAAGATAAACAGTAGCAATACGAATATTATCCATTATTTTATTAATAAATATTGGAGAGAATTTATAAAAAGATGCCCAAATTGCAGGTATTAATACTGCTAAAGTGTTTATTTGTATACTACGAGTAAAAATTTCTTTTTCAGCCAAGAAGCCATTAAAAATTTCTAATAAAAAAAAGATGGCTAATAGTATTATAGGTTTAAAATGAAAATTTTTTCTTGAAAAATCGGTTTTAGACAATAATATTCCAAAGCCAAAAATAAACAGATATTGTACACTTAAATAGGGCAAGTAAGCTCTTGCATGACCCCTAAAAAAAATTTCACCAAACACAATAAAAGGAAGTAAAAGTAGTGCTCTCTCTATATTTTTACTAATCGTATAATAAAAAAAAATAACCATTAAACCACCAAATATGATTGCCGTAACCAGTGGAGGTAATATTTTGTAGCCCAACAACACACCCAATGAGGCTGCAATTAAATATTTGTATACCATGCCTTCTTGCTTCATATTACTTACTCAACATTATCTTATTATAAATATTCAACAATTGGGTAAAATAATTTGCTTCTGAAAAATTTTCTTGTACAATTTCACTCATTACATTATTGAAGTTGTGTTCGGGCATTTTTTGCTGCAACTGTTCTATTGCTTTAAGCCATTCTGCTTCATTGAAGCTATTTACTATAAAGTTGGGTAATTTTTTTTCAATAACTGTAACTACATCGCCTGTATTGTAGGTGATGAATGGCAAGCCTGCATATAAGTATTCCACCAATACTAATGGACCAGTTTCGGCAATTGAGGTATGTAATGCAAAACTATAATTACCCATTTTTTCATACAAATTACTAACGCCTTGCACTAATGAAACTCTATTTGTTAATCCTAATGTATGAATATGGCTTTGCAAGTTATTATAATACAGTTCATCATCAATCATTCCATAAATATCTATGGTATATTGATTGGGCAATTTAGCTAATAAGCTTACCGCAAACAAATGATTTTTTTGTGGGCGATAATTACCCACCATCAAAATCTTGTATTGAGTATTTTTATACTGAATAGGACTCTTTGGAGCATCTACAGTATTGGCTAAATAAAATGCATGCTGATTAGTTACCATTTTATTTGTTATAGCCCATTTACGCATATCGTTTTGTACTGCTACATAAGCATCTACTTTACTAAATAAAAACTTGGTAAAAGCATCAATTGAATAACTAGGTACATGTTCATGAAAAAATATTTTAGGCTTAGCAATATTCACAAAATATTTAGCTACCATATAGTAGCGTAAGTTGTATCTTGAATGTACATGCACAATATCTACCTGTTGTACTAATTTCTTTAAACCAAAAAAAGCTTTACAACTAAAACGTGAAGTACGGTTCAAATAATGAACAGGAATATTAGGATGAATTTGATGATCTAGTGCTGCTTTATCTAATAATATAATTACTTGTACATCAATACCATTTTTATGCAAAAGGTTAGCAATGTACACCAACATTTTTTCAGCACCTCCTGCATTTAAACGATCATTTATTAAAGCAATTCTCATTGAAAAAAATTAGGATAGTATTGTTGAATTTGTTGATAATATTGAGCTGCCCATGCTTCTAAAGTAAATTGTTGTACAAACAATCTTGATTGTTGGATTCTTTGTATTACTTCATTGGGCTGTGTTGCAACTTCTTTCAACACATTGAGTAATGCATCTTTTTGGTTTACAGAAAATAAATACCCCAATGTATTTTTTTGGGTTATATAGCCCGACATAGATATGTTATTAATGATGGGTAATGCCCCATGAAAATATCCTTCAATAGGTACTTTTCCAAAACCTTCAACAGTAGGTGCTTGTACCACAAAATTTACTTTTCTGTAAATATTTCTAACATCGTTATAATTTAATTTACCAGTAAAAGTGATGTGTTGTTGCAAATTGTTTTGATGCACAAAATTTTTATACTGTTGCATTAATTCACCATCGCCAACCATGTACAAATGAAAATAAATATTTTTTTGATACAATGCTAAACAGGTATCTAAAATATATTGCTGATTTTTATAACCAATAAAACTACCTACAGTTACCATAGACAATGGTACATTTTTCTGGTTTTGTAATTGCTGAATTTTATGCTCTACTTGTATAGTTTCTTCATTCCACTCAGCTTCGCTATACGATGGACTAAAACTATTAAAAATAGACTTACCCAAATTTGTATTGGTACTATAAACTCCAATAGGTCCTTTAAAAAAATGTTGCAATAACCACTTTTGAAAAGTATAAGTTGTAGATTCTTGATTATTTTTTTCCCATGTACCTGTATAAGTTGCAAAAACTTTTTTTCTTAAAAAATAGAAATAAAAAAAACCAGGAATATTTAAGTTATTAGGAAATCGTTGATATACTATATCTGATAATTGATGAGCTTTTTTAAATGCTTTGAACCAATGTGGTATTTGTAAGAGTAATTGTATTTTATCTTTCCAACCATTTCCTCCAACCTTTTTTAATGGTATAAATGAAATGTGTGTATTGGTGTAAGTTGTGATTGGAGTAGTAGCATTATAACTTACAAAAGGACAACAAATATGCACTTCGGAAAAGTATTTAGACAAGGCATCCATTTGTCTTACAAAAATATGTACATCACTACCTGCTAAACCTTGTGGAGTTTGTATATGCACACAATCGCTTATAATTGCTAAACGCATTACAACTGTTCAATTTTTGCACCTTCTTGCAACATTGCATTGGCACGTTTTAATGATCTATAGAATTGAATTGCTAATAGCGGAGATTTAAAAATTGTAAGCAATACACTTGTGGCCATCATATTATTGGCTCGCTTTTTTTTATACGATACATTAGAAAGCATAATGCCTAAAATAATAGCATTTCTATATAATTTTTTAGGATAATATTTTTTAAATAAATACACTACACTTGGAATTGGTTTGGGTGCAAATAATTTTTTGGGGCGAAACCCATCCCAATGACCAATTTCTCTTAACCCACCATCAGATACTTTTAAATGAATTCTTTTTGCATAAGGATTTGAAATACTTGATAATCCATTGATATATGCTCTTGTACCAAATTCACCATCGCCCATGCTTTGTTTATTGAACTGCAAATCGAACAAGCCTATTTTCTGAAATACCGATTTTTTTACCAATGCATTTCCACTATCAAACTGATCGGCCCATCTAAAAAAATTATAACTATCTGGTACTTTACCGCCAATAACAGCTAATGAAACACCTGCTGAAATATCGGCATTAAAAAAATCAAGCGTTTTAATGTGATGCTCAATCCAATCGGGTTCTACTCTTGAATCGTCATCAAAAAAAAGAAAAAAATCAGCTTTAGATGCTTTAACTGCTCTATTTCTTGCTGTCCACAATAGTTTTTCCTTTTGATGTATCACATTCAATTTTAAATTGAATTGCTTATAAAAATTCTCGTCAAATGGGTCACTTTGATCAACTACAATTACATCAAAATTGGTATAGTTTTGTTTTTCTAAATCGGCTAATACATCTTTTAAATACACATACCTATTTAAAGTTGGAATAATTACCGAAATCAAAGGCTGTTGTTGAATTAAGTTTGAATGATAGGTATGGTAACTTGAATAGTCAAACGGATGAGCATGCAAAGGAAATTTGGTAATTTGTTTTGTTGCCAAATATGCTTTTAACTCTATAAAAGGATTATTGAATGCCAATAATCTTCGTACAAACGAAAATGCAGCCCAAGTACTTCCCCAATATTTTCTAACAAAAATATATTCATCTTTTATAGATGGTTTACCTAACGTATTAATAGTAGCATGTTGTTGTTGAGTAGCTTTTACTAAACAACCCATATTAAATGCACGATAAGCAATATCAGCATTTTTAGCAGCCTCTGTTTCAAAACGATCGTCTGCGGCTAAATGTACATCATTGGGTAATGGCAATATTGTTGGATGATACAAACAAGCAGAAAAGATATTTGCTTTAGGTAGAATATTAAACTTCCAACCGGGTTGTGTATATTGAATAAATGAAAAATTCAACTTGAAATATTTATTAAGCTGACTGAATAATTTTTTGATAGGCTGTTTGAAAAACATTGAGCTGCCTTTCTAAAGTATAACTTGCCAATATTTTTTTTCTTGCAGCTTTTCCCATTGCTTGAGCCAAATCTTTATTATGAATAAACTGTTCTAATAAATTACAAATGGCATCAATATCATATAAGGGTGCTATAAAACCATCAATGCCATGATCAATTACTTCATCTACTCCACCACTTTTGGTAGTAACCACTGGCAACTCCATTGCCATTGCTTCAAGCACAACATTTGGTATACCCTCGTACACACTAGTTAATAAAAACAAATCACTTTTATTCATCCAATCGCTTACTTCATTTTTGTTTTTCTTACCATGTAAAATAATGTGTTCTTGTAATTTCAGTTCATGTATATGAAATAGCATTTCTTCAACTTGTGGTCCATCGCCAATGATATTCCATTGAATTGAAATGCCTTTATCAATTAACTTCTTTATTGCTAAAATACCCATTAAATACCCTTTTTGAAAAGTAAACCTTCCAATAGATAATACTGAAACACCATTAAATTCGGATGGCTTTTTGTTGGGTGAAAAAAAACTAGCGTCAATAGCAGGACGATTAACAAAAACTTTTTCTTTGTTTGCACAGTAAGGTGCAATAGTATTTTGCATATCACTACTTACGCAATGTACAGCAGTAATTACATCAATAGCTTGAGTTAGTTTTTGGGCACGTTGGGGTTCGGTAATCACTTTTACTTTTTCGGCCGACCCTCTACAACTTAACACAGTGGCGGGTTTTATATCTTTTAAAATATCTAAAAAACTAACTGCAACACCTGAAAATTCAAAATGCACAATATCAAATTGTTGATGATTGAAAAAATGAAGAAAATAGTTTTTGCGAAGTTGTTGATTGAATTTCTGTACTTGAAAACTAAATGATTGAATTGTACGAATTGGATGTTTAAAGAAATAGAATATTAATTGTACGAGTGTTGTTGGTAAACTAGGATTTACAATTTGAATATTTTTGTGTGTATTAAAATTATATACATTCATCAATGCATTATTGCCAGTATTATTTAATCGAACAACCACTACATGATTATTTGCATTAGCCAACGCCAGTACTTTATTGATAATAAATGTTTCACTATTTTCAGGAAACCCATTAACTACAATGGCTATTTTCATGCAAGTGTTTTAAAACTGAATTAGGTAAAATTAATATGAAACTCTATGATAGTTATACCATTTTACTAAAGCATACACAGCCCAAATAATTCCACTGAAATCTTCTCCATTTTTCATATGTGCATTTAATAATTTTTTAAGGGCAATCAAATCAAATGCATCAGCTAATTCTGAAGGCATATTCAATATACTTTCTGTTACATCTTTAGACAAAGTATCTCTAATCCATAAATGCATTGGAATTAAAAACCCTTTTTTTTGTTTAAACACATAATCCTCACCCGTACTTTTTGCTAGTATTGTTTTAATATTATATTTTCCTACGTTATTTTGAATGCAATTTTTAGCATTAGAAAAAATACTTGCATCTAAAATTGGATTAGATAAATACGGAACTCTAGCTTCTAAACTATGAAACATACTTGCTCTATCTACTTTTAATAATATTCTTTGTAAATGAATGTTCATTTCAATATCTCTTACAATATTTAATGTATCATCATAAGTAGCTTTAGAATATAAATTGTCTAATAGTGATTGAAAAAAATTAATAGATGGCTTTTCTTTGAATATGGAAGAAATCCAAATATCGCCACCATATGTAAATAGTGATTTATAATAATAATTTGCAAAAGACCTAGAAAAAAGCATTCTTTTATCTACTGTAGCATTTTGTAGTTTAAGTTTACCTAGCGAAAAGTTGATTAGTTTATTAAAATCTGAAGTATAGAAAATACTAGCTTTTTTTAACATCTTTAGATTTCTCTGATAGCCCCAAAATAATTCATCTGGACCATCACCACTTAAAACAACTTTTACTTTTTTTGAAGCATGCTCGGCAACTAGTAATGTAGGAATTGATGAGAAATCAGCAAATGGTTCACTGTAAGCTTTGAAATTAGCATCAATTGTATTAACTAAATCTACTTCAGTAATGCTTTTAATATGATGTTCAATATTAAATTTATTAGCAAACCATGTAGCGGCTGCTTTTTCATCGGTGTTCGGATCGTTTGTTCCAATTGTAAAAGCTTGAATTGTTTGAACTTGATTTGCTTTTAATGTAATTAAAGAGCTATCTACACCACCTGATAAAAACGAACCTACTGGCACATCGCTAATTAACTGACTTTTTACAACATCCTCTATTAAACTTTCTGTAACCCCATTTTCATGCTCATTTTTGGTATGAGTAGAATTGTATAAATAATATTGATGAATATGAAAGCCAGAGTTGGTAATTGTAGCATAATGACCATGCGGTAATATAATTGTATTTTTTATAATTCCTTGCTTTGGAGACATGTAGCCCAATTGCAAATAATTACCAACTGCTTGTTGATTAATTCCCTCATACCTTAAGTTGTCATATCTAATAATGTGATCATACTGTGAGCTAAAAATAACATCATCTTGTTTATTAAATCCAATATATAAGGGTTTAATTCCAACTCTATCTCTTGCCAATAATAATTCATTAGCTAGTACATTATAAAAAGCAAATGCAAACATTCCATCAAACTCTCTTAATACAAAATCTTTTCCGAAGTGAATTAAAGAATATAACAAAACTTCTGTATCTGAAGTAGATTTAAAATGAACACCTCTTTGTTTTAATTGTTGTACAAACTTTTCGGCATTGAAGATTTCTCCGTTAAATGTTATACAATAATTGCCACATTCGGAAATCATTGGTTGATTACCCGATGGACTTAAATCTCTAATTGCTAATCTTACAAAACCTGTAATGTAATTTTGATGCCCCCAAATTCCATCTGAATCAGGCCCCCTATGCCTCATTGACATAAGGCAATTCCTTAAATAAGCCTCTTTATGCTGAATATTTTTTTTAAAGCTATATATACCTACAATTCCACACATTATTATAGTGTTTCTGATTTTTTTGTTTGCTTAATGCCTAATGCTTTTTTAATAAAATTTTTCATAACCCATAAATTATAATTTGCCGATATGATACCTACATTTCCTATAAGTAATCGTTTAATGTTAGGTCGTTTATTATATTTATTAGCAATTTTATCCATCTTTTCAAAAGGCAACATTACCCTTGTTAATGTTGACCATCTTGATCCAAGTCGACCATGAATAATTTTTACTGGCCCATGAATTATTCCAAATGAAAAAATTTCATAATAGTTATACTCCGCTAAAAGGGGTGCTATAGAAACTTTTTCTTCAAAGTCTATGTAAGCTTCTCTTAACGATGGCATATCTGCTTTTAAGTTCAACTCTTCGTGTTTTTGTAACCAAAATCTAATAAAACTTTGTGTTTTTAGATTGTTTTTAACAACAATAACTCCTGTATGAAATTCAGGTATTACATTTTCATATCGAATTTTGAATTGAGGTTGATACTTTTGAATAAACCCTCTACTATGACCAAAAACATCTACACTCATAGCCATATCAAACAAATCAAGTACATCAAATAATTCATCAATTGGTAAACATACAAATGTATCTGTGTCTAAAAAAATGGTTCTATCAAATGGAGTTAATTGTAATCCTTTAATTTTTGAAACAAAATCGCTTGATGCTTCTGAAAGAATGATTTGATCAAAATATTCACTTGAATAGTTTGGATCTTCAGTAACTAATGCAATTGGATATTTAGTGAACCGTCTGATTGAACGTGCAGATATCTCTGCTTCCATTCTATACTTTTTTCCCATGCCAACATAAAGGAAACCATTTTTCATAATAATATATAACTTAGATTATAACTTAATAAGCACATATAAAAAATGAGTACTAATTATTAGATTGAAATTTATCTCTATTAATTAAATTGGAATACTATTTCAATTTAATTAATATACCTGATACGGCATGTTTTTTACCCAAATAATAACCCAATAAATGACGATAACCCCAAAAAGGAATTTTAGATTTTTTAATCTTGTAATAGGCTTTATCGTATATCACTATAACTGCTTTGTGAATTATTTCAATTTCATCTTTTTCAAATAGGTTGGCAATTTCTTGAGGCGTTGGCCTAAACATATTGTCTATTGGATCGAGATGTTTTTTGTATTTATAAGGAACAGTAATTAAGATATAGCCACCTTGAATGGTTACTTTTTTTAAGTTTTCTACTACGCCATTTATATCTTCAACATGTTCTAACATATTGGTACAAATGGTGAGTGCCGATGGTTGAACAAGATTTGCAAAATTGTTTTTTGTTACATCTGCAATAATATCTACTCCATCTTCTTTTTTTAAATCAATGTTTACTATTTGCCAACCACTATTTTGTAAAGTAGTAATTATATGTTCATGAATATGTGGCTGAATTACTTCTCTAAAGTAAGCAGTAGACGAGCCTAAATTAGCTACTTTATTATTGTTACTAAGTGGCTTTATTTTATCTAAAGCTTGCTTAACCCAAATGGCTTCTTCTCTGAACATTGTTAAATTTATTGATGGCTAATAAATAGCTGTGTCTATACATTTTTTTTAGCTTCCCATTTATAATTAGAAGTAACTTTTTGTTAACCATTGTTTTACTTCTTTAGTAAACGATATATTCCAAAGTATTTTTGGTTTTTACAATTGTATTTGAAGGTATATTTTCAAAAATTACACAGTTTGCTCCAATAACTACATCATTACCGATTACAACATTTTTTAAAATAACAACATTCGAACCAATCCAGCAATTGTTACCTATAGAAATTAATCCAATTGAGTAACCTTGCTTAGCGATAGGAATTTTTTTATCCCTAAATCTATGGTTATGATCGTATATTTTCACATCTTCTCCAAATAAACAATCTGCTCCAATTTCAATACTATTATGACAATTAATTGAAATTCCATTATTAAAAAAAGTATTCGCTCCAATTATCAATCTTCCATTACCTCTAATGCAAATTGTGCTTCTTTTGCGAAAGTGTACATTTTCTTTAAACCAAATTTTGAAATCTTTTGACTCTACATCTAACTCAAATTTTTTACCTAGCCATACATTCTTGATAGATATTTTTTTTCCAAATAAAAGAGTTAGCCTCAACAAATGAAATTTATTGATAGCTATAGTAATTCTTTTATTGAATTTACTAAAGATTGAAATCATTGAATATATATAATCAATATTATTGTAATCAAACTAATGTAGAGGCAGATTTTTGTTTTTAAACTTCTCAATAGCCAACAAATAAGTATCACGATATTTTTTCGCAACTATCTCCCAAGTATAATTATTTTGGGTTTTAATAAAACCGTTTTTACCAAAAGTAGAACGTAGTTGTTCATCGTTTGCTAATGTGAGTATATGTTGACTTAAACTATTTGCATCAAAAGGCTTCATTAGTAACCCATCCACTTCGTTAGTAACAACTGATTTTATTGCCCCTATTGCTGTTCCAATTACTGGTTTTTTGCAACTCCATGCTTCCAGAAAAACAATACCGAAAGATTCATTAACCGATGGCAAGACAAACATATCTAATGCATGATATAAATCAATCTTGTCGTTTATTGAAATATTCAATTCAATAAAAATATTATTTGCATATCGAGTTTCAGTATTTTTAATAATTTCATTTAATTGTTTAACATAATTAGATTCAAACCCTGCAATTATTAGTCTCAAATTGCTATTTTGGTTGTATGCAGCAATAAAAGCATTAATAAGCACATCGATACTTTTAGTAGCTTCTAGTCTACCGATATATCCTACTAAAATATTATCATTGCTTAAGTTGAATTTTAATCTAAATTTTGCTCTGTTTCCTTTCTTAAACTCATCCATATTTACAGCAACTCCTGCAACAACAATCATATCTTCTTGAACACCCATTGCTACCAATCGGTCTTTCTCGTACTGAGTGTTGCACATATAATATTCCGAAGCTTTAATGGCTTGTAATGTTTTATCTGCAACAACTTTTCTATGTTCATTATCTGCAAAATGAATAGCACCTTGAAATACAAAAGGTTTTGGATTTTTAAGTTTGTGCCTATAAAGGGGATACTCCATATATAAAAAACTAGAACTTGATGCTGAAATTACGTCTGCATCTGTTGTATCAATAGCTTTCTTTAAAGATGGTGACCATGGTCCTATACTGTAACGCTCAAACAATGGCACTGTTCTATTAGTAACTTTAATAATAGACTTATGTAATAGTGAAAGCCAAAATCTATACTTACGAAAAAAAGAAAAACGCCTTATATAAACACCATTTATTCTTTCCTCGGCAAGTGCTATTTTTTTATATACATTACTATGAGGTCCGTAGTAAGAATCAACAGTTAATACTTCAACTTCATCTTTATAAATTGATACACAATTCTCTGAAATACCTTTATAAAAAATTTGAGTACCCCCAATAGAAGGATGATAATTTAAAACAAGATGTACAATTTTCATAAAAGATGCAATGCTATTATTATATATAAAATTAGACTTCTATTTATCTTTTTGAGCAGAAATAGATTTTGATAAACAATCAACAACTCTCCTTGTACACTCACCATCTGTATATGTTATAATGGATTTTAAAATTTCTTCACTTTTTGAAATATAGTTTTGCGGATTGGCCAATGCATCGTTTACAAATTGTATGAGCTCCTTTCTATTATTTGCATGTAGCACCCCATTGGTTTTCATAATGGGTAAAAAGTACTCTTGATAGTACATACTTTTTAAATCGTACTTTCTTGGTTGTACAAACTCATCGTAAGCTGGTCCAATTTGTGGTTTTTTAAATGCACTACCATCAACCGTCATAGTACTACAAGTATTTACATGTACATCGGTATACAGCAATGTAGAACACAATTTTTTAATGTCGTAATTGGTAACATTGGTCAAAGTTAGTTTTGTAGCCCCAGTCCAAGATGTATCGAAAAATACGTTCTTACTACCCTTAACAGCATTCTTCCAGCGTTCAATTTTATCAATAGGGTGGCATCTAAATAATATAATTGGATTGCCTTTGATAGAACCATTGGTAATTGCTTCGTCAATATGTTGTAAAAATTGATGTTCTTGAGGAAATAGAGATAGTGGCCCGCCAGCAAACAAAATAATTTTTCTATCTGTATCAGGTAATCCAACAATTTTCAACCATTCTTCTCTTGGCAAAACAAATTCTGTTTTTTTATAAAAGTCAAACTGAGCAGCCCCAACTATATGAATATTGCTTTCAGTAGCATTGGGAGCATAAATTCTCACTAACTCCTCTTTCATTTTTTGATTCCAAACCATGTAAGTGCTGTAATTCACTGGAATCCAACCACGTTTTACAATATTATCAAACGATAAAATTGAAGTAATCATTTGCTTACCTGCTGCTTCGCAAGCCCTTAAAAAAATATCTTCTTGTGCATGAAAAGGAGTAACAACAAATACCGCATCAATATTTAAATTTTCTACCAATTGAAGCATTGCTAAATAATTGGTATCGGTTTTTAACAATGCTTGTTCTTGTTGATGCAACTTATTTATGTGGCCAGGAATTAAACAAAGCATATAATTATAATACTCCCTTAACCTACGAATAATTACACTTTTTGTTTTATGAAATTGTTCTAAATATCTTGGCTCAATATCTCTTGTTGGGCTTTTTAATTTAAAGTATTTGAACCAATAATCTAGCTTTGCTCTAATGTTAGTATATGCAATACCTCTTTCAGAATTGGGTAAAATATGTACTTCAAAACCTTGGCTTTTTAGTTCCTCAATTAAATCTTTTTGATCCCAAAATATACCAATTACTGGTTCAGCAAATTCTTGTAATTGTTTTAGTAGTCCAGTTCTTACTAAATAACGAATAGAAAAACTAAAACTAATGGTAACTAAAATTCTTTTTTTCATATAATGAAATCTTATACCAATTCTTTTTCAATTAAATACTCTACAAAAGCTCTTACAGCTCCTTCGCCACCTTTGACTTCTATTTGAATTATATTAGGAATATTTTTCACTTTTTTAACAGCATTTGCAGGGCATGCTGCAATACCAACAGCTGATAAAAGTTCTAAGCAATTGATATCATCTCCTATATACGCAACCTCTTGTAAACTGATATTTTCTTTTGCACAAATTTCTTTTGCAGCTTGTAATTTATTGCCAAAGCCTTTGCCCTGATACAAGTAATCAATTTTTAATTTAGCTGCTCTATTGGCAACTATTTTTGTATTTTCTGTAGTGATGATACCTGTCTTAATGCCTGCTTCTCTCAACATTTGAAAGCCCATACCATCGTGTGTATTGAATTTTTTAAATTCATCCCCACTTTCAGTATAATACATACCCGCATCTGTCATTACACCATCTACATCGCTTAAAAATAATTTTATTTTTACCATGCTGTCCATCCTCCATCTACCATTAAAACAGAACCTGTCATATAACTACTTGCATTAGATGCCAAGAAAATAAAAGGGCCATCTAATTCTTCTCTGTTACACATTCTGCCTAGTGGACTCATTTTAGAAAAATTATATAAAAAAGGTTCTGGATGATTATTTAAAACACCATGAGGAACAATGGCGTTACAACGAATATTATCATTGGAATAAAACGTAGCAATGTATCTTGTAAAATTGGGTATAAACGATTTAGAAGCAATATAATCTACTGGTTTAAAATTAGCAATGCCTTCGCCAAAATCATATAAGTTTTGATTGGGAGCTACAACAGAATAAGTTGAAGCAACATTAATAATATTTCCACTTCCCTGCTTCAACATTTGCTTACAAGCAGCTTGCGTCATGATTACGGTTCCAGTTAAATTTACTTCAACCGATTTTCTTAGTAAATGAATTGGATAGTTTTCGAAACGGCTTTGATTTACACCTCCAATATTGTCTTTATCGAACTTTGCATCTATCGCTGCATTATTAATTAATACATCTAATTTTCCAAACCTTGTAACTGTTTCTGCAACTGCATTTGCAACACTTTCTTCATTGGTAATATCTACTATTTGAAACAGAAAATTAGCAGTATCAAATTCGGTACTCAATTCTTGTTCTAATTCTGTAGCCAAATGTTCATTAATATCGGCTAAAATAACCTTAGCATTTTGCTGCAAGAATGCTTTGCTAATTTGCTTACCAATTAAGCCAAAAGCACCTGTTATAAAAACTACTTTATCTTGAATATCTACTGGATTATTATTCATTGGTACACATTTGAATGATGGATGCCGATTGTTGTATTTGGTCTATCGAAAATTGCGTAAAATTTCCACTTGCAATTCTTTGAAAAAAATCTTTTGCTTGTGCAATAAATAAATCATTTCTATCGAAGGATGGAAGTAAAACTTCCTCTACATTTTCTTTTGTTGAAATAGATAAAGAACTTTTAAAAAAGTCAACATCCATTACGGCTTTATCAAAAATAAATTTATACCAACGTTGTGCAATAGGTTGACAATAATTTACATGCACATGAGCAGTTACGTTATTGGTATAAACCATATTTAAATCGAAAGCTGCATTTGTATTAACTTCTAAGGCAGTATGATGATTTGGGAAAGATGCAAATCGATTTACGTCGGCTTCTGCAATCCAATTAGCAACATCAATATCGTGACTTAAAGTTAAAGCTGCACCACCACCGCTTTCTTTTTGTGCTGCATAAGAAGTTCTATAGTCTTCCCAAGGATGCCATGCTGGTAAATATTCTCCCCAAAAAGTTTGTATGTTAACGAGATTACCAAATTGCTTACTCTCTACAAATATTTTTACTTGTTGTAATAATGGATGATACCGCATCATATAAGCTACTTGTACCAATACCTTATTTTTTTGTATTGCATCAATAATAGTTACTGCATCAATGGTTTCATGAGCCAATGGTTTTTCTACTAAGACATGAATACCATTATTTATGCAATCTAAAGTTTGTTGTAAATGTTGTGCAGTGGGTGTACAAACAATTGCAGCCAATGGTTTTTTTGCTAATGCATCGTTCCAATTGGTAATAATTTCCACTTGTGCATTGGCAATATCTCTAAAAGGAAGATTTCTTTGTCGGTAAACAATAATATTGGTATAACCCAATGACCATAAATTTCTTATATGCCTTTCACCAATTGAACCTGCACCAATTACCAATATTGGTTGATGATTAGTCATTGAACTTTATACAATTGTGTTGTGTAATTACTTCAGCAGCTTTATCAAAACTTGAAATATCATCTATGTCTACTGCAAAAATATTATCTATGATATGAGGTAAGATTGAATTACCCGACATTTTTTTTTGTTGAGTAATTACAGTTGTTTTTATTACATCTAATGCCCCAATTTGCCAATAAGTTTTAGGCAATATTTGTCGTGGTTGATTATAAAACTCATCAATACCAGGAGAAGGCATTAAAGGTTGCATGGGTGTATGTTCGTTTTCAACAGTCCACATTTTATAGGGTGTAATTGGCGATGGTGTAATTACACGTAATGAATCGACTTCCTTATTTTGCAACATTTTTTCAATGCATTCATCAATCATGCCTACCATTCTAACAGGTGATGTTGGTCTTAATTGTACAACATAATCAGGCACATAATTCTCATGCTCTTGAAACCAATTTAATGCATGGGTGAATGTTTCAAAATCGGTAGTTAAATCTTGAGCAAATTCAGCAGGACGTTTAAATGGAACTTCAGCACCATATTGTTTTGCTACTGACGCAATTGTATCATCATCGGTAGTTACAATTGTTCTTGTAATTAAAGATGATTGTTGTGCAGCCAATATGCTATAAGCAATTAATGGATGATTAAGTAAAGGTCGAATATTTTTACCTGGTAAACCTTTGCTACCACCACGAGCAGGAATAATTGCTAAAATGTTCAATTGAATTTACAAGTATTTAAAAAGCTGAAAAAAAATATGTAGTACAAGAGTGCGATGCAACTGCAGTTGAAATATTTACTACAGCTGGTTACATAAATTATTTTCTGTATTTCAGTTTATCTCTTTGTACAGATTCTATTTCTAAAATTTCGGATTGCTTATAATTTAAAGCTGCATGTGTGTTATGTAAATCTCTTACCAATTTATGTAAGCCGGGCATTTCTAAAGAAGCTGCATGATCGGTACCTTTCCAAGTTCTATCTTTCGTAAAATGTCTTTCAATCCAATTGCCACCTAAAGTGTAAGCAGCTATATCTATTGAGATACCTAAATGATGACCAGAGAAACCAATGTCTTTAACCCTGCCAGCAAATTTATCTTTAATACGAACAATTTCTAACAAACAAACATCTTTGAATGGCACAGGATAACCAGAGGTGCAACTATATAAAACAACTCTATCTTTTGCATCGCCAGTTTCTTCGAAAAATGCTACAATTTTATCCTCTTCTTCTTGTGTAGTCATACCAAAAGAAATGTGTACTTCGCCTTTGTATTCATCTCTCAAAACTTTCAACATATCGTAGTGATTGTTGCAAGCTGATGGTACTTTTATTAAATCTGGATTTAAAGGAATAATTTCTTTTGCTGAAGTTACATCCCAAACTGAGGTTGAGTAACCAATGCCAATAGACTCGGCATATACTTTTAAATCGGCATGTTGCTCTGGTGTAAATTCCAAGTATTCTCTGTGTGCTCCATAAGTTGCTCCATATGAATTGTAAGGAACAGGATGTGGTGTATTGTATTGCTCAGGAGTTAATAATTCTTTATTATTTCTTTTTTGAAACTTAGCATAATCGGCACCACAACTTTTTGAAAGTGCTATTAGTTCTTTTGCAATTTCAAAATCGCCCATGTGATTACAGCCAATTTCTGAAATTACTTTGGGTGTAGAAAAACTTAGTGTAGCCATTGTTTATAATTTTATTTGATGAAAACGAAAATTGTAGAAATATATTTTGCTAAAACTAAATGGATCAATAATTTAATTATTCCATACTCCAAGAATGATAGATAATCATTCCATTTTGCATATCGTTATTGAGTTTACCAGTGCCAAAGAAATCACCTTTTTCAACTTCTATATTAAACGCAGATTCTATGTCAAAAGTAATATCTTGTCCAAACTTTAAAACAACATCAATTGAGTATACACCTTGCAGTAATGGTAATTTTGGAATGATACAACTTATACTTCCTTTTTGATTGAGTTGCATAATACCATGATACGAATTTCTTGAAAGGCAAGTAAATAAAACTTGCTCCAAATTATTTCTTATTCGAAGAATCACTACAGGATCTGGACCTTTTTCAAGTACTTGATAATATAATTTTATTTGTACATCTTTTCCACTTTCAGCAATTTGTGTTACTTCACCTTGTTCATTAAGTAACTCTACTTGCTGAATAATAAATTTTTTATTGCCTTTTGCATGCTCGAAAGTAACCTCATTACCATTAGCAATAGAGGCAGCATTGAGTAAATAGTAATTCACCACATCGTTAGGTGTACCTTCTTGAATAATGTTGCCGTGTTGCAATAAAATGGCTCTCGTACATAACTTTTTTACAGCAGCCATATCATGACTTACAAATAAAACAGTACGCCCTTGCTTGCCTGCAACCTCTTGCATTTTACCCAAACATTTTTTTTGAAACTCAGCATCTCCTACAGCCAACACCTCATCGATAATTAAAATTTCAGGATCCAAATGTGCAGCAACAGCAAATGCCAAACGAACTTTCATACCACTACTGTAACGCTTTACAGGCGTTTCAATAAATTTTTCAATACCTGAAAATTCTACAATACTGTTGTAACGTTCTTCAATTTCTTTACGTGTTAATCCTAATATAGTTCCATTCAAAAAAATATTTTCTCTGCCCGTTAATTCAGGATTAAAGCCTGTGCCCACTTCTAACAAACTAGCTACTCTTCCATACAATTCAATTCTACCTTCTGTGGGTTCGGTAATACGAGACAACATTTTAAGCAATGTACTTTTACCAGCTCCATTTTTTCCAATAATGCCTAAAACTTCTCCTTGTTGTACTTCAAAAGAAATATTTCTATTTGCCCAAAAAACATCTTTACCCTGTGTGTTAGACTGAATATTTTTAAGCGACTTTATTTTAATAAAATTTTTAAACGGAGCAGCGATAGATTTAATCATTGCAGAAATAAGGTTTTCTTCTTTCCGTTCTGCAATACCAATTCTATATGCTTTGCCTAAATTGCTTACTGCAACAGCAATATGTTGTTGATTATGCGACATCGGCAAAGTGTTTTTCCATCTTTTTAAAATATAAGGCTCCTGTTATAAATAAGAAAACAGCTACAGCTCCACTAGTGGCTACTAAAGTCCAAGGAAATGGTTGACTTTGCAAAAAGCTGCTTCTAAACCCTTCAATACCACCAACCATAGGATATAAAGCATACAAGTGATAAGCAGTATCACCTAATTGTTGTTGCACTTTAGCAGCAGGATATGCAACTGGAGCAACATACATTAAGAGTGGCAAAATAAAACCTATTGCAAATCTAAAATCTCGGTATTGTAATGCCAATGACGAAAGCCAAAAACCTAGTCCTGTTGATGTGATGATAATAATGAACAATGGAATAGGAAATAACCAAATATTTTTTCCAGGTGTATATTGATAAAAAAGCATTACACCCAATAGAATAATTAATGATATAAAAAAATCGACCAATTTAGAAAAAATGGGTACCATTGGTATAATCATTCTAGGAAAATATACCTTAGTAAATATGGCAGAAGTAGTAATTAAACTATTAGATGATGCGGTGAATGTTGATGAAAAATAAGTCCAAGGAATTACGGCCAAACAAGAAAAAACAGGATAAGGCAAATTAGGATCACCCGTAGAAATACCAGCTACTTTACCAAATATTAAGCTAAATACTACAATTTGAAATAGTGGATTTAAGATAGCCCATAAAAATCCTAAAACAGATTGTTTATACAATACAGTAACATCTCTTAATACCATATAGTAGAGTAAATCTTTGTATCGAATGAGTTCTTTGAAATTAATGAACTGCCTTTGATTAGCAGGTTCAATAATGGTATGTAAATGTGATTGAGACATAGAAATATTGCTTAAAGGATTAGATGGAAGTACCGAAATAGTTTAATTATTATTTTCACCAGGAATTAAATATTCGGCAGGAAACTCTACAATCATTACTTGACCAAGACTTTCAAGTTGAACATATACTTTCTTTTTACCTCCACGAATTACTGTACCTGTATTATTCATAAATACTCCATGATTTACAGTAACCTTCATTTTTTCTTTAAATCCTTCGGATGAAATGATTGAAATTTTGGCATCTTCTTCATCGAGATACTTTTTAATTAACTGTATTTCATCATCTTTAATAACAGCAGGTTTCCCTAAATAATGAACCAAATTTAAAACACCATCTATTATTAACACATCTAGCTTATTAACAATGTCTATATGTACAAATACATAGGAACGAAATAAAGGATCTTCAATAATTTTTTTTCTATCGGTCCATTGCCTTTCTATCTTTTGAGTAGGACACCAACTTTCTATTCCTTTTTCTTTTAAAAGCCGATCTACCTTCTTCTCCCAACGAGGCTTGGTATAAATGGCATACCATTTTTTATTTGTTTCCATACCGTAAAATTAGTCTTTATACATAGCTTCGCCATCTAACTCACATGTTTGAAAGTTAGTATCTAGTTATATTCACAATTAAATCAAAGTAATCAATTAACTCTTAGATTTTCCAAGTAATCTTTCTATAAACGTTTTCTTTTTTTCCTGTACATAGTACCCATAACCATAGCCATAACCATAACCATAACCATAACCATAGCCATAACCATAACCATAGCCATAACCACCACCATCACTTTTAATACCGTTAACTATTACACCCATATTTCTGAACTTCTTCTCTCTATGTAACTTGTCTATAAACGGTATTACCGCTTTGAAAGAATATTTATGACGAATAATAAACACACTTAAATCAACAAACTTTTCTAATAACAATGCATCAGTTACTAAACCTACAGGTGCTGTGTCAATAATAATGTAATCAAAATTTTGTCGTAAGTATTCAAATAAACGAACAGTTTTTTGGCTTAACAATAACTCTGCTGGATTAGGGGGTATGGGTCCAGAGCTAATTACAAATAAATTTTCTCTATCTGGAACTTCCTGAATAATATCAGCTATATCCATGTCTTTAATGATATAGTTAGATAATCCAAGTTCATTGGTTAAATTTAAATATTTACTGAGTTTAGGTTTACGTAAATCGAACTCTAATATAACAGTTCTAGAACCCGTAATAGATAAACTACTTGCTAAGTTTAATGATACAAAACTTTTTCCCTCACCACTCATAAAAGAAGATACCAACATACATTTCAAAGGTTTGTCGGGTAGCATGTATTGTAAGTTGGTTCTTATAAGTCTAAATTGCTCAGCAATAGGACTTCTACTTTTATTTTCTATTACAATACTTTTATTATTTTTTTCATACGACAATTCACCTAAAATTGGTATTTGAGTACCTGTTTCTATTTCGAGCCTATCTTGAATTTTTGTGTTGAAAAAGTCTTTTAGTAAAATAATTAATACTGGAATAATAATACCAATTACAATTGCCATTAATCTTACTTGGGCAGCCTTTGGAGTGCTTAAACCTGCATTTTGTGCTAAATCTACCACCCTTGTGTTATTAATATTTGATGCCAATGATAACTCTGTCTCTTCCTTTTTCTTTAATAAATCTTTATAAATTTCTTGCTTAACAATAATATCTCTTTGCAATCGCATTTCAATTCTTCTTTTTGAAGGAATACTTTGCAATTTTGTTTCTAATAAACTTGATGTAGTTTCAAAACCTTCTAATTGTGCTTGATTGGCTATTTTAATATTACGAATAGTACGTAAAATATTTTGACGAATTGCTTTTATACTTTCAACCATGTCTAAAACATGAGAGTCATTTGGGGCAGAAATAATTTCTAATTTTTGTTTTTCTAAAACAGTTTTATTATGATTTTCTATTATAGACAAAAGCATTACATCAGTTTGTCCAAATGCAGGCGGTATAATATCACTTGTATTTCTAAAGTTAGTGATGTAAGATTCTAAAATTTCAAGCATCCTTGATTGAATTAACAACAAATCTTTATTCTTTGCTACATCAGTATACTCTGTAAAGAAAACTGATCCTGCTTCTTGAAAAGAGGGTACTTTGTTTTCTACTTGAAAACGCTCAGCCAAGATTTCTAAACTATCTAAGTCAGCAGTTATTTTATTGAGTTTATCATTTAAAAAATCGATTGTTTTATTGGCAACAATATTTTTATCATTTAATCCTGCGGTATTATACACATCCATCAATGTATTAATAATATTAATAGCTCTTTCCGGAATTTCATCTAACATAGCCAATTCTAATACCCCACCTTGTTCAGTTACTTTTACAATTGTTAATTTTGATTTTAAGCCTGCTGCTTCAGTTAGTTTTTCAGTAAAAATTAGTTGATATCCATTTGAATTTGCTTTAACTAATCTATTACGTTCAATAATTATTTTACCATATTCCACATCAAGCGTATCGCCGTAAGTAAACTTTCTTTTTCCTCCAATACCCGAGATATAGAAATTTTCTTGCATTAAATCAACATGATAAGACACGGCTTTAGCGAGGGAATCTTCTTTAACTACTTTTACAAAAAAAGGTTGTTGTAAGCCATACATCTCAGATGTAGTTACCCTACCTTCTTGTTTAATTTTTATATTTAAATTCAACGAGTCTACTACGCGTTTAGAAAGTGTAAATGACTCTAATATTTCTACTTGATTTTCTACATCTAAATTTCCTGGTACAATACCCAACTCTTTTAATGCTTGATAATTCGATTGATCTTCATCTTTAATAAGCATTTTCCCCTTTACTGTGTATAGTTTTGGAGTATACCTTAAATATAAATTAGCAGAGAATATGGTTATGGCTAAACAAATGATTACCCAAGGTAGTATACCTATCAGTTTAAATATAAGCTTCTTCAAATCGAATGGATTATTCGATGAAGCTGGCTTCATATTTTCTTGTTCGGCACCAATTATTGGATAACTCATTCTTTTGTTTAGTTTCGGGTCAATAGATAAATTACGGTAATTAAACTACTTACAATACCTATTATACCACTCGTTCTTGCAAAACGATCATTAATTTTCTTTGCATTAGTATCGCTTGCTACAATTATCACATCATTTCTTCTCAAATAATAATATGGAGAAGTGAACAAAGTTTTTTCATTAAAATTCACTAAGCCAACTTCTCTAAAACCACTACTGTCTCTTATAACCCTCACTTTATTTTTAATTGCAAACTGTGTCATATCTCCTGCATATCCTAAGGCTTCAAATAAAGTAATTTTCTCATTAGGAATATTATAAGAACCTTGTAATCGCACTTCACCAAGAACTGTAAACCGAAAATTGGTAAATCTTAATATAACAGATGCATCTAATAAATGTGGTTGTATTAAATCTTTGAGAAGCTGTTTTGCAGAATCTATTGTATATCCGGAAAGTTTCACTTTACCAATAGTATACATTTCTATATTTCCATCTTGATCTACAAGGTAGCTAGGTGGACTATTTAATGTAGTTAAAAAGCCACCGCCTCTTGTATTAAAGTCGCTTACAGTTTGAGGGTTTTTGCCTGATATTTTGATTTCCAATATATCATCGGGTTGTATAACAGATGATGGTGCTTGCATTTGAGGCAATGCAATACGTGGCGAATCTGGCAAATCGCTAAGTACCATTAGGTGCTTATTACTGCCACAAGATGTACTTAAAATAAGCACATGCAGCAATATAACTACACACAACAATGGTGTGTAGTTTCTATTAATTAATTTATGCATAGAAACCAATGGGTTAGTAGTAAATCAAAGTTAGCTTCTAGCATTTCAGCAGTTTGTGTGTAATAATCCACACTATGTGGATATACCTGAATAAACAAACATTAAAAAAGGCAACTACATAAATTGTAGCTGCCCTTTTTAATAATGTAATGATTTACAATATATCTACCATAAGTATTAGAACCCTTACTGCTATTGTTTATTAGCTGTATTTGCTTTTGCACCACTCATATCTCCTACAATTTTTGTAGTGGTGTTTATATAAAAGTCGGTTGATAAATTTTTTAACCAAGCTTGGTATCTTTCACCTTTAGATTTATCGGGATTATTATAAAATTTTGCTTTATCGGCTTTTGAAACTGTTACATCCATTTCTTTTTGCAACTTAGCCAAGGCATTTATTTGTGCTACTGTAGCTTTTACTAGTTTTTGTTGCTCCTTATATTTTATAATATTTAAACTACTTGGTTGTTCTGAGTTATTAGCTAACCATTGTGCATTTGAATTAATAATAGAAACCACTTCATTATTTATTAGTGTAGTTTTCGAAGTTGCAATCGTTGCATTTAATAAACTTTCTGTTGCCGATACTTGATAATCGGCTTTTTTAATTTCATCCCAAGGCAAAGAAAGTGTATTGTCTTTTTCTCTAAACTTTAAATATTCGTAAGAATCGGGCAATAAAATATCGGGCTCTACTCCTTTTAACTGTGTTGATCCTCCATTAATTCTATAAAACTTTTGAAAAGTTAATTTCACTGCTCCTAATTCTGTTCTTCCACTATTATAATCTAATACATTGCCTAATGGAATATTACGTTGTACCGTGCCTTTACCATAAGTAGATGTAGTTGTACCTATTACAATTCCACGCTTGTAATCTTGTATAGCTGCTGCAAAAATTTCGGATGCCGATGCACTAAAACCATTGACCATTACAGCCAATGGACCTTCATATAATACAGCAGGGTTATTATCGCTAAGTACAGAAATTTTACCTTCCTTATCTCTTACCTGTACAATTGGACCAGTTTTAATAAATAAGCCAACCATTTGTACTACTTCATATAACGATCCTCCCCCATTACTTCTTAAATCCATTACAATACCTTCTATATTTTCGGCTTGCAACTTTCTAATTTCATTGGCAACATCTTCACTACATCTTGCACCATCGGGACGTTCAAAATCTGCATAAAAATCGGGCAAGTAGATGTAACCAATTTTTTTATTATTCTCTGTAATTACAGCACTTCTTACATACGATTCATCTTGCACAATTTCATCTCTCATTAAGGTTACTACTTTGGTTGTACCATTTTGTTTTTTAATGGTTAGTGTTACTTCTGTTCCTTTATTTCCCCTAATTAATTTTACAGCTTCGGTTACTTCGTAACCTGTAATATCAACGGGTTCACCAGTTCTACCTTGTGCTACTTTAACAATAATATCGTTGGCTTCAATTTCTCCACTTCTCCAAGCTGGATAACCTGCTACAACGCTTGCAATTTTAATTACACCTTCAGTTTCTTGTAGTTGAGCTCCAATACCATAAAACCTACCACTCATTTGTTCGTCAAATGCTCTTTTTTCTACAGGTGGAAAATAATCAGTATGTGGATCCATTAAATTAGTAATGTTATTAATGAAAATACTAAACCTTTTATCGTCTGTTGCTGCTATTTTAATTTTATCAAATGATCTGTTCATTACTTTTAATACCCTGTCTCTAGCTTCTGCTTCTAATGCAGCATCAGACTTTGCCGAATCTTTATTGGCTAATTTTTCTCTTTGTTCTGTTAGTTCAACATAACGTTCCAAAACAAGGTATTTTAACTTCTTTCTCCAACGTTCTTTTCTTTCTAATTCATTTGTGCAAAAGTTTTGTTTCTCGGTATTAGAATCATATTCTTCTTCTTGGGTAAAATTGAAAGGCTTTGCTAAAATTTCTTTGTACAATTCCACTACTTCAGGTAAACGTTTATCGTATATTGCTCCAACAACTTGCGTAAACTTTATTTCGCTACCATGAATTTCATCATCAATTGTAGTTTCATGTTTTTTGAATGACTGTATATCGGATTGAAGAAAAATGTTCTTCTCCCCATCTAATTCTTCTAAAAATTTTGAAAATACTTTCTTTGAAAAATCATCGTTGATTGCTTTAGGACTGTAATGTTGTTTTTCTAATAACATGCCTACAGCTGCCAACAACTTTTTTCTTTGTTCTTGCTTAGTATCATCATTATTTGAAAATCCGGTATGGGTAAATGCAATAAATAACCCACCAAATGCAATTGCAATAAGCAGTAATATTCCTTTTCTAGTCTTCATAAATTGTATAAAATTTTGCATACGAATTATCAAATGTATAGTTTTTTAGTATCAATATAAATTTGTAAAAACCTATTAACAAAGGTTTTTGTTGTGCGAAATGTACTAGGATTTGAAAAAAAGTGATTATTGTATTTTGCAGAACGAATAAAACGGCTATTTTTGCACTCTTAAAAAACGGAGGGTATAGCTCAGTAGGTTAGAGCGACAGTTTGTGGCACTGTAGGTCGTGGGTTCGAGACCCATTACTCTCCCACTTTAAACCTTGTAAACTGCAACATTGTTTACAAGGTTTTTTATTAAATACTTATTATGAACTATTGGATAATTTTAGTACCTATTATTTCGGCATTTATTGGTTGGTTTACTAACTGGATTGCTATTAAAATGCTATTTCATCCAAAAAATCCAATTAAAATTTTAGGTATCTCTTTTCAAGGAATTTTCCCGAAACGACAAAAACAATTTGCTGAAAAACTAGGAAAATTGGTAAGTGCTGAGTTATTATCATTTCAAGAAATTGAACAAAAAATTGCCAATCCTAATAATGTGAAAAAACTTATGCCGCTTGTTGAAGGACATATTGATCATTTTTTAAGAGTGAAGCTATCTGACCAAATGCCGGTAATTAGTATGTTTATTGGCGATAAAACCATTAATCAATTAAAACAAGTATTTATTACAGAGCTTGAAGAACTTTTTCCAGTAATTATGAGCAATTACATGGGTCATTTAAAAGAAGAGCTTGATCTTGAAAAAATTGTTATTGAAAAAGTAAGCAACTTTTCTACCGATAAACTAGAAGAAATTTTAAAGAGCATTATGAGTAGTGAATTTAGATTTATCGAAATTCTCGGTGGTATATTGGGTTTCTTATTAGGTCTCATTCAAGTTGCTATTATGTACTTTCAAGCTAGTTAATCGGTAAACAACACGGTTTCGCCGTTATACCTTTGCAACTTTATCCTTTTACAATTGTCATATTACCACTTGTACATTTATAAAACCCTTTAAAAGCAAATTCATAAGATTTTTGCTACTCATTTCAATGTAAACTCATGAAATATTTATTCCTATTTGCTACAACATTACTCAGTATTACACAATCATTTGCTCAATATCCTGGAGCTGGCAACAGAGGAGGTGGTGCTCGTGGAGGTGCCAATATGAATGTTGGACATTTCTATGGAAAATTTGTTGATGCTACTACAAACAAGCCTATTGAAGGTGTGAGTGTGTTACTATATGGTAATAAGTTTGATAGTGTTACCAAAACTAGAAAAGAAGTTGTTTTAAAAACTGTAATTACTGCTGGTAATGGAGATTTTAGTTTTGATGGCTTGGCTATCATGAGCACTTACAAACTTAAAGCCATGAGTATTGGCTATAAAAATTACGATAAAACACTGAAGTTTGATATTAAAATGGGTGGTGGAGATGCAGGTGGCAATCAAATGGAAAAAATGATTGGCATGACCGATGTTGATTTAGGCAACATAAAAATGCAAACCAATCCAAACGATTTAGCTAATGTAACTGTAACCGCTAGCAAGCAGTTGTTTGAAATGGGCATTGACAGAAAAGTATTTAATGTAGATAAAAATTTAGTGAGTACCGGACAAACTGCAACAGAAATTATGAAAACCATTCCATCATTAAGTGTTGATGTTGATGGCAATGTTGAATTAAGAAATGCTGCTCCTCAAATATTTGTAGATGGTCGCCCAACAACTTTAACCTTAGATCAAATTCCAGCCGATATTATTGAAAAAGTAGAAATCATTACCAATCCATCTGCAAAGTTCGATGCTAGTGGTGGTAATGCAGGTATAATAAACATTGTATTAAAGAAAAATAAAAAGAATGGCTACAATGGAGGGTTAAGAGCTGGTATTGATAGCCGTGCAAGAATAAATTTAGGCGGCGATTTTAATCTACGTCAAAATAAAGTTAACTTTTTTGCAAGTGCTAACTACAACCAAAGAAAATCAATCTCAGTTTCAGATGCATCTACCAAGTTTACAACCCCAACAACCATGAGTGTATTATCTAGCAGTGATAATACCAGTAATGGATACTTTGCATTTTTTAGAGGTGGTTTAGATTATTTTGTTGATAACAGAAATACTATTTCGGTTACAGCCAACATTACAAGAGGAAACTTTGATAACGAAGGTTTACAAAGAATAGATACCAACTCTACCAATTTGGTTTCTATGACGGACAGAAACACATTATCTCAATTTAATTTTCAAAACTTTGGTGGGCAATTAAGTTACAAACACAACTTTACTAAAAATGGTCATAGTATAGCGGCCGATATTAATTATAATTCTAGTACTAACTCTAATGAAACAGACATTAATAACACCATTTTCAATGCTAGTGGAACCCAAAAATATCCTTTATTCCAACAAAGAAGTATAGGAGAAGGAACCAATGATTTTTTAACGCTACAATTAGATTACGAAAATCAATTATCGGAAAACACCAAATTTGAAGCTGGTTTAAGAACAGCTATTAGAGATTTTAAGACAGATAATTTACAATACTTGAATAATAATATTTCGGGTAGTAATTTTGTATTGAGTCCAAGATCTAGTAGCCGTTATAAGTTCAACGATCAAGTTCATGCAGCTTATGCTACTTATAGCTTTAAGTATAAAAAGTTTAGTTACCAATTGGGTTTAAGAGCCGAAAGTTCTAATTACACAGGTAATCTATTAACCTTAAATGGTGGAGATTCTAGCACTTTTAAAGTAAACTTCCCATTGAGTTTATTTCCTAGTGCATTTATTACTTATAAGTTAACCGATAAGCAAGATTTACAATTGAATTATTCCAGAAGGGTAAATAGACCAAGCTTTTTTCAATTATTACCTGTGTACGACTTTACAGATCCACAGAATCCTTCAGTAGGTAATCCTGCTTTAAAGCCAGAGTTTACAAGCTCATTCGAGATTTCGTACAACAATAGTTATAAAAGAAATGCTAACTTTTTAGCTACCGCTTATTTTAAGTATAGCACTAATTTAATTACTAGGTATATATATCAAGATGTAAATAAAAATGTGCAACCTGGTGTAGTTGCCGATGATAGTTTATTCTATACTAGTAATATTAATGCAAATAATAGCTACACTTATGGTTTAGAATTAACCAATAAATTTCCTGTAAATAAGTGGTGGGATTTAACCTTGAATTTAAACTTATACAACTCTCAAATTAATGCAAATATTCCAGGACAAAACATTGACAATTCTATTGTAAGCTGGTTTGGTAAAGTAAATAATAATTTTAAGTTAACGAAGAGTTTATCATTACAGGTTTCAGGAGATGCACGTTCTAGAACTTTATTACCACAAGGTGGTGGTGGCGGACGTGGCGTGGCGGTGCCGGTCA
>CALRLQ020000012.1:0-131037 GCA_943368735.1 Rhizobium sp. Q54 | reverse complement strand
TAATGGGACATAAACCCTATTTTCTATTTGATGCTTGTTCAAAAAAACCACATAAGATTTTAACTTGGCATAGGCCTTACTCCTTGCCCTGAACATAATTCGCTTATGTGGTTTCAGGTTTTTTAAAGCTACTTTATTAACACATTAATAGGGATTGTAAAAAGAAAAAAGTACCAAAAAAGAAAAACTATAATAGTAGTAGTTTTAATAAATTTATGATCAATCAAAACTAAAGGCCCCGAACGTTATCGGCAACCCTAAAACACCGACAAGACACAACTGTCACACTCTGACATTTTGAGTATCTAACTGTTAAATCATCTAATTTGACAAGAATGAAAAAGACAATTTTAACAGTAATGACCATTGCAAGTTTAACAGCTTGTAATCAATCAAAAACAGAAAATCAAAATGTTATGATAGAACAAAAACAGACAGTTGGAATGGTAGAAATTACCACTTTCAAACTAAACAATGGTGTTTCAAGTGCTGACTTTGTAAAATCGGCTGAACAAATGCAAAACGACTTTCTGAAAAGACAGGAAGGATTTATTAAACGAACCCTTACACAATCGGGCGACACTCTATGGACTGACATTGTTTATTGGAAAAATAAAGATAGCCACAGCCAAGCAATGCAACTTGCCGAAAAAACCGAAGCAGTAATTCCCTTTATGGAAAAAATTGATTTTAATTCAGTAAAAATGAATTTAACTAACCCTATGCTAAACAACGAATGATAGCAAAAGAATTAGAATATTGGATTTTAACGAACTATCAGGATATAATTGTAACAGACGCATATCGAGAACGTAGCTTTTTTTACAATCCTGATAGCTCGTTGCCCAATGGCATTTATTTTACGACCATTAAGGAAAGCGATGGACCAAACGATAAGGCTTCAAACCTTGACCGAGACGGCATTTATAGACTAAGTATTGGAATTGGAAAAAAGTATTATCAAAATTTGTTTGGCAACATTCCAACACGCCCAGCAAAAGGTGGTATCATAAATTACGACTTTGATTTCACCGAACTTAATGTCCTAATGCCTCACCCAATCTATGCTTGGCTGGGTTGGGTAGCTATTAACAACCCAACAGCAAACAACACAGATACTGTAAAACATCTTTTAGATATTTCGTATCAAAATGTTTTGCTTAAATTCAAAAAGAAAAAATGAAAAATCCATTTCATACAGCATACAACGACAAAGACGATATAGAACTTATTACTTCTGCAAAGGACGGTTCTAAATCATCACTGAAAACATTGGTTAAGAAACATCAACATTACATTTACAATGTTGCTTTGAAAATGACTTTAAGTCCATTTGATGCCGAAGACATCACGCAGGAAGTTTTAATTAAGGTAATAACAAACCTTGCAAACTTTAAAGGCGAAAGTAATTTTAGAACTTGGCTTTATCGCATAACCTTCAACCATTTCTTAAAAATGAAAAAGTATTGGTTGGAAGATTATATAACATCGTTTTCTAAATACGGAAAAGAACTTGACCAAATGCAAGACATAGAACTTTCAATAATTGAAAAATCAGAAATGAAAGAATTTATTGAAGATGCAAAAATTGGTTGTATGAGTGGTATGCTTCTGTGCCTTGACAGAGAGCAACGACTTGTTTATATACTTGGTGAAATATTCGGTATAGACCACACAATCGGCTCTGAGATGCTTGACATTTCCAAAGACAATTTCCGCCAACGACTTTCAAGAGCAAGAAAAGACCTTTACCAATTTATGAATAACAAATGTGGGCTTATCAACAAATCAAATCCGTGTCGTTGCGACAAAAAAACAAAAGCATTTATTCAAGCAGGTTGGGTGGACAAGGAAAATTTGAAATTCAACACTTCATACTTAAAACGAATTTCAGAAGTAGCACCTAACAAGTCAAACGATTTAAATGTCTTGACAGAAATCAAATATGCCGACCTTTTTAAAACTCAACCATTCCAAGAAAAAGAACACAGCAAAAAACTATTTGTAAACCTACTATCCGACAACAAAGTTAAGGACATCTTTAACCTGAACTGACAAGAAGGGCAGCCGATAACAGCGGCTTGGCGTAATGGCGGGTGACGTTTTTCGTATGAACATTTGTGCTATATTTGAACTGAGTGCTTCGTATCAACATTTGTGGTAGAAATCCGCCACTACGCCAAGCCGCAAAACGTTGGCAGCAATAATGACAAACCCGACTCACACAAGAAAGCCCCCATTTCACACGATTTTCTACTAAGGTCATCAATCTAGTTTTAGCTACAACTTCATTTTATGGAAGTTTGCAGTGTTCATTAACATTTAAACATTCAAAAAATGAAAAGAGTAATTTTAATTATTGGAGTCGTTTTGACTTCACTTGTAGCAAATGCACAAAAAAACGTTCAAAATCCACCTAATAATAAGAAAATGGAATACTCATATTTTTGGGGACTTTTCAAATCCAAAGATTATCCAAAAGGAAAATCGGTTGTGTTTGAAGTAGAAAAACCTGAATTTTCAACATCATTATCTGAATCTACTACTGATACTACAAAGTATGAGCAAAAGAGTATTCTTTGGGGGGCAATCCAATGGACTGAAAAGAAAAAGAACAATACACCTGTAAAATCTCAAAGCAATGGAAAGTAATTTTATAGAAAATGCATCATTAGGAAAAAACAAGTGGTGGCAGTATGTTTTAAGTATATTATCAGCAGTAGCCGTTATTGCTTTGGTAAATGTTTTAATTCGTTTGGTTCTTCCAAATATAAAACAATTGTTCCCAGACAACGACTTTGGAAAAGGTATTTTCACATTTAGTCTTGTTTTGTTAATATTTGGATTAGCTCTATTTGCTTTTCTAATTGTGGCGAGCAGATTACATCAAAGACCCAAAATGTCATTTATTTCTAACAAGAGTATTTTTAGTTGGAAACAGTACTTTATTGGTTTTATGGCTTGGGGGAGTCTGTTATTTATTGGCTCTGCTATTTTTGATTACCAAAAATTAGAGGAATTTATTGCAAATTTTAAACTCTATCAATTTACTGCTTTATTTCTCTTAGGCTTTGTAGCCATTGGAGTCCAGTCTTTTTTTGAAGAATTAGTCATAAGAGGTTATTTTTTACAAGGACTTCATTTGCAAATTAAAAAAGTTACGCTACTTGTTATTGTGAATGCTCTTATTTTTGGGGTGTTACATTTTGGTTATGGCTTAGAAAGCTTTCTTTCTTCTTGGGCTTTTGGGATAGCTTTTGCAATTATTGTGATTCTTCAAAACAGAATAGAGTTTGTATCAGGAGCACATAATGCAAATAATTTGATATTATCACTTATATTTCTTGATTTATCAGAAGCTACTAATGAGAAATTTAGCTGGAAAATTAATTGGGTAGATTTCAGTATTCATATTATTGCCTTGCTAATTCTAGTTGGTTTAGTTTACAAATTTTTTAGGAAAATGAAATGAGATTAAGAGTATTATATCATCTTGCATTTTGGTGCTTTTTCATTTTTCTATTTTGGCAACAAAATCCTAATGCAACCACGCAAGATTATCTTGCGTGGTTTATAGTACTTGGGGTTGCTGGATTGGAAGTTTATATAAATCTATTTTTACTTTTTCCAAAGTATTTTTTCAGAAAAAAATATATAATTTATTTTTCATTTCTTATAGTGACCATTAGTTTGGGGGCATTTACTCTTAGTTTACTATTTCCTTCTGGCAAGTCCTCTTTTTCACTTCCTGTTTTTCAGAATATTGTCAATTTATTTATATTTGTTGTCATCACAAGTTCATTTAAGTTTTTTAGAGAGTATTCACGAAAACAACGACTCTTAATAAACGCAGAAAACGAACAACTAAAAACAGAACTATCTTTGCTAAAGGCACAAGTTAATCCGCATTTTCTATTCAATACCTTAAACAATTTGTATGGGTTAATTTTGCAAAAACAAAACCCGAAAGCTGCAGAAATTACGCTAAAATTATCGGATTTGATGCGTTATATTTTGGAAAGTAGCAAGACCGAGAAAGTAAATTTGGAAAAAGAAATTCAGTTTTTAGAGGATTATTTAGCTTTGGAAAAAATCCGATTATTACCAAAAGCAGATATTCGTTTTGAAGTTTATGGTTTAGAGAAAGACATTTTTGTTGCCCCTTTGTTGTTTATTCCTTTGGTAGAAAATACCTTCAAACACGGTTTGCAAAGTATTTCAGATAGTAGTTTTGCCCATTTTTCGCTTTCCAAACAAGGTAGTGAAATCTATTTTGAAGCTCAAAATTCAGTAGCCAAAAATTTATCAAAAGTAAAAAGCGGTACAGGTTTAAAAAACTTACGCAAACGCTTGGAGCTGATGTATCCCGAAAAGCATCTTTTGGAAGTAGAACAAAATGAAGGGATTTTTAAAGTAATTTTACAGATAAGTATATGAAATTTAACTGCCTAATTGTAGATGATGAGCCAATTGCTCAACAAATTTTAGAAAATTATATTTTGCAAATTGAGGCATTGCATTTGGTAGGCAAGTGTAGTAATGCTTTTGAGGTGTTGAATATTTTGCATGGTGAAAAAATAGATGTTTTGTTTTTAGACATCAAAATGCCTTCGCTTTCGGGTTTAGATATGCTCAAAACTTTGCAAAACCCACCCAAAGTTATTCTCACAACGGCTTTTTCAGAGTTTGGCGTAGAAAGCTATGAATATGGTATAAGCGATTACCTACTTAAACCTATTGCGTTTGACCGCTTTTTGAAGGCCGTCAATAAAATATTGATGCCTAATAATCAAGAATTATCAAAAGGAGGGATTGAAAACAAAGCAGAAATTGAACCCGCATTTATTTTCTTCAAAGCCGATAAAAAAATCCATAAATATCATTTCGCAGATATTCTATTTATTGAAGGAAGTGGAAATTATGTAAAAATTTATACGCAAAATGAAAAGCCATTAATGGTATTAGATAAGCTGACAGAACTACAAGAAAAATTACCTGAAAAACAGTTTATTCGGGTACATAAGTCATTCATTGTTAATATTTCGCATATTCAAAAAATTGAGGGTAATATGATTAATCTAAGAGACAAAGTAATACCAATATCAGCTACTTTTAAACCAAATTTAGAAGGTCTAATCCAAGATAACCGATGAATTACTGCTGCCAACAGCACCTACCCAAAAGTGGCGGTTCAGTGGTTAAATCAAGCTTTGTGCTTCTATCAAAGTTTCTGCTTGGTTGACAGTGAAGTGCTTCGAAATCGCCACCTTCGGGTAGCTGCAAAACGTTAGCGGTAATGATAGGACGTTCCTCACGAACTAGGGAGAAAATAATAACAAGTTTTATTTAAGGGCAGACAAAGTAACCTTGACAATATCATCAAAAATTTTCTTTTCTGTACCGGACTTTGACGCAACACGAAGACCTGAAATCGTATTAAAAATAAACCGTGCCAACGACCTTGCTGAATGACTTGTGGAAAATTGCCCAATATCTTGCCCTTTTTTAATTAAGCGAAACAAAGCTTCTTCAATGTCTTTCATATTGTCGTTTACAATTTCTGCAATTTCTGAGTTATGCGGTGCAAGTTCAATTGACGAGTTTACCATAAAACAACCTTTTGAGCACTTCTCTTGCAACGATTCAGTGACTACATATTGAAAAATATCCTTTAATGTTTTTTCATAGTCATTGGATTTTTCAATCATCTCTATCATAGCACCAGCAAACTTTTTTCGGTATTGCAATAAGGAATTTTTGAAAAGTTGATACTTATCTCCGTAGGTATCATAGAGACTTGAACGACTTATTCCAAGCTCATCAACTAAATCCTGAGCAGAAGTGCCATTATATCCTTTTTCCCAAAACAGATTCACTGCTTTGTTTAATACAATTTCTTCATCAAATACTTTTGTTCTAGCCATAATAAAAAACCTTTGTAGAGAGATTAATCCCTACAAAGGTAATATTAACGGAATGATTATTCCAAATATTGATAAAAAAATTATTTGGCAAGAATGAATTGAGCATTTATTGACAATCTTACTTCATCGCCAACCACAGCATCGCCAACCGCATTATTTTTTGTAAATGAAACACCGTAATCCTGCCTATTTACTTTAAATGTAACTTTCCACATTGAGTGAGTTTGACCATAAGCATCGGTATTCTCACCCAAATATATAGCATCAGCTGTGACATTTTTTGTAATACCTTTCATTGTAAGCTGTCCATTAATTTTATAATTCACACCTTTAACCTTTTTGAATGATGTACTTACAAACTTTATACTTGGATATTTGGCAGCATCAAAGAAATCTGGAGCTTTTAAATGTCCATCACGTTGTTCGTTGTCAGTATTTACAGAATTTACATCTGCTTCAACAACAACTTTTGCGTCTGAAAAATCTGGTTTTGAATATTCAAAACTACCCGAAGATTTTGTAAAACGCCCAGTTGTTTCTGAGAATTTAAGATAATCAACTGCAAAATTGATGTTTGCGTGAACAGCATCCCAGTTATACTTTTTAGTTTGTGCAGAAACTGAGTTTAGTAATCCCATTACCAATAATGAGAGTAATGAAAATGAAAGATTTTTTACCATTGTTTCAAATTTTTAAATATTTGTCAATTAACCAATTAAAGGGTTTACAATAATTCCACCGTCAATGTTGTACTCTGCACCTGTAATGAAGGAAGCATCGTCAGAAGCTAAGAAAGTAACAAGTTTTGCTACATCTTCGGGCTGACCAAAGCGTTTTAAAGGAATTCTGTTTTGTAATGCATTAGCAAATCCTTGTATCATTTCATCAGACAATCCTGATTTACCAAAAATACCAGTTGCAATCGGACCTGGATTAACCGAATTAATTCTTATCCCTCTGGGTGCTAATTCTGTTGAAGCCGTTCTTGTGTAAGAATTTAGAGCAGCCTTGCTCGCTGCATAAACAGCAGTATTTGGCATTCCTGTGTATGCGTTA
Source organism: Rhizobium sp. Q54 (assembly GCA_943368735.1). Lineage (GTDB taxonomy): Bacteria > Bacteroidota > Bacteroidia > Chitinophagales > Chitinophagaceae > UBA1930. The sequence goes on along the minus strand of CALRLQ020000012.1, from coordinate 124,057 downwards.
ACAGACGACAAGTTGATGATTGATGCACCCTCCGAAAGGATAGGAAGAAACTTTTCAATAGTAAATACTGCACCTTTGAAGTTAATTCCCATTTGTTCATCAAAACCATCTTCAGTAATCTGACCAATTGGTGTTGGGTAAAATACGCCTGCATTGACAAACAATACATCTACCTTCCCATATAAGGAACTAACTTTATTGACCAAATTTTCTGTGTCTTTGACACTTGAAGCATTAGAAAGTATTCCGACAGTATCACTTCCTAACTGTTTCACCGCTTCATCAATTAATGATTGATTACGACCAGTAATTACAACTTTTGCACCTTGTGCAATAAATTCTTTGGCTGTTGCAAAGCCAATACCAGCGTTGCCACCCGTGACAACCGCTACTTTGTTTTTTAATTTGCTCATTTGTATAAATTTTAAAATCACCCCTTTATTGGAATAATCGTTCCACAAAGGTAAATAAAACGGAATGAACATTCCAAATAAAAAGAAAAATATATTTACCTAACTTTGTAGAAAGTTGTAAAAGACATTAATATTCAATCATTTAAAAGACAGACGAAAAACCACTACCGCTAACAGCGGTTTGGCGTAATGGCGGGTGCGGTGCTTCGTATGACAGTTTTGTGGTAGGTTCAAGTGCAGTTCTTCGATTGAACTTTTGTGCTAAAAATCCGCCACTACGCCAAGCCGCAAAACGTTGTGCGTTATTTAAAGACAGCCCTCAAACTTTAATTATAATAATTTAAGACAAAAGATGAAAAGACGTTTTTACTTTTGGGTAGTTTTTATATTAGTTTCTAAGACCTCTTTTTCTCAGGTCAATCAAAACAAGCAATGTGATTGCTTTGATAATCTAAAAAAACTGATTTCCAAAACGGAAGAAAATTACGCTGGCTATCCTTCAAAAGTCAATCAAAATACAATAGCAACTTACAAGAAACTGATTCTAAAACTTGAAGCGAAAGCTAAGAACGAAACTAATCCTAAACCCTGCTTTTATATACTAAAAGATTATGTCAGATTTTTCGAGGATAAACACTTCATTCTCAGCTACAATTATGAAAACGACTTTGACAATGAAATAATTAATCTTTCAGAAAATGACTTTAAGAAAAATAGTGTAATAAGAAAGTTGGATGCAATGGAGGGCATTTGGATTAGTGCCGACTCAACGTTGAAACTAGCTATTCAGAAATTTTCAAATAATATTTATAAAGCAGTAGTTGTCCAAACCAAAAATCCCAAAATTCCATTAGGTTTAGTCTATGCAACATTGCATAAAAAGAATAACAGAATTATTGCTAAAGAATACAACACATTCATAACAACTGACATTCCTGTAAAAATCAAGGGCAATTTATTGCAGTTAGGTTTTTTATCTATGTTTGGAAAAATCTATCCAAACGCTTTATCAAGTGCCAAAAAAGAAGAATTAAACACTTGGAGAGATAACAACAATGGGCTTTATTTTAAAAAATTGTCTTCGAGAACGGCCTACTTAAAAATTCCTACTTTTCAAAATAATGATGACAGAATTCAACAATTAGTTACTCAAAATGACTCTATAATCAGGAGTTGCGAAAATCTTATTGTTGACTTAACAGGCAATGGAGGAGGCAGTACTGGCTGGGTTTCATTCCTTCCCTATTTTATGACAAATTCTATAGTTCAGTATGACACCTATCTACGAGTAACTCCTGAAAATGTAAAATCTAAATTAGCTGATTTAGAACCTTATGCAATGAATCCAATACCAGAAGAGTATAAGAAATATTTTCCCGATGAAATAGTGGCTGCTTACAAAAAAGCCTATCAGGAACTGCCTACTACAAAAAAGGAATTTTATCCAATTCCAGGTGTTACTTTTCCACTGGACTCAATCCTTCAAAATCCAAAGAAAATTGCTCTGGTTGTAGATGATTTTTGTGGAAGCTCTGCTGAGTACTTTTTCTTTTTATCTAAGCAAAGTAAAAAAACAACAACATATGGTATTAATACAATAGGCATGATGGATTATGAAGGTATGTCAAACCTAACTCAAATGCCATATTCAAATTATTATTTGACTATCCCAATTGTAAAATCAAGCTGGACTGACAAAAAACCTATAGACAAAACCGGTTTTAAACCTGACATTATCTTAGATAAGGTTGAACAAAATAAATGGATTGACTTCATTAAGAAGGACTTGGAGAGACAATAAACAACGCACAACATTGCATTTGTGTTATGTCGGCGGACTGTAACGCAATCGTCAACTACAGAACAGCTGGCATCTGTAGTTCCAAGCTTGACGGATATCGCCGAACAACAAAATTTAACTTCAACTAATTAACTTTACTAATCAGCAGTTCCGGGCAGGACGTTTTTCAATCCGATAGCTATCGGATTCCGCTACAACGCCAAGGCCCAAACGTTACATGCAATTTTGAAAATGAAATCTCTAAAATTTTTTGGCATTTGTTTGATAATAGATTTACTATTTTCTTGCAGTTCATCTAGTGACAAAATTCACAAGTCGGACAGCTTGCTAAATGCTAATAAGGTAAACTCATTTGATGCTATAAATCAGCAACTCAAACGACAATCTTTAATAGGTAAAATATTTTTATTTGCACCAGAGTTTGACAAAACAACATGCAGTACTAAAAGTGCATGTGATTGTTGTTCGTACAATATTCTATTTACGACAGACAGTAAATTCTTATTAATTGACTATTGTGAATCGAATTCTTCATATAACAAAGGCTTTTATTCGTTCGACAGTTCATCTTTAACTTTAAAGATTGACAGATTAATGGTAAGTAAAATTTACAATTTCGACAAAGAAGTCAACTCTACAGACGAGATTAAGAATGAATACTCTTATAAAGTAGAAAACATTAAACCAGTGACGACAATTGTTAAACATCAAAACTGCAATGGCGACATAGTTTTCAAAGTGGACAATGACTTTGGTACAGAAGACAGAATAAGAAGTTTTACTAAAGAAATAAAAAAAATTAAGGACGATGGAGTTTGGAAAAAGCTTGAGCTTCAATAAAAACTGCATGTAACAAGAGGTTTGGCGTTATGTCGGCGGACTGTAACGCAATTCTCAACTGTAGAACAGCTGGCATCTGTGGTTTCAGCTTGACGGATATCGCCGAACAACAAAATCTAACTTCAACCAATTAACTTTACTAAACTTTCGTAACGGGCTGACAGTTTTTCAATCCGATAGCTATCGGATTCCGCCACAACGCCAAGCCTTTTTCGTTGGCTGTAATACTGATGAAAAATTTCTACCCATAAAATACAAATCTTTGATATCTACAAACATTATTGAGCAATTAGGAAAAACAGACTGGAGTCTTTATGGCGGACAAGATCATTTTAATTCGAATAATGTCGAAACAGCATTCAAAAGAATGATTTATTTAGACGAAGAATCATTACTAGAGGAAGTTCAAAATGACTTTTTATTTGCCATTGGTAATAACCATAGAGGGACATATTATCCTGTAACACTTCAAGCAATTGAATTTATTATTTTTATTGCTCTTGACAGCGAATCAGAGATATCAAGATATGCAGCTCTTGAAATATTAATTTTAGTCTATTGTACTTTTAGTGCTGAAAATGATAACTACAAGATATTAACAAGAAAAGAAATTGAAAATATAGTTGACAAAAAAATTGAATCATTTAAAAATAGATTTAAAGAACGTTTGGCAGACAAATCTGAAAGTGAAAGGAATAAAGAAACATTATTAGAGTTATTAGAAAGTATAAAAGAAAAAAATGATGAGAATGCTTATAAAAAGTAAGAAATCTAAACACAAAGTACTACAGCCAACAAGGGTTTGGCGTTATGTCGGCGGACTGAAACGCAATCGTCAACTTTGGTACATGTGGCATCTGTAGTTCCAAGCTTGACGGATATCGCCGAACAACAAAATCTAACTTCAACTAATTAACTTTACCAAACTTTCGTAACGGGCTGACAGTTTTTCAATCCGATAGCTATCGGATTCCGCCACAACGCCAAGCCCCGAACGTTAGCTGCCATAAATATTGACCATGCAAAATCAAAATTGTTTTATTGAGTTTGACATACAAAGGGAACAAAATTTTACCGACCTAAAACATACATTTGATTTATTTAAAGAAGCAAAAAATAATCAGCAACCAAAACCGGACGAATTTTGGTTAGACAATTTTCCAGACTATTCATTAAAACATTTTTATTTCACTGAGAGTGACAAAAAGCCAACGTTCCAAACTGCTGACTTAGGAGAATTTACATGGAATTTTTACTCATTGACTACTTTGCTTGACACAGACTATGAAATTGAATATTCTGATTGTTTTAAACTAACAGACAATACAGGTCGCCTCGAATATCTTCCATATAGTTATCCATATGGTGGAATTACAGGACTAATAGTATTCATTTCATCTTTTAATTGTAAACCGACAATCATCGATGATGGGACAAGCTTATATAAAATCAATTTCATGCCAAACGGCGACTTTTCAATTATTGACTTAAACGACCCTCAAAGGCAAGACAGTTCAGTAAAACGTTTTGACGCAATTGATTTGTTGAAAAAATTTGCAAAGAGATTCAAATGAAGTTTTACGGCAGCCAACAAAAGGTTTTACGTCAGCAGGGCTGACGGGTCAAGCCTCTCAACTTTTGTATTTCAATTTGGCTTTTGTTCTGGGCTTGACCTAACGCTATTCAGCAGTAGAATTTGTTTGTAACTACATATCTTTAATCATCACCAGCTCCAAGCAGGACAACTAAAGCCGTCCTGCCAACGTAAAGCCTGGGACGTTGCCTGCCATAGTATGACAAAAACCATAACTACATTAATTTCCCAAGAATTGCTTAATCCAACTTTTGCAATGACAAAGGAATATCTGGAAGAATTTAAAGTTGACTATAAAAATGGACTTCCTAGAATAGAAAGTATTGACTTTGATAAAGAATCAGAAAGAGCAACAGCATACGTTAAAATTAAAAATGAAGCTTTTTATTTCACATTTTACTTTGACATTTCAACTAATCAAATTGAAATTTCTTTTGTGGACACAACACCATTATTTGTTGTTAGTTTTTCAGTAACCTCAGAGAAGTATACTCCTACAGACTTATTAAGTTTGACAACTATCAAACCGACTGAAATTATTAAAAAAGGAGAAAAATTTAATCGACATACTAAATATAATTACATGGACTTAGTTTTGACTCATACAAAAAACCAGGACTATTAATTAACAAAATCAACTATCTACTTGACATATTAGAGACAGACAAAAAAGGTGTAAAAAAATTAATTAAATTAACAAAATGTAATTCTATTTGGCTGACAATTGTGTATTATAACGGTTATGGAACATTTAGTGATTTATCTATCCCTAAAAAAGTAATAAAGCGACTCTCATCATTAGGTCTAGAGTTAATCTTTGACATCTATGCAAAACCATATTCAAGACAGAAAAAATAAAGAACTACAGCAGGCAACAAAAGGTTTGGCGTTATGTCGGCGGACTGTAACGCAATTCTCAACTTTGGTACATGTGGCAACTGTGGTTCCAAGCTTGACGGATATCGCCGAACAACAAAATCTAACATCAACTAATTAACTTTACCAAACTTTCGTAACGGGCTGACAGTTTTTCAATCCGATAGCTATCGGATTCCGCCACAACGCCAAGCCCCGAACGTTAGCAGCAAAAAAAGGACGTTCAATTTTGAAATATATTTTTCAGTTTTGGCTCTCTCCTATTTGACAAATTAAATGAAACTGACTTCCAGTTTCTTTTTTTTGTTCATTCAGTTCGACAAAACACATTTATTTAAAACTTAATTTTCTTTTCTCAAACAATTCTGTTATTTTCATTATGTCTTATTTCGACAAAATTTTATCATTTGTAGTTTGACAAACCAAAAAGACTGTGAGTGAGTTGGCGAAGCCATTTTGCAATTTCAAACATCATCAAAATCGACAAAATAAGCGTAGTTGACAAATTAGACTGACTAAATTCGTTTGACATTTCAAAACTGTAACGTAAGACAAAATGCAGACTGTTTATTCAGTTTTTTGACCTAACAAAATCGACAGAGAGAAATTGCTTTATTGTGTTTATTTGGTGTTGACAAAAGACGCTAGAATTAAAATTCAACATAAAAATCAGTTTTCTTATTCCCGACTCGTATTTTTTTCTGCGTATAACAACGGTTTGGCAAAATTGCGGCTGACGGAACTCGTATTTCAACTTTTGTTTTTCAATTTGGCGTTCCGTCCATGCTGGACGGAACGCAACCCAACTGTAAATCTATTTTTCAACTATTCAACTATATTCGTCTTCTGTAAACCAAGGGCGACGGAATAAATCCGTCGCAACTTCGCCAAGCCGAAGACGTTAGCGGTCATTGTAAAATTACCATCCCGAAAATTTTTCTAATTTATTTTAATGTTAGCCAAGTTATATTTTGATTGGCATTTAAAATCTTGAAGTAAGCTATATTTTTGTGCGGACAATAATCTAAATTAAAAAAAATGAATCGTATAGCAATAATTGGAGCAACAGGTATGTTAGGACAACCAGTTGCAAACGCATTTACTAATGCAGGATTTAAAGTTTCAATACTTGCACGAAATGTAGAAAAAGCAAGAAAACTCTTTGGTACATCTGTTCAAATTGTTAAGGGTGACTTATCTGACCTTAATAGCATCAAGCAGTTTATAAATGGACAGGATAAGCTTTATTTAAATTTATCTGTTGAACCCAATAGCGGCAAAAATGATTTTCAAGCAGAAAGGGAAGGTTTAGATAATATTATACGAGTGGTCAAAAACACATCGGTAAAAAGAATTGTTTACTTATCTTCCTTAGTTCACTTTTATCAAGGACAAAATAATTTTCAGTGGTGGGTCTTTGATATCAAAAAAAAAGCTGTTGATAAGATAAAAAACGCTGGTGTAGCTTATTCTATTTTTTATCCTTCTATGTTTATGGAATGCTTTGATAAGGGAGCGTACAGACAGGGTAATAAATTAATGCTTGCGGGTATATCTAAATATAAAATGTATTTGATTTCAGGGAATGATTACGGAAAACAAGTAGTTAATGCAATCTTCCTTGATAATGGGAATCAAGAATATGTTATTCAAGGACAAGAGGGATTTACAGCCGATGAGGCGGCTGATTTTTATACTAAAAATTATGTAAAGGATAAAGTGAAAATCATGAAAATGCCTATTTCTTTCATGAAATTCTTTGGTCTATTTACAAATAAATTTAATTACGGGGCTAAAATTGTTGATGCTTTAAATAATTATCCAGAAAAATTTGAAGCAGAAAAAACATGGCGTGACTTAGGTAGGCCAGAAACAAAGTTTATTGATTATATAAATAACAGCTTTTAAATGTACAATATGCTTAAAATGTCTATTGATAAAGAAAACCTATTAGCTGAGATCGTAAATGAACTAAAGCAAGTTGAAGGAATTAGGGGAATTGTTCTTGGTGGTTCCTATGCAACTGGTGCAGCAACGGAAAACTCAGATCTTGATATTGGCATATACTATTCAGAATTCAAACCTTTTGACATTGAAAATATCAGAGAAGTAGCAAAAAAAGTTTCTTATAGCGAGCAGCCAACTGTTACAGGGTTTTACGAATGGGGTCCTTGGGTAAATGGCGGTGCTTGGATAAATACTGCAAGTGGTGAAGTTGACTTTCTTTATAAGAACATTGAGCAAATCAGAAGAACAATTGACAATGCTCAAAAAGGAATTTGGGAAAACAATTTTGAACAACAACCACCTTATGGGTTTTCCTCTATTATCTTTCTTTCTGAGACACAAAACAGTCTTTCTCTTTATGACCCTGATGGTGTAATAAAAAATCTAAAGGAAAGTGTAAAAGAGTATCCGCCAAAATTGAAACAATCTGTTGTTCAACAGTCTTTATGGTCAGCAGAATTTACAATTTGGCAAGCAGAAAAATTTGCCAGCAAAAATGAGGTTTTCAATGTTGTTGGTTGTTTAACAAGAGCCACTAAAGATATCGTAAATGCACTTTTTTCAATCAACGAGTTGTATCCAATGGGGGACAAACGAGCAATAAGCATTCTGGAGCAGTCAAAGAAAAGACCTGAAACTTTGGCATTAAAAATTGACAATATTCTATGTTGTGACAGAAACACACTTATTGACAATGTATCGCATTTGAAAAGTTTGTTTGACGAAACGTTAACTTTTGCAAAAGGAATGTATAAACCATTTTACAAACTTTAATATAAACGATAAAGACAAAAAAACGAACCGCTAACAAGAGGTTTTGTGCAAGTGTGTCTTGACGGAAGTAAATTCGGCAACAAATCAATATTGAACTGCAGTTCCAGCTTGACGGAACGCTATTAAACGACAACAAAAACAATCAACAAGAAACAATAAATTGGGCTTGACGTTATGGTCGGACGGAATTCTGAGTCCACACCTGCACAAAGCCTATTTCGTTAGTGGCAATTTAAACAGACAACCTGCAAATGATAGACAACATAAAAATATTAGACACCAAGGTTCTTTCGGACAATTGGTACGTACTCAGAAAAATAACTTATGAGTACACTAAAAAAGACGGAACTAAGCTAACTCAAAGCAGAGAAGCCTACGACAGAGGAAATGGTGCGACAATTTTACTTTACAACAAAGAACAAAAAACTGTCATACTTACAAGGCAATTTCGACTTCCCACATTTGTAAATGGAAATGAAAATGGAATGCTAATTGAGGCTTGTGCAGGACTTTTGGACAAAGACAATGCAGAAGATTGTATAAAACGAGAAACCGAAGAAGAAACGGGATACAAAATAACAGACGTCAGAAAAATATTTGAAGCTTATATGTCGCCAGGTTCAGTGACTGAGATTTTGTATTTTTTCATTGCAGAATATTCAAAAGAAATGAAAGTTAATGACGGTGGTGGATTAGAACACGAGGAAGAAAACATAGAAGTATTGGAACTTGGCATCGAAAAAGTAATGAAAATGATTGAAAGCGGAGAAATAAAAGACGGAAAAACAATTATGTTACTTCAATACATAAAACTTAACAAAATTCTTTAAAATTATGATGATTTTAATTGCAGGACCTTATCGTGGAGGTACAAATGACGACCCAGTTTTAATTCAGAAAAATTTAGACAAACTTGAATCGGTCGCTTTACCATTATTTCGTAAAGGACACATTCCTATGATTGGAGAATGGGTTGCTTTACCATTAATGCACTTAGCTGGTTCAAAAGAAATCGGTGATAATATTTGGGACGAAATACAATATCCCGTTGCACACAGACTACTTGAAAAGTGTGATGCTGTTCTTCGCCTCGAAGGAGCATCAAAAGGAGCAGACAATGACGTGAGAATTGCCAAAGAACGAGGGTTGAAAATTTATTATAGTTTGGACGAAATTCCAAATTTGACACAAAAATAAACTGCCACTAACATCGGTTTGGCGATATGGCGGCTGACTGAATTCTAATGAACATTTGTGCTAAAACAAACATTTGGAACTTTTATGAACTTCAGTGCTAAAAATCCGCCACATCGCCAAGCCGTAAACCGTTGGTGGTAATTTTAAAAAGACAACCAAACGGGATTAAACTTTTAAAAGTAGATATTGTCTACAACAAAAAGTTTTTTATGACAAAAAATCTAGGTATTCTTTTTGTATTCATTATTGGGTTGACTAGTTGTAAAAAAAATAAGGATACTATTAATCCAAGTCCAAAAACCTACACTAAATCTACTATTCAATATAAATCAATAAGCGGTATTAACGCTAATTTACTAAGTCTTGACATCTACCACTTCGGACAAACAACACCACAAAAACCAGTTGTTGTTTATGTTCATGGAGGTGGTTTTGCAGTTGGTGATAAGGCTAATAATATGACTAATAAACAAAATTTGTTTTCATCATTGGATTATGTTCTAATAAGTGTAAATTATAGATTAAGCCCAGAGACATACAGCACAGACCCAAATAGAGTGAAATATCCAACTCATAATAATGATGTAGCTGATGCGGTAAAATGGATATTTGATAACATTGCAAATTTTGGCGGCGATCCTAAAAAAATTGCTCTATTAGGACATAGTGCAGGTGCTCATTTAGTTGCTTTAACAGGAACTAGTAATAATTTTCTTCCAACAAGAGGCTTAGTGCTAAATTCTTTAAAAGGAGTTGCTTGTATTGACACAGAAGGCTATGACGTAGAAGCACGTTGTAACGAAGGGAATCTAGTTTATCTAAACGCATTCGGGCACACCAATTCTTTTTGGCAACAAGCCTCACCAATTCATAATTTGTTTATAGGGACAAATTATCCTAAATTCTTTATCGCAAAGCGTGGTAGTAACACTCGTATTGGTTATGCAAATACATTCATATCCAAACTTCAAAGTGTAGGGGCTTTTGTAAGTGAGACAAGTGCAAATCAATATGACCATGAAGGTATTAATGATGCAATTGGTGCAGCAGGTGAAACTGCGATTACAGATCCGATAAAGTCATTCTTTTCACAATGTTTTCAATAAATTTAGGATTGTACATTCTTCAAATGATAAATTACATTTAAAAAACGTTGAATTGCAATGGACAAAAACTACCGCTAACAAGAGGTTTTGTGCAAGTGTGGCTTGACGGAAGTAAGTTCAACAGAAAATCAATAGTGAAAATTTGTTCCAGCTTGACGGAACGCTATTAAGCAACAGAATTAACAATCAACAAAAACAAGAAATTGGGCTTGACGTTATGGGCGGACGGAATTCTGAGTCCACACCTGCACAAAGCCTATTTCGTTGGCTGTAATTATCCTGAAGATTGTTTTGACTTCAACCTATGACCAAACTAACTTCTAAAATTCAATATAAAAATTTCGAGGTCGGAGAATTTATTGAAATTCAACCACGTTCTTATAATGAACTTATTGAATTAATTGAAAAATTCCCTTGGAATATTCAAAGAGACAAAATTGTAATTGGCTTGACAAACCCTTCAATTACAATTGAGGGAAGGGATAATGAATTCTTGAAATTATCATTGTTTTATAATCAAAAATATATTCTACGATATATTGACAAGACACAAAATTTATTTGTAAAGACTTTTATACAATTAAATGACGCCTATGATTATATCAAAAACTTTTTTGAACAGTCTAAGTTTTGCACAAAGGAATTTAGAAGAGAATCTACTTGGTTTCAAAATAATATAAAACACTTTATAACTAATGACTTCAAATACGTATTGACATCAAAATCAATAGGACAGTATCTACTACTTACAAGTGGTATTTATTTTTTTCTTTCTATTACTATTTTAATTTCTTTTTTATTAAAAGGATTAAATCCAATCAATTTAATTGGGCTTATTGTACTTCTACTAATTATGTTTTTAATTGGTGGTGGACTGCACCTAATTATTTTTTTAAATCAATATAATTATGCAAAGAACAAAATTTTGATAATGTCAAAAGGAAATGACACATTTTACTTTGGCAAAACTGATTACCCTTCAAAATATAATAAGACTGACATACTGCAATACTCAATCATAAGAAGTCGTGGCCGTAGAAATATACTTGGCGGATTTGCAATAATTGAAATAGAATTTAAAAATGGAACTATTATTAAAATTCCAAATATCTTAGTTGACTATTTTGCAATGGAACAAAAACTATTTGAATATCCAAAAATTGAAGTAAATAAATTACCCATCTTATGATTATAACTACAGCCAACAAGAGGTTTGGCGTTATGTCGGCGGACTGGAACGCAAACTTCAACTATAGAATAGCTGGCATCTGTGGTTCCAAGCTTGACGGATATCGCCGAACAACTAAATCTTAACTTCAACTCTTTAACTTTACCAAACTTTCGTAACGGGCTGACAGTTTTTCAATCCGATAGCTATCGGATTCCGCCACAACGCCAAGCCCCGAACGTTGGCTGTAACCTTAGAACATCTTTCATCAATTAAAACATAGTATGACAAAAAAAGTATTCAAGCTTTTTTTATTGACACTAACGATAACGATTATATTTTCATTTATTTCCTGCCAAGACAAGTCTCGAAAAGAATTGATTTTAGGAAAATGGAAAATGAATGAAAAGCAATATAAGCCAGCCCAAATGGCATTAGAGTTTAACAAAGACAACACTTCTATTCTTGACAGAATTGTAAATGGACAATCCACATTTAAACAATTCTACACTTATAAACTAATTGACAAAGACCAATACTTGTTATTAGAACCAATTGACAGTAATCAAAAAGTATGGAAAGTTGAAATTATTAATCTTGACAATAAAAAATTGACATTTCGTAGCAAAAGCCTAGACTCATCATCATTAACTCTAGAACGACAAGAGCAATAAAGGCTACAGCCAACAAGAGGTTTGGCGTTATGTCGGCGGACAGCAACGCAATTCTCAACTTTGGTACATGTGGCATCTGTGGTTTCAGCTTGACGGATATCACCAAACAGCAAAATCCTAACTTCAACTCATTAACTTTACAAAACTATCGTAATGGGCTGATGGTTTTTCAATCGGATAGCTATCGGATTCAGCCACAATGTCAAACCAAGAACGTTACCTGTAAGCCTTAACGAAACGACAATGCTAAAACGATTTTTCAAGAACTTGAAAGGTTCAAATTCTAAAGTAAACAGTGTTTACGAATACATAGTGAACAACATTAATGAGGATCTACAATTTTGGGAAACAAATGGTGGGCTTGAATTGCACAATATTTTATTACAATTTTCTACCAATGACTTTTTAGATCTTCAATCTGAGTTAGGTTATTGGAACGAAACAGAACAGAATATTTTAACGGATTGTGTTGCTTATGGCATAGACGGAAAATTTCAAACTGATTATGACGATGATCAACGATTACTTTCTACGGGTCTATATTCTAAACTACAAAACGTTTTTACACATCCTGAATATAAAAAGTGGAAAAAAGACTTCCGAGTTAACTCAAAAACTAGATCAAACAATAAGCTAGTTAAGGAGCTTTATGATATTATCTTGAGAGATGAGAATACGGATGATGACTATTGGTTTTTTGTTGGAGCAGATCATTTTCTTAAGTGCTTGGGACAATGTGATGAAAAGGATTTTCAAGATCTTGTAGCGGACATTCCAAATTGGACAGAAGATCAGCAATACATCTTAAATGAATGTATCACGGCGAGAGGCATTCAGTATGACGAACATAGACAAACTATTGCCTTTGAATATCAGAGTGACTTATTACCAATTTTGTTTTCTATTACGAATGATGACCAAATCAAGAATGACATTTTTGAACATGCAGAGCTTATTACGGTGGGCAAGCCTAAACCTTACGAGTTGCTAATGCAAATGAAAGCATGGGCAGATAATCAATTAGTGCTTTTTCAAGGTGGGCAAAACGGATATAAGCCAACAGACGTTCATCACGACTTTCTAAAACAAGCAATAGACAAAGCCTACAGGTAACATCGGTTTACTACTGTACTGGCTTAAAATAGGTTTCATCAAATTTGTTTCACTTATAAGCAGCAGTTTCAGCCGACAGTTCGCTATTGAGCAACAGAATATATTTTGTACTTTTACTATCATTCAGCTTCCGTTGCTACGCTGACAATTATTAAATACCAGCACAGCAGCAAGCCATCACCGTTGGTAGTCACTTTAACGAACCTAAATTCCTAAAATTCATATATGAACATTAAACATTCAATAACATTTTTAGTATTTGGTTACTGCTTAGATTTTATTGGTGGACTGTTAAAAATATTACATTACCAATATTCAGATTTAACCTTGATTATTGCAACAATTTCTAAAGTAATTGGTGGACTGTTGTTGCTTTACAAATTATTGAATCATCCAAAATTGAAAGACATTTTTAATTCTTAATTGGACTAAAACTGTCCTGCCTATTTTTGGTTGACTAAAAACCAACCCTAAATAACCATTAAAAAACATGCATAACCGAATATTTAACCCCAAAAAGGATATCGCCAAACAACAAAATCATAACATCAACTAATTAACGTTAACAAACTATCTTAACGGCCTGACAGTTTTTCAAAATTCGGTCACAATGCCAAGCCCGAAAGTTAGTAGCAAGCTCAAATCGACACCCTACATATGGATAAAGAATTACAAAAGGAATTGGAGGATAGTTATACATATCATTTTTTCTTCAATCACGGAGTTTATGATGAACTCAAATATTATGAAGACTTAATTAACGAAACACATCAGTTTCTTAAGACAAAAGTTGCCGTAATGGAAGGTAGTACTGAGGAAGAAATTATAGATGACCGATTTGGAAAAAGAATTCAGTATGAAGGAGTTTTTCCAATGATCCTTTGGAAGTCATTGTTTTTAAGTACCTACTTTTTACTTGAAAATTCTCTTGACCAAATATGCAAAAATTTAAAGAAATCAAACTCTTATAATTTGACACTTAAAGACATTAGTGGAAATGGAATTTTTAGGAGCAGTTTGTACTTAAAGAAAGTATGCAACATAACCAAGCCTTTTGAGACCCAAACATGGACAGAAATAAATGACTTCAATAAAATAAGAAATGTATTTGTTCATTCTGACGGAATATTATCTAAATCAGCAACTGATACAATTAAAGTTTGTGAAAAGTATAGTCAAATTCAACTAACCGAATATGACGATGACAATTTCATTATTGACATTAACAGCGAATTTTGTAAACACTCTTTGACGAAAATTGAAAAACTAATAAATGACATACATAGTGAGATGCGAAATGAAAGAACCTGCCACCAACAAAAGGTTTAGCGTTATGTTAGCAGACTTTAACACAATCGCCAACCTATTCAAAATAAGACATAAAAAAAGTTCACTATTGCTAGTGAACTTTTTTTATGTCGGGTGAACTGGATTCGAACCAGCGACCTCTTGCACCCCATACAAGTATTCTACCGGGCTGAACTATCACCCGAACCTAAACTTTCGTTTATTGGGCTGCAAATATAATAGCAAAACAAATTTTACATTTATATTGCACCAAATTTTCACCCAATTATTATGAAGATTCTTCTAAGGAAGGTTTTAGTTGCAAACGAACAAAGTGTTCATCATAATCAAGTTAAAGATATTTTGATAGACAATGAACATATTGTTGCCATTGAAGATGCAATCAATACAGCTGTTGATTTTATAGTTGATGAACCCAATACCATTGTTTCAACTGGATGGATAGATTGTTTTAGCCATTTTTGTGATCCGGGTTTTGAATACAGAGAAACACTTGCATCTGGTGCTCAGGCAGCATTGGCTGGAGGCTTTACACAAGTATTTGTTTTACCCAATACCAACCCTATTGTACAAAGCAAAACACAGGTTGAGTACATTGTACAACAATCTAAATATTTGCCTATACAAATTCATCCTTTAGGTGCTGTAACCAAAAATATTGAAGGCAAAGATTTAGCCGAAATGTACGATATGCAAAATAGCGGTGCAATTGCATTTAGCGATGGCATTCATCCTGTACAAACACCTGGCTTATTATTAAAAGCTTTGCAATATGTAAAAGCTTTTGATGGCACCATTATTCAAATGCCCATTGATAAAAGCATTGGAGCAAATGGACTCATCAACGAAGGCATTATTTCAACTCAATTAGGTTTGCCCGGTATTCCTGCAATTGCAGAAGAAATCATGATTAAAAGAGATATTGATTTATTAAGATACACACAAAGTAAACTACATATAACTGGTGTAAGTACTGCTAATAGTGTTGCACTCATTGAAGCTGCAAAAGCCGAAGGATTGACTATTAGTTGCAGTGTAACGCCTTATCATTTATTTTTTTGTGATGAAGATTTACAAACCTACGATACACAATTAAAAGTAAATCCGCCATTAAGAACAAAAGCCGATATGTTGGCACTTAGATCTGCTGTTTTAAATGGAAGTATTGATTGTATTGCAACACATCATGTTCCTCAAAATTGGGATGCAAAAATTTGTGAATTTGAATATGCTAAAAATGGCATGATTGGTTTACAAACAGCTTTTGCAGCCATACAACATGTATTACCTACCTTGAGCCATGCACAAATAGCCAATTTGTTTAGCAATAATGCTCAAAAGATATTTTCTCTAGCAGAGCATTCAATAACAGAAGGTGCAATAGCCAATTTAACGTTATTCAATACCCATGAAAATACTTGTTTAACTAAAGAAAACAATAAAAGCAAATCGTTCAATACTCCATTTGAAAACATCACTTTAAATGGAGAAGTAATAGGAACATTCACAAAAGGTAAATTACATTTAAATTAAAAATTATGGAAACAAAACCAACATCGCCAGCAATTCATGGAGTAATTATTGCATTGATATTAATTGCCTTTGGATTAATTGTACACTTCGGAGGATTGAACACTGTTAAAGGAATTAATGCCATACAATATGTATTGTTTGCAGGTGGCATTATTTGGGCTTGTATTACTTATTCTAAACAAAGAGAAGGTAATGTAACATTTGGTAACACATTTGCTCATGGCTTTAAAGTTACAGCAGCTGTAACTGGAATTACTGCTATATATACTTATTTGGCCTTTAAATTTATTATGCCTGAACTAATGGATATTGCACTTGATCAAGCACGGGCATCGATGATTGAACAAAAGAAAATGAGTGAAGCCGACATTAGTAAAGCATTAGATATGTCGAGAAAATACTTTGTACCATTTGCTATTGGTGGAGTGATTGTAGCTTTCTTAATTTTTGGATGTATTTGCTCATTGATTGGAGCAGCAGTTGCAAAAAAGAATCCAAATTATAATCCATTATCAGAACAATAATATGCACCTTTCAATCATTATTCCCTTATTTAATGAAGAAGAATCGCTGCCAGAACTTAGCGAATGGATTGTTCGTGTGGTTACAGCCAATCAATACTCTTACGAAGTAATTATGATTGATGATGGCAGCACCGACAATAGTTGGCAGGTGATTGAACAAATTAGTGCCAATAACCCCAACTTCAAGGGAATTAAATTTCAACGCAATTATGGTAAAAGTGCAGCTTTAAACGAAGGGTTCAAAGCTGCCAAAGGTGATGTAGTAATTACTATGGATGCCGATATGCAAGACAGTCCTGATGAAATTCCTGAACTCAGAAGAATGATTCTAGAAGAGGGTTTTGATATTGTGAGTGGATGGAAACAAAAACGCTACGATCCTATTACTAAAACCATTCCTACCAAATTATTCAATGCTGCTACACGTTGGAGTAGTGGAATTAATAATCTACACGATTTCAATTGCGGCTTAAAAGCTTACAAATTAAAAGTAGTAAAAAGCATTGAAGTATATGGCGAAATGCATCGCTACATTCCTGTAATTGCTAAATGGGCAGGCTTTAGAAAAATTGGTGAAAAAATTGTTGAACACAGAGCTAGAAAATATGGCGTTACCAAATTTGGGTGGGAACGTTTTATCAATGGCTTTTTAGATTTAGCTACCATCTCTTTTGTAAGCAAGTTTGGTAAACGACCTATGCACTTTTTTGGCTTGTATGGCACTTTATGTTTTATGATTGGCTTTGTAATGAGTGCCTACTTAATTATTGCAAAGTTTGTTGCTACAGATTTTGGATTAACCAATCGTCCTGCTTTTTACATTGCACTTACAGTAATGATTATTGGTATGCAATTGTTTTTAGCTGGTTTTATAGCTGAATTGGTGGGGCGAAATGCACCTGAAAGAAATAGTTATTTAATTGAAAAGAAACTGGGTATATAATAGAACACTGATAACACAGATTTAAAAGATTTACACAGATTTGTATGTTATTACATCAAGAAATTACAGACCAAATACTTCAAAGTTTTTATAAAGTTTATAACAAGCTGGGTTATGGTTTTCTTGAAAAGGTTTATGAAAATGCTTTGTTAATAGAACTAAATGATTGTGGTTTAAAATGCGAATCTCAGCTTCCTATAAGTGTCTACTATAACAACCAAAGAGTAGGAAATTATTTTGCTGATTTAATTGTAGAGGATTTAATTATTATTGAATTGAAGGCAGCAGAATCAATTGATGAGGCTCATGAGATTCAGTTAATTAATTATTTAAAAGCAACTAAAATAGAAGTTGGTTTACTACTCAATTTTGGTAAAAAACCAGAGATTAAACGGAAACTTTTTACCAATAATTTAAAATAATCTGTCCCAATCCTTTAAATCAGTTACATCTGTGTTCCATCAACCATCCAAAGTAATCATCATTGGCCCAGCACATCCTTTACGTGGTGGCTTAGCTTCATTTGATGAACGCTTGGCTAAACAATTTCAAGATGAAGGTTTTGATACCACTATTTATACTTTTTCTTTACAATACCCCAATTTCTTATTCCCTGGTACTACACAATATTCAACTGAACCAGCCCCAACCGATATCCAAATTAAAGTTTGTATCAACTCTGTTAATCCACTCAATTGGTTAAAGATTGGCAACGAATTAAAAAATTTACAACCTGTTTTAATTGTGGTGAGGTATTGGCTACCGTTTATGGGTCCCTGCTTAGGTACTATTTTACGACAAGTAAAAAAGAATAAATACACCAAAGTGGTTTGCATTGCCGATAATGTTATTCCACACGAAAAACGAATAGGCGATAAACCATTTACACAATACTTTTTTAAACCAGTAGATGCATTTATTACTATGAGTGAAAAAGTGATGACTGATTTACGTCAGTTCACTCAAAAGCCTGCACAACAAGTTGTTCATCCACTGTACGATAATTTTGGCGAAGCATTACCCAAACAAGCAGCTAGAAAATATTTAGGCTTACCAGAACATGAAAAAATCATTCTCTTTTTTGGCTTCATCAGAAAATATAAGGGACTAGACTTATTACTTGAATCTATGAGTTTACTCAACCTTAAACATTCAACCTTAAACATTCAACTTTTAGTTGCTGGAGAATTTTATGAAGATAAAAAACCATATGAAGAACAAATAGAACAATTGGGTATTGCAAATTCACTCATCTTAAGAACCGATTTTATTGCCGATAGTGAAGTGAAATACTATTTAAGTGCTGCCGATTTTGTAATTCAACCTTATAAAAATGCCACCCAAAGTGGTGTTACTCCCCTAGCCTATCATTTTAATAAACCTATGTTGGTTACCAATGTAGGAGGTTTACCTAGTTTAGTACCAGATAGAAAAGTAGGCTTAATTGCCGAACCCAATGCTCAAGCAATTGCAGATAAAATAGTTGAGTTATATGCTTTAGGTGAAAACTTTTTTTTACCACATTTACTAGAAGAAAAAAAGAAATATAGTTGGAATGTTTTAACCCAAACCATTCTACAATTAGCCCTTCAATAAACTTTTCTTACCGATTAATTCTTTTACTTCACCCATAATAAACTAAAAAAGTGAACTTGTATTTTAGTTTTATTTGAATTAACCAATCAACAATTGAAAAAACGAAAAAAAATAGTATCAATAGCCGTTCACATTGCAGTGTGGATTTGCTTTTTTGCATTGCCGTATATTTTTTCTCCAAGACCAAAAGATATGACCGATGTGTTAAACAAACACATGGTTACTGTTTTTATTGTAATCAATCTGTTTTTGTTAGGATTTTATTATTTAAACACTTTAGTACTCATTCCAAAATTTTTATTTGCTAAAAAGTGGTTTTTTTATATAGCATTTGTTTCAATTGCATTTACTGCATTCATTTATTTACCAAGAGAAATCACCTATCTTATTAATGGCACCAATGCAGAAACCATTCGGGCCGAAAAAATTCAAGGGTTTAAACAAAAAATTGAAAAAGAAGCCGATAGCTTAAATAATAACCTCAACAACAAAAATGTAAAACACAAGCCATCTAATGTTGCATTTCGTTACTTCCCAGGTTCGTTTGTTGTTTTTTTATTGATACTTACCATTGGTATTTGTGCATCGGTAATTGAACAATGGCTTATTGCCGAACAAACCAAAGAAAGAATTGAACACGAAAAAATTAATACTGAATTATCGTTTTTAAAATCGCAAGTAAACCCTCACTTCTTTTTTAATACACTCAATAATATTTATTCTTTAGCAGTTGTACAAAGCGATAAAACGCCCAAAGCTGTTTTGAAACTATCGTCAATCATGCGATATATTTTAACTGAAACACAAACCGATCATGTTGCATTAGAAAATGAAGTCAATTTTATTCATGATTATATAGATTTACAACTAATACGTTTAACCGATAAAGTACAAGTAAATTTTGATGTACAAGGCACTTTAAACAATAAAACAATTACTCCATTACTTTTTATTCCTTTTGTAGAAAATGCGTTTAAATATGGTGTTAGTACTAAAGATAATTCCACCATTACTATTCAACTTTTGGCTCAAGAAAAATCGGTTGAATTAAAAGTGACCAATACCATTGTTCAAAAAGAAAGTAATTTAGATACAACAGGTATTGGCATTAACAATGTAAAAAGAAGATTAGATTTATTGTATCCCAATAAACACCAATTGATTGTTCAAGAAAAGAATCAACAATTCTTTGTTCATTTAACCATTGAAATAGCATGACCATTCACTGTATTGCATTAGACGATGAACCATTGGCATTACAAGTAATTGCACAATATTGTAGTAAAATATCTTATTTACAATTAGATAAAGTATTCACCAATCCCGATGAAGCAAAAGAATACTTAAAAAGTAATAAGGTAGATTTATTGTTTTTAGATATTCAAATGCCCGATATCAATGGCATGCAATTTTATAAAAGCTTAACTACCAAACCACCAGTAGTATTTACAACAGCATTTAAAGATTATGCAGTAGAAGGTTTTAATGTAGATGCAATAGATTATTTATTAAAACCATTTGAATTTGATCGGTTTTTAAAAGCTATTTACAAAAGCAAAGAATATATAGAATTTTTAGCCTCTCAAGATTTACAAATGAGCAGTATTTATGTAAAAGTAAATTACGAGATGATGAAAATTAATTTAAAAGATATTGATTTAATTGAGGCATTAGACGATTATATAAAAATTCATATTAAACCTTTTCCCGTTTTAACCTTAATGACCTTAAAAGGAATTTTAGAAAAATTGCCCGAACATTTATTTGTACGTGTTCATCGTTCATACATTATTCCATTACATAAAGTAGAAAAATTTAGTAAAAACAAAGTGTTTGTTGCAGGCAAAGAAATACCCATAGGCAGTAGCTATGCCGATATGTACGAAAAACTATTACAAATGAGTAATGTGTAATGCAGTTATGAAATTAAACTGCAAATGAAGTACCACAACCACAAGTTTTACTAGCATTAGGATTGCTAAATGTAAAACCTCTGCTATTTAATCCATCTTGCCAATCTACTTCCATTCCAAATAAGTAAAGACCATGGCTTTTGTTCATGATAAAAGAAAAATCTTCCGTTTCATACACTTCATCTTCTTCTTGAAGTGCATCAAAGCCTAAAACATAAGTCATACCACTACAACCACCCCCTTTAACACCCACTCTTAATTTAGTGTTGGTATCAAAACCTTCTTCATTCATTAATCTTTTTACTTCGTTAATAGCACTTTGTGTAAATGAAACTGGTAAAGTTGTTGTTGCTTCCATAATAAAACCTTTTGGCAAAATTAATTATACAAAAGTTAAAGCCAATACAATAGCCTTTCGATTAGAGGAAATACTCATAACCTTTTGGTAACTATATTTGCTAAAATTATTTATATGGATTCTATAACTATTGCTAGTATTGTTTTTTCAGTGGCGATTTTAGTTTTTTTAATTGTTTCTGTTTTACCTATGCTTAGAAAAAAGAAAAAAGGGGCAACCTCAACCACTAATACTGAGTTAGACCCATCTACTAAACAATTAAAACTACAAGCTTACGAACGTTTAATTTTATTAGCCGATAGAATGGCGTTGCCCAATTTAATTCCAAGATTAAGCCAACCAGGTTTTACTGCTCAACAAATGCAATTATTGTTAATTGAAAATATTAAGCAAGAATTTGAATACAATATCACTCAACAAATGTATGTAAGCCCCGAAGCTTGGAGTGCTATAAAAAACTTGAAAGAACAAAACATTTCTATTGTTTCTCAAATTGCCAATTTATTACCAGAAACTGCTACAGGCTTCGACTTAAACAGAGTGTTAGCCGAATTTTTATTGAACGATAAAAAAGGAACACTACACGAAATAGTGAGTGAAATATTAAGCTTTGAAGCGAAGAAATTGATGTAGTAAGAAAGATGACAGTAATGAGATGACAGTTGACAGGTTAATAGTACAGAGTTTTTAAAAAACATAGATTTCCTTACTTGCAATTGACCATTCACGTTTCCCTACTAACTACTCACTACTTGCCATTCACAATTCCTACTAACGATTCACCATTAACAGCTTTCCACCATGAATGAAGAAAAAATAACCGATAGTGGTATTGTTATACAACCAGTCTATAATCAACAAAGTACCAATCATTTACCTGCATTAGAAGGACCAGGAGAATTTCCTTATACAAGAGGTGTTCAGCCAGATATGTATAGAGGAAAGCTTTGGACAATGAGGCAGTATGCTGGTTTTTCAACTGCCGAAGAAAGCAATAAACGCTACCATTATTTGCTGCAACAAGGAGTAATGGGCTTGAGTGTTGCCTTTGATTTACCTACACAAATTGGTTACGATAGCAGCCACGATTTAGCAGAAGGTGAAGTTGGTAAAGTAGGTGTAGCAATTGATAGCATTGAAGATATGGAACGCTTGTTTGCAGGAATTGATTTAGAAAAAGTATCTACTTCAATGACTATTAATGCAACAGGTTTTATATTATTGGCATTTTATGTGGCCTTAGCAAAAAAGCAAGGAGCCGATATAAAGAAAATTTCTGGCACCATACAAAACGATATTTTAAAAGAATATGCTGCAAGGGGTACTTACATCTATCCTCCAAAGCCAAGCATGCGAATCATTACAGATATTTTTGAATGGTGCAGCAAAGAAGTTCCCAAATGGAATACTATTTCCATTTCTGGCTATCATATTCGAGAAGCAGGAAGTACAGCAGTACAAGAAATTGCTTTTACATTAAGCAATGGAAAAGCTTATGTAAAAGCTGCATTAGATAAGGGTTTAGATATTAATGTGTTTGGCAAACGCCTTTCTTTTTTCTTCAATGCACACAATAATTTATTTGAAGAAGTAGCCAAATTTAGGGCAGCTAGACGCATGTGGGCTGTTATGATGAAAGAACTTGGAGCAACAGATGAAAAAGCCATGATGCTTCGTTTTCATACACAAACTGGAGGAGCAACACTAACAGCTCAGCAACCATTAAATAATATTTGCAGAGTTACTATTCAAACTTTAGCAGCAGCACTAGGTGGCACACAAAGCCTACATACCAATGGTTATGACGAAGCCTTAAGTTTACCTACCGAAGAAGCAGCAAGAATTGCTTTAAGAACCCAACAAGTAGTTGCATTTGAAAGCGGCATTGCCGATACTGTTGATCCATTGGCAGGTAGTTATTTTGTAGAAAGTCTTACCAATGAAGTTGAGCAAAAAGCATGGGAACTCATACATCAAATAGATGCAATGGGTGGTAGTGTAAGTGCTATTGAAGAAGGTTTTATGCAAAATGAAATTGCCAGAAGTGCATACGAATATCAACGCAATATTGAAAGTGGCAATAAAATAATTGTTGGTGTAAATAAATTTACTGTTGATAAAGAAGCACCCATTCCAGGATTTAAGATTGATGATAGTATTCGGGAACTGCAAATAGAAAAACTCAAAGCACTCAAAACAAAAAGAGATCAGCAAAAAGTAACCAATTGTTTACAAGCTATTGAAGTAGCTGCAAAAGGAACTACCAACTTAATGCCTTTAGTAGTAGAAGCTGTAGAAAATTATTGCACTTTAGGAGAAATTGCCGATTGTTTAAGAAAGGTTTATGGTGAATATAAATAATCAAAAAAAATCCCGATTGAGTTTCAATCGGGATTTTTTTTGATCAAAGTATACTTTACATTTTTTTAGCATCTTCTAAAAACTTAGCCAAGCCAATATCGGTTAATGGATGTTTTAATAAACCTAATATTGAATCTAATGGACAAGTACAAACATTTGCACCAGCTTCTGCACAACGTATAATGTGATTAGGATTACGAATTGATGCAGCTAAAATTTCACTTTTAAAACCTTGCACCGCATAGATTTGAGCAATTTGTTCAATTAGTTGAACACCATCCCAACCGCTATCATCAATTCTACCTAAAAATGGAGAAATATAAGTAGCACCAGCTTTGGCTGCTAAAATTGCTTGGCCAGCACTAAAAATCAGCGTACAATTAGTTTTTATACCATTATCAGTAAACCATTTAATGGCTTTTATGCCATCTTTAATCATCGGGACTTTCACTACAATATTCGGATGAATAGCTGCCAATTTTTTACCTTCTTCAATAATGCCTTCGTAGGTTACACCCAATACTTCAGCACTAATATCACCATCTACTAATTCACAAATAGTTTTATAATGATTGGCAATTGCTTCTTCGCCTTTAATGCCTTCTTTAGCCATTAATGATGGGTTGGTTGTAACACCATCTAAAATACCTAAATCATTGGCTTCTTTAATTTGATCGAGGTTAGCTGTGTCAATAAAAAATTTCATGTTATTCGTGTAGTTTTAATGTAAAAGCAAAAAATGCAACAAATGAAACTTTTTAAAACTTCAAATGTTGCATCTTGTAATATTTTAAAAAGTGGCAGGCTACTCACATCGCACCGCTCAACCGCCTATCCTTGCTGTATTCCTACCCTGGGGAGGTTCAGCAGGAGCTGGTCGTATAAGACCTGCCGTTGCAAAAATAAGGGAATGAATATTTTTAAAGAAAGATTATTTAGTTTTTTACTTATTCACCCAAAATAATTTTTAGTATTCCAGTTCTCATTGCATTATTTTTACATCGTTCTCACTTCAACCTGTTTTCAACTTCAACCACCTCATTTCATAATTCAATTATTATGCAGCAAAGTAATGCCATGCTTTCTCAAGAGGAAAGTTATGCACCAACGAAGTGGACTGAATTTTTATGGTGGTTAGCAACAGCCGAAAAAGAATTAATTAAAGATTGTGTAATTGATAGAAATAGATATGCTATTGTTGGAACAACTGTTTTTTGTACATGGATGTTTTCCACCATTGCATGGATGTATTTTTTTAGTTTAGTAGTGAATAGTCCATTTGCTTTTATTGCACTTGGACTATTTATGGGTTTTATTATTTTATGTATTGATAGAGCTCTAATTAAAGGAATTACAAGCAGCAATAAAAGAAAAATAGTTCCATTTTTATTCAGGCTTGTTTTGGCTGCAACCATTGGTACATTTATGGCTCAACCTGCTTTATTGTATTTATTTAAAAAAGAAATACAACAACAAGTATCACTAGATAATGAATTTAAGAAAAAAGAAAAGCTACAAAAACAAACTAGCTTATATGCCGAACAAAAACAAAACTGGCAACTGCAAAAACAACAATTACAAAGTGAACTAAGTAAAAAATACAATGAAGTAGCTTTAGCAAGAGCAGCATTTATAGCTGAAACTGATGGTACTGGCGGTAGTAAAAAAATTGGATTAGAAGCTATTGCAAGAACCAAAAAACAAGCCTACGAATTATTGCTCAATAATTATTCAATACTTGAGAAACAAATTCAACCTAAAATAATGCAAACTGATAGTGCATTAACAGCCATTGAACAACAAATTATTCAAGAACAACAAGCATTTAATCAACTACTCAACAATGGATTTTTAACCCAAATTGAAGGGTTAAATAATTTGCTGAAAACAAGTACTGCTTTGCAAACGAGATATTGGTTACTGTTAATCTTATTACTGCTGATTGAACTGATGCCAGTTATTGCAAAAAGCATTTTACCTATTGGCACTTATGACAAAAAAGTAAATAGCCGAGAAGAAATTGAAGCTACAATTTTACAATCCAATCAGCAACATGAAATTGAATTGAAGTTGCATTACAACCAATTAGCGTTTAGTGCCGATAAAGAATTAATAGAAACCTTTTTTACAGAAATACAAAAAAAGAGAATCGAAATAATAAAAACAGAAAGTGATGATTGGAAGGATACAGATGAAAAAAGTTTTCATTCAATTTGGAAAAACTTGCAAAAAAATTTACTTACAAAGCAAGAGCATTAAGTAAAAATTATTACTCAGTTATTAAAAACTTAGCCTTAAACAACTTGCTTTCATTAGCAGATTGTACTGCATAAGAAAATCCTTTTTGTAAACTATAAGCACCCACAACTCCATTTTTATTTAAGGCAATGAAACAAACTTGTGAGGTTTTGCAATACTCAATTCCTTTTAGTTTAAGGAGTTTTTCTACTGTTTTTTTACATGCTATTTCAGGAGTAAAACCTTGTCGCATAAATTCAATAACAGAGTGGCATCCTGCAATACGAATTACGTCTTCGCCATTTCCCGTTGCAACGGCTGCACCAATTTCATTATCTACAAATAATCCTGCACCAATAATGGGTGCATCGCCTACCCTCCCTCTCATTTTAAAACCTTGTCCGCTAGTAGTACAACTGCCACTTAAATTACTTGAGCTGTCTAATGCAATCATACCAATGGTATCGTGATTATTTTCGTTGGCTGTTGGTAAAGGAATATTTGATTGTTCATGCGATTGATTTTCTCTATTGATTGCAGGTGAATACTTGCTTGCTTTCAACCAACCTTCATAAGATTTTTTCGCATCGGTACTCAATTCATTTTTTTCTAAATGAAATCCTTGTTCTAGTGCAAACTGTTGAGCTCCTTTACCTACCAAAAAAACATGTGGTGATTTTTCCATAACCCTTCTAGCAACACTAACTGGATGTTTAATTTGTTCTAAAAAAGCAACAGCACCACAATTACCTTTTTCATCCATAATGCTAGCATCTAATGTAACAATACCTTCTCTATCTGGATTTGCACCTAAACCAACACAACAATTTACTTCAGCTTCGGTAACCATTACGCCTTTTTCTACAGCATCCAAAGCTTTACCATTTTTACTCAATACTTCCCAAGCTGCTGCATTGGCTAACATACCTGCATCCCAAGTAGAGACAACAATGGGTTTTTGAGTAATATCAATAGTTGAACAATGCAAAAAAGGAATTGAAGCAAAAAGTGAAGTCCCTAATGATAAGAAGTTTCTTCTATTCATAACCAATATATTCTATTTACGAAAGAAGAATTTTTCACTTCAAGTTCATAAATTATTTAAAAAATAAGTTTTAAGTGAAGAATGACAATATATTTACGTTTAGATATGGCACTTCAACTGAATAATAATAAAGCCTTTTTCAAATATGCAATAAAACTATTGCTTTTGTACTTTATTTTAGACTATGGCACTACTTTTTTTATTGGAATTACTGGAAAAGGTGGCAAATATTATATAGAATGGCTAGATAAATATGTAAATTATGTTAGATGGTTAAGATATACCATTTTATATAGCACAAAAGGGTTGATGAGTATTTTAGGATATGATACCAATATTATTTCGGAGTTTGTAATCAGAATAAAAGGGGGTTATGGTGTACAATTGGTTTATTCTTGTTTAGGCTATGGAATATTAAGCTTTTGGATAGCTTTTGTTTTGGCTAATACTGGAAGAATTTCTTTTAAATTAAAATGGCTTGCAATTGGTTGCTCAATTATTTTATTTTCAAACATTGTACGAATCACTATTTTACTGATTGCAAATGATAAAAAATGGTACAAGCCTCTTAGTTTAGATCATCATACTTTTTATAATATCATTGCTTATATGATTGTAATAGGCATGATATTTTGGTTTCTAAAAGCTGTAAAAAAAGAACAAAGTTTAGTAGCATCCCATTCAAAAGAAGGTTAAGTATTTTTTTGAATTTATTTTCTATAAAAATGTTTCGTATTTCTTCAAATTATTTATTATTTCAGAATTTTAGATTATTGCCCTGTAATGAATAGAGTATTATTTTATGGTAATCACTTATTGAATTAGCTCATAAAAAAAAGGTTCTACCAATGGCAGAACCTTTTAACTATAAAATGACTTAATAATTAAATAGTATTTGTATTCTTTTTTCTCTTTTCTCTTATTTTTTTTGCACCATAGCCTACACCTGCTGCAACTAACAAACTTAAACCACCATCAACTGGCACATCGTTTACATCGTCATCAAATACTGGCTGTGCAGATGCAGAATTTAAAAAACCTACAAGAATTACACAAATAATTGCAAACTTCAAGATTTGTTCTGTTGTTACATTGAATTTCATAAAATAAAAATTAGAATTAGTATATCAGTTAAAGTAGTTCTTCATTTTTTGTTTAGTGAAAATCTACTTTCACTAAACAGGTTTTACCAAACATTTATATGTGCAAACATAGGGATATTTATTGATTGCTGAATTAAATTAATATCAACATAATTTATCAACTGCAAAAGTTTCCAGAATAATGATAATATTCTAACAAAAGTTGCTGCTTTACAATTTGAACTAAATACAATAGTTAACCCTTAATCTTTTACAATTATTAAATGTAGAACTAATTACTGCAATTAGATTAGCAATCATAAATTGCTAACAATTAAGCAACTAAACTTTAAATTGCATTAGTGAAATAGTATTTGCAATTATTTTAGCTCATTCATTAACCCATTACATGAAATTATTTACTTCATTTCTTCTCGGTTTCATTTGTTTGTTTTCAGCGGCTCAATCCAATGAATTTTATTTAATTGTTGGAACATACACCCCACCCAAAGGCAATGGTGAAGGAATTTCTATCTATAAGTTCAATTCAACTAATGGTACTGCAAGTTTTATAAGTAAAATTTTTGTTGAAAACCCATCTTATCTAACTATTAGTTCTAACCAACAATTTGTATATTCAGTAAACCAAAATGGCAATTCTAAACCTAATGAAGCAAGTGCTTTTAAGTTTGATAAGAAAGCTGGAACATTACAGTTTTTAAACAAAGAAAGTGTAGAAGGTGAAGGTCCATGCTTTATTACTGTAGACAAAAAAAACAAATGGTTATTTACTGCAAATTATACGGCTGGTAATGTATCGGCTTTGCCCATTAACAAAGATGGAACTGTTGGTAAATTGGCACAATTAATACAACATAGTGGAAATAGTATTATTAAATCAAGACAATCAGAACCACATGCACACACTTGTGTTTTTGATAACAAAGAACAATTTTTATGGGTAACTGATTTAGGTACAGATAAAATTCATGGATATCGTTTCAATAGAAAAAATCTTACTCCACTTTTAAACGACACCTCTAACTATATTGCTTCTAAAGCTGGAAATGGACCAAGACACCTAGCTTTTCATAACAACAATTTGTATGTAGTTAATGAGTTGAGTGGAACAATTGATTTGTTTAAACAACAGAAAAATAAATGGGCTTTAGTAACAAGTACTAGCACTGATGCAACAATGAAACTTGATAAAGGCAGTGCCGATATTCATTTATCTAATGATGATAAATTTTTATATGTTACAGACAGAGGCAAATACAATTCTATTTCTACATTTAGCGTACAAAAAAATGGTCATTTAATTTTTAAAGGATCGAATTCAACTTTAGGAAAAACACCTAGAAATTTTATTATAGATCCTACTAATCAGTATGTATTAATTGCCAATCAAAATAGCAATACCATTGTTGTTTTTAAAAGAGATACAACAACAGGTTTGTTAACCCCAACGGAAAATGAAATTAAAGTTGGAACACCAGTTTGTTTGCAGTTTATTAATATGGATTAATTTTTCTTTTTCTTGCCAGCATTACCATTATTGCCCTTTCCCTTACTAGAATGAGGCTTACTCATTTTTGTTTTTACAGCATGATTAGGATGCCCTTTCACTACAAAATATTTGGCTTCTTTACTATTTTTTATAATGCCTTGATTATGATTATTTCCCTTAAACCCTACATATTTTACTTTATGGGCTTTGTGCTGTAAGTAAGGTCTTGGCTCATTCAATACAACTTTGTACCCATTGTAAAAGTTATAATTTCTATACTGTGCCGGTGGGGCAGCATTAAAAACCCAACGATTATTACTTAAATAAACATATTTACGTTGCGGTACATTGTAATACATATCAACATCTGGTATGTAATAATAATCTACATGATCGTACCCTATAGGACCCCAAGCTGGTTGAGATTGTATATTAATATTTACCTGTGCAACTGTTTTTTGAGCACTAATAATTAAGCAGCAAAAAAGTAACAAACCCAATACATTTTTCATAGAAATATTTTGTACAAAGCTGCTTCATTAATTACAAAGAATCTTACATACTTAAAGATGTTTTTTACACTATTACTACATTCAAGTAGCATTGTTACTGTTTTTTATTGCTAATTTTTCATTTGTAATCGAAGCTGATTTTCTTTTTCTGCATTCCAATAAGAGCAATCCAATTGCATAAATACAGACGTATAAGGAATGGTTTCATTGGTTTTTATAACCAATACTTTGAACAGCTTTGATGCCTGATCTAGTTTAATAAAAACCGAATCATGCATTATGGTTTGTACTTGTTGCTTTGCCAACAACTTTTTAGAAGATTCTTTAAATTGAGTTACTCCTTTGCTTTGTGCTTCGGTAATAAAGCTCAATTCTTTATCTTGATAAATGATGGGTTTTATATGTGTTGATTTATTGATTTCACCTAAAACATATTCAAGTGTTGGTAATAATTGTTCATTGGTATTGATGTATTCTATACCAGCAGCATTTTGTTCAGGGAAAGCTTTATCTACCACTAAAATCCAGTTTCGATGACCAAGTAATGGTAGCTTTTTATTGAACTGGTTTTTCCAATTTTGTTCATCATTGCTCAGTTTACTAAAACTTTCATTTGAAGTATTACAAGACATCAACAGAACAAATAAGCTGTAGAATAAGCATCCATTTTTTTTAACATTCATCATGCACTTTTTAACGAGAATAGTAAGGTTTGATTTTTTAGGTTTACATGCAATTAAATTTTCCATACAAAAGATTTTTTGTATGAAAAATAATTTTATGAATTCTTAGGTCTATCAGCTCCAATAGTAATAGATTCCCATGTATCAAAATCAGTTTTAAGTTCGTCTAATTTTCTTCTACCACCCTTCATTGCACCAGCACCTAACAATAAACGCATTGGTGGTTTTTCAGTTTCAGTAACCATCACTATTGCCTTTGCAGCCATTATAGGATCTCCTGGCTGATTACCACTATACCCTCTAATAGTATCTTTATTGGCATGTGCAGTTGGTGCATAATCTTCAATTACTTTAGTTGCATTATTGGCCGAACGTCCTGCCCAATCGGTTCTAAAACCACTCGGACAAATAACTGTTACTTTTATGCCTAAATGAGCTACTTCTTTAGCCAACGATTCTGATAAACCATCTACTGCATATTTAGTAGCATTATAAAAACCAACTCCAGGAAAAGAAACCAATCCACCAATAGATGCAATGTTTATAATATGGCCACTGCGTTGTTTACGCATGATTGGTAAAACAGCGTTTGTCATATTGGCCAAGCCAAAGAAATTAATGTCAAACATTCTTCTTACTTCGGCTTCATCACTTTCTTCAATAGCACCAAAATAACCAATACCTGCATTATTTACCAACACATCTATACTTCCAAAATGTTGAGTAGCTTGTTCAACAGAACTTGCAATTTGTTCTACGTTAGTTACATCTAATTGAACTGCCAAAGCGGTTTCAGGATATGCTGAAACGATATCTACAATGTCGTTGGTATTTCTTGCAGTGACAACTGCTTTGTAACCTGCTTGTAATACTTCTTTTGCTAGCTCTCTTCCAAAACCTGTTGAACATCCTGTTATAAACCAAACTTTGCTCATAATATTAATTTTTATACCAGCAAATTTGAGCTATTTTATTCACACCAGTAAAATAGAATTTAAAGAAGAGAAGGAAGTTAATGATTGATGACATAAAAAACTCCGAAGCTTTTAAACTTCGGAGCGTATATTAAATTTTTGTTTCACTCAATTCTATTATCGTATGCCATTCATCTTCTTTTACTGTGCCAACAGAAAGTCGGCCTAGTCTTACTAAATCCATATTAGCTAAACTTTTTTCAGCCTTAATTTGAGCTAGTGAAATGGGTTTCTTTAATTTTTTGAAAGGCTTTAAATCAACTGCAACCCAAGCTTCTTCTGTAGTAGTTGGATCCTGATAAGATTCTTTAATTACTTTGGCTATACCTACAATTTCTAATCCTTCATTACTATGATACCAAAGCACTAAATCGCCTTTTTTCATGGCTCTTAAATTATTTCGAGCTGCATAATTTCTTACACCATCCCAAAATGTTTGTCCATCTTTTTCAAATTGTTCCCAACTATATTTGAAGGGTTCCGATTTTACTAACCAATAGTTCATGGTGAATTTCTAATTTATAATTTCTAATTATTAATTCTTAATTGAATTACCATCCACTTGCTAAAACATCGGCTAAATGAATCACTTTTAAATCTTTATGCTGATGTTGTATACAACCATCAATATGCATTAAACAACTCATGTCTGTGCTAATTAAATATTCTGCATTTGTTGCAGCAGCATTATTAATTTTTTGATCACCCATTGCAATACTTATGGGTTCAAACTTTACTGCAAAAGTTCCACCAAAACCACAGCAGGTTTCATTATCTAACATTTCCACCAATTCTAAGCCTTTTACTTTTTGTAATAGTTTTCTTGGTTCTTGTTTTAGTCCACATTCTCTTAATGCAGCACAACTATCATGATAAGTAGCTTTCCCATGGAACACTGCACCTACATCATCTACCTTCAACACTTTAATCATAAACTCACTAAACTCAAATGTACGAGCCGATAAATCTTTTACTTGTTGTTCTTGACTGGTATTTTCAAATAATTTTTGATAATAATTTCTTACAAAGCCTACACAACTTGCACTAGGAGCAACCACATAATCGGCTGTACCGAAGTCTTGTAAAAATTTTTTACAAACATCTTTTGCTTCACCCCAAAATCCTGCATTAAATGCTGGCTGTCCACAACAAGTTTGATTGCTATTGTACAATACTTTACACCCAGCTTTTTCTAGTACCTTCACCATACTAAAAGCCACATTAGGATATAATTGGTCAATAAAACAAGGTATAAAAATTTGAACTGTCATTCGATTAAATTAATACGCTTTTACTTTTTAAGTTGATGGTTCAATTGTATCATTTTTAAAGCAGTAATTGCTGCTTCTTCTCCTTTATGACCATGCTTGCCTCCTATTCTTTCCAAAGCTTGCTGCTCATTTAAAACGGTTAATACACCAAATATAACAGGTACATCTAAAGATAAGTTCAGTTGTAAAACACCATCGGTAACTAACTTACACACATAATCAAAATGTGGAGTATCGCCTTGAATAACAGTTCCTAAAGTAATGTATGCATTGGGTACTTTAGAGGCATAAGTATAATGTTGCTTTACTGCAAATGGAATTTCAACAGCACCGGGTACAGTAACTGTTTTAGTTGTAACATTATTTGCCTTCAATACTTTTTTTACACCAGCTTCTAGCTTATTTACAATTGCACTATTCCATTCTGTTTTTATAATAACTACAAAGGCATCCGCAATTGTAGGGATGCCTTTGTTTAATGTTGTATTTCCTTTTGTTGCCATAAATTAGTTTGTACTAAAATCGTTTTTCTCGATACTTAATTTATAAATGTATTTATCTACAGTATAACCAACAGTTGTACTTGGATATTTTTGTTTAATAGTTTTATAAATTTCTAATGCTTCGCTGTTTTTATTCATGGTTTCTAATAAACCAGCAGCAAAGCTTAAATTTAAAGCGGTAGCTTCTTCATCTGTTTCAAAAGTTGATGCTGCCTTCTTGTAAGTGGTAACAGCTTCATCTTTTTTACCACTCTCGGCATAAGCATGTGCTAATGAAGTATAAGCTTGCATTTGAATTTGCTTTGCATCGGTACTAAAATCTTTTAAATACTTTATAGCATTATTAAAATCTTTCAATTTTAAATAACTCACACCTGCATAGTAATGTGCAAGATTAGCAGCTTTAGTTCCACCATAAGTTTTAATTACATACAATGCCCCTTTTGTACCAGTAGCATTATCGCCATTAATAACTAGGTTAGAAGAATCTTGACTGAAATATTCTTGTACTTTGTAAATAGCTTCAGCAGCCTTCTCTTCTTTTGGTGCTACTACAAAAGAATTGTAAGCATACCAACCACCTACAACTACAATTATTGCAACCAACCCTCCAATAATTATTTTTTGATTTTTTTTCCAAATACTTTCTACTTGTAAAAACAAATCTTTTTCTACTACTTGTTCACTCATTTTAAATTGAATTTAATTGTAAAAGCTCAGCAAAATAATTTGCTCGATGATCGTTAGATTATAAAATATTAGTCTACAATAAATGGATAATTTTCATCCACATAAACATCTTTCAATAATTCGCTATCATCTGGCAACGGACTTTCTTCTGCAAAACGAACACTTTCGTTTACGATTGCTTCTATTTTTGCATCAATAGCTGCCAAATCTTCTTGAGTTGCAAAACCATTTTCTAAAATAGTGTTTGCAACACTAGTGATAGGATCTTTTTCTTTGTATTCATCCACCTCGTCCTTACTTCTATATTTTTGAGGGTCACTAATAGAATGACCTTTATAGCGATAAGTTTTCATTTCAATTAAAGTTGGACCACCACCTTCACGTCCACGTTTTACAGCTCTTGCAACACTATCATGTACAGCTTCAGGATCCATACCATCTACCATATCAGCAGGCATTTCATATGCATCTGCTAATTTATAAATATCAACTACGTTACTAGTACGTTCTACAGAAGTACCCATTGCATAATTATTGTTTTCGCAAACAAAAATTACAGGTAATTTCCAAGTCATTGCCATGTTAAACGTTTCGTGTAACATACCTTGACGAGAAGCACCATCACCAAAGAAACATAATACAACATTATCCGTTCCTTTATATTGTTCAGCAAATGCTAAACCAGCACCTGTTCCAATTTGTGCTCCTACTATACCATGACCACCATAGAAGTAATTTTTTACATCGAAAAAGTGCATACTTCCACCCTTTCCTTTTGCACAACCTGTTGCTTTACCATATAATTCGGCCATACAAGCATTGGCTGATGTACCTTTTGCTAAAGCCCAACCATGATCTCTGTAAGCAGTGATAAATGGATCTTCATGACGAGTGGCTGTCATAACACCTGCTGCAATAGCTTCTTGACCAACATAAGCATGAAAAAATCCACGAATTTTTCCAGCCATTTTATACATTTCTTCTGCTTTCAATTCAAATTGGCGAATGAGTTGCATTAACTCGTACCAATACATGTAAGTTTCTTTAGAAAATTTAGTTGACACAGGCTCAAAATTTTGAGTGGCAAATATAGGGTTTACCAATTAAAACAGTGAAGTAAATAGCTAATTTATAATTGAAAGGTGCGAATAAATATTTATTTCATTAATAATCCCCAAACAACTAATTTATGTGAATAATGTATAAAGTAAAATGAACAATGATATTTTATATTTGTTGCTAGAAAAACCGTCGATTATATGATATCTGTAAAACCTTGTTTGCCAAACAGGAAAGTTAAACATGTTCTTCTACCACTCTTTTTACTGTCTTTCCTAACATTAAAAGCTCAAGTCCCCATTGCTTACTATGACTTTGAAGATAATTTAAACAGAAATACTACTGTTGAAACAACCATTCAAGAAGCCGTTTCAAGTATTGGAAGTCCTTTATTGACTGTTAGTTCTCTAACAGCTTCCAATGGTGCAGGCAATGGTACATCGATTGCTTATGGAGGAGGTTCAAATGCAGGTTATTCTGTTGGTTATTATGGTTTTACTACCAACTTAACCTCAGCTGCTACCAATCCTCATATTCAAATCGGACCATTTAATTGTACTGGTTTCTCAACTATAAGTGTATCGATGGATATTCAAGGGGTTGGAGCCCAAATGCCTGCAAACGTTGATATTTATTATAGTATCAATGGAATTACTTATACAAGAATAACTGCAACAACAGCTGTTACAAACTCTTATACAACAAGAACTTTTAACATCCCCGCTGCTGCAAATAATCAAAGTACTGTTTATTTTAGAATTGTTGGTTTTAGAGCAGGAGCAAGTCCAACACCATCTGATGGAGTAATGAAAGTTGATAACTTTACATTGAATTCTTCTATAATTACTGCCAATACAACACTTGTTAGTTCAAGTTTACATGGAACTGGTCTTTCTTCTGGAGGAACATTTACTCCAACATACACAAGTTTAGATGTTAACGGAATAGGAATAACTGTTAATACAAGTAGCAATATTAATTTAGGAACAGCAGCTGGAACAACTGCTTTAACATTAACTAATGGAGTTTTTAATATAGGAAACAACACATTAACGCTACGAACGGCAAACACATTGATTGCTAGAAATGGAACATCTCAAACAGGGACAATTACTCTTGGTTCAGCAGCAAATTTAATTTTTGGAACAACTGGCAATACAAGTGGCAACGCATTTACCATTCCAGCAAATACTTTTACTACTGCTCCATCTATAAATAATCTAACAGTAAATAGAACTAATGCACTTATTTGGAATGCCCAAGGAATTACATTGGATGGAACACTTACATTAACTGCAGGTGCATTGAGTGTAGCTAGTGGTACATTTACTTTTCAAAATAATGCTACCCCTATTGTTAGAACTGCTGGCACACTATCGGTTACTACTGGTAGTAATTTAGTTTTTGGTGCCAATGCAACCAATTTCACACTGCCTAATGGTTTATTTACTGCTGCACCTAGTTTGGGTAATCTTACTATCAATAGGGCTGGTGGTGTTACTGTAGGTAATCAATCCTTTACCATAAACGGCACATTAAACTTAACCGATGGAGTGTTTAATATTTTGAATACAACATTAAGTTTTCAAACTGGGGCTACACCTATTGTTAGAACAAGTGGTACAATAACTACAGCAACAACTAGTGGTTTATCTTTTGGGACCAATGCTACAAGCTTTACCATTCCTGATAATACTTTTACAACAGCACCATCTATCACTAATTTAACCATTAATAGAGCCGGGGGCATAACTATTGGCAATCAACCTTTCACTATAAACGGTTCACTAACATTAACTGCTGGCGTATTTAATGTTCTCAATACAACCCTTACCTTTCAAAATGGCAATGCCCCTTTAGCAAGAACAACTGGAACATTAACACTCGGTTCAACAGCCAATTTAATTTTTGGCACGCCAGGAAATGTAGGTGGCAATGCATTTGCTATTCCAGCAAATACTTTTACAGCAACTCCTTCTATTAATAATCTTACCATTAATAGAACCAATTTACTTACTTGGAATACGCAAGGTATTACTTTAGATGGCACTCTTACACTAACTGCTGGTGCTTTGAGTGTAGCTAGTGGCACATTTGCTTTTCAAAATAATGCTACCCCTATTGTTAGAACTGCTGGCACACTAACAGTTACTACTGGTAGTAATTTAGTGTTTGGTGCCAATGCAACCAACTTCACACTCCCAAATGCATTGTTTACAGCAGCACCTAGTTTAAACAACCTAACCATTAATAGAGCTGGTGGTTTAACTGTAGGTAATCAATCTTTTACGATAAACGGCACATTAAATTTAACCGATGGAGTTTTTAATATTTTGAATACAACATTAAGTTTTCAAACTGCTGCTACCCCTATTGTTAGAACAAGTGGTACAATAACTACAGCAACTACTAGTAGTTTATCTTTTGGAACGAATGCTACAAGTTTTATCATTCCGGATAATACTTTTACATCAGCACCAGCTATTACTAACTTAACCATTAACAGAGCTGGGGGAGTCACTATTGGTAATCAGCCTTTCACTATAAATGGTACACTAACATTAACTGCTGGTGTTTTCAATGTTCTTAATACAACACTTACTTTTCAGAATGGGAATACGCCTTTTGCAAGAACATCTGGAACATTAACACTAGGTTCAACAGCCAATTTAATTTTTGGCACACCAGGAAATGTAGGTGGCAATGCATTTTCAATTCCTGCAAGTACATTTACAGCAACTCCTTCAATTAATAATCTTACCATTAATAGAACCAACACGCTAACTTGGAATACGCAAGGTATTACTTTAGATGGAACACTTACATTAACTGCAGGTGTATTAAGCATTGCTACAGGTACATTTACTTTTCAAAACAATGCTACACCTATTGTTAGAACTGCTGGCACATTAACCGTTACTACTGGTAGTAATTTAGTGTTTGGTGCCAATGCAACCAACTTCACACTTCCTAATGGTTTATTTACTGCTGCACCTAGTTTGGGTAATCTTACCATCAATAGAGTTGGTGGTGTGACTATAGGTAATCAAGCGTTTACTATAAATGGCACATTAAACTTAACCAATGGAGTTTTCGATATTTTAAATACATCATTAATTTTTCAAACTGGGGCTACTCCAATTACTAGAACTGCTGGAAACTTAACAATAGCAACTGCTAGTAGTTTAACTTTTGGGACGAATGCTACAAGTTTTACCATTCCTGATAATACTTTTACAACAGCACCATCTATTACCAACTTAACCATTAATAGAGCTGGGGGAATAACTATTGGCAATCAGCCTTTTACTATCAATGGTACACTAACATTAACTGCTGGCGTATTTAATGTTCTCAATACCACCCTTACCTTTCAAAATGGCAATACGCCAATAGCTAGAACATCAGGAACATTAACACTTGGCTCAACAGCCAATTTAGTATTTGGAACACCAGGAAATGTGGGTGGCACTGCATTTACAATTCCAGCAAGTACTTTTACTGCAACTCCTTCAATCAATAACCTTACTGTAAATAGAACTAACGCCCTTACTTGGAATACCCAAGGTATTACTTTAAGTGGAACGCTTACATTAACTGCTGGTGCATTGAGCGTTGCTACTAGTACTTTTACTTTTCAAAACAATGCTACCCCTATTGTTAGAACTGCTGGCACATTAACCGTTACTACTGGTAGTAATTTGGTTTTTGGTGCTAATGCAACCAACTTCATACTTCCTAATGATTTGTTTACTACAGCACCTAGTTTAGGTAATCTTACCATCAATAGAGTTGGTGGTGTGACTATAGGTAATCAAGCGTTTACTATAAATGGAACTTTGAATTTAACCAATGGAGTTTTTGACATTTTAAATACATCATTAATTTTTCAAACTGGAGCTAGTCCAATTACTAGAACTGCTGGCACCTTAACAATAGCAACTGCTAGTAGTTTAACTTTTGGGACGAATGCTACAAGTTTTACCATTCCTGATAATGCTTTTACATCAGCACCATCTATCACTAATTTAACCATTAACAGAGCTGGGGGTATAACTCTAGGCAATCAGCCTTTTACCATAAATGGAACATTAACATTAACTGCTGGAGTTCTAAATGTTGCTGCTACAACACTCAGTTTTCAAAATGCAACTACACCAATTGTAACAACTGCTGGTACATTAACCTTGACTACAAATAGCAATTTAGTTTTTGATGCAAATGCAGCTAATTTCACCCTACCTACTGGGTTATTTACAACAGCACCTAGCTTTAACAACTTAACCGTTAACAGAACTGGTGGATTAACATTAGGTAATCAATCAATTACAATTAATGGAACGTTAACGCTAACTAGTGGAGTGTTTAATATTGTAAATAATACTTTAACCTTACAAAATTCTGATATTCCATTAGCTAGAACAAGTGGAACTTTAACTGTAGGAACAACTGCTAGTCTAATTTTTGGAACACTTGGAAACACAAGTGGTGCAGCATTTACAATTCCGAATGGCTTCTTTACAGCAACGCCACCAGTATTTACAAATTTCACCATTAACAGAACCAATGAATTAGTTTTAAATGCTACCCAAGGCTTAACACTTTCTGGTAATTTAAATTTAATCGCAGGTACCTTAAATAATGCTGGTAGAAATATTGGTTTAACTGGGAATATTACAGGAACAGGAAATGTATCGGGTGCTGGTACAGTTACAATGACAGGAGTATCAACAACTATTTCTGGAGCAAGCATTAGCAACCTTCAATTAAACAATGCAGCAGGTTTTAGCTTAACTGGTTCTCCAACAATTACAAACACTTTAACCTTAACCAATGGCACCCTAAGTGTTGGAGCTAATACCGTAACATTTCATACAGGAAATATACCAATAGCAAGAACTACTGGTTTAATCAACCTAGCTACAACCTCAAGTTTAGTTTTTGGTACCGATGGTAATACAGGAGGAAATGCATTTGCAATACCCAATAATACTTTTAGTTCATCTACACCGCTATTCAATAATTTCACTATTAATAGAACTAATGACTTAACACTAAATAACCAAAATTTTTCATTACGGGGTACACTTAACATTATTGCTGGTCGATTGATTTTACCAACAAGTTATTTATTTACGCTCAAATCAACCTCTATTACCAATACAGCAATGGTTTCAACCGTTGGTGCTACTGGTTCTATATTATACAACACAGGTGCTGCTTTTAGAGTTGAACGATTTGTTGGTAGAATTTCAGGAAATGGAGTGAGAGCATACAGAGATTTTTCACCTTCAGTTAATTCTGGTTCTTCCACTATTTTCAGTAACTGGCAAGAAAATGGAACCAATGGACTTGATGGTGGTTTTCATTATGGCACACATATTACCGGTGTTGCTGGTGCCTCTCCTGGAGGTGTAGATGGTGCAACAGGTTTTGATATTACATCAGCAGGTTCTAAGTCGCTTTTTACATATGATATTAGTACAATAAATGGAAGTGCAAGTTGGAATGCAGCCAATTCTACCAACCAAACCAACGACACACTATCTGCATTTAAAGGTTACAGACTTTTTGTTAGAGGGAATAGACTCATAAACCTTTATGCAGGACAACCTCCTATTTTAGCTGCTGGTGTTGTTTTACGCTCAACAGGTAAACTAGTAACAGGCGATGTTGTTTATTCAACATCTGGCGTTACTGCAAATGGAGGTTCAAATAACAATATTCGATTAAACTCTGCCAGTGCAAGTGGTTATACTCATATTGGTAATCCTTATGCTTCAATTGTAAATTGGGATACTTTATATGCAGATGCATCTACTGCCAATATTTCTTCAAGTTACACTATTTACGATCCTAACGTAGGTACAAATGGAGGCTTTGCAGTTTACAATTCTACTTCTGGCATTAGTGCTCCAGTTAGTTCTGCTATTAATGAATATATACAACCAGGTCAGGCATTCTTCATTCAAAATACTTCTACATCTCCTTCTATTACTATTAAAGAAACACATAAAGCCACCAATGTAGCAAACTTTACCAATACTTTTAGAAGCAGTAATGTAGGGTCTAAACTCTATATTAATTTGCTTAGAAATGTAAATGCAGCCGATGTATTAATGGATGGCGTTGCTTTGGCTTTTAACCAACAATTTTCAAATGAAATTGGCAAAGAAGATGCCTTTAAAATTTCTAATACATCAGAAAATATTTCTATTATTAATAAAAACAATCAATTAGCAATTGAAGGTAGAAAACAACCTACAGTAAATGATACATTTTACTTTAAAATTGATCAATTAGTTGCCGGTGTTAATTATAAATTAGAAGTTCTCTCTGATCAATTTATACTAAATGGTTTACAAGCATATCTTATTGATAAATTTACCAATACAGAAATGGTATTACCAATAGGAACAAATTTTAGACATAGTTTTACTACCAACAGTAATGTGAACTCTTTTAACCAACGTTTCATTATTGTTTTTAAACCACTTACTAGTTTATCGGTAAACTTTATCCAATTCCATGGTACTCCAATAAATGATTATATTAGTTTGAAATGGGAAGTAAAAGAATCGGATATTGTAAAGTATAGTGTTGAACGATCTGCAAACGGGCAAGAATTTAGTTATTTAGGAGAATTACCATCAACCAGTTCAACGTCAAATAGTTTACAAAACTATCAGTGGAATGACTTACATCCATTGAATAACCAAAACTATTATCGCATAAAAGCAATAGGAAAAGATGGTAAAATTGTATACAGCAAAACCATATTAATTCAACTACAAAAAAGAAATAGCGAAATAACTATTTATCCTAATCCAGTAAAACAGCAAACATTTAATTTGTATTTACAAGATGTTGAAGAAGACAATAATTTGAATGTAAAAGTTTATAGCTTAAGTGGAGTATTAGTTCATAATGTTGTAATAAGACATACTTCTGCAACAAGTTCTCATAGGGTTTCTTTACCAAACTTAGCTAAAGCCACCTACATTGTAAAAGTATTAGGTAAAAAACTGGATACACAATTAAAATTATTTGTAGAATAGAAAGCAAAATCTTTTAAATAAAACTAACAAATGTTAGTATAGTAACTTTATATTTGCAACTCAAAATACAAATTATGCAATCGAAAACCGTTTATATTGTTAGTGCAGTTAGAACGCCAATGGGAAGTTTTGGTGGAAGCTTAAAAGATGTTTCTGCTACTCAATTAGGGGCAGTTGCAATAAAAGCTGCTGTTGAAAGAGCAGGATTACAACCTAACCAAATTGATGAAGTAATTATGGGTTGTGTGATACAAGCTGGATTAGGACAAGCACCTGCTAGACAAGCAGCAAAATTTGCTGGTTTACCCGATAACGTAATTGCTATAACAGTAAATAAAGTTTGTGCAAGTGGTATGAAAGCAATTGCTCAAGCTGCTCAAAGTATTTTATTGGGCGATGCTGAAATTATTGTTGCTGGTGGAATGGAAAGCATGAGCAATGTTCCTTTTTATTCACCTAACATGCGTTGGGGTAATAAATATGGCAACGTACAATTGGTAGATGGCTTGGCTAAAGATGGCTTAACAGATGTTTATTTTAATGGAGCAA
This sequence comes from Rhizobium sp. Q54, assembly GCA_943368735.1. Classification (GTDB taxonomy): domain Bacteria; phylum Bacteroidota; class Bacteroidia; order Chitinophagales; family Chitinophagaceae; genus UBA1930. The sequence goes on along the minus strand of CALRLQ020000012.1, from coordinate 80,784 downwards.
TGGGTAACTTTGCCGATTCTTGTGCTAAAGAATGCAAAATCAGCAGAGAAGATCAAGATGCTTTTGCTATTGAGAGTTATAAAAGAAGCCAGGCTGCATGGACAGATGGAAAATTTGCTAACGAAATTGTTCCTGTTGAAATTGCAGGAAGAAAAGGAACCGTTATTGTTGATAAAGACGAAGAACCCTTTAACGTAAAATTTGATAAAATACCCGAATTAAAACCTGCATTTTCAAAAGATGGAACTGTAACAGCTGCTAATGCAAGTACCATGAATGATGGTGCTGCTGCTGTAGTTTTAATGAGTAAAGAAAAAGCAGAACAATTAGGCATACAACCGTTGGCAATTATTAATAGCTATGCGGATGCTGAACAAGCTCCTGAATGGTTTACCACCACTCCAAGTTTAGCTGTACCAAAAGCTGTAGCTAAAGCTGGATTACAAATGAGTGATATTCATTTTTTTGAATTGAACGAAGCTTTTAGTGTTGTAGGTATTGTGAATAGTGAAAAGATGAAGCTCTATCCAAAACAAGTAAACGTTCATGGTGGAGCAGTAAGTTTAGGTCACCCATTGGGTTGTAGTGGTGCTAGAATTATTGTTACACTGATCAACGTATTGAAACAAAATAATGGTAAAGTGGGTGCCGCTGGAATTTGTAATGGTGGTGGTGGTGCAAGTGCAATGGTAATTAGCTTGCCTGAATAAATGTATAGTAATGACATATACTAAAAAACACTGCATAGTTGCAGTGTTTTTTTATTTTATACAATACAAGTTTAGTATTCTACATCATCATCCAAAAAACATATAACATAATAAAATAGATGTAATAATACCAATTAAATCCGCAAATAACATTGCTCCAATTGAATAACGAGTATTTTTAATACCAATAGCACCAAAATAAACAGCCACTACATAAAAAGTGGTATCGCTACTGCCTTGTAAAATACAAGCCAATCTACCTGCAAAAGAATCAGGACCAAATGTTCTCATCGTATCAATCATCATTCCTCTTGCACCACTGCCACTCATTGGTTTTATTAAAGCTGTTGGCAATCCATCTACAAATTTTGTATCAAAACCAATGGCTGCAAAAAGTGTTTTTATGCCTTCAATCACTACATCAAAAGTTCCACTGGTTCTTAACAAACTAATGGCTACTAACATTCCAACTAAATAAGGAATAATTTTTACAGCAGTTTCAAAACCTCCTTTTGCCCCTTCAACAAACGCATCAAACACATTTATTTTTTTATACACCCCTCCTGCAACAATCAATAAGAAAATAAATAAGATTAATCCAGTACTCAACTGCTCTGAAAATAAATTTACATTAACAGTATTCAATGATAAAATGAACAATACCAAAGCCGATATTATAGCTGAAATTCCTAGAATCCAGCCCATAATTACAGGCTGAAACAATTTAATTTTTTGTTTGAAAGAAACAATTATCATAGCAGCTAATGTAGCTACAAATGTGGCTACCAAACAGGGTAAAAATATATCGGTAGGATTTACAGCTTTTGAACCATCGGCACCAACAGTAATGGCTCTTGCTGCAATAACAGTGGTAGGAATTAAAGACAACCCTGCTGCATGTAAACACAAAAACATGATTTGTGCATTGCTGGCTTTTTCTGAATCGGGATTTAGTTCTTGTAAACTTTGCATGGCTTTAATACCAAAGGGTGTAGCTGCATTATCTAAGCCCAACATATTGGCACTAAAGTTCATCATCATATGACCATGTGCTGGATGATTTTTTGGCACTTCAGGAAATAGTTTAGAGAAAAAAGGTCCCACAATTTTCGATAAAAATCTTATGCCACCTGCTTTCTCAGCAATACTCATAAAACCCATAAACAAACCCATTATACCAATTAAGCCCAAACAAATATCTACAGCCACCTTACAAGTAGCAATAATACCATCAATAGGTTTTTGTTTTTTGCCTAAGATATAACTGTACTCCACCGCTCTTAATGCAGCAAATTGTTGTTGAAGTTGACGAACTGTATCGGCATTTACATCATCGGTTACGAGAAATTTGGTTTCATCGGTAACTGCATCTTGTTTTTTGAAACCATAAGCTGCCATTTCTTTGGCAAAACTGTCTATACCGGGTTTGCCATATTTAGTTACATTACCAATGGCCACATATTTAAACTCATCTTTCGAAGTTCCAGTAACCATTTTACCAAAAACATCGTCTTTAGTGCTATTAAAAATAAACTGATAACTAGCAACCGATAAAGCAATTAAAATAAATGCACTCCAAATTCTGCTTAAAGCCATGGTAAAGGTTTAAGGTTGAGGGTTTAAGGTTTAAGGTAAAAGTTCTAAGGTAAAAGGTTTAGAATTTAAGTGAAAGGTTGTTTATCGATATTCTTTTTACTTCTTCTTCACCAATGATGTTTCTTTTGGCATTTTCTAAATCGTAGCCATTAATCAATTCAATATCAGCATATGTTAACCCCATAAATGATAGTTTAAGCCAAATTTACTTGAATAGAACGAACAAACCACTACTCTATATTAAATAACAGCATAAGTTTTGCCATCAAACCTTACTTTTGCGGCTCGAAAAAATGTTCAGTATAGTTATGAACGTTGAAGGGTGCGATACTTCGACTTCGCTCAGTACAGGCTAACCCAGTGTTCGTTGTACAAAAGCTTGGATTCAAAAAATTGCCTTCGCTCCCATCAACCAAAAACTACAAACTCCAAACTAAAATATATGTCGTTAAAAGCAGGAATTGTGGGCTTGCCCAATGTTGGAAAAAGTACTCTCTTTAATGCAGTAAGCATTAGTGCTAAAGCTCAGGCTAGCAACTATCGTTTTTGTACCATTGAACCCAATACAGGTTTGGTAGATGTGCCAGACGAACGTTTGAATAAGTTAGCAGAGTTGGTAAAGCCCAATAAAATTATTCCTACACAATTAGAAATAGTTGACATTGCAGGTCTTGTAAAAGGTGCCAGCAAAGGCGAAGGCTTGGGTAATAAATTCTTAGCTAATATTCGTGAAGTAGATGCCATTATTCATGTAATACGTTGTTTTGAAGATGAGAATGTGTTACGTGAAGAAGGTGCCATTAATCCTGTTGGAGATAAAGGCATTATTGAAACCGAATTGCAGTTGAAAGATTTAGAAAGTGTTGAACGTAAAGCCCAACGTAGTGAGAAATTAGCCAAGACCGATCCTAAAGCCAAAGTTGAATTTGAAATATTGAAGCGTTGCCAGCAACAATTAGAAGATGGTAAAAACATTCGTCAACTGGGTTTAACCAAAGAAGAAAAAGTAGCCATTGCCGATTTGTTTTTATTAACCGATAAAGATGTGTTGTATGTTGCCAATGTTGATGAAGCAAGCATGCACACAGGCAATAAATACAGCGAGCAATTAAAAGCTGCTGCTGAAGCTGAAGGAGCTCAAGTAATTGTGATGTGTAATAATATTGAAGCACAAATTGCTGAACTTGAAGCAGAGGATGACAAGCAAATGTTCATGGAAGAATACAACATGAAAGAGCCTGCATTAAACCGTTTAATTCAAAGTACTTACAAGCTGTTAGACTTAAGTACCTACTTTACTGCAGGCGTGCAAGAAGTAAGAGCATGGACGATTCATAAGGGTTGGAAAGCTCCACAGGCTGCAAGTGTTATTCATACCGATTTTGAAAAAGGTTTTATCAAAGCCGAAGTAATTGCCTACGAAGATTTTGTAAAGTATGGTAGTGAAGCTGCTTGCCGTGATAATGGTCGCCTACGCATAGAAGGCAAAGAATATTTGGTGCAAGATGGCGATGTGATGCACTTTAGATTCAATGTTTAATGTTCCTGAGTGGTGAATGGTGAGTCGTGAATAGGAAAGAAAATAGTGAAAGTGAAACTTAGGTTTCACTTTTTTTATGTTATGAGCTGAAGGAATGCTACTGAACTGTAGTGGCGTCGCACACTTGTACTGCTTGTACTTTATCAAACTAAAATAAACTATTGAGTCAATTATATAGACTTTGAAATCCTCATTTGTTAATATACTATGTCATCCAAAAGAAATTATACAAAAATATTCACATGCCTGCAAACACATAAAATTTATAAAGGCTAATAACATTTCGTTTACTATCTTGTGAAAGATTTAATCATATAATATAAAACTTGCTTTATTTTATATTCAAAAATTATACTTTTAATTTTATTTTAAAATAAAAAGTCTGACAACGCCAATTGCCAGACTTTCCGGGTACGAACGCCTTAATTTTTAGGCTCGTTACTCCTACTTTGTACGAACACAAGAAAGGCAAATGCAAATGCATTTGCTTTTCATTTTTGGGTCAGTTTCTGTGTTAACTTCTGATTTAGTGGACCGAAAGGTTACCTCACCATAATTTTTACATTTGAAACAATAACCATAATACCTCTTAGACATCTGCCCAGAATATTATCCAACTAAAACCAGTTGGCTGTCATTACACTATATTGTGCAACTATTTTTAAAAGAACTAATTCAACTTGGTTTACGAATTTATTTTTATATCTTGAAAAAACAGCATGATTTAAATCCACAGATTGTGAATAAGGAATGTGTAAAAATTCGAAGCTCTAACACACGTTGCTTTTGCTAGGTTTCTCACATTATGTGAGCAACATTTTCAAGATTTAATCTATATTAATCATCTAAAACATGTATTGCTGATAATATCTAGCTCTTCGAATCTTGCAGATTCGTAAGTTCTACTCTGTTGCCTGTGGCAACTACTATTAAAACAAACTTTTTCTAAAACAATCCAAGTAACTACATAAAAAAAGCTTCATCTTATTAGATGAAGCTTTTTAATATTACAAATGCTTTAATTATCGAATCAAAATTGCATCGCCGAAAATATTACCACTAAATGATTTGGTGCTTGGTAAACTCTTCCAATATGCTCCCAATTCTGACAATACACCTGGCGTTGTTACAGCAGGATAATTATGCTCAAAGAAAAACGAATAACGCTCAATGTATGATAATGTATTTAACCATTCGCTTGATAATTTCATGAAATATTTTTGAACAGCAATAGAAGGTCTATTCACGTTAGCATTGTATTCTGTAATCCAAATAGGCATGTTTGGATAAGCATTTCTTGTGTTTTGAATAAAATTTTGAAATCTTTGAAAAACTCTTTCAGCAGTTAAAGAATCTGTTGCTTGATTGTTGGTAGGATTTCCCCAATCGTACCAATGAATTGCAATATGATCAACCCTCATTCTTAAAGTTTGTGCTTGAGCCATAAAAGTTGGCAACCACTTGCCTGCACCAAAAGTATTTTCTTCTTTACAAGCAGGACTTCCTAATCTTAACCCTGTTCTTAGCATTACTCTATAACGTGCAATTGCAGTATCTACACTAATATTTGCTTGAGCAGTATTATCGGGTTCGTTAAAAGACAATAAATGATCTATATCTTTTCTGTTAATCAAGTTCAACACATTTGCATCTGTTGCAGAAGTTCGCCCCCATGTCATAGGAACATATTGTTGATTGGTAAAAGAATTTTTATCTAAACTCCAACCATAATACCACTCTGAAGCTAAAGCAGTTACAGTAGTTTCAGTAACACTACAAGTCCCTTTTTTATTGGGATTGTTTATTTTAATATAGCGGATGTATGAAACGTTATTACGTAATCTAGTTGGTAGGTTAACTCTTACAGCACTATCAATTGCCACAAAAGTAGATGATTCACCAGAGCCATCTTCGTTCACTGCAAAAACAGCCATATAACCTTTGGGTAAAAAGAGAGACAATATTTTATTGTCAAAACCTGTTGGCATATTTTTAAATAAACCTGTAGACACTGGAATTTGAGTAAATACTGTGTCTTCACCTAATTCAATCCATGAGGTTGACAAGTTTAAAGCTGTAGATACCACCAATTTATTACTTGTACCTGTAAAAGGCTGTGTATTACCAACCCCTGTACCAGTTCCCCCACCAGTTGGCGGTGCAGTTGTAGTATCGGTAGATTTTTTACATGCCACAGATGAAAGCAATAAGATAGAGATAGCAAGTTGAGATAATCGCATAGAATTTAATTTAAAAATCAATTGAATCTATAACGAGTGTATCATGTTTAATAAGTGAGCATTTATTCAACTAAAAGAAATAAAATCAAGCATTCACAATCGTTACAGTATAAAGATAAATGAAGCCATTATTGAATAACTCACCCAACTAAAGTCTGAATAAAATATCCCTCTAGTTTGAAAAAAAATACTGATTTTCTGAATTCTGAATGTGAGTGAATCTAATAATTAAACACTTGAAATACTTAATTAAATGAAAGAATTAATTAGAACTCAAAAGAGTTGTTGGCTATATGAGAATCTATTTATTTCCTTTCGTGAAAAATGTAACATTTATGTTCAAAGCTGATGGGCTGCTTGATTGAAGTGGAAAGCTTACCATGCAATGGTAACTTGCAACGAAAAGCAAGAACAACTGATGATAGATATTCAATTGTTGAAAGCCCCAATCATCAAAAAAAATGTATTAGAAATAAATTTAGTCAAAACGATTAGTAGTAAAAGAAAATACTCAGCTGAAATAATTTTTATATTTTAATTGGGTTTAAAACAACTACCTTTAAAACTAACACACGCTTAAATGGAAAACACAAATAGACTTAATTCGAATTTTAATAACAGTTTTTTAGAGTTAGAAAAATCAGTTTCTCACATCATTGTTGAAATTGTTGAATACATACCCAATGCAGTTTTGAGCAAAACAATTATCAAAAAATCAACTGGTAATATTACGGCTATGTCTTTTTATGAAGGCGAAGAATTAACTGAAAAAATTAGTCCTTTTGATATCTATGTACAAATTATTCATGGCACAGCTCAAGTAAACATTAATAAAGTAGAACATCATTTACCGTTGGGTACAGGTATCATTATTCCAGCACATTCGGTGCATTGTTTTCAGGCCAATGAAAAGTTTAAAATGATATTATCGGTAATTAAAAGTGGTTATGACGATTAATAATCATTCACTAACTATTCAATACTATCTAAATGTTCTTTTTTCAATGGCTTAGAAATAAAGCCTGCAACGTTATCATAATATTTTGAACGCTTAGTATCTTCTGGATCTACAGTTGAGGAAAGCATATACACTTTAGGGGTATGTGTTAATTGATTTTTTAAACTGGTTAATTCATTTAAAAAATCCCAACCATTCATTACTGGCATATTAATATCTAAGAAAATAATTTCGGGTATAGGCTCATTTTGTGCAATTAATTCTTTTAAATATTGCATTGCTTCCTGACCATTGGTTTTGGTAATAACAGTACCACCAAATTGATTCATTTGCAAAATTCTATCGCAAACCAAAATGGTTATTGGGTCGTCTTCTATTAATAAAACCTTATTAAACTTTGTCATTGTTTTTCAAATACACTTTAAAGGTAGTACTTTGGTGTAATTCACTTTCAACTTCTATTTTTCCACCCATGGCCATCACTTGAGCTTTTATCATATATAAGCCTAAACCTTTACCTTCTTTTCCGGTGTGAAAACGTTGATATAAACCAAAAATTCTATCTTGATATCTTGCTAAATCTATACCTATTCCATTGTCTTTAAACTCAATTATAATCCATTTTTTTTCTGTATAAGTAGTAATTTTAATAATGGGTTCTCTATCGGGAGAACGATACTTTATGGCATTAGATATTAAGTTTAAAAAAATGCTTTCTAAATGCAATTTATTGTAAATAACTGTATCTACAGTTTCAAAATTAGTTTCAATTACAGCCTTTTGATGTTTGATTAAACTTTCAATATTCCGTTGAATTTGATTCACCGTTTCACTTAAATTCAATACTTCTAAACTTATGTTGGTGTTAGATTTTAATACCAACACTTCTAACAAATCGTTCAAAGTTTCATTTAGCTGATTGGTAGCTTCTTCAAACTTTTCAATCAACACTTTATTAAATGGTTCAATAGGGTTTTCTCTATCGTATAAATGCAATAAACTAATTAAATTAGCTACTGGAGCTCTTAAATTATGAGATGTAATAAACGAAAACTGCTGTAAGTCTTGGTTGTTTTTAATTAACTCTTCTGTTAAAGCCTGTTGCTCCTCATTTAAACGTTTGGTTTCAGTTACATCTCTTGAATTAATTACAATTCCACGAACAGCAGGGTCATCGTACAAATTGGTAACCACTGTTTCTAACCAACGATATTCTTTTTTTGAATTCGGAAAACGATAAGGTCCAAAATACATTTGCCTTGTACCATCTCTTAACATAGCATTAAAAGTGGCTTTTGTCCAATCGGCATCTTTTGGATGAATGAATTCAAATACATTTTTGCCAATATCGGTAACAGGATCATTGCCTAAAATATTAACAACTGTAGGGCTAGAATATTTTACATAACCTTCTTCATCAATAATAGAAATCATATCGGCACCACTTTGTACCAAGCCTTTAAAACGTTGTTCAGAAAGTAATACTTCATCTTCGGCTCTTTTACGTACTTCAATATCTCTCATCATTACTATCATGCCATGAATATGTTTATTATGGTACATATTCTTGCCTTTCATTTCTATCCATACATAATGTCCTTCTTTGTGCTGAATGGGCACATCAATGCAACCTTCTGCTTCAGGTGTGCTTTTAATTTCATCAATAATATTTTGTACTTTATTTTTATAGTCTTCATGTACAAATTGAATACATGCATGTCCTAATATTTCACTAGGATGATACCCTAAAATTTTCTCAACTGCTGGCGATGCTTCTACAATACAATTATTGTAATCTTTAATCAGCATTGCATCAAACGATTCTCGTATAATGGTTCTATTTCTTTCTTCGCTAAACTTTAGTTTATTTTCAGCAATCTTTTTTTCTGTTACATTGGTTGAAGTGATAAATACACCTACAATATCATCTTCACTAAACAATGGTCTAAAACTGTGATTGTATACATGCAAAACATCATGATCATCGGTATAACTTGTTTCACGTTCAGTTTCAACACCATCAAACACTTGTTCAAATGTGTAAATAATGTCTTCAATATCGCCTTCTCTTATTAAATCGAGTAATGAAATACCCGATTGTAACTCTTGACTAAAGAAAAATGGAGAATGTTCTTGTGCTGCTCTATTGTAAGTAACCACTCTTAATCTGCTATTTACAATAATAAAAGATTCTTTGGTATTGTTAAGCAACAAACCCATTCTTTGTTCGGCTAAAGCCAAAGCATTATCGGCAACTTTTTTGGCTTGAATATCTCTATAGTTCATCACTATAGCTCCAATTTTATCAACCTGCAACATATTGTTCCCATTGATTTCAATAAATATCCAATTGCCTAATTTATTTTTTATGCGTACCTCAACCGATTTTACTATACCAGGATGATGCATTAACCAATGTAACCAAGTAGAAATTGTTACTGCATCATCGGGGTGAATCAGGTTAAAAAAATGAGTACCTTCTAACTCCTCTTTGGTGTATCCAATTACATTAATAACCGAATCGGAAACATACTCAACTTTCAATTCTTCATTGGTAAGTTGAAAAGCATCGGTAGAGTTTACTACTAAAGCTTTAAATAACTCTTCACTTTTTTTAAGCTGATGTATAGATTGATGCTTACTAGTTGAATCAAAAATGCCAACTCCTATACCAACGCAGTTTCCTTCACTATTTTTGAGTGGATGCAATTCAAAATCGAACCAATAATTTTCACTTCCATTTTTAAGACTACAAGAAAATTTTTGAACCTGATAATTTGCAGTAAACCTTTTTAATCCTTGATAAAAATCTTTTAATATCGTTTCTTTTAACAAGTTAATGTAATTACTACCAACTTCTATTTTTTGAGCAAAATATTGAGCATGAAATTGCTCATAATTTTTATTGAAAGAAACAACTGTAAAGTGGTTATCAATCACTATAAAAGAATCATGTGTACCGGCCATGAATGCCTCTAATATACTTTCAGCAGAAAAAGTAGTCTGAAAATCATTATTATTCATATAAGAAACAAAAGATTTAAATAGAGGAAAATGGAATGAATGAACCTTAAACGTAAATATCGGTACTTAAGTTGTTTAAATGCATCATTTTTTAGCGTCTTCAGTAATTAGCTTCTCAACAACAACCAAATCGGCTAATTCTACATTCATTGGAATTGCTCCTATTTGTACAATAGCTCTTTTACCTCTTATTTCTTTTACTTCGCCCACTTGATAGTTTTTTTTCAACTTCACCAAACAACCAACTTCTATAGGTAGGGCTATTTCTTTAAACTTATTATCTACTTTTTTAGCTAGTTTATTTACTACAATTTGTTCTTTTTTATTAAATAGTAAATCCTGTAAATGCTTAATTACTTCTTGCTTATTATCTGATTTTTTCCAGTCTAACACAATTTGTCTCAGCTTACGTTCCATGTCTTTTAGGTAAGCAATTCTATCTTCAGAAATTTTGTTCTGCTGTCGCAATATCTCCACTTGTTGTATATGTCTTTCTTTATCTAAAACAACTTCCATTTCTTTTTTTAAACGTTCATTTTCTTTTAATAAACGTTGTAAATCTTTCTTTTCTTTATCAACAATTTGTAAGGTTTTTTCGGTGTTGTTTAATAGTTTGTCTAGCTGAAAGTGTTCATCGTCAACTAATTTTCTAGCTCTGTTAATTAAGTGTTGAGGCAAGCCAATTCTTTCGGCAATGGCAAAAGTGTAACTACTGCCAGGCTTACCAACAGTTAATTGATACATAGGCATTAAATTTTTTTCATCAAATGCCATTGCACCATTTATAATGCCTTGGGTATGATTGGCCATTACTTTTAAGTTTAAGTAATGGGTTGTAACAATACCCATAGCATGTCTTCGGCATAATTCTTCCATAATTACTTCTGCAAATGCACCACCTAAATTAGGATCACTACCACTACCTAATTCATCAATAAAAAACATGGTTTTACCATTGGCTACTTCAATAAAATGCTTCATGTGCATTAAATGACTTGAGTAAGTACTTAACTCAAACTCAATACTTTGAGTATCGCCAATATGAATAAATAATTGTTTAAAAATTCCCATTGAAGAGGTTGGATGAACAGGCACCAATAAACCACTTTGTAACATCAGTTGGTTAAGCCCAATGGTTTTCATAGTAACTGTTTTACCGCCTGCATTTGGACCACTAATTACTAAGATTCTACTTTTATCGTCTAACTTTAAACTTACAGGTATCGTTTTTTTATTGCTGTTTTTATTGTACAAAAAAAGTAATGGATGATAGGCATCTTTTAAATCAATATGAGCTTTATCCACCACATTGGGCAACTCACCATTTACATCAATGGCCAATTTTGCTTTGGCTTTTATAAAATCAAATTCACCTACCATTTGCAAATAAGTAGTAAGTAAAGGTGCATAAACACTAAGTTTTGCAGTAAGCTCTTTTAAAATGCGTAAAATTTCTCTACGCTCCTCTCCTTCTAATGAATATACTTCATTGTTTAATTCTATCGTTTCCTCGGGTTCTATAAATGCTGTTTTACGGCTATCACTTTCGCCATGTAAAATGCCTTTTACTTGGCGTTTATGTTCAGTAAAAACTGCCACTACTCTTCTTCCACTGCTAAAGCTTTCATCAATATCAGCCGAATAACCTGCTTTAGCTAATTTTTGTAATACCTTTTCAAAAGTTCGTCTTAACTCATTCCTTTTTTTGTATAAGTTCATCCTAATCTTTTGCAAATCGGCACTAGCATTGTCTTTTACAGTGCCATGCTCATCTAAAACAACTTCAATAATTTCTTGAATGGCTTTTTCGTAATAGCTATGTTCAATTACTTGAGCTAAAGAATTGTAAGCCATTCTTCGTTCGGCATCAAACCAACGAAAAATATTGCTCATATTTTCTGCCAAACGCTTTACGTCCATTAGTTCTTCTTCTTTCAAAGTTGCACCTGGGATGCCAAGTAGTTTAATTTCTTTAGAAAGGTTTAAAGAAAAATCGTTGGGAAAGTATTGTGCTTGCAACAACAATAATTTGTATTCGTAGGTTTGTCTTAATTCAATATCAATATAATCTTTACGAGTATGAATGCGTAAATTTTCAGCTTTTGCTTTAGCATATACTGTTTTACAATGCTCTACTAAAAGCAATTTAATTTTATCGAATTCTAGTTGAGTTAAAGCCGATTCGGGGTACAGTTTTATCATCTCTTAATTACTTTTCGCAACAACTTCATTTTATTCGTTACGAGCTGCAAATTTAAACAGTTTTAAACGGGATAAGTTGAGTTGATGAAACTAAACCTTCAATTAGTTGCATTCATGTAGTTGGTGTAATTTGTTTAATCGTTTTAATTCGAGTTCCAATCAAAACAGTTTTAAAAATTAAACCTTTACCATTACTTTGTAGAAAATAAACATTAATGGCTACTAATATAAAATGTCCAAGTTGCAATTTTGAATTTCCATTAGAAGAAGCACTGAACGATGAGCTGAAAGAGAATATTGAAAAAGAAAAGAATGAACTAAGGCATCAAATGCTTGAATTTAAAAAATCGAAAGAAGAAGAACTCAAAAAAGCCGAACTAGTTTTTCAAAAACAACTCCAAGGCAAAGAAGAAGAGTTGAACCAAAGAATTGCTGCCGAAAAACAAAAACTACAACAAGAACTTCAAGAAAGCTTACGTAAAACCATTTCTGCCGATTTTGAAAATCAACTAAAAATGCTGCAAGAAGCCGATGCAGAGAAAGAACAAAAGTTGAAATTGGCTCGTCAAAAAGAATTAGAATTCTTACAAAAAGAACAAGCATTAAAAGAGAAAGAAGCCGAAATGCAACTGACTTTGCAACGCCAATTAATGCAAGAAAGAGAAAAACTAAAAGAACAATTACAAAAAGAAGAAAGCGATAAATTACAGTTGAAAGAACAAGAATTTCAATTAAAAACAAGAGAGCTAGAAAAGCAAATAGAAGACCAAAAAAAGTTGGTAGATGAAATGAAACGTAAGGCCGAGCAAGGCTCTATGCAATTACAAGGTGAAGTACAAGAATTGTTATTAGAAGAATTATTACAATCTACTTTTCCGTTTGATAAAGTTGAACCAGTAGGCAAAGGTGTACGTGGTGCCGATTGTATTCAAACTGTACGAAACCAATTTGGTACCGAAGTAGGTAAAATTATTTTTGAGAGTAAACGTACCAAAGATTTTACCAACGATTGGATTGAAAAATTAAAAACCGACATGCGAAATTTAGGTACCGATGTTGCTGTAATTGTTACCCAAGCCTTACCTAAAGACATGGAACGTTTTGGCGAAAAAGAGGGTGTTTACATTTGTACATTTACCGAAGTACGTAGTGTAGTTTTATTGCTACGCAATGGATTATTGAAAGTTTTTGATGCAAGAAAAAGTCAAGAAAACAAAGGAGATAAAATGGTAATGTTATACGATTACCTAATTGGCAATGAATTTAGTGAACAATGGAAAGCTATACGTGAAGGATTTATGAGCATGAGACTCTCTATACAAAAAGAAAGAGATGCCATGGAAAAACTTTGGAAAGCAAGAGAAAAGCAACTAGAAAAAGTTTTACTTAATGCTGCACACATTAGAGGCTCAATTGAAGGGATTGCAGGTGCCGATGCAGTAAATTTGAATATTTTAGATGATGATGATACTTTACTTTTAGAATAAATAGTATGATTAACGAAAGTGCAGAAAATATACACACAGATAGACCTAGCAAGAAAAAACCCATTTTTCCTGTAACACCACATTTGCGTAAATACCTTAGAAAATATGGTAGAGAAGTTGATTTGCCAGCTGCTTACGAAGATTTACAACGCTTTATTTATACAACACCCATAAAAAGTAAAGATGGTTTAAAAGATTCTTCTTGGGAAAGAGTTTCATACGATATGTACGAATGGCAATTACTCAAGGAAAACTTGATTAAAAATTATGCTATTTTAAAAACCAAAGGCGATTTAGAATACATCCAAAATTTAGAAGTTGCCGCTATTGACTTTTGTTATTTTGGCAATAGCCAACCATTTAGAATACGAATTATTAATAAGTTTAATGACAATTATGACCATTATTATATTAAACGAGCCGATACAAGTAGAGTTTTTGGATTAGAATTAGAGCACCTTTTATCGCCCAATAGAATTACCTATTTTACAAATAACAACACTTTAGTTGAAGAACATATTCCAGGTATACCAGGAGATATTTTTATTAAAGATTATTTACATAAACCTGAAACCAATCAAATACGTCTAGCTAAAGAATTTGTGAAGTTTAATACACGTTGTTTTGCTCAATTATTAGGCGATATGAGGAGTTATAATTTTATTGTAAATATTACTCCCGATGTGTTGAATTATCAATACAGATTCAGGGCAATTGATTTTGATCAACAATGCTATGAAGGAAGGAAAAACTTATACTTGCCGCAATTCTTTAAAGAAAATAATGCTTTTGTACAAATTGTAGCAAATCATTTAAATAAAGAACCAATAGCACAATATCAGGCAGAAGAAAGAACTTTAATGGCTTTTCGATTAGCATCTGCAAGATATAGAATTAAAGAATTGTCAGATATTATGATGGAAGAAGAAATTTCTAAACCAGAGAAAGTGCTACAGTTGAGTAACGAATTGGCTGAACATTATCAACAACCCTCATTTTTAAAAGCAACTACCATGGGGCAAATTGTAAAACTGCAATTGAAACAAGAGTTAAGAAAAAGCTTGGAACATATACCTAAAACTAGCTTTAGAATTGCAGATTGATGTAATGAATTGTTGTTTAGTAAAACAAACTCTATATTAGCATTTCATTATATACCAATGCCCGATACATTTTATTTTGAGAACAAATATGATACGTTTGATGAAAGAGATTTAACTCATGGTTTAATTGATGTACCTGTTGTATATAAAACACAAGAAGAAGACAATAATTATATAGATTCTTTCATCATTTTTGCATTTATACTTTTTATTGCTGCCAATAGCATTTTTAAAAATCGTATCAAACAATTTTTACGTAAAAAAGGGTTGTTTAATAATGCAATTTATCAAACTACAACAACAGCAGTTCAACCCAATTATTTAGTATATAGTGGTAAAAATTTAGCTTTCTCAACTCAAGAGTTAGATACAATTCTAAATAAGTATCATCCTTACTACAAACAGTTGAATCCACTTTTAAAAAACACTTTTGTTGAACGACTAAAATCTTTCATGGCAAAAAAAATCTTTATCATTCATGCAAAAGAAGGATATAAAGAAATGCCCATTCTATTAAGTGCCGCTGCCATACAAATAACATTTGGCTTAGATAATTATTTATTACCTTATTTCAAATATTTACAAATTCATCCACAAGAATATTACGCAGCCAATAGTTTTAGAGTATTAGCAGGCGATGTTACCAGCAATAGTATTACAGTTGCCTTCAATCATTTATTAGAAGGATACGAAGACTACACAAGTGGAAGTAATGTTGGATTACACGAAATGGCACATGCACTTTATTATCAAGAAATTATTGTTAACAATACACCTGAAGATAGTTTTGATTATTTCTTTCATAAAATTATGGATGAAGGTCAAGAAGTGTACAACCAAAAACACTTAAACACTTTATTTAGTAGTTATGCATTTAAAGAATTACAAGAGTTTTGGGCCGAGAGTGTAGAACTGTTTTTTGAACGCCCAACCGATTTACAAACGCATTTTCCTGAATTGTTTATGTTAATGAAAAAGATGTTGAACCAATATCCTCAAAATGCAAGCAACCCAATACATATTCAAGACTGATTTATTCTATACATTCAAGCTATACATTTGCAGCAATCTATAAAACAATGCATTTAAATACTGTAATTTTTGATATGGATGGTTTACTGATTGATAGTGAACCTTTATGGCACGAAGCTGCCGAAGAAATTTTTAAACAATATGGGGTTAGTTTAACCGATGAACAATACAAAACCACTACAGGTTTAAGAACAAGAGAATTTGTTCAATGGTGGTTTAGACAATTTAATATTGGCGATGAAGAGTTGGCTAAAGCCGAAAAAAAAATTATTGGTCTTGTATTAGAAAAAGTAAAAACAAGAGGCAAAATAATGGCGGGTGTGCATCATATTTTCAATTTCTTTCATCAAAAACATTTTAAAATTGGGTTAGCAACTTCATCGCCCCAAGAACTCATTGATGTAGTAGTTGAAATTACGGGTATCAAAAACTTTTTAAACGCAACTGCTTCCGCTGAACATTTACCTTATGGCAAACCTCACCCTCAGGTATATTTAGATTGTGCAAAAAAGTTAGGAGTACACCCACATGAGTGCATTTGTTTTGAAGATTCTTTCAATGGAATGATTGCAGCAAAAGCAGCTAGAATGACTTGTGTAATTGTTCCTCATCATTCACAAACAAAAGATGAACGTTGGGGTGCAGCCGATTTAAAACTTTCATCACTACAAAATTTTGGAGAATTACACTTTGGTTTATTGAGTAGATAATTTTTTTAACCCTGTGCAACCTTATCATTTCTACCATCGTCTTATGTATGGTTTTTCATAGAATATTGGATTAAAACAGGGTTGGATTTCTATCCATTGCCCTTTTTTTTTGCCCAAAATTTTATTTTTAAAACCCTATGCAACCTTTTAATTTAAATTTACTACTTATATGCAGTGAGTATGAAATTATTTAAATACTTACTTTAATCCGTACTTTTTTCATTTCAAATACGAATACTGTTTGAAATTTATAACTCCAGTCTGTTGAAGGGTACTGGAGTTTTTTTATTGAAAAAGATTGAAGCAATATTTAATCATGCGTTTTAAACCAAACAGGCGTTGCATCGTTGTGAACAGCGTTGTAGTTGATGGTTAATTCTTCACCAGCGGCAATATCTCTTACTGTTTTTATGCTTATAGTATTTAAATCGTAGTCCATTTCATATTCACAACTCGAAAAATAATGGTGATTGTACATAGAAACATATCCTAAACCCAATGCAGCTTTTTTTCGATTATTACCCCACTCAAATATATAATTATTCAATAGTGTTGCTTCAACAATACTTCTATCAGCAGCACTTAAAACTAAAACAGGAGAAATTTCAATGGTTGTATTTGCAGGAATGGCTTCGGCAGTAAAAACCCCTTTTCCTTTTTTACCTGTATCACCAATAAATAAAATGGGAAGAATCATAAAATGTAGAATTGCAACGAAAATACAGTTAAACTAAATTGACTGTACATTAAATTGCTTTAGTTGAAAACAGAATTTATAAATAGAATATTTATCTTGCAAACATGAGCATGGAATTAGAACAAGAAGATATTCAAGAACAGTTTAAAGAACTTATAGCAACAGAAGATAAAATTGCCATACGTGATTTTTTGAATGAACAAAACATAAGCGATGTTGCTGAATTAATTTATGCTTACCCCGATGATGAAGCTACCATTATTGCCAATATGGCTATTAATAGAGCTGCAAAGGTGTTTAAGATTTTAGATTTTTCTACACAAAAACAAATTATTAAAGAATTACCAAGTAATAAAACTGCTGAATTATTAAATGAACTTCCAGCCGATGATAGAACAGATTTTTTAGAAGAATTACCTAAAACGGCAATTAGAGATTTAATTAAACTGTTAGATCCCGAAGAAAGAAAAATCACCTTATCATTATTAGGCTATCCAGAAGATAGTGTTGGTCGTTTAATGACACCTGATTATGTGTATGTTTTTGCACATAATACAGTAGCTGAAGTGTTTGATACCATTAGAAAGTATGCTAAGAATAGTGAAACCATTGATGTGATTTATGTAATTGATGAGCAAGGAGAATTGATTGATGATATGAGAATTAGAGATGTAATTCTTGCATCGCCTAGAAGAAAAGTAGAAGAATTAATTGACGGACGTGTGGTTGCATTAAATGTAAACGATGATCAAGAACATGCTAGTCAAATTTTTAAAATGAACAACAGAGTGGCATTGCCTGTAACCGATGATAATAATAAATTATTGGGCATTGTTACAATTGATGATATGTTATGGGTAGCCAATGAAGAATTTAGCGAAGACATGCAAAAAATGGGTGGTACAGAAGCGTTAGATGAACCCTACTTAGACATGCCTATTTTGAAATTGTTCAGAAAAAGAGTTACTTGGTTAATTGTTTTATTTCTTGGAGAATTACTTACTGCATCGGTAATGGGTTATTATGAAGAAGAAATTGCTAAAGCAGTTTTTTTAGCTTCTTTTATTCCATTAATTATTAGTAGTGGTGGTAATAGTGGTTCTCAAGCTTCTACTTTAATTATTCAAGCTATGGCAGTGGGAGAAATAACTATTACAGATTGGTGGAGAGTAATGCGTAGAGAAATTATTAGTGGATTATTATTGGGTTCGGTATTAGGAATTTTTGGTTTTATAAGAGTAATTGCTTGGCATCAACTTATGCCACAAATTTATGGACCACATTATTATTTGATTGCAATAGTTATTGGATTGAGTTTATTAGGTGTTGTACTTTGGGGCACATTATGTGGTAGTATGTTACCATTGATTTTAAAAAGATTAGGTGCCGATCCTGCCGTATCATCAGCACCTTTTGTAGCAACTTTAGTAGATGTTACTGGACTAATTATTTATTTCAGTTTTGCTTACTTGTTTTTACAAGGTTTACTATTATAAGTATATACATTTCAATGTTTAATACCCCAACCCCATTGTAAAAAGTTGGGTAAAGCTTTTTGCCAAGTAGGCACATCGTGTTTACCATCTTCTAATAATACATATTCAATATGTTCATCGGTATATCCTTTTGCTTTCAGTTCAACTATTAAATCCAACGCATCATCAATGCTATCAATAATTCCGTTATTATTTCTATCAGCAGTTTCATCTAATGTTCCACATTGTAAATAAAATTTCAACCAAGGATACATGGTTCCATTTCTTACTTGCAAATGCATTAATCTATCCATTTCATCATCATAACCATCGTCATAACCTTTTCTTCTCCACCATAAACTTCCACTAAAAACGCCTACTTTACTAAACTCACTTGCATGATTCCAAACAATATCTAATGCACTTAAAGCACCCAATGAAAACCCTGCAAATGATTTTTCTTTAAAAGAAGGAACATGATATGTTTTACGAATGAAAGGCAATAATTCATCGAAAATAAATTTTGTATACAAACCAGCTTTATTGCCATAGCCTTTATAATCGGCACTATATGCTACGCCATATTCTCTTTTTCTTTCTGCTCCACAATGTAAGCCAATACAAAAAACGGGTTGCAACAGTTTTTCTTCATACAAATTGTTCAGTATTTCATCAAAAGGCATTTTTACTAAATCTTGTCCATCGTTAATGAACAATAAACTCATATGTTCGGGATGCTGTACTTTTTGAGGAACATACGCATCGAATAAAACATCTCGTTCTAAATATTGAGAAAATAAAGTGTGGTTCTCTACCAACACATGTTGAAGGGCAGTAGTCTTTTCTTGAAGCATATTTCCAAAAATAAGGGAAAGCAATAAAAAAATAATTTTAGGTTTTGCACAAAAAAAGTTTTTTTTTAATCAACTTTCTATATATTGAACTCCAGTATAATAAAGATTTTCTTACACGTATTCATTGTATTCATCTAAACAAATTATTATGAAAAAAATTGGCGTTTTACATGGAAAAGAAAGAAGTTTTCCCGAAGCTTTTGTTGAAAGAGTAAACAGCAAAAATATTCCTGGAATTATTGCAGAACCAGTACGCATTGATAAAGTAATGCAAGGTGAAGCAACAGAATATGCTGTAATTATTGATAGAATAAGTCAAGATGTTCCTTTTTACAGAGCCTACTTAAAAAATGCAGCTCTTTGTGGTACAGCAGTGATTAATAATCCATTTTGGTGGAGTGCCGATGAGAAATTTTTCAATAATTGTTTAGCAACTAAAATTGGTGTTCCTGTTCCTAAAACAGTGATTTTACCTTCAAGAGATTTGCCGGATGATACCTCTGATGAATCTTTCAGCAACTTAGCTTATCCACTAGATTGGGAAGGCATTTTTAACTACACAGGATTTCCTGCATACATGAAACCCTTTGCTGGTGGCGGCTGGAAGAATGTTTATAAATTAGAAAGTATTGATGATTTTTTTGACAAGCATGCTGAAACCAAACAATTGGTAATGTTACTTCAAGAAGAAATTGTTTTTGAAGAATATTATCGTTGCTATTGCATTGGTGGAAAGCATGTAAGAATTATGCCTTATGAACCACGTAACCCACATCATTTACGTTATGTAGCCGATTTTGCTCCAACGCCTGAAAAGTTGAAAGAAATGGAAGACATTGTACTACGTATCAATCATTATTTAGGCTACGATTTTAATACGGTTGAATTGGCTTTACGTGATGGAGTGCCTTATGCAATTGACTTTTGTAATCCTGCTCCTGATGCAGAACGTACCAGTGTTGGAGAGGAAAACTTTGCATGGGTTGTAGAAACTGCTGCTAATTATGCCATTGAAAAAGCACAAAGTTTTGAACCGGGTAAAGACAATTTAACTTGGGGTAAATATGTACAACACAGTGCTGCAAAAAAAGCATTGTATAAATAAGCAAATGAGTTTAGGGAGTTTAGTAGTTTAACTAATCTCCCTAAACTTCTAAACTGATAAACTTTTAAACTAAAACTTCTGCAAGTTTCATCGATGTATCGTATTGAAGAACATAATAATGAAGACATTTTAGTAGAAGAACCTTCTGCTAATTATGGCTATACTTATGCCGATTATTTACAATGGAAAATAGAAGAACGAATAGAATTATTTAAAGGAAGAATTCTTAAACTATCAGCTCCTAATAGAATTCATCAACATGTAAGTGGCAACTTGTATTTTACTATTCATCAGTTTTTAAAAGGTAAAAAATGCCAAGTTTATAGTGCACCTTTTGATGTTCGTTTACCTGTTCAAAACAGAAAAAAAGACAATGAAGTAACTACTGTTGTTCAACCAGATATTTGTGTTATTTGCGATGAAACTAAACTTGATGATAGAGGTTGCTGTGGTGCACCTGATTTAGTAGTAGAAATTTTATCTCCCGGCAATTCTCAAAAAGAAGTTCGTTTAAAATTTGACATTTATGAAGAAGCAGGTGTGAAAGAATATTGGCTTATACACCCTGTTGAACAAACTGTAATTGCTTATACCCTGCATGAAAATGCTTTTGGTGGTGGTAAAATGTATGCACCAGGCGATATACTTTACTCCACTTCTATCCAAGGATTATCTATTGATATGAATGAAATTTTTGAAAATCTCTAAACCCAAAATATGGCAAACCTTAGCTACCGTCATTTCACATTAGGTGTTGAAGAAGAATACATGGTCATTGATCCTCAAACAAGAGAATTGAAAAGCCATGAACAAAAAATTGTACACGAAGGGCAAAAATTAATTAAAGACAAAGTAAAGGCTGAGATGCATCAGGCTGTAGTAGAAGTTGGTACAGATATTTGTGCCAATGTTGAAGAAGCTTTCAAAGATGTTGCAACGCTTAGAGGCACTATTTCTAAAATTGCAGGAGATTTAGGTCTCTGGGTTGGTGCAAGTGGCACACATCCATTCAGCCATTGGGAAAGTCAATTAATCACCGATCACGTACGTTACAATCAAATAGTAAACGAATTACAAGAAGCTGCTCGAAGCAATTTAATTTTTGGTTTACATGTTCATGTAGGCATGGAAAACAATGATATGGCTATGCATATTGCCAATAGTGCAAGATATTTTTTGCCACATGTGTATGCATTAAGTACCAATTCTCCTTTTTGGGAAGGTAGAAAAACAGGCTATAAATCTTTTAGAACAAAAGTATTTGACAAATTCCCACGTACAGGCATTCCAGATTATTTTGAAAGCTATGAGGCCTACGAACGCTATGTAAACATTCTCATTAAAACCAATTGTATTGACAATGCAAAGAAAATTTGGTGGGATTTACGTGTACATCCTTTCTTTAACACAGTTGAGTTTAGAATTTGTGATGTACCCATGACCATTAATGAAACCATTGCTATTGCTGCATTATTTCAAGCTATTTGTGCTAAACTTTATAAACTTCGTCACCAGAATCTAAACTTTATCATGTATCAACGTGCTTTGATAACTGAAAATAAATGGAGAGCTGGAAGGTATGGAATTGATGGTAGTATGATAGATTTTGGTAAAGAAACTGAAGTAAATACCCGTTTATTAATTTATGAATTGTTAGACTTTGTTGACGATGTAGTAGACGATTTAGGTAGCAGACCATTTATAAATTACATCAGCAAAATGATGGAACAAGGTACAGGAGCCGATAGACAATTGGCTGTGTACGAAAAAACAAACAATTTAGTTAGTGTAGCCGATTATATTCATGATCAATTTTTGGTAGTCTAAATTAAAAACAATCGCTTTGGAAGTCCTGCAAATTTTGCAGGACTTTTTTTTACGATAAATGATAATTATCACCCAAATAAAACTTGTTTGTTTATTTATTGTTATAGTACAACACTTAGTTTTGTACATTAATTAAATTTAAAGGAATGACAGCTACTATATCGGGAATTGAACAAATCATTAATAACGAAAAAAATACAGCATTACAGGCTATTGGCCATAAAATCATTAATCAACAAAGAATCAATTTTGAAGAAGGTGTTTTGTTGTTCGAAGAAGCTTCTTTACCATTTGTTGGAGCTTTGGCCAATTGGGTTCGTGAGCAAAAGCATGGCAATAGAACTTATTTCAATAGAAACTTTCATATAGAACCTACCAATGTTTGTGTGTTTAGTTGTAAATTTTGTTCTTATTCAAAATTGTACGCTCATAAGGAAGAAGGTTGGGAACTGAGTTCAGAAGACATGTTGAATATTGTTAAAAAATACGATGGTCAGCCCGTTACAGAAGTACATATTGTTGGCGGTGTGCATCCAAAAATGGACTTAAAATTCTTTGCTGAAACCTTGCAAAAAATAAAAAATCATCGTCCTGATTTACACATTAAAGGTTTTACGCCTGTTGAGTTGGATTACATGTTTAGAAAAGCCAAATTATCGGTTGAAGAAGGCATGCAATTTTTAAAAGATGCAGGTTTACAATCTTTACCAGGCGGTGGTGCTGAAATTTTTCATCCAGAAGTTCGTCAACAAATTTGTGATGATAAAGTAGATGCCGATGGTTGGTTAGCCATTCATAAAGCTGCACATAAAATTGGTATGCATAGCAATGCCACCATGTTATATGGACATGTGGAAAAATTTTGGCATAGAGTAGATCACATGGAAAGATTGAGACAGTTGCAAGATGAAACTGGAGGTTTTAATACCTTCATTCCGCTAAAATTTAGAAACCACGATAATGAAATGAGCCATGTGCCTGAATCATCTGTAATTGAAGATATGAGGGTGTATGCCATTGTTAGATTGTACATGGACAATTTTCCACACATAAAAGCTTATTGGCCAATGTTGGGGCGTCAAAATGCTCAACTTACATTAAGCTTTGGAGTAAATGATATTGATGGAACAATTGATGATACCACCAAAATTTATTCTATGGCAGGAAGTGAAGAACAAAATCCATCAATGACTACCGCTGAATTGGTAAACTTAATTAAACAGGCCAAAAGAGAACCTATTGAAAGAGATACCTTATACAATGTGGTGAATGATTATAGCAAAACACCAATCGAAAGTATAGTAGATGCTTCTTTAAACTAATATTACATTACTGAATTGAAATAAAAATGCACAGCGTTATACACTGTGCATTTTATTTTAAATAAGAAAGTAGAAACTCTGTTTTAAATTAGTTTTAATTGTAACACTTGTTTTGTTGAAGGCATAATTTTGAATCGATTATCAATTCTTTGTCCCACCACCCAAATAATTCTTTGATTACTTTCTATAACCCAAATCTTTTCTTTCTCGGTGGCAGATAATTTTTTATCAATCAAAAACCGACTAATTTTCTTCTTTTTCTGCATACCGAGAGGATAAAAATAGTCACCACTTTTCCATTTTCTGAGTAGTAATGGAAACTGAACTTTAGCAGCATCAAATTGAACCAAACTTGCATTTTCTGAAACAGAAGAAAGGTTTTCTATTACTGAAATTTCAATACTTCCATTTTCAAAATTTATAGACTGCTCTTTTGCTTCAATTAAAATATGCATTGCTTCGAATGATGCAAGTGGTGCAATGATGAGCCAATTTCTATTTCTAATTATTCTATGGGTTAGTGAAGCCACAAACTTTCCATTATCTGCTTTTAACAATTGCATGATATCAATTACTTGAGCAGCAGTAAAGCCATAATCTTTTACTATTTCATAAGTAATAGTGTTAAGTGGCTGTTGCTTTTGTAACATTAACACAGGTATATGTACTTCATTTCCTTTATGCTCTAATAACTTTGATTTTGTTAAGTGAATACTTTGATTATACACTTGTTCTACTTCTTTCCAACGTTCAATATTCCCTAATAAATTTTCATCAGCATTTTGGTACACTTCTTTCACTAATGGAATTACATGATGCCTGAAAAAATTTCTTGAATATTTATCTGTTGCATTGGATGCATCTTCTACCCAACTCAAATTATGTTGCTGTGCATACTCAATTATCGATGCTTTATTGGCAAATAACAATGAACGAATTAGTTTCCCTTGTGTAGGCAAAATCCCATGTAAACCACTAATTCCAGTACCTCTAAAGATGTTCATTAAAACTGTTTCAATATTATCATCGGCATGATGAGCAGTTAACAAGTGAGTGGTGAATGGTGAATGGTGAGTAGACTGATTACTCACTACTAACTGCTCACGATTCACGATTTCCTCAAACCAACAATACCTTAACTCTCTTGCTGCAACCTGAATAGAAACTTTATTATTATCTGCGTAGGCTTGTGTATCAAAATGTTTTACTAAAACTTCTTTACCGTACTTTTCACCAAGACTTCTTACAAACTGTTCATCACCATTACTTGCTATTCCTCTTAATTGAAAATTACAATGTACAATGGTGAAATTGAATCCAGCTTTAAACACTAAATCAGTCAATACAACACTATCCACACCTCCACTTACAGCCAATACTAAATGACAGTTATTGGGTGTTAAATGACGGAAATGCTTTTTCCAGTTTTGTTTGTATGTTGCTAGTAAATCCATTGGTAATTTTTATTTCACACGAAGTTCACAAAGAAAACAAAGTAAACAAAGAGGAAAGACTTTAGTGAGCCTTTCCTCTTTAGTAAATGCTGTTCATTATTATTCATCAGTTGAAGCCGATAGCAATCGGCTGTGCGACGCAACTACAGCTAAATATATATTCTACAGTTCGTCACAAAAAAATCTACGCTTCAATAATCAGAAATTTCAAATTAGGAATCATCAATTTTTCTTCACTTCCTTCGCCCAGGTATCTTTCAAAGTAACTGTTCTATTAAATACCATTTTATCGGCAGTGCTTTCTTTGTCTAAACAAAAATATCCTTTACGCAAAAACTGATATCGATTGTCGAAATTGGTTTCAGCTAATGCAGGCTCTGCAAATACTTGAGGAATAATTTTTAAAGAGTCTACATTGATATGGTCTTTAAAATCACCCTCTGCTTCAGCTAAATTTTCATACTTAAATAAACGATCATATTCTCTCACCTCAGCACTTACTGCTTGTGCAACACTCACCCAATGCAAAGTTCCCTTTACTGAAATACCACTAGTATCGCTACCACTTTTACTTTCAGGGATGTAAGAACATTTTAAAGCTGTAACAACACCTGCGTCATCCTTTACAACTTCATCGCATTTAATAATGTAAGCTCCTTTTAAACGAACCATTCCACCTGGAAATAATCTAAAGAATTTTTTTGGAGGAACTTCCATAAAATCATCTCTTTCAATATAGATTTCATTGCTGAAAGGAACGTCTCTATATGTTACATTTTCGTCTTCTGGATTGTTTTCAATGCTTAATATTTCATTGCCTTTATCATAGTTGGTTATGATAACTTTTAATGGATCGAAGACAACCATTCTACGCAAAGCAGACTTATTCAATTCTTCTCTTACACAAAACTCCAGTAAGCCAATATCAATTAAATTCTCTCTTTTGGCAACCCCAATTTTATCGCAAAATTCTCTAATAGCTGCTGCCCCATAACCACGACGACGCATGCCTGTAATTGTAGGCATACGAGGATCGTCCCAACCAGTTACATGCTTTTCGTTTACTAATTGTAACAGCTTACGTTTACTCATAACGGTGTACGTCATGTTTAAACGTGCAAATTCATATTGTTTAGAAGGAAAAATTTCTAATTGTTCTATAAACCAGTTGTACAACTCACGGTGAGGAATAAACTCTAATGTACAAATAGAATGGGTAATATTTTCAATTGAATCGCTTTGTCCGTGTGCAAAATCGTACATTGGATATACACACCATTTATCACCTGTTCTGTGATGATGAGCATGCTTTATTCTGTAAATAATTGGATCTCTCATGTGCATATTGGGGCTACTCATATCTACTTTAGCCCTCAATACTTTTTCACCATCGGCATATTTTCCTTCACGCATTTCAGTAAACAATTGCATGTTTTCGCCAACTGTTCTTTCTGCAAATTTATTTCTTGTTCCAGGAGTGGTGGGTGTGCCTTTTTGTGTTGCAATTTCTTCACTTGTACTATCATCTATATAAGCCAACCCTTTCTCAATTAATTTAACTGCAAAGCCATACAACGTATCAAAATAATCAGATGCATAGAGTTCGTTAGACCAATTAAAGCCTAACCAATGTACATCGGCTTTTATGCTTTCTACATATTCAGTTTCTTCTGTTGTTGGGTTGGTATCATCGAAACGTAAATTGGTTTTTCCACCATATTTATTGGTTAATCCGAAATTTAAACAAATACTTTTTGCATGACCAATATGCAAATAGCCATTGGGTTCAGGAGGAAAACGTGTAGTAATAGATACATGTTTACCATTTGCCAAATCATTTTCAATTATTTCTTCAATAAAATTCAGGCTCTTTTCTTCGCTCATATTCTTTTTTTTCTGGGCTGCAAAAATAACAAGAATAGCAAGATGATAATTTTAAAATATTGCAGATAAATGTTTAGTTAACAAAAACGTATATATCTGCTATTTCATTGGTATTTAAAGCAGTATATAGCGTTAAAATTTTCTTATACACATCAAAAGAATAAGTTTTGATTAATCATGTACTTACTCCACCTTTATATTTGAACCCACAATCTATTAAATATGAATTACCTAATAAAATCAAGCGTTTTAATTGCAGCTACAGCTTTGGTTATTACAACCTCAACAAGTTGCAATAATGGCAAAGAAAAAGAAGTTAAAAAAGACTCTACAGTTGTAGTTGAAAAAAAAGCAGTACCTGGCACTCCAATTAAGTACGATAGTAGCAAGCGTTATATATTCTTAACTTGGGACGATGCCCCTCAACCTCCTGGCAGCAATATTTGTAAAAAAGTATTTGAAGAAATGGATGTTAAAGCTACATTTTTTATGGTAGGTATGCATCAAACAGATAATAGAAGAAGGTATTTTGTAGATTCGATACGTAATGCTTATCCTAAATTTTTATTGGCCAATCATAGTTACACTCATGGTTTTCAAAATAAGTACCAAAGCTTTTATTCCCAAAGTGATAGTGCTGTAAGTGATTTTATTCGTGCCGAAAAAGAATTGAATATTCCTGTCAAAATTATTCGTTTACCAGGCAATCCAACTTGGGCAAACAACGGACAAATTAAAGGTCCGAAATCTACTTTAGCAGTTGCTGGTAAATTAGATGCGTTGGGTTATCATTTACTGGGTTGGGATGTTGAATGGGAATTTGTAGGAGGCAGTAAACCCAAACAAGGTGCAGTTGCATTGGCTAACACAGTAAATGAAAAATTAGATTATGGCAATACTTACGAACCCAATTGCATAGTTATTTTGGCTCATGATAGAATGTTTGCCAAACAACCTTATACCGATTCTTTAAGAAAATTTATTGAAGTACTAAAAGCCGATCCAAGGAATGTTTTTGAAACTGTAGATCATTATCCCTTGGTTCAAAAAGGAAAATAATATTCCATGAAAATGAATATCATCATTGGAATAGTGTTGCTAACTGTAACACTATTTTCATGTTCACCCACACAGAAAGCAACTAAAGATAAAAATGGTAACTATCATTGGAATACATTTATTATGGGAGCCGATTTATCGTATGTAAATCAAATTGAAAATAATGGTGGCGTTTTTAAAGTAAACAATCAGCCAAAAGATGCTTTTAGCATATTCAAAAAAATAGGTACCAACACTGTTCGTGTAAGGCTTTGGCATAATCCAACTTGGCAATTACCAGTTACAGGTGGCAAAATGTATAGTGATTTATTTGATGTAGAGAAAACCATGCAAAGAGCCAAAGAACAAGGTATGGCTGTATGTTTAGACTTGCATTATTCAGATGATTGGGCCGATCCTGATAAACAATTAATTCCTGCTGCATGGCAAAATCTTTCTCTCAATATTTTAAAAGATTCAGTGTATAATTATACATTGAACGCGTTGAATTATTACAAGTGCAAAAACTTAGTTCCAGAAATGATTCAAGTGGGTAATGAAAACACTTTTGGTATGCTTTGGCCAATAGGAAAAATTGATAGTGCCAATAATAACTGGGACAATTTTGGAGCATTGGTGAATAGTGGAATAAAAGCTGTACGTGACTTTGCGTCAACCTCTACCATAAAGCCCAAAGTAATTATTCATGTTGCTCAATTACAATATGCCAATTGGTGGACAAGTAACATAATAGCAAAAGGGAAAGTAACTGATTTTGACATTCTTGGGATATCTCATTATTATAAATGGAGTACCGTAAATAGTATGCAAGCTATTGGCGATACTGTTCAACTATTAAAAAAGAAATTCAACAAACCCATTGTATTGGTTGAAACTGCATTTCCTTGGACGAATGATAATGCTGATACCTATGGTAATTTATTCTATTCAACCACCCCTATTGAAGGATACGCTTTTACCAAAGAAGATCAACAACGGTATATGCAAGATTTAATTCAAACTTTAATTAAAAATGGTGGCAATGGTATTATGTATTGGGAACCAGCATGGATAACATCGCCAATGAAAGATAGATGGGGAAAAGGAAGTAGTTGGGAAAACAATGCTTACTTTGACTTTTCAGGTAACTTATTACCCAATATGAACTTTATGAAACACAGTTATAAATTTTAATAGTATGCTTATTGATTATAGAAGCGATACCGTTACAAAACCAACTCCTGCGATGCTTGAAGCAATGATGCAAGCACCAGTGGGTGATGATGTTTTTGGAGAAGATCCCACTATTAATGCATTGGAACAAAAAGCTGCACAACTATTTGGCATGGAAGCAGGTTTGTTTTGTGCAAGCGGAACAATGACCAATCAAATTGCTATTAAAGCACATACACAACCTGCAGATGAAGTGGTATGTGATGAGCTAAGTCATATTTATCAATACGAAGGTGGAGGCATTGCTTTTAATAGTGGTTGCAGTGTGCATTTATTAAAAGGTGATAGAGGACGAGTAACTGCTGAGCAAGTAAAAAACGCCATTAACAATACAGAAGATATTCATAAAGCAACTACTAAATTGGTAAGTCTTGAAAATACTGTAAACCGAGCTGGGGGAAGCTGCTATAACTTTCAAGAAATAGAAAAAATAAAAGAGGTTTGTACACTACATAATTTGGCATTACACTTAGATGGTGCAAGATTATTTAATGCCATTGTTGCTAACAACGAAACAACTAAACAATATGGCAATACATTCAATTCAATTTCTATTTGTTTAAGCAAGGGTTTAGGCACACCTGTTGGGAGCGTTTTATTAGGTACCACAGCGTTTATAAAAAAAGCAAGGAGACTAAGAAAAGTTTTTGGTGGTGGAATGAGGCAAGCTGGTTTTTTAGCAGCTGCTGGAATTTATGCATTAGATAACAATATTGAATGTTTAGCAAAAGACCACACTCATGCTCAGTTGATTGCTACAGCATTGAGCAAAAAAGATATTGTAACAGAAATATTACCTGTAGATACCAATATTATTATTTTTCAAATAGCAGGTAGATTAAACCCTATTGAATTTGTAGAGCAAATGAAAGCACAAAATATCCTTATGTTTGCAATATCCCCCACACATGTAAGAATGGTTTTGCATTTAGATATTACTGAAAGTATGGTACAACGAACAATTGAAGTGATAAAAGAGTTGTGAGTTGTGAGTTGAGAATTATGAGTTATGAGTTTTAAGTAGTAAGTTGTAAGTAATAAGTTTTGAGTTATTTTTTTAGTTTTTAATCTTTTCGATTTTAGTTTTTTTAAAATTAGTTTTTAGTTTTTTTAATTTTAGTTTTTAAAGAATAGATATGTTACCAAGAGTTAATCCAACCACTACCCAAGCATGGTTTTTATTGAAGAAACACCATGAAGAAGAAATGAATCGTAAGAAAATGAAAGACCTTTTTGCAGCCGATGCAGATCGCTTCAAAAAATTTTCTTTGTGTTTAAATGATTTAGTATTCGACTACTCAAAAAATATCATCAACGATAAAACATTACAGCTTTTATTACAATTAGCTGATGATTGTAAACTGAAAGATGCTATTCATGCATTGTTTGCAGGAATAAAGATTAATGAAACTGAACACAGAGCAGTTTTACACACTGCACTAAGAAATTTTTCTGATACACCTATTTTAGTTGATGGTAAAGATGTAATGCCATTGGTAAAAAAAGTATTGAAACACATGGAAGATTTTTGTGCCAATATTCATTCTGGAAAATGGAGAGGTTATACTGGTAAAAAAATAAAGTACATTGTAAATATTGGTATTGGGGGAAGCGATTTAGGTCCTGTTATGGTAACTGAAGCCCTAAAACCTTACTGGAAAAAAGGCATTGAAACTTTTTTTGTAAGCAATGTTGACGGAACCCATATTGCAGAAACTTTAAAGAAAATAAAGCCCGAAGAAACCTTGTTTTTAATTGCTTCTAAAACATTTACTACACAAGAAACCATGACCAATGCTCATACTGCTAGAGCTTGGTTTTTAGAACATGCAAAAGATGAAGCCCATATTGCTAAACATTTTGCAGCATTGAGCACCAATGATAAAGAAGTAGCCAAATTTGGAATCGACACTGCAAATATGTTTGAGTTTTGGGATTGGGTAGGTGGTCGTTACAGTTTATGGAGTGCCATTGGTTTATCCATTGCATTGACCATTGGCTTTGATAATTTTGAGCAATTATTGAAAGGAGCATTTGAAGCCGATGAACATTTTAAAACAGCAAAGTTCAATCAAAATATTCCTGTGCTAATGGCATTATTAGGCATTTGGTACACCAACTTTTTTGATGCACAAAGTGAAGCCATTTTACCTTACGATCAATACATGCACAGATTTGCAGCTTACTTTCAGCAAGGAAACATGGAGAGTAACGGGAAATGTATAGATAGAAATGGCAATACGATAGATTATAAAACAGGACCAGTTATTTGGGGCGAACCAGGTACCAATGGTCAACATGCGTTTTACCAATTGATTCATCAAGGCACGATTGTAATTCCTTGCGATTTTATTGCTCCAGCCATTACACACAATGCCATTGGCGATCATCATAATAAACTCATGAGTAACTTCTTTGCTCAAACAGAGGCATTAATGAATGGCAAAACCGAAGAGGAAGCCAAAGCCGAATTGGTAAAAGCAGGCAAAACTGATGAAGAAGTAAAAAAATTATATCCGTTTAAAGTCTTTCAAGGCAATAAACCTACCAATTCCATTTTGGTAAAACAAGTAACTCCATTTACTTTAGGAATGTTGATTGCGTTGTACGAACATAAAATTTTTGTGCAAGGCGTTATTTGGAACATCTTCAGCTTTGATCAATGGGGTGTTGAATTAGGTAAACAATTAGCCAATAAAATTTTACCAGAACTTGAAAATGATGAAGCCATTAACAGTCACGATTCAAGCACCAACGGTTTAATGAATAGCTATAAAAAATTTTTGAAAAAGTAGATGATAGATGAAGTAGTAATTGAGCCCATTCAACCACAACATAATGCAGCAATAGCCATTATTATTAGAGCAGCATTAAAAGAATTTAATGCCAATAAACCGGGTACTGTATATTTTGATGCAAGTACCGATGCATTGTTCGAACTGTTCAATGCCAACACAAAGAGCAAATATTTTGTGGCTTTGAAAAACAATGAAGTGGTAGGAGGTGCAGGCATTTTTCCAACAGAAGGTTTGCCCAATGATACATGTGAATTGGTAAAAATGTATTTACATCCAAGTGTAAGAAATATTGGTTTAGGCAAGCAAATGATTGCTCAATGTATTGCAACAGCCAAAGCAATGGGCTTCAAGAAAATATATTTAGAAACCTTACCAGAGTTAAATAAAGCTGTGAAAGTATATGAAGCGTTTGGCTTTAACTATTTACCTCAACCATTAGGCAACTCAGGCCATACAGGTTGTGATATTTGGATGATAAAAGATATTGAGTAAAGCCATTTGCTGTAGGAAATTGTACAAACCTATAAGGTTTTTAAAACCTTATAGGTTTATTGTTATTATTTATCCAACGCATTCATTAAATGATGCTTGCCTTTGAGCATAAACTTTTTGCTTTGTTCAATTGCATCCATTACTTGCTCTACAATTATTTCGGCAGGTTGTGTATAATCTATAATCATAGGTTCTTTAAACCGAACACTTAATATAGAACCCTTCTTTTTAAATGCCAATCCCTTTTTATTAAAAGCTCTCCAAAAGCCATTTATGACTACAGGTATCACAATGGGCTGATTATTCTTAATGATAAAACCCGTGCCTTTACGCCCTGGTGCAAATGGCTTGGTAGTGCCTTGCGGAAAAGTTACTACCCAACTATTTTCTAATGCTCTATTAATCTTTCTGGTATCACTTGGGTCTAAACCTCTTTGTACTTCTTTGCCTTCGGCACGCCAGGTTCTTTTAACAGTTAATGCTCCAGCTAGAATAAAAAAACGACTAATAAAACTACCCTTCATCGTTTCTTCAGCAGCTACATAATATAAATTGGTAAACGGATTGAGTAAATAATATGGTAAACCCAAACGATTATTTTTTCTCCATTTTACTGCACAAAAAATATGAATAAACGTAATTACATCGGCAAAATAAGTTTGATGATTGCTTACGAAAAGTACATTTCTATTGGGCAAATTTTTTAAATGTTCAGTGCCTTCAATTTTAATTTTATTGAAGATGGTTAAGCCAGGATAAGTAATAAAACCAACCACTGTATAAACCAGTGATCGTACAATTCGTATATGCTTCAGTCGATCTACAAATGTCATAGCAATTCCTTTTCGTTAAGCTTAGGTTGTGCAATATAACTATTGTTGCATAATTGAAAAATATTTAAGTAGGGAAATGAGGTTGAAGGTTGAAGGTTGAGGGTTTAGGGCTGAAGGTTGAAAATAATTTTCAATTGTTAATTTTAACTGTCAATTAGTAATTACTAATCCTTAATTTTTAATTCTTAATTATTGAACCACCCAAACCAAACACAGTTTACCGAATAATTGATAATTGAGCTGTAATGGAGTTGAAGTAAAGTTGGCTGCTATTGTGCCTGATTGATTTAATTGAAAGGGTTCAATACGCATCATTTCACTAAAATCTACTTCGCCATTGCCCCACCATTTAAACATGGCTTCTTTACAACTCCATAGTAAGGTTAAATGCTGAATAGTTTCATTTGATGTTGGTGCAATAATTTGAAATTTGAAATTTGAAATTTCTTCTTCATGCAAAAATTTCTTTGCAATTTTCACTACCCGTTCTGTTACCAATTCAACATCTACTCCTACTCTATTGGTTGAACTTACAATGGCTGCAGCATAATCGCCACAATGACTAATTGAAAAATGATAGGCTTCGTTGGGTAAATACGGTTTTTTTGTAGTAGCAATTTCTATTGCATGAAAAGGAAAATCGGGGAATAAAAATCTCAATAGATATCGGCCAGCTAAATGTTGTAATTGTTTGTGTGGATGAGCAATAGTACGTTGCAAAGGAACAGTACCACTAAAAAACTCCTCTGTTTCTTCTATTTTCCAAACAGCCAATCTAGTAGTGGCGTTAATATTTTGTTGATAAAACAAAGGCATAATTGATGTTGAAATTTTAGATTGCAGAAATACGATTTATATTGCACATTCGTTCAACGAATTGTTCATCCCCTCTTGGGAGGGGCAGCAAAAACTTAAGGTGAAAACAATTTTCATGGGGTGGGTTTTATAGCTCAATATTGAACTGAACCTTGAAGAGTGCGACGCCGAGGGTGTTGAATAATGAACCTACTGCTGACTACCAAAAAATAAAAAACATGATTTTAACTGACAAAAGAATTTTGGAAGAAATGGACAAAGGAACTATTAAAATTGTTCCTTACAACCGTGAAGATTTAGGCAGCAATAGTTATGATGTGCATTTGGGCAGCACTTTAGCCAAATATGTTGATGCTGAATTGGATGCTAAAAAACACAATACAATTGAAACGTTTGAAATACCTGAAGAAGGGTTTGTACTACTACCACATGAATTTTATTTAGGCGTTACCGCTGAATATACAGAAACCCATGCTCATGTCCCTTTTTTAGAAGGCAAAAGCAGTACAGGACGTTTAGGTATTGA
This sequence comes from Rhizobium sp. Q54, assembly GCA_943368735.1. GTDB lineage: Bacteria > Bacteroidota > Bacteroidia > Chitinophagales > Chitinophagaceae > UBA1930. The sequence goes on along the minus strand of CALRLQ020000012.1, from coordinate 45,828 downwards.
TATACATGCAACGGCAGGTAAAGGTGATGTTGGTTTTTGTGGCAACTGGACTCTTGAAATTTCTTGCAAACAACCTGTTCGTGTATATAAAGGAATGCCTATTGGACAATTAATTTATTTTCCGGTAGATGGCGAGATTGAAGTAAAGTACAATCAAAAAGGGAATGCTAAATATAGTGGGCAGCCCAATAAACCTGTTGAAAGTATGATGTGGAAGAATAAGTTTTAATGGATTTGCTAATTTTCGAATTGTTGGATTGGTGAATTGAGAAAAACTAAATTGAAAAAAACTAAAAACTATAAATAGCAATTTAAGCTACGAACCACCAGTAACCAGAAACTAAAAACTTTTAAAGTACTTCTCACTACTTACAACTCATAACTTATAAATCATAACTCATAATTCCTTAAACCCATCTTTGTAAAGTTTGTTTCAACTGCTCTATGGTAAATGGCTTGGCTATAAAATCGTTCATGCCGGCAGTTAAACACATTTCTTCATCTTCTTTTAAGGCATTGGCCGTCATGGCAATTATTACAGGAGGTTCTTTTAGTTGTAGTTGTAAAATTGCTTTAGTTGCAGCTAATCCATCCATTTCAGGCATTTGAATATCCATAAAAATGATGTCATATAGTTGAACTTTTGTTTTATTAACGGCCTCTAATCCATTTTGAGCAACATCAATTGTATAACCTAGCGAACTAAATATTTTTTTTGCTATGAATTGATTCATCAAATTATCTTCTGCCAATAATATATTGAGTTTTTTTATGGGTGCTTTAGAAGGGTTTGCAACACTTGCAAATTCATCCTCTAATATAAGTTCTTCATCACTTTTTATTAATGGAATTTGAAAGCTGAATGTAGAACCCTTGCCTTCAATACTATGTACACCAATAGTTCCACCCATTAGCTCTACTAATTTCTTACAAATAGATAATCCTAAACCTGTACCACTAAATGGTCTTGTATGTCCTTCATCTACTTGAGTAAAAGGTTGAAACAGTAAACCAATATGTTGTTCTGCAATGCCAATTCCTGTATCAGATACTTTGAAAGTAAGAATTTGTTTATTTTCTACATCGCTATCTTTTGTAACTGCAATATGTACCGAACCTTTATCAGTAAATTTGATTGCATTGCTAATAAGGTTTAATAGTATCTGCTTAATTCTATTTTTATCGCCCACCACATCATTCACAACATCATCGGCAATTTGGTAAGTTAAATCTAAATTTTTACCCAAACTCTTCATTTGAGCTTCATTAATTTGTACAACAGAATGTACACAATGTTTTACTTGAAAAGGTGCATCATGCAAGGTTAATTGTCCTGCTTCTATTTTTGAAACATCTAAAATATCATTAATAATATTCAACAACAATAAACTACAAGATTGTAAAGTAGCCACCAATTCTTTATTTTCTTCTGCAGAAACTTGTTGTTTTAATAATTCACTTGTTCCAATAATTCCATTTAAAGGCGTACGTATTTCATGACTCATGTTAGCTAGAAAATACGACTTCGAGAAGGTAGCTTTTTCGGCCACATCTTTTGCCATTGCCAACTTTTTATTAGAATCTTCTAAAGATTTATTAGCTTTTAATAATAATACATGCTCATCATCGTAAGAGTTTTTGATAAATACAACCAATGAGCCTAATACAAATATGGCCACAATAGAAGAAAACATTACATCTAAAAATTGTGCTTCTCTACTTACATATTTTACTATAAGTTCTGGATGAGTATATTCAATAAATGCAAGAATAATAATGTTACTGCAAACAATTGAAGCGAATATCAATCGATGTTTTTTGGGAGAAAGAAAAATACCCAAAATAATTACAAACAAATAATAAGTAATTAATGGTCCTTCAATTCCTGAATTGTTAAACCAAGCAAAGGATAATAAAAAAACTACTGAAAACAAAAAGAGATAAGTAAGTAATAGAGTGTATTTATAATACCGAGTTACCAAATAAAAGATAAATGAAAATACACTAAATGTAACAGTAACAATATTTAATACAATTGGGAAATCTTGTGAGGAATTAAAAATAGCTAACAACATTCCCATAATACCTGAGATGAATGTGGTAACTTGAAATATTTTTTTCTCCAATAATATATTCACATCATCTAACTGAAAAAAATTATTCCACTTGCTCATTCTGTTGATTAATTAATTATCTGTAAAGTTATAAGGTTGCTATTCAACTAATGATGATACAAATCAGTTGTAATAAAAAAAGTAAAGTCTTTCTTTATTACAAGAAAGACTTTACAAAAGTATCTATGTTGAGTAAACTAATTTTAAGCCAATTTAGCTTGTAAAGCTTTATCTAACTCATCTAAAAACTCTTCAGTATATAAATAATGTTCTCCATGATTTACTTTATTTCCATGAATACATACTGCTAAATCTTTGGTCATTTTACCGCTTTCTACTACTTCAATACAAACTTGTTCAAGAGCATTACAAAAGTTAATGAGTTCTTGATTGTTATCTAATTTACCTCTAAACTCTAAACCTCTTGTCCATGCAAAAATTGATGCAATTGGATTGGTAGATGTTGGTTTGCCTTTTTGATGTTCACGATAATGACGAGTTACAGTGCCATGTGCAGCTTCTGCTTCCATTACTTTACCATCTGGTGTAACCAAAGTACTGGTCATTAAACCTAATGAACCAAAACCTTGTGCTACTGTATCGCTCTGCACATCTCCATCATAATTTTTACAAGCCCAAACAAAATTACCATTCCATTTTAAAGCACTAGCAACCATATCATCAATTAAACGATGTTCATAAGTAATGCCAGCCGCTTCATACAATGCTTTAAATTCGGTTTGATACACATCTTCAAAAATGTCTTTAAAACGACCATCGTATTTTTTCAAGATGGTGTTTTTGGTAGATAAATACAATGGCCATTTCTTTTGCAATGCAGTATTAAAACAGCTTCTTGCAAAACCATAAATACTTTCATCGGTATTGTACATTGCTAAAGCAACACCATCGCCTTTAAAGTTAAATACTTCAAATTCTTGTGTTGTACCATCTTCACCTTCAAACTTCACAGTTAACTTTCCTTTCCCTTTTGTTACAAAATCGGTTGCTCTATATTGATCACCAAATGCATGACGACCAATACAAATTGGTGCAGTCCAATTGGGTACTAAACGAGGTACATTTTTACAAACAATGGGTTCACGAAAAACAGTGCCATCTAAAATATTTCTAATAGTACCATTCGGCGATTTCCACATTTGTTTTAACTTAAACTCTTGCACACGTTGCTCATCTGGTGTAATAGTTGCACATTTAATACCAACTCCATATTGTTTAATTGCATTGGCAGCATCAATAGTTACTTGGTCGTTGGTTTCATCTCTGTACTCCATGCCTAAATCGTAGTACTTAATATCTAATTCTAAATACGGAAGAATTAATTTGTCTTTAATAAATTTCCAAATAATTCTGGTCATTTCATCGCCATCCAATTCAACCACTGGATTGGCTACTTTAATTTTTGCCATTTCGTTTATTTTTAGAAGATTTTTGAACTTGTGCAAATGTAATGTTTAAAAGATTTCGATTAGAGTGTATCTAAAGCCTAATCGAATAATACAGCCAAAACTTATGAAAACGATTGCATAAAGAGTTTATCATTGAAAATTTAAATTAGTTAAACCTCAAATTCTACATCGAATAAACATTTATTGATACCAACTAATTAAGGAACTGCTATTTAGTAAAAATAGATACAATATTTGAATGAATTAATTTTCTAGATTAGAACTATTCGTTTTCTTCAACCGTTCCTTAAAAAAAATTGCTTAACACTAATTAATTATGTTTGACGCAGAATTGAACTATTTTATGAAGCCAATTATAAACACTTTCACCAAAATAAAATTGCATTTATTTTTTTCAATCTGTACTATTCTTCTCACAATCAATTCATCCATTGCCCAAAACGCAATTATTAAAGGCGTAATTGTTGAATTTGAGAATAAGCAACCAGTAGAGTTTGCAAGTGTTTCGATTTTAAAAACTGATTCAAGTTTTGTAGGTGGAATTTTAACGCAAGCCAATGGTGAATATATTATTCCAGTTAAAAGTGCAGGAAAATATTTATTGAAAATATTTTCTATTGGATACGAAACAAAATTTGTAGATTTTACTTTAGCTAAGTACAATTCAACTTTAAATTTAGATACAATAATCATAAAGCTTTCTAGTAAATTATTGGGCGAAGTGGTAGTTACAGGCAAAAAATATACCATTGCAAACAAATTAGATAAACAAACCTATAAAGCCAATCAGTTTGAAGTGGCAAAAGGTGGTAGTGCTGTTGATGTATTAAAAAATTTACCTTCTGTTTCGGTTAATAGTAGTGGCGAAATAAGTGTAAGAGGCTCTACCGGATTTTTAGTATTAATTAATGGCAAACCTGTACTAACAGATGCACAAACAATACTGAGTCAATTACCAGCCAATTCAATTGAAAACATTGAAATTATTACTGCACCATCAGCAAAATATGATGCAGATGGGAAAAGTGGTATTATCAATATTGTAACTAAAAAAGGAAGTACCGATGGTATGGGCATTCAAGCCAATATTTTAGCAGGATTGCCAAGTACCACCAATTATGATAATTTAGAAAATCCATTACGTTTTGGTGGAGATTTTACTATCAACTACAGAAAAAATAAATGGGATATTTCAGTTAGTGCCAACTATACAAGAAATGATGCCAATGGCAAACGTGAAGGCAATGTGTTTACAAAAAACTTTACCAATAATACCATTACTCAATTTCCATCTTTAGGAGAAAGAAGTTTTGACAGATATAACTATGGTGTAAGAACAGCTATTACTTATACTGCCAATAAAAATAATGTATTTAATGTAGGTTTTTTTGCTAGTAAAAAATATCAGCAAAGAAGAGCCGATATTGTTTACAACAACTCTACTGCCAATTTAACTACAGGTGCTGTACTAAGACAATTTGTATACTTTAACTCTAACCTACAAAACAAAGAAGGTAAATTTACTGTTGGTAGTTTAGATTATACTCATACGTTTAAAAATAATTCAACACTAACCACATCGGCTATTTACGAAAATGCCAATTTATATGGAAATACCATTAACAACAATCTAGATTTTCCATCAAAAACTACTGTATTTCAATTGGTAACTAATCCATATACAAATCCAATTAATGGTTACAGATTAAAATTAGATTATGCCGCCAATATTGGAAAAGGCAAATTAGAAACAGGCTATCAATTTAGAAATGATGAACAAGATGGCACATTTGATTATACAGTAACCCCAGCTAGCAACCAACCAGATATTGCAAAATTTAGAGGTACTGCAAAATCAACCAATCAAATTAATGCTGTGTATGCACAATATGCTGGTAAAACTACAAAACTACAATATACTGCAGGTTTGCGATATGAGTATGCAACAAGAGCAGTCATATTATCGGCTAATTCAACTCCTAGCAAACTAAACTTAAGTAATGTATTTCCTTCGGTAAACTTATTATACACGTTGAATAATTCATGGAATATAAAAAGTGGTTACAGTAAAAGAGTGCAACGAAATAATAATTTTGAATTGAATCCAATACCAGAAAGAGAACACTCTGAAACATTGGAACAAGGCGATCCAGATTTACTTCCACAGTTTATAGATTTAGTAGAATTAGGCGTTAACCATACTTTCAAAAAAGGTACTTTTTTTTCTACATTGTATTTTCAAAATATCAAAAACCCTATTCAAAGAGTAAATAGTGTTTATGCCGATACTATTTTAAATAGATTATTTACCAATGCAGGAAGTGCAAGATTATTTGGTATTGAAATGGGTACAAACTTTAAACCAGTAAGTTGGTTAACTGCTTTTATTGGTACCAATATTTACAATTATAAAATCAGTGGCAATCTAAACGTATTAGGAAACACATCTGTAGTAAATAATTCTAATTGGGTATATTCAATCAATATGAATTCTTCATTTGATTTAGGCAAACAATGGAATTTACAAACCAACTTAAACTACCTATCAGCAAGGCCAACAGCACAAGGTGAAGATTCAAGATTTTTTTCGCCCAATACTTCCATTAAAAAAACTTTTATGAATGGAAAATTTACTTTGGGTTTACAATGGCAAAATATGAACCTTGGATTCATGAATGCTAACCAACAAAGAATTACAACTTGGGGTTACAACTTTTATACCACCACCAATTACATTTATGAAACCGATGTCTTGTTGCTGAACTTCAGTATTAACCTCAATAAATTTACTAGTAAAGCCAAAGCACCAACTAGTGAATTAACTGAAAAAGAGTTTTAAATTGTTTACTTTTATTAAAACAACAAAACCAAATATTCATCTAAATACCAAATAAATTAAACCTCAATTGTTATAAAAAAAGGCATCTAAAATTTTCTATCATATTTTATTAATTTGACCTACTTAACAACTTTTAGCTATTATTATACCCTTCTAAAAGAATTATGTTGTCAAAATAGAGGGCTTATTTATTCATACTCCAATCAAAGGATTATTTCATTTTCTAAATACACTATTTTTAAAATCTACGATTGCATGGTAACTATTAAATGTCTAAATCTTTGTAAACATAGATTAATACATTAAATAGTGAAATGCATTATTAATTTAAAATGTAAAATGCCGAAAATGAAAATGCGTTATTTACAATCTTTAGTTTTGCTATTGTGTATTACAGCAATATCTTGTAAAAAATCTACAGATAGTGCTGGTGGAGGAAACTCAAATACCAACCCACCTACTGGGCAACCAGGTGTATATTCTGGAAGCAAATTAGCTATATCTACAGGACTCAATTTGGTTACACCACTGATAGAACTTGGTGCCGATACCATATTTGCAAGTTACAATTTAGGATCAACCTTTGTAAAACCAATACCTACGGGTTTTGAAAATAAAATTATTTCGTTTTATTTACCTAAAGGCTATATGTTGGTATTTTCTGCAAATGAAGATGGCACTGGAGAATCATCCACTTTTGTTGCATTGAATAATCCTATAAAAGCCAATTTACCTACCAGAATGCGTAACAATATTTCTTATATACGTTACATCAAAATTAATAACCCCGATAAAAAAGGGTCAGCACAAGTTAGCGATATTGCTGTTCAAGCTTTAGATGCTAGTTGGTATTATGGATGGAGTATTAATAAACCTTCGTTCACTACTCAACAATTTGTGCCAATGACATGGGGAAAAGGATCTGCTACAGATGCCAATGTGAAATATTTAGTTGAACGTAATGATGTAGATCATTTACTATCTTTTAATGAACCCGATGGTGTAGATCAGTCAAATGTTCCTGTAGATACTGCTGTTGTACGTTATAGAGTTATGATGAAATCTGGCTTACGTTTAGTTAGTCCTGTAACTACACAAGGCGAAGCTTATGGATCTGGCAAATGGTTAACAAACTTTATGGCACAAGCACAAACTCAGAAATTGAGAATTGATTGTATAGCTGTTCATTGGTACGATTGGGGCAATGAAAATAACAATCAAGCCAACGATTCTATTACAGCCGAAAGAGTATTTTCACGTTTTCAAAATTATATTCAAGCTATAAGAACCAACTATCCAAGTTTACCAATTTGGGTAACCGAATATAATGCCAATAGAAACCGTTTATCTGTTAATTTACACATGCGTTTCATGAAGTTATCAACCGAATGGATGAACACTCTGCCTTATGTAGAAAGGTATTCTTATTTCTTCCCTCCTGCTATGCTTGCATTAAATACAGATAATACACTTTCGCCAGCAGCGGTTTATTGGAAAAGTTTGCCAAGTGCAAAATCATTAACCAATAATTTTTCTGGAGACGCAGCATTAATACCGTAATTAAATATGTTTTTTTAATATTTAAAAAATGGATAGTAATTGAGTAATTTACTATCCATTTTTTATGACTGAATTCTTACAATCGTTCAATTCAATTAAGATTTACAATTGAATAATTCTAGTAAAAAACAATAGCACTATTCAACAATAAATATTAAAATTTCAATGTTGAGGTATAATTCTCTCAAACTTGAAGAGGCTATTTTAAATGTAAAATTTGTTGATTACTTTTAATTTGAAACGAAAGATTCTAATGTTTCAACTGATATAAAATTATTATTGGAAATAAAACAATTCAAAAAAATTGCTGTATACAGCTATTGATTGATGTTAAATTTTTATTACCTGCTTGAGAATACTAAAATTGTTGATATGAAAAAATTATTACTTTTCTTCTTTTTAAGTGGTTGCTATTCGTCTTTTGCTCAATTGGTTATTTATAATGGAACCAATCAAACGGGTACATCTGCTACTTGCGTTGTATCTACTATTTACAAAGGCACTACTATTCCTGCTAGCTTAAATAATCAAGTATCTTCAATTGTGTTGCAACAAGGTTTTATGGCAACACTTGCAGAAAATGAAGATGGCACTGGCGAAGCTTATACATTCATAGCAGCCATCAGTAACATTACAGTAAACCTAAATAAATTCCTGAACGATAAAGTTTCATTTATTAGGGTTCTTCCATTTAGAAATACTTTAAAAAAAGGGGCAGGTTTACAAAACAATGCACATATTGATCAATTAGATGTTTCTTGGTTTTACGATTGGGGACCAAACGATGTAAGTCTTTCAAGTAGAGAATATGCTTTAATGTCTTGGGGACGAACAGGTGCTAACAGTTCCACCAATATTACCAACTATATCAATAAACCCGACGTTACTCATTTATTATCTTTTAACGAACCCGATAATACCGACCAATCCAATATTCCTTTTGCAGAAGCGGTAACCTTACATGAAAATTTAGCTCAAACTGGCTTACGACTAGGTTCTCCTGCACCAACAGAAAGTCAAGCTTTTGTTTGGTTAAAAAGTTTTATGGCTGGTGCAAAAGACCAAAATGTAAAAGTAGATTATGTTGCCATTCATTGGTACGATTGGGGAAGTTATTTGAATACGCTTAATACATCGCCCAATGCAAATGATGTATTCAATAGATTTAAAAGTTATGTAAATAATATATATACTATTTATGGCAAACCTATTTGGATTACAGAATTCAATGCCAATAGAAATACAACTTCAGCAACACATCAAGCATTTATTGCTTTAGCATTACCTTGGTTAGAAGCACAACCTTTTGTAGAGCGTTATGCCTATTTTTTTCCTCCAGCATTACCACCTGTAGATGCTAATGGAAATATTACACCCATTGGTACTGCATATAAAAACTTTGCAGCTTCTACACTTGCAATTAAAGAAAATCATGATAATACAGAATTATTAACAGACTCTGTAAACACAAACTTACAAACAGAAAATGCAACTATTTATGGTGGAACCATTGCAAATTGTACCAATGCCTCTGGAGGAAGAATTACCAATGCGGTAAGTGGAGGAAATATTATTACATTTCACAACATTGTTGCTCCAACAACAGGTTCATATAATTTAGAAGTGAACTATTTTTCTACTACCAATAGAAACATTACTGTAAGGGTAAACTATGGTACCACACAAACCGTTTCAATAACAGCAAGTGGCAGTTCTACTTGTGCACAAGGTGGTGCAAGAGCAACACGTGTAATACCCATTAACTTATTAGCAGGTGCTAATAGTATTGAACTTTCTGATGCACCCATTTTAGATTTCATCAATGTTAGAACTACAGGCACGTTACCAGTATCATTACTCAACTTTACAGGAGGTTTACGTCAATCAACTATTCAACTAAATTGGAGTACAGCAACAGAACAAAACAGCAAATATTTTGATGTACTAAAATCTACCAATGGAGAAAACTTTTATTCTATTGGTACAGTAAATGCAGCAGGCAATAGTACAGAACAAAAAAATTATTTTCATACAGATCATCAACCAGCAAAAGGATTTAATTACTACAAACTTAAATTGGTAGATGCCGATGGTAGTTATACGTATTCAAAAGTGGTACTAATAAAAAATGAAGAAAAAGCCAATCAGTTAACATTGGTTGCACAAACAAACAATAGTATTAAAGTTTCAGCTACTAGTAGTACTAATGAAAAAGCAACCATTATGTTACTGGGTATGGATGGAAAAACTTTGTATAAACAAAATGTATTATTAAACAATGGTACAAACTTTATTGATATTCCTGCAAGTATGGTAAAAGGAAATATTGCTATCATTGCTTTAACCACTAGCAAAGGTGTGAGTACTATTAAAGTAATGAAATAAATTGTTTTATACATTCTAACAAACAAAGCCTAAACTAATCCTTAGTTTAGGCTTTGTTGTAAATAAAGATTCTTGTTATACTTTGCAGTCAAGAAAATGAATTTACAATTGAATTTGCACTATGAATCATGCACACATTCTCTAATATTCAATAAGTAAAAATATTGAATGATTTACACCTATTAAATGAACACTCCAGTTTTTAATAATGTATAGTCAAAATGTATATTTACTTGAACGAAATGTCAATGAAAAAAATGCTTTTACCCATCTTGTTTTTCACCTTATTATCATGTGCAAAAAACAACACCACTCCAGCTCAATACAATCCAACTGAAAATACATTAAGTTATAAATTGGTTTGGTCCGATGAATTTAATAATTCAGGAAACCTAGATTCTACCAAGTGGGAATTTGAAAATGGATTTAAACGCAATGAAGAAGCTCAATGGTACCAAAAAGAAAATGCAATTTGTGAAAATGGCAATTTAGTCATTACCGGCAAAAGAGAAAATAAACCTAATCCTACTTACATTGCTGGCAGTACTGATTGGAGAACAAGACGTCAATTTATAGAATTCACTTCTGCTAGTGTAACCATGAAAAGAGAACATGCTATTAAGTATGGCAAAATAGAAGTGAGAGCAAAAATTGATGCACAAACAGGCTTATGGCCTGCAATTTGGACATTAGGAGTTTCGGGCGAATGGCCATCGAATGGAGAAGTAGATATAATGGAATATTACAACAATAAAATACTGGCCAATTTTGCATGGGCAAGTGCTACAAGATGGCAAGCCATTTGGAATTCTAAAACAAAATCTATTGAATCGCTTGGTGGTGCTGCTTGGGCTAATCAATTTCATGTATGGACGTTAGAATGGGATGCTTCAATGATGAAAATATCTATTGATGATGTAGTTATTAATACAGCCGATTTAAGCCAAACAGTAAATAAAAGTGATGGCGTAAATCCATTTCGTCAACCACATTATTTACTATTAAATCTTGCAATGGGTGGTAATAATGGGGGGAGTTTAGCCAATACTGTTTTACCTTCAAAATACTTGATAGATTATGTAAGAATTTATCAGAAAAAATAAATCCTAAATCTTTATCTATACATTTCAAACAAACTATTTACTTGCTATGAAAAAATTGCTTTTTACTTTTATTAGTGCAGTAATGGTATTATTCAATAATGTACTATCACAAACAACTTTACCAAATTTCTTCAGCGATAATATGGTGTTACAACAACAACAGCTTGTATCAATTTGGGGTACAGATGAACCAAACAAAAAAATTACCGTAAAAGGCAGTTGGGGTAAAGATGCTAAAGTTGCATCAGACGTTAATGGCAAATGGAAATTAAAACTTGAAACACCTATAGCTGGTGGCCCATATACATTAACAGTAAAAGGAAGCAAGGAAATTATATTCAATAATATATTAATTGGTGAAGTATGGCTTTGCTCGGGTCAATCCAATATGGAAATGCCTGTGAAAGGATATTCCAATCAACCAATTATTGGTAGCAATGAAGCCATATTGAATTCTAACAACAACAATATTCGTTTTTTTAACACACCACGTTCAGCAAGTATTACACCGCTTGAAAATTCAAAAGGCGAATGGAAATTTGCTAATCCTAGTACTACAGGTAATTTTAGTGCTACGGCCTATTTTTTTGCCAAGAAAATGCAATCGGTACTTAATGTTCCTATTGGTATTATTCAAACAGCATGGGGAGCTTCCACTATAGAAAGTTGGATGGATAAAGAAACCTTGGCTTCATTTCCCAACAAAATAATTCCAGCTATATTGCCCGATTCTATGCCTAATCGTACCCCTACCATCATGTACAACTCAATGTTGCATCCATATATTGGTTATACCATAAAAGGCATGTTATGGTACCAAGGTGAAGGAAATAGAGAAAATGCACATGAGTATACAGCACTAAGTAAAGCCATGATTCTTGCTTTACGTAAGCAATGGCAAGTGGGTGATTTCCCTTTTTATTTTGTACAAATTGCTCCATTTGAACCCGGTAAAATAAATTCAGCTTTTTTACGTGAAGCTCAATTAAAAACCATGCAAACAGTACCCAATACAGGCATGGCAGTAACCATGGATATTGGAGAAAGAACTGTTATTCATCCTGCACAAAAAGAACAAGTAGGTAATCGTTTAGCCTATTGGGCTTTAGCAAAAGATTATCTAATAAAAGGATTTGCTTTTAGTGGACCCATATATAAAGAAATGCAAAAAACCAATAATGGTAAAATCATAGTAAAATTTGATTATTGTGATTTAGGTTTAAGCAGTTTTGATAAACCATTATCAGATTTTGAAATTGCAGGAGAAGATAAAGTTTTTTATCCTGCAGAGGCAACAATACAAAAAGATAAAAACGGACAAGTAATTGTTTGGAACGATTCAGTTAAAAACCCTTTTCATGTTCGATATGCTTTTAAAAGTTGGGCAGTAGGTAGCTTGTTTAATATTCAAGGTTTACCTGCATCTTCTTTTAGAACAGATGATTGGTAAAACAATAGAATCATCTGCCCTACTCTACTTCATCAATTCAATGATACAAAACTTAAGTTTTTTTTTTGAATTGAATACACCCCAATTTTGAAAGTTGACATGCTGCTAATTTCAGTAAGTAAGATTAGTTTTATTGATCGAATTATTGTGAATAGAATGTAAGTTTCAAAAAACACATTCATAGCTTTTGAAAACATTGTCTAGCAATAATAACATTCTTAACGATTAACATTTCCCCTAATGAAATTGCTGTCATTTATATTTTTTCTCCTTTCATTTATTTGTAGCGAAAAGCTGTATGCAACAAACTATTACATTAATGGTTTTGATGGCAATGATCAAAACAGCGGTACTACAAAAGTGCAATGTTTTAAAACGATTCAATCTCTAAAAAATATTCAGCTACAAAAAGGGGATTCAATTTTGTTAGCTAAAGGCCAACAATTTACAGGCATGTTAGCTATTGTAAATGTAAATGGCAGTGCAACTGAACCAATCGTTATTGCTAGTTATGATTATAATAATAACAGCAGTAAACCTATTTTAGATGCAGGAAACGAATTACATACAATACTTATACAAAATGCTTCATTTGTAAAAGTAATAGGTGTAGAGGTAACTGCATCTACCCCCTATCAATCAAATAACACCAATAAAAAAACTGAAATTCGTTGTGGTATTTTAGTTGAAGTTACTAAAAACGAACCCTTTGAAAGTATTGAATTAATTGATGTTGTTGTACACGATGTATTTTATTATGCTCCAGGATTTACACGTTCGGCTGCCGAAATAAAATCGGCCAATGGAACACAAAACTATGGTTGGGGAATTCGATTTATCAATAACACTAAATTGGGGAAATTAACCAATGTAAAAGTGCTGCAAGCAGAAGTTTATAAAGTAAGTCATACAGGTTTAAAATTCACCGCCACCACCAATGGTATTCAAAATATAGAAATTGCCAATTGTAAAATAACGCATACCGGCGGACCAGGTATGCAGTTTTCTGGAGTAGTCGATGGGCACATTCATCATAACCAAATTCAATACTCAGGTTCTACTGCCGATAGTAGAAATTGGAGCAGAGGTAGTGGTTTATGGACCTGGGGTTGTTCGAACATTTTAATTGAACATAATCGTTTTGAAAATGCCAATGGACCTGGAGATAGTGCTGGCATTCACATAGATTTTAATTGTAACGATGTTATTGTACAGTATAATTTAAGTGCCAACAATGCTGGTGGTTTTTGCGAAATTTTAGGCAACAACTTCAATTGTGCCTATCGCTACAATATTAGTATTAATGATGGTTTTAGAGTAAAAGGTGTTAATGGAGCATTTCAAGAAGGAAAAATATTTTGGCTGAGTGGCTATCAAGGAAATGATAAAAAAAATGCTGGTCCTTACAATAGTTATTTTTATAACAATACTATTTATGTTACAGCAGGTATAACACCAAGAGTTGCAATAAGTAGCAGTGCCAATGGTGTATACATTGCAAACAATATTTTTTATTTTGAAGATGCAGCAAAAATAGTTGCAGGCGATCAAAAAAAAGTAGAAGTAGATACAGATGGTATTCCTAATGTAGTATTTAAAAATAATTTGTACTTAAATGCCAACAACTGGCCATTAGAAGCTCCAGTAAAAGATGAATCTCCCAAAATTGGCAACCCTTTTTACACCAATAAAGGAGGTGTAGCATTAACAGATTATATACCCACCAACAAAAAAATAATTAAAAATAAAGGCATTCATATTCAGCCAATACCAAATGATACCATTGGTATAAGAATAGGTCTGAAAATGAAACAAGATATTTTAGGCAATGCCATAAAAGGCAAACCAGATATGGGAGCCATTGAATTAAAATAATATTAGATAAAATATTCTGAAAAATAGATAATGAAAAAAAACAGCACCCTCTTTGTAAACATTGCATTTATTAGCTGTAGTATATTTTTTATTATTACATCATTTACCAATAAAAACAATGTTGAGCAACCCATAAAAGCAGATAGACCTAATGTTATTATTATTTTAACCGATGATCAAGGTTATGCCGATGTTGGCTTTAATGGATGTAAAGACATACCTACTCCTAACATAGATCGCATTGCAAAAAATGGCATTGTATTTACACAAGCTTATGTAAGCTATGCTGTTTGTGCTCCAAGTAGAGCAGGTTTAATTACAGGCAGATATCAAGATAGATTTGGTTACAGCCGTAACCCTTTATATAGACCATTTGATCCAGAAATTGGCGTATCCTTAAACGAGCAAATGTTGCCCCAATTGTTGCAACAAGCAGGTTACCGAACAATGGGAATTGGCAAATGGCACTTGGGCGTTCATGAACAATTTAGACCTTGGAAACGAGGCTTTGATGAGTTCTATGGATTTTTAGGTGGTGGTCATAAATACTTCCCTAACGAATATGATATTAACCATCCGGATAGTGCAAAAAACGAAGGACAAAGCTATCGTACCAAACTGATTAGGAATGAAAATATAGTTGAGTCGAAAGAATATTTAACCGATGAATTATCGAATGAAGCAGTTGCATTTATTGAACGAAATAAACAACAACCTTTCTTTTTATACCTTGCATATAACGCACCACATACACCTTTACAAGCAAGTGAAAAATATTTAAGTCGTTTTGAAGATATTAAAGATCCTAAAAGAAAAATCTATGCAGCAATGGTAAGTGCTGTAGATGATGGTGTTGGTGCTATACTCAACAAATTAAAAGAACTAAATATTGATGAAAATACCATTGTAATATTTTTATCTGATAATGGTGGTCCAGAAAAAGACAATAGCAGCAATAATGGAGTGTTAAGGGGTGCCAAAGGTTCTTTATTTGAAGGTGGTATTAGAGTTCTATTTGCTATGCAATGGCCTAAAAAAATTAAAGCCAATTCAGTATTTAATGACCCCATTATTTCTTTAGACATATTTGCCACTGTTGCTGCTAATATTAGTGGTGGCTTAAAACCCAAGAATCAGTTAGATGGAGTTAATTTAATACCACATATTCATGGTACAAAAAAAGAAGCTCCACACGAATATTTATTTTGGCGTCAGTTCGACCCTAAAAATTATGCTGTATTACATTCATCTGGCTTAAAACAAGTGATATTGAGAGATACAAGCATGAGTGTATATGATTTAAAAAGTGATATTGGAGAAGAAACAAATGTTGTAGAACAACATAAAAAAACAATTGAACAGTTTGAACAAAAAAGAAAAAAATGGGAATCGTTTACAATACCTCCAGCATTTTTAGGTTTAAGCCAAGAGGAACAATACAACAAACAAAAAAAGAAATAAGCATACACCAATGAAACCCTTTATTGCATCTATACATCATCATAAAAAATACTATTGCATAGGCGGTGTTTTGCTTTCTACAATATTGGCATCTATAGTTTTGTTCAATTCAAGTTTTAAAACAGAAGCAACAAAAACAAAGCCCAATGTTATTATAATATTGTTAGACGATGCAGGTTATGCCGATTTTGGTTTCATGGGTTCAAAAGATTTACAAACCCCCAACATTGATCAATTAGCAAACAAATCTATTCTATTTAAAGATGGCCATGTATCAGCATCGGTTTGTAGCCCTTCAAGAGCTGGCTTATTAACTGGTAAATATCAACAACGTTTTGGGTATGAATGTAATGAAGGAGATGGATATACCGGCATGGATAATTCTCAAACTTTAATTCCTCAATTCTTATTACAACAAGGTTATGCAACTGCTGCATTTGGAAAATGGCATTTGGGTTTTGAAGCAAGTCAACATCCTCTAAAAAAAGGATTTCAATATTATTATGGTTTTTTAAGTGGTGGAAGAAGTTATTTCTATCAACCTAAAAAAGACGATCGAGAAGGTGCTAAAAATGCACTATTCGAAAACAATACACAAGTAAAATTTGATGGCTATTTAACCGATGTATTAGGAGATAAAGCCATTGATTATATACAAAAAAATAAGCACCAACCTTTCTTCATGTATTGGGCTCCCAACGCTGTTCATACACCCATGGAAGCTAGTGAAAGCGATATGAAATTATTTGAAAATCATCCACGACAAAAACTTGCTGCCATGACGTTTGCTTTAGATAGAGCAGTGGGCAAAATGGTAAATGAATTAAAAAAGCAACAAATTTTTGAGAATACCATCATCATTTTTTTAAGCGATAATGGAGGTGCACACAATAATCAATCGAGCAATTTGCCCTTAAAAGGTTTTAAAGGAAATAAATACGAAGGTGGTCAGCGAATTCCATTCTTTATCAGTTGGCCTAAAGCCATTCAGCATAAAAAGGTATTTAATGGATTGGTTTCTTCATTAGATATTTTACCCACTGTATTAGATGCTGCAGGTGCAAAAACTACCTTACAAAAAACGCAAACCGATGGAGTAAGCTTATTGCCTTATATCTATGGAACAAAAAAAGGTTCGCCACATGAGCATTTGGTTTGGCGTAAAGATGCAGCTATGGCAATAAGATACAAGCAATACAAATTAATTCATGTAAAGCAACTAGAAGATCGTTTATATAATTTAGAAAAAGACCTAGGCGAAACCAAAGATGTAAAACAACAACAACCTGCTGTGTATAAGCTAATGAAGGAAAAATTAAATCAATGGCAATTAGATAAGCAACAACCTATTTGGACAGAAGGTCCTGTTTGGGATACCATTACATTAATGATTCACGACGATTTAATGAATAACAGAGAATTACGTGTAAGAAATCCAGAAGAATTACAAAACTTCAAGAAAAAAAATATTCAATAATAATAGAAATTCAAGCTAATGAGCTTTCAACCAGGCAATAGAAATATAGAGAAAAATAATCGCTGGATTAGCATTAAACTAGCAGTGGTTTATGGATTACTTATTCTACTATTCATTTCTTTAGTAATCTTTCTTTAATAATTGATGATCGTATTGGCGAAAACAATTTTACTGTATCTTGTTTGCCCGTATTAACAGTTTAATCAAGATTGCTTTGTTAATTCTTCGTTGCATATTTGCTTGCCTACTAACACTATTATTCACTTTTGACAGCTACAGTCAAAAGACTAGCTCATTTGTAAATGTTACTGAACAGTTGGTAAACAATGAGGTTACTTCTATTATTCAAGATAAAAAAGGATTTATTTGGTTTGGAACAAGAGGTGGATTACATCGTTTCGATGGATATGAAATGAAACTCCTGAAATACGATTTTGGAAACAATACCAATTTATTAAGCCAATCTATTGAAGTATTACACAATGGCAGAAAAAACAATGTTTGGATTGGTACAAAATCTGGTGGCTTAAGTGAATACAATCTTGAAACAGGTATTATTAGAAACTATGAACATAGCAATAAAGACTTAGGTGAATTTAATGCAGATTATATCCTTTCAATTTTAGATACAGATACAGAAAAATTGTTTGTAGGTACTTGGAAGGGATTTCAATATTTAGATAAAAAAACGGGCAACTTTAAAATATTGAATACGACTTTAAAAACATTCGATATTCAAACAGATGATGCAGGAGGTTATTGGCTAGCTACAGACAAAGGCTTACGACATTTAACTGCAACTTTACA
Organism: Rhizobium sp. Q54; assembly: GCA_943368735.1. GTDB lineage: Bacteria > Bacteroidota > Bacteroidia > Chitinophagales > Chitinophagaceae > UBA1930. The sequence continues at coordinate 27,327 of CALRLQ020000012.1, read as the reverse complement.
AAACGATTACACCATTAATTTTGGAAAAGAAGGCATTAATATTACTTCTATTGTTAAAGATAAATCTTCCAATTGTTTATGGCTAGGCACATGGGATAATGGTTTATACAAGTACGATTTAAGTTCGAAAAACTATACAAATTACCGACTAGATAAACAGAGTCCTACATCATTAACTTCTAATAATACCTATCGTATTTTCTTAGATTCTAAAAATCAACTTTGGGTTGGTACTTGGGGCGGTGGTTTAAATAAATTGAATAGAACAACAGAAGAATTTCAAAAAGTAGAATTAAATATCCCTGGACTGTATACCAATGATAATCAAATTATTTTATCTATTCAAGAAGACCCATCTGGCTTACTTTGGATAGGAACCGATGGTACAGGCATTTTTAAATTTAATTTAAACCAAAAAAAATTTCACAACATAGGATACGATGTAAAAACAAATGCATTAATGAGCAGTAGCCATATTTATTCGGTTTATGTAGATCCCTTTAATAAACTATGGCTAGGTACCAAAAGTGGAAATATTCAATATTCTAGCAATTGGGTAAACTTTATTAATGTAAATTCTTCACAAATTGACCAATCAACTAAAGCAAAACTGCCTTGGGAAACAAGAGCTTTTTTACAAGTTGATAACTACTTGTGGATAGGAACAATTAAAGGCATGTTTCGAATAAAAAATGTTGGTAAAAATATTGGAGCAATAGAAACTTTTTATGAAAATACTGCATTAGGAGCTTATCTTAAAAACAAAAAAATTCATACCATTATTAAAGGTTCAGATGGTAAAATTTGGATAGGTACTCAAGAGCATGGTGTTGTTTGTATTACTAACATTAATATGCAACAACCTACATTTAAATTATACACACCTGCTGCAAATGTGAAGGGTGCACTACAAAACGAAAGAGCTATTTGTATTATAGAAGATTCTAAAAAAAGAATTTGGGTAGGCACCTTTAAAGGTTTGCATTTGTATAATGTTGCAAAAGATAATTTTGAAGTATTCACACAAAACAATCAGTTGCAAAATTCTATTAGCAACAATACCATACATAGTTTAGCTGAAGATAAGCATGGTAATATTTGGGCTGCTTCTCAGTCTGGGTTAAATATGATCAATGATTATAAAAATGGAAGAATATATGTTACCACTTTTACTTCAAAAAATGGATTGCCTAGCGATTATGTAAATGCAGTAATTACCGATGACAAAGGCTATGTATGGGCTAGTACTAATAAAGGAATTATACGACTAAACCCACAAACAAAACGAATTACAGTTTTTGATAAAAAAGAAGGTATTCAATCAAATGTATTTGTAGAAGATGCTCAATACAAAGACAAAAATGGCAACTTTTTTTTCGGAGGTGCAGAAGGATTAACTTATTTTCATCCAGATAGTATTCTTATCAATAAGTTCACCCCTCCTATTTATTTTACCAATTTAAGCATCAATAATAAATCGTATGAGTTTGGGCGTTTGGTAAGCGATAGCAATATTTTGATAAAACCATTCTATGAAACAAAAGAAATTACGTTAAACCATGTAGAGAATATTTTTTCTATTGAATTTGCTGCACTCGATTTTCATTCACCCGACAAAAACGAGTACATGTATATTTTAGAAGGGTTTAATAAAAGTTGGGTTTATGCTGGAAAAAACAGATTGGTAACTTTTACCAATTTAAAATCTGGCACGTATACATTAAAAGTAAAAGCTACCAATAGCGATAAAATTTGGAATGAAACGCCCCTAGAATTAAAAATAAATATTCTTCCACCACCTTGGAAAACTTGGTGGGCTTATACTTCTTATATACTAATTTTTTTATTTTTATTGTGGTTAACTCGGTATATTGGCTTACGTCAGGTTGATCTAAAAAATCAATTAGTATTAACCAATTTAGCAAGAAAACAAGAAAACGAATTATCCGATTTTAAAGAAAGATTATTTACCAATTTATCTCATGAATTTAGAACACCACTTACATTAATATTAGGACCTATTGACGATTTATTGCAAAGAAAAAACTTAGAATCATCTGTGGCAAGAAGTTTAAGATTAATTCAAAAACAATCTAAACGAATGTTGAGAATGGTGAATCAATTACTCGACTTTCAAAAAGCTGAAGTTGGCAGTTTAAAACTTACACCACAACAAGGCGAAATTGTTTCTTTTTGTAGAGATATTTATACCCTTTTTAGCGATGAAGCAGCTCGTAGAAATATTCAATACCAATTTATAGCCAAAGAAAAATTTGTTGCATTCACTTTCGACTACAATAAACTAGAAATTATTGTATTCAACATTTTAGCCAATGCATTTAAGTTTACACCCAATAATGGTAGTATAACTTTATCTGTTTATAAAGATGAAACGCAACACTGCATTATTACTATACAAGACACTGGAATGGGTATTCCACCAAGTGAATTAGAACTCATTTTCGATAGATTTTATAGAGGCAAAGAAACCAATGCTACCAATATTTCTGGAACAGGAATTGGACTCTCATTTGTAAAAGAACTCACCCTTTTACACAATGGAAAAATTACTGCACATAGCAATGGAAAGAATGGTAGTTTATTTACCATTAATTTACCACCTTTGTTAAAATCTGATACCGGTTTAGTTATACAAGGCAATGCTTTAGCCAATATTAATCAAACAATTGAAACGACTTTAAACTCAAATGCCATGATGGAAGAAAACGAATCAATTACGCATGAATTACCTATTATTCTGTTGGTAGAAGACGAATCTGATATGTTACAATATGTGTACGAAACCTTAGCACCATCGTATCAAGTAATTACAGCTACCAATGGTAGAGAAGGTGTTGAAAAAGCCATTGAAGTAATTCCAGACCTTATTGTTAGCGATGTAATGATGCCTGAAATGGATGGTATTGAATTATGTAGAAAACTAAAATCCGATAAAAACACTTCTCATATTCCCATCATTTTACTTACAGCATTATCTGATATGAATCATCATGTAGAGGGCATTAGAGAAGGTGCCGATGTTTACTTACCAAAGCCATTCAACTCTCAACTTTTATTGGTACACATTCATAATTTAATTAACTCAAGAAATCTACTGAAAGATTTATATGCCAAAAAAATATTTCTGGGTTCAAGTAATTTTGAGATAGAAACTTATGAAGAAGAGTTTTTATATAAACTCATGAAAGTAGTGGAAGAAAATATTGCCAATTTCAATTTCAATAACGATGAGTTGGCAAATCATATGTTCATGAGTAAATCTACTTTTTATCGCAAACTCAAGGCAATCACTGGCATGTCGGGTAACGAGTTTATTCGTACTGCACGTTTAAATCATGCTGCTAAATTGCTAGAAAGTGGCAAATATTCTGTTACAGAAGTAGCTTACGAATCGGGCTTTAACGATATCAAATATTTTAGAAAAAGATTTCAAGAAAGGTTCAATGTAACACCATCCGAATACAAAAAATAATTCATCTTTTGAATGAATGTGTAAGTACGTTGCATTATTTGTCCCCCCATTTTGAAATGTTCAGAAATAGCACTTACAATAACTTAGCAAATCATTTATTTAAGCTAAACCTTGCATTAATATGCTCCTTTTTACTTAAATAATATTAAAAATACGATTGAATTAAATGCCAAACTCGAATTTATGCGTTTTATTGCAATACCCCAATCAACAAAGTTTGTATACTCACTATTGGTGCAAATTTTACTCTTCGCCAATGTTCAAAGCCAAACAAATAATCCCGATTGGGAAAACCCAACTTTGTTTGAATTAAACAAAGAAAAGCCGCATGCTACGTTTCATGTATATCAAGATAAAAACAAAGCTATTGTAGATAATCCCAATCAATCAACTTGGTACCAATCACTCAATGGTACATGGAAATTTGTATATACCGATGATCATGTAAATAGACCTACCAATTTTTTTGAAGAAAATCTATCCGATAAAGATTGGAACAATTTAACGGTTCCTTCTAATTGGGAAATGAATGGTTTTGGCTTACCTATTTATACCAACATTATTTATCCATTTCCAAAAAATCCACCTTTTGTTGGCAATAAAATTCCTGTTGGAACATATAGAAAAGAATTTACAGTTCCTGAAAATTGGAATGGGAAACAAATTATGTTGCAATTTGGCTCCATTACAGGTTGTGCATTTATTTATGTAAATGGACAAAAAGTGGGTTTGAACAAAGTATCTAAAACTGCAGCTGAATTTAATATTACACCTTATCTAAAACAGGGTAAAAATTTATTGGCTGTTCAAGTGTTTAGATGGCATGATGGAAGTTATTTAGAAGACCAAGATTTTTGGCGTTTAACAGGTATTGAGAGAGATGTTGCTATTTATGCTCTTCCATCTTTAAGCATTTGGGATTTTTTTGCTAAGGCCGATTTAGATACAAAATACACCAATGGAATTTTTAATATTGATGTGCAATTACGTAAGTTTTCTACCAATACTTTCAAGCAAGCAAAACTAGCAGTTGAATTATTAGACGCCGATGGAAAAATAATTTTCACTCAAACAAAAGATGTAAAAATTGATGCTACGAACATGCAATCAGTAAGCTTCAATACCAAAGTAAATAATCCAAAAAAATGGACTGCCGAAACACCTAATTTATATAAATGTGTCATTACATTACAATTACCAAATGGTGAAAGCATTAGTACTTCGGCTGTAAATATTGGCTTTAGAAAAGTGGAAATAAAAAATGCACAGCTTTTAGTAAATGGCAAAAAAATAATGGTGCATGGTGTTAACAGACATGAACATGATGAAATATTAGGTCATGTACCAACTAAAGAATTGATGTTGAAAGACATTCAATTAATGAAGCAATACAACATTAATGCTGTTCGAACTGCACATTATCCTAACGATCCTTATTGGTTAAAATTATGCGATGAATATGGATTATATGTAGTTGATGAAGCCAATATCGAAGTTCATGGAATGGGTGTATTACCTGGAAATATTGACACAGTAAATCATCCTTCTTATTCACCAATTTGGGCTCCATCTATTTTTGATAGAATTGAAAGAATGTTAGAAAGAGATAAAAATCATCCTTCTGTTATTATTTGGAGTATGGGCAATGAATGTGGAAATGGAAAAGTGTTTTACGATGGTTATAGTTGGATCAAACAAAGAGACATGTCTCGACCAGTTTTATTTGAACAAGCTTTAGAATCTTGGAATACAGATATTGTTTCACCCATGTATCCCAAAATTGGATACATGAAAAAGTATGCAGCCGATTCAACCAAAAAACGTCCGTTTATTATGTGTGAATATGCACATGCAATGGGCAATAGCAGTGGAAATTTTCAAGAATACTTTGATATTTTCAATTCTAGTCCACACATGCAAGGAGGTTTTATTTGGGACTGGGTCGATCAAGGTATCAAAACCAAAGATGAAAATGGTAAAACTTATTGGGGCTATGGTGGCGATTTTGGTGCAGGTCATTTGCAAAACGATGAAAACTTTTGTGCCAATGGAATTGTAGCTGCTGATCGTTCTCCTCATCCAGGCATTTTTGAAGTGAAGAAAGTATACCAAAATATTATTTTTAAAGATGTAGATTGGAAAAAAGGTAACATAAGCGTTGAGAACAAATTTGCATTTTCAAACTTATCTGCTTACCAGTTTAAATGGGTATTGTTGCAAAATGGTATAGCCATTAAATCAGATACTTTTTCAGTTAATCTACCAGCAGCAACATCCACTACTATAAATTTAAGTTTACCTGTATTAGATGCGAATAGTGAAGCCATGCTCAATGTATTTGCCTATAACAAAACAGCAACAGCTACTTTACCAGCAAATCACGAAGTGGCTCGTGAACAATTTGGTGGTAATAGCAACTATTTTTTCGAGAACAACTCAGTTCCGTCAGGAGTATTAAAAGTAACTACTAAAGGAAATACAATTGAATTTGAGTCGGAAAATGTTAAAGGTATTTTTAATACTAAAATGGCAAAATTTGTAGATTATCAAGTGAACAATCGTTCTGTCTTAAATACATTTCCTGAGCCTTATTTTTGGAGGGCTCCAACAGATAATGATTTTGGCAATCAAATGCCTCATAGATTAGGCTTTTGGAGAAATGCACATCAAATGCTTAACCTTGATGAAGTTAAAGTTGAGCAAATGAACGAAAATGGTATAGTTGTCACTTGTTATTACACCATGACAGCAATAGGTGCTACTTACCAAACTAAATATGAAGTACTTCAAAATGGTTCAATAAAAGTTACTAGTAGTATAGATTTAAAAAATAAGCAACTTCCAGAAATGCCAAGATTTGGTATGAGAATGAATGTTCCAAAATCATATCAAAACATCGACTTTTATGGTAGAGGTCCATGGGAAAATTACAGTGATAGAAAAACTGCTGCTTTCGTTGGCGTATATCAACAAAAAGCCAGTGAACAATTTGTGGCCAATTATGTACGTCCACAAGAAAATGGTTACAAAACAGATATTAGATGGGTGAAATTATATGATGAAAAGAATCATGGTATAAAAGTAACAGGTTTACAGCCTTTTTGCTTCAGTGCTTTACCTTACACCACTGAAGATTTAGATGCAGGAAATACCAAAAAGAACAGACATCCATCAGATTTAAATGAAAGAAATTTCTTATCGGTACAAATCGACTTAAATCAACGTGGTGTTGGTGGAGATGATAGTTGGGGAGCTTTACCTCATGCACCTTTCCTTTTAAAGAAAAACACTTACAGTTACAGTTATATCATAGAACCTATTCAACATAAATAATATGAAAAAAATTGCCCTTTGCTTTTTAGTAGCTTTCTTGCTAGCAATGCAAACAAATAGTTTTGCTCAAACTAACAAAGCTAAAAAGCCAAATATTGTTTTAATATATACCGATGATTTAGGTTTTGGAGATATTAGTATTAATGGTACAAGTGCTATTAAAACACCTAACATTGATCAGTTGGCAAAATCGGGTGTAAATTTTACCAATGCGCATACAACTTCTGCTACTTGTACGCCATCAAGATTTTCTTTATTAACAGGTAAATATGCTTGGAGAAAAGCAGGCACTGGTATTGCTCCTGGCGATGCCTCTTTAATTATTCCTGTTGCAACTACTACCCTTCCTGGAATGTTACAAAAAGCAGGTTATCATACAGCTGTAATTGGTAAATGGCATTTGGGTTTAGGCGATGCGAAAGGTGCCGATTGGAATGGAAAAATTAAACCTGGTCCATTAGAAATTGGATTTAATTATTCATTCTTAATTCCTGCAACTGGAGATCGAGTTCCTTGTGTATTTGTAGAGAATCATGAAGTGGTAAACCTAGATAAAAACGACCCAATAATAGTGAGTTATAAAGGTCCAGTTGATTCATCTGCACCCACTGGAAAAAAGAATCCAGAACTTTTAAAAATGCTTACTACACATGGTCATGATATGACGATTGTAAATGGAGTAAGTAGAATTGGTTTTATGAGTGGTGGTAAATCTGCACTTTGGAAAGATGAAGATTTTGCAGATGTTTTAATGAATAAAGCAAAAAAATATATAGCTCAACAAAAGGGGAAACCTTTCTTTTTATATTATTCAACACACGATATTCATGTGCCACGTTTACCCCATTCTCGTTTTATTGGCAAAAGTGGAATGGGTCCAAGAGGTGATGCTTTATTGCAGCTAGATTGGCAAGTAGGCGAATTAGTAGCCACCTTAAAAAAACAAAACTTGCTTGAAAATACACTCATCATTTTCACTAGTGATAATGGAATGGTATTAGACGATGGTTACAAGGATGATGCAGTAGAAAAACTAGGCAATCATAAACCAGGTGGTATACACAGGGGTGGTAAATACAGTGCATTTGAAGGTGGTACAAAAGTGCCGATGATTATTAGTTGGAAAGGAACTATAAAGCCTAATAAAGTTAGTACTGCAAGAAATAGTCAGATTGATTTCTATGCAAGTTTGGCTGCATTAACAGGTACAAGTATTGAAAATGGTCAAGCTCCAGATAGTAAAAATGCATTAGCAATTTTCTTAAATCAAAGTAACCAATCAAGAGAGTATATTGTTGAACAATCTATCAATTCAACCTTATCATTAGTCATTGGAAATTGGAAATACATTGAGCCTTCTAAAGGACCAAAAATTAATAAAGATACCAATACAGAAATGGGCTATTTGCCTAAGCCACAACTATACGACTTGTCTAAAGATCCAGGAGAAACCAATAATTTGGCTGATGCAAATCCAGAGAAAGTAACTGAAATGAAAGAAAAATTAGAGCAAATAAAAAAGCAATAATTGCTCAATAGTTTACATTTGGTGCATAAGAAAATAGTGCTATGAATAAAAACAACTCAACATTTCTTTTTTCATTTGTTTGTTTACTGGTAGTATTATTGAACGAAAGTTGTAATTCGATTGATGCAGATAAAATAGCACAACAAAAAAAAGATTCTGCCCATTCTTGTATGCAAGTGCCCAACAGATTTGGCAATGCAATGGATACAGCAGGAATTGCTTACAACAATGATACTTCACATAAAGGAATGGTTTTAATTCCTGGTGGCACATTTGAAATGGGTGGCGATAATGATCAAGCTTCAGAAGATGAATTACCCAAACATAAAATAACCGTTGCTCCTTTTTATATGGATGCTACGGAAGTTACCAATGCTCAATTTCAACAATTTGTAGACGCCACAGGTTATGTAACCACTGCAGAAAAAAAACCTGATTGGGAAGAACTAAAAAAAACACTTCCACCGGGTACACCAAAACCTGCTGATAATTTATTACAAGCTGCATCATTGGTATTTAAGTCTTCAAGTGGCCCGGTAGATTTAAATGATTACAGCCAATGGTGGAGTTGGGTGAATGATGCAAATTGGAAACATCCCGAAGGACCAAAAAGTAATTTAAAAGGCAAAGAAAATTATCCTGTTGTACATGTAAGTTGGTTTGATGCAATGGCGTATTGCAAATGGGCTGGCAAACGTTTACCAACAGAAGCAGAATGGGAATTTGCAGCAAGAGGTGGTTTAATTAACAACATTTATCCTTGGGGTAACGAACATATTAGTAAAGGCAGTGCTAAAGCCAATAGTTGGGAAGGTAATTTCCCTTATTTCAATAGCAATAAAGATGGGTTTGTAAAATCGGCTCCTGTAAAAACATTTTCTGCCAACCAATATGGCTTGTACGATATGGCTGGTAATGTTTGGGAGTGGTGCAGCGATTGGTACAACAACAAATATTATGAAGAACTGAAAGACAAAACAACTGTTAACCCTGCTGGATCTACAAAAAGTTTTGATCCACAAGAACCTTATACACCCAAGAGAGTTTTACGTGGTGGAAGTTTTTTATGCAACGATAGTTATTGCAGTGGTTATAGAGTTGCTAGACGCATGAAAAGCAGTCCTGATACAGGTTTAGAACATACAGGCTTTCGTTGTGTAAGAGATAAAAAATAAAAAATATTTATTTTTCATGCAAAATATAAAGTATTATAAACATCTTAATTTATAAACCAATTACATGAAAAAATATTTCATTGCTTTAGTAGCTTTACTTTTTTTTCAATCTATTGTACAAAGCCAAACAAGTACTACAAAACCCAATATCATCATTATTTTTGCCGATGATTTAGGCTGGGCCGATTTATCTTGTTACGGCAGTACTTTTTACGAAACGCCAAGATTAGATCAACTTGCAGCCAATGGCATAAAATTCACCAATAATTATGCAACAAGTCCAGTATGCAGCCCAACAAGATCAAGTTTAATGACCGGAAAATCTCCCATTAAAACTGGCGTTACTGATTGGATAAAAGGCAGACAAGAAAATGGCAAAGCACAGCCTTATGAAAAAATGATTGCTCAACCAACTGCCTACCAATTAGCATTAGAAGAAAATACCATTGGTGAATATGCTTTAGCAAATGGCTATAAAACCATGTTTGCAGGTAAATGGCATTTGGGCGAAGAAGAAAAATTTTGGCCCAATCAGCATGGCTTTCAAATTAACAAAGGAGGATGGAGCAAAGGAAGTCCGTCAGGAAGAAAAAACGATACCACAGGCGGTTTCTTTACACCTTATGCCAATCCAACTTTAACCGATGGACCTAAGGGTGAATACTTAACAGATAGGCTTACCAACGAATGTTTATCGTTCATAGAACAAAATAAACAAACCCCTTTTTTAATGCTTTTTTCATTGTATGCGGTACATAATCCATTACAAGCACCTGCTGAATTGGTAAAAAAATACCAAGCCAAACAACAGCAACTAAACATTGCACCCAAAGATAGATTTGCTAAAGACGAAGAGTGGATGAAATATGAAAATGGTTGGAGAAGAAGATTGGTGCAAGACCATCCTGTATATGCTGCAATGATTGAAAATATGGATTGGAATATTGGCAGATTATTAGATAAACTTAAAGTATTAAATATTGACGATAACACTTTAATCATCTTCACGTCAGACAATGGTGGTTTAAGCACAGCAGAAGGAAGCCCAACAGTTAATACACCTTTTAGAGCTGGCAAAGGTTGGTTATATGAAGGCGGAATTAGAGTACCATTAATAATGTATTGGAAAGGAAAATTTGCCAATGGAATTACTGCTGATATTCCAATTACAACAAACGATATTTTTCCAACTATTGCACAAGCAATCAATGCCCAATACAAAAAAGATAAAAAAAATGATGGAGAAGATATTGCAAAATTGCTTGCTCAAAACGAACAAAGCTTGAATAGAACTTTATTTTGGTATTATCCTCATTACAGCAATCAAGGAGGAAAACCAGGAGCAGTAATTAGAGAAGGCAACTATAAGCTCATTTATTTTTTTGAAGATTCATCTACAGAGTTGTATGATGTATCAAATGATAAGGGCGAACAAAAAAACTTAGTGCAATCTCACTCAAAAATTGAAAAAAAATTAAAGAAAAAATTATTGAATTGGTTACAAAAAAATAAAGCAACTTATCCAAATCCAAATAACAATTACAATCCATCTTTTCAAGTTTCCACTCAAAAATAAATCGGCATATTACTAGATGGTTGATCACACATTTTAAGTATCTTTTTAGAAGAATTTTTAATTAAAATCTACCATTAAAAGTTATTCTACTTCAAAATTTTCACGTTCACACTTTATATAATTTTCTATAAAAAGGCTTTGACTAAAATATGAATAGAATTTAGCAACTGCAACATTTACCAATGTAAAAAATGAATGCACATAGATTAAATTTCATTCAATCACTATGAACCATCTGTACCTTATTTTTGAAGTGTTTGAACATCTCACCTAACTGCTTTTCACATTACTTTCGTTGTATTCATTTACGCTAAAACTAAAACGATGCTTCTGCCAAAAAGAAATCTACTCCTCGGCTTGTGTTCGCTTGTTTTTCTGTTATTTACAAGTACACAAGTGTTTGCACAATCAGTGGTTATTAAGGGTACTGTAGTAAGTTCTACAGACAATAAGCCACTCTCGGGCGTTTCAATTGTAGAACAGGGTTCTACAAAAGGTACAGCCACAAAAGATGATGGTACATTTACATTATCAGTTTCAAAAGCAAAAGCAACACTTGTTTTTACCAGTGTTGGATTTAAACCTTACACTTTAACCTTAGATGGTACTAATGCAAGTGCAATTACAGTTAAGCTAGAATCATCAGTTTCAGCACTAGACGATGTAGTGGTTGTTGGTTATGGTACGCAGAAAAAAGTAAACCAAACTGGTTCTACACAAACTTTAAAATTAGACGATGCTGTTAACCAACCTGTAAGTAATGCTGGACAATTAATGTATGGTAAATTTACAGGGGTTCAAATTACACAAGGAAGTGGTTTACCAGGTGCCGATGCTTCAAACATCATCATTAGAGGTGTTGGTACTTTTGGCAATACAACGCCATTAGTAGTAATTGACAATATTCAGTATTCAGGATTAGATGCGTTCAACAATTTATCTCCTGCCGATATTGAAACTATTTCTGTATTAAAAGATGCATCTGCTAGTGCCATTTATGGTGCAAGAGGTGCTAATGGTGTAATTGTAGTAGTTACCAAAAAAGGCAAAAGCGGTGTTGGAAACATTATCTATAACTCTTACTATGGTTTACAACAAGTAACAGTTGTTCCAGAGTATTTAAATGCTGAACAATATGCAACTTTAAAAAATGAAAGAGACATTAACTTCAATGGTCCTACTGCAGCAATTAGATATTCTACCTCAGATATTCAAACAATATTAGATGGTTCAAACCCCGATCAATACAGCAATACCAATTGGGCTAAAGAAATATTGAGAACTGCACCAATCATGAATCAATACTTGGCTTTTTCTGGTGGTGGAGATAAAACTACTTATAGAGTTTCATTGGGTTACTTAAACCAAGAAGCGGTTGTTCGTGGTAAATTCAAATCTGAGCGTTTTACCATTAATGCCAATTTAAATTCTAAATTAAATAGTTGGTTAACTGTATCTAATGTAATGAATGCTTATTGGAGCAAATTTAAAGGTCCAAGTGGTGGTGCAGGTGCAATTACTGGTGAAACAGGTATTATCAATCAGTTTCAACGTTCTGCCCCTACTGTTGCTCCATATTATTCCAATGGCGATTGGGGAATTGTAGATGGCTCTTACCAAAAAGTAAATGCAAGTTTACCTATTACCAATCCTCTACGTAGAGGTATGTTAGGCGATCATCAAAATGATGAAATAAATATTGCTGAACGCTTTAGTGTAAAAGCAGATATTACCAAAAATATTTCATTTGAAACCTCAGGTAGCATTAACTTATACTATAACAGTGTGAGTAATTTTGTTCCTAGAAATGCTACAAGAGATTGGGCAGGTGTGGTAATTGCTGAGAACTTAAATAACGCATTATCTAATTCTACTAATTTCAATTATAGACTATTAAACGAAAACTTATTACGTTACGCTAAAAAGTTCAATAATAATAAGCATGATGTTTCAGTACTATTGGGTCATTCAGTGATTTACAATCGTAACGATGGTTTTAGCGGTTCTTTAGAAAATTTTCCAACCGATGGATTACAAGAGTTTAATGCAGGTGGTGTGTTAAATCCAAATGTATCAGGTGGTGCAAATGAAGAAGCCATTCAATCATTCTTTGCAAGAGTAAACTATGTTTTAGATGGTAAATATATGTTTGAAGCCAATTTAAGAAGAGATGGATCTTCAAGATTTGCTGCTAGCAATAGATATGCAAATTTCCCTTCTGCATCTGCAGGCTGGAGAATAAGTGAAGAGAAATTTTTATCTGGAGTAAAATGGTTAAACGATTTAAAATTAAGAGCAAGTTGGGGTATAACCGGTAATGATAATATTGGTAATTACTTATTTTCTCAAAACTACAATATAGGTGTAGATTACTTTTTAGGAAATCAAATTGTTAGTGGTGCTGCTTTAACCACCTTAGCAAATCAAAGAATTAGATGGGAAACTATTGATCAATTTGATATTGGTATAGATGCAGGTTTCTTCAAAAATCGTTTACAATTTACTGCCGATTATTTTAGACGCAATAGTTATGATTTATTATACAGCAATTTCCCAATTCCTAGTACTATTGGTGTAACCAATTTAGCAGCATTAAATGCAGCTAGCATGTTAAATGCTGGTACCGAGTTAAACTTAAGCTGGAGAAATAACACCAAGAAATTTAATTATAGCATTAATGCAAGTGCTACCATTTTTGCAGACAATAAAGTAACTGGTTTAGGCGACAGAGGACGTGAAACTATTAGTGGTGAAACCATTATTCAAATTGGAGCTCCTTTCAACGCCATTTATGGTTACAAAGTTTTAGGTGTTTTTCAAACAGCAGCTGATGTTGCTGCTGCACCAAGACAGTTTGGAAGTATAAGAACAGCTCCAGGTGATTTTCAGTATGCCGATTTATCAGGACCAAATGGTACACCTGATGGTATTATTGATGCATTTGATAGAACTGTAATTGGTAACCCTTTCCCTAAATTAATTTATAGTGTGAACGGTACTTTTAACTATCAAGGATTAGATATGAGTGCAACTTTTGAAGGTGTTAGCCGTGTTGAAAGATTAATGAACGATAACGGTCAATTACCTTTTGAAGGCGATAGAAACAATTCTTTATCTTATTGGATTAACAGATGGACTCCTGAAAAACCATCTACTACTCTACCTCGTTTAGGTGGTCAAAACAATGCAGTAATTTCAGACTTTTATGTAGAAGATATTTCTTACCTACGTTTAAGAAATATTGAAATTGGTTACACCATTCCGGGTAAACTGTTGAACAAACGTGGAATTTCTAAATTGAGAGTTTATGTAAGTGGACAAAACATATTAACCTTTACTAAGTTCAAAAATTTTGATCCTGAAAGACAAAGAGGAGGAAATACAGATCAACAAGTTCCTCTTTATAAAGTATACACATTTGGTTTAAATCTTAAATTATAATTGCCATGCGTAAAATATTAATTGTTAGTTTAGTTGTACTACTAAGCAGTTGTTCAAAAAGTTTTTTAGATAGAGATTCACTTACTGCATTAGCAGAAGGTAGTTTCTGGAAGTCTGAATCAGATGCTGTTTTAGGAATCAATGCTATTTATGATGTATTACAAGATAGAAATTTGTACAGTGGAAGTTTAAACATTTCAGCAGGTTTACCAGTGTACGATTGTTTTGGTGACAATTGTTTCAATGGTTATAAATGGGAAGGTCCAGGAAACTATATGGAAGCAAATGTTGACCCTTCAACTGGTTTCTTTAGTTTTGGTTGGAATGCAACCTATAGAGGTATTGCAAGAGCCAATACAGCTATTGAAAATATTGAAAAAATACCAAGTAGTGCAATTTCGGCAAGCAAAAAAAATGAGTTAATAGCTCAAGCAAGATTTTTAAGAGCATTATTCTACACTCATCTTGCCTATTATTATCAAGATGCTCCATTGATTACAAAAGTTCAAACTTTGTCTGAAGCTTATGTAAACTCAAATCCTTATTCAGAAATTGCAGCTCAAATTGTTACAGACCTTCAGTTTGCAGCAACCAATTTACCTGTTACCTATCCTGCAACACTGTATGGCTATGCAACTAAAGGAGCTGCATTAGGTATATTGGCTAGATTTCAATTGTATAATAAAAACTATCAAGCTGTTTTAGACGCTACAACCGAAATCATGTCTTTAGGTTACAGTTTAAATACTGATTATGCACAATTGTTTACTGAAGCAGGTGAAAACTCTAGAGAAATTTTATTTTCGGTAAGATTCAATCAAGACGTTTCAGCAAACAATGAATTGTTCTCTAGTACTTTTTTACAAGCACCAAAAATTGATGTTCAACCAATGAAAAATATGGTGAACGAATATTATTGCACCGATGGAAAACCTATTACAACTTCACCATTATACAATCCTGGAACTGCTGCAAATAATGCACCTCAAAAACTAAACAGAGATCCAAGATTAGCAGCATCTGTATACTTTAGAGGCGATATATTTTTAACCAATCCTACTAATGTTACTTTTAATAGCAATACAGCAACCACTTATGGATTACGTAAGTATATTAGAAGAGGGGCTTCAGCAGCAGGTATTGCAGTATTCAATCCTGGTGGTCAAGATTTCATTGTTATTCGTTATGCAGATGTTTTGTTAATGAGAGCTGAAGCAATGATTGAGTTAAATCAATTATCAGGTGCATACCCTCTTATTAATCAAGTAAGAGCAAGAGTAAGTATGCCATCAATAGAAACTGTAGAAGGCACTAATTTATCTAAACCTGCATTAACAGATATTTTAAGACATGAAAGAAGAGTTGAATTGGCTTTTGAAGGGTTACGTTTCATGGATTTAAAAAGATGGGGAACAGTTCAAGAAGCATTTCAACGTGCATCTGCAGATGCAGTTCCTAGCTATTTACCTACTTATCGTGGTTTAAAATCTGAAACATTCGCTATTCCATTAAGCGATTTAAATGCAAACAATGCATTAAAACAAAATGCTTGGTGGCAATAAATTTTTAATCCCTACACTACTCAAAACAGTAAGCACTATTATGAACAATATTCAAAAAATAATGGTACTTACTGTTTTGTTTTTTGGTATTGCAACCAATCAAAAAAACTGCATTGCCCAAACTAAAAAGCCCAACATCATTTTCATTTTAGCCGATGATTTAGGTTATGGCGATTTGGGTTGTTACGGTTCTACCAAAATACAAACACCTAATATTGATGCTCTGGCAAAAACCGGTATTCAGTTTACTAATTTTTATGCTGGCAGTACGGTTTGTGCTCCTTCTAGAGCAACCTTAATGACAGGCAAACACACTGGCCATGCAACTATTAGAGGCAATGGTGAAGTGCCATTAGATAGTACAGATAGCATTATACCACAATATTTAAAAACTGTTGGTTATACCAATGGAATGGTAGGTAAATGGGGCTTAGGACAAGCCATCACTACAGGTGCACCTGAAAAAAAAGGATGGGATTTTTTCTCTGGCTTATTGCATCATGTTGAAGGGCATTATCAACACCCCGATTCTGCTTGGCAAATCATTAATGGTAGAAGTACTAAAATAAAAATTCCTCATCAGCAATATTCCAATGCTTGGTTTACAGCAGAAGCAAAACGTTTTATTGCTTTGCAACAAAAAAATCCATTTTTCTTATATGTTGCTTTTACTTTACCACATGCCGAGTTGGTTGTTCCAAACAAATACATACAACCTTATTTAAATGTAGATGGGAGTAGTATTTTTGAACCAGAAGTTGAACACAAGCCTGGTCAACATTATGGCCCTCAAACTTATCCTAAAGCTGCTTATGCAGCAATGGTATCACAAATGGATGATTATGTTGGTGAGTTGGTGAAATACTTGAAAGAAAAGAAGTTGGCAGATAATACCATCATCATTTTTACAAGCGATAATGGTACACATAAAGAAGGTGGAAGAAACCAAGCCGATGTAAATTTTTTCAAAAGCAGTGGAATTTTAAAAGGAACAAAAAGAGATTTATATGAAGGTGGCACTAGAGTTCCATTTATTATCAATTGGAAACGCAGTGCAAACAAAGGAAAACAATTGAACCATGCAGGTGCATTTTGGGATGTATTACCAACCCTTTGTAACCTTGCAGGTGTACAAACAAAACTTCTAACAGATGGTATTTCTATATTGCCATCTCTTACCAATAAAACACAACAACAACATGAATATTTGTATTGGGAGTTTTATGAAAACGGCTATAAGCAAGCTGTAAGAAAAGGCAACTGGAAAGCCATTCGTTTTTACAAAGGAACCACTCCTATTAGAACAGAGTTATACAACTTAGCAATTGATGTAAGTGAAAGCAATAATATTGCTGCAACGCAAACAGAAACAGTAGCTATGTTAGAAGCTATTATGGATAAAGAACACACCAAATCCAATCATCCAAAATTTCAAATTAAATAGAATCAATTGTAATGAAAACTATATTATTTTAGAGCCTCCATAAATTTCACTTTATTCTTAAACCAATCAAATGAAGCAAAAACTAACAGATTACTTTTTAAATGCTTTTAAAGTATCACCAACTATAATTGTTCGTTCTCCTGGTCGTGTAAATATTATTGGTGAACATACCGATTATAACAATGGCTTTGTATTACCAGCTGCTATTGATAAAGCAGCCTACATTGCTATATCATTAAGAGAAGATGAAGAAATTCATTTAGCTGCATTAGACCTTAACGAAACTTTTTCAACCACTGTTTCAGGTTTAAAACCTGTGGGCGATGTAAGTTGGCCAAACTATATACTTGGCTCAGCAGCACAGTTTTTAAAACGTGGTGTTGCGTTAAAAGGTTTCAATGCTGTACTTACAAGTGATGTACCAATGGGTGCAGGTTTATCTTCTTCTGCTGCTGTAGAATGTGCTACAGTATTTGCTTTAAACGATTTGTTGCAAACCAATATCGATCGTGTATCCATGGTGGGTATGGCTCAAAAAGCTGAGCATGAATTTGCAGGTGTAATGTGTGGCATCATGGATCAGTTTGCATCAATGATGGGCAAAGAAAGTCAGGTAATTAAACTCGATTGTCGTTCTTTAGAATACGAATATGTTCCTTTTAAATTAGATGGTTATAAAATTGTTTTACTCAATACCAATGTTAAACATTCTTTGGCTTCATCCGAGTACAATACTCGTCGTAATGAATGTATGCAAGCAGTAGCATGGATTCAAGCCCATCATCCCGAAGTTCAATCTTTAAGAGATGCTACCGTTGCAATGCTAGATGAACATGTATTACCCAAAGATTCAATTGTGTACAATCGTAGTCGTTTTGTGGTGGATGAAATCAATCGACTCGTAACTGCTTGTAAGGATTTACAACAGGGAAACATTGAAGCCATGGGACAAAAAATGTTTGCTACCCACGATGGATTAAGTAAGCAATATGCTGTTAGTTGTAAAGAATTAGATTTCTTAGTTGATTTTGTTCGTAACCGCCCGGAAGTTATTGGTGCAAGAATGATGGGTGGTGGCTTTGGTGGTTGTACAATCAACTTAGTACAAGAATCAGCTATTGACGATTTAATAGCTGCTGTAAAGCCTGCATACGAAGCTGCAATGGATTTACAATTAGATTACTACATTGCTTCTATTCAAAACGGAACTGAAATAATATAAATATGTTTGACAGTAAAGAACACCCACATACCAGATTAAATATTCTTACAGGAGAACAAGTATTGGTTTCTCCACATCGTATGAAAAGACCTTGGCAAGGAAAAGTTGAAGCTATAGCAACTGCTCAATTACCTACTTACGACCCATTTTGTTATTTATGCCCAAGTAATAAACGTTCCGATGGAACAGTGAATCCTGCATACACCGGACCATATGTATTCACCAATGATTTTTCTGCATTATTATCAGATACACCTTCGGGTGAATTAAATGAAGATGATTTATTGGTGAGTAAAAGTGAAAGTGGAATATGTAGAGTCATTTGTTTTTCGCCAGATCATAGTCTTACATTGCCTTTGATGCAAGTAACAGATATTGTAAAAGTGATTCAATTGTGGAAAGAAGAATTTATTACACTCTCTGCTCACAGCAATATCAAATACATTCAAATTTTTGAAAATAAGGGCGATATCATGGGATGCAGCAATCCACATCCACATGGACAAATTTGGGCATCTTCTTCTATTCCGGTAGAACTACAAAAAGAAACTTTTCAACAGCAACAATTTTATGCCAAGTATGGTAAAAGTTTGTTGAGTGCTTACCTCGATGTTGAATTGAAAAAAAGAGAACGAATTGTGGTAGAGAACGAACACTTTGTTGCATTGGTTCCCTATTGGGCTGTTTGGCCTTACGAAACAATGATTATCTCTAAACGTCATGTGCAACAAGTAACACAATTTACTGCCGAAGAAGATACAGCATTAGCAGATGTATTGAAACGATTAACCACACGTTACGACAATTTATTTAAAACATCATTCCCCTACTCTGCAGGCATGCATCAAATGCCAGTAAACGAAGTCAATCATGAAGGATGGCATTGGCACATGCATTTTTATCCACCATTATTAAGAAGTGCAACTGTAAAAAAGTTTATGGTAGGCTACGAAATGTTGGCTACGCCACAAAGAGATATTACTGCTGAAACGGCTGCTGCAACATTGCAAGCATTATCAGAAGTACATTATAAAAACAATAATACAACACAAAGTGAAGCATAAAATTTTAGTTACCGGAGGCTTAGGTTTTATTGGATCTCATACGGCTGTTGCTTTAATAGAAGCAGGTTACGATGTAGTGATAATTGATAACCTTAGCAACTCTGCATTGTTCATATTAGATCGTATAGAACAAATTACTGGCATCAAGCCATCGTTTTATCAAATAGATATGAACGATAAAGCACAACTCAATACAGTATTAGCCAAAGAAACCAATATCAATGGAGTAATACATTTTGCAGCATCAAAAGCAGTTGGCGAATCAATGGAATTGCCATTGAAATATTTTCGCAATAACTTATGTACACTAATCAATATATTAGAAGGCATGGAAGAACATCAAATTCCTTCTATTATTTTCTCCTCTTCTGCAACAGTCTATGGCGAGCCCGATGATTTACCAGTTACAGAACAATCTACCATAAAGCCTGCCTTATCGGCCTATGGCAGCACCAAACAAATGGGAGAAGATATTTTACAAAAAGTTGCTGCTACCGGAAAAATTAAAGCCATTTCATTACGCTATTTCAACCCTGTAGGAGCACACGATTCTGCTTTGTTGGGCGAATTACCATTAGGTAAACCCAATAACCTAATGCCAGTAATTACACAAACTGTTTCAGGAAAAATTGAACAACTACAAATATTTGGTAACGATTATAATACGGTAGATGGTACTTGTGTAAGAGATTATATACACGTAGTTGATTTAGCTAAAGCACATGTAAAAAGCTGCGAAAGATTACTCAACAATCAGCAAGAACAACAACACGAAATTTTCAATATCGGCACTGGCAATGGTATTTCTGTAATGCAAATGATCACAGCATTTGAAGAACATAATGGTGTTAAAGTAAATTATAAAATGAGTGGAAGAAGAGCTGGCGATGCAGAAAGTGTGTATGCCAATGCAACATTAGCCAATGAAAAGTTACGTTGGCAAGCCCAATTAGGACTTAAAGAAATGGTTACAACAGCTTGGAAATGGCAACAACAGCTCAATAAATAGTGAGGCATATATTCCTCAAAAAAGAAATGTATATCGGCAAGAAACGAACGATTTTAGCTCTCTAAACAAAAACTTGCAATATGAACTATCTTCAAACTGCCGACATCGTTGTGTTCTTAATTTATTTCTTAATTGTATCTTTTTATGGTTATTGGATTTATAAACAAAAGAAAAAAGCCGAAGCCGATACCAAAGATTTTTTTCTGGCACAAAGCCAATTAACTTGGTGGGCAATTGGTGCATCTTTAATTGGTTTTAGCATTGTACATTAAATTTTGGTAACGAAATGTGAATAGTGAATGGTGATACCAACAAAAGAGTATTCAATAACATCACAAGAATCAGCATTTTATGTTATCCCTACGAAGAATGGATTTAAATAAATTATGAAGAAATATAATTGTTGAATATAAAACACCATCAAGCCCCAGTTAAATCGGGGCTTTTTTTATTCCCCCAAAAAATCAATCTCCAATACTCAAACCCTAAACCCAAACATTAAACATTAAACATTAAACATTAAACATTAAACCCCAAACAACAAACCTTAAACTTTAAACATTAAACCTTAAACTTTAAACCTTAAACCCATTAAAAAAATTTATTTACACTAATTTGAAAAACATATTCAATTACTTATTAAATTAGCTTTTATTGCCTTTTATTAATGTGATTGAGGGTAGCATTGCTATAAACAAATTGGAAGAAAAAAATACAATATTACCAATTGTAGAACTACAAGGCTTATTCCATAGAAAAAAAGAATGGATAGGGTTAAAATTTGAGCATAACCATAAAGTACAAAACACAATCAAAACCATACCCAATTGGAGATATAGTGATAGCAATAAACTTTGGCTCGTACCATTGAGCAAAGAAAATTATACGATGTTAGTTAAAACAATAAAACCATTTGCCAATATTCATTTAGAACCGTTAAAAGCATATTTATTACAAAAAAAAGAGGTAACTAAGCAAAAACAAAACTTACAAATACTTCCACATAAAGAGCAGCTACAATTACAAGCAGCAGTATTACCAGATGATACAAAAATACATGCAGTAAATAAGTCTATATTACCCAAAGTGCAACAACATTTACAACTAAAGGGTTACAGTATTAGTACAAGAAGAACCTATTTAAATGAAATTGCACAGTTTTTACAAACCATAAAAGCGAAGCCTGCAAACGAGTTTACACCACAGCGTATTATGGATTATTTTCAATATTGTTATACTACATTGAAGCTGTCTGAAAATACCTTGCATAGCCGAATGAATGCATTGAAATATTACTATGAGAAAGTATTAGGAAAAGAAAAATTCTTTTGGGAAATTCCCAGAGCAAAAAAACCATTTCAATTACCCAATGTATTGGCAGAGCAAGAAATTGTACGATTATTTAATGCCATCACCAACTTAAAACATAAGGCAATATTATTTACAGCTTATAGTGCAGGTTTACGTGTAAGCGAAGTAGTAACATTAAAAGTTGCAGATATAGATAGCAATAGAATGCAAATAAAAATTGAATCGGCAAAAGGCAAAAAAGATAGAATGGTAAATTTAAGTCTGGTTTTGTTAGATGTATTAAGACAGTACATTAAAAAAAGCAATCCGCAGCCAATGGTATATATATTTGAAAGTGAAATAATGGGAGAAGCATATTCATCAAGATCGGCACAAAAAGTTTTTCAGAGAGCCAAAGAAAAAGCAGGGATAGCAAAAAATGTAACTTTCCACTCGTTACGTCATAGTTTTGCAACGCATTTATTAGAAAAAGGAATTGACATACGCTATATCAAAGACATATTAGGACATTTTAGCATAAAAACAACCCAACGATATACGCATGTAAAGAAAGATCAGTTGATCAATATAACAAGTCCATTAGACGATTTATGGCTAAAAGGCGACATCATATGAAAAAGCAAAAGGCGACAAAACAATTTAAAAAGGCGACATCAACCCTATTCATAATCAATCAATTAAGTTTGGAATATTTAGATGAGTATTCGTATATTTAATTGTTGGACTGTAATGCTATGGGGACAGCGTTTAAAATTTAAAATAAATAAAAATGAATATAAAGCAATTAAGTGTATTAGAATTAAATATCAGTTTCAACAAACCTTTTGATGGTGGGAATGTACTTAATAATTATCACGTAACTTTTAAACAGACAAAGGTAGAAACACTACCTAATAATATTTATTTAGAAATAAATTTTGAGTTTAAAGTTACATCACTATTAAACGAATTTTATTTTAAAGCAGACACAAGGCTTCCATTTCTTTTGTCCCCTATAATAGATATTGACAGACAAACTATTTACGACTGCGTACAAATGACAAAAAAATATTTGCAAACCATTTTAAACGAAATATTTGTAAATCAAAAAAATGTTTTAGAAGTTTCTCAATTTGACTTTGACGACATTTCTGAAAGCGTTGACGAACTTCTAAAATCCCTTCATCAATAATTTCTTTTTCGTAACTTCTATAATCTGTTTGCTTATAAACTATTTCATTGCAATTAGACATACACAATAATTTATTTTTTATAATGACATAGACAATTTAACTGACGGAATACAAAATGGTTTTGAAAGTGAGTTGTTTAGTTATGAACCAATGTAAATATTAAGGCGACTTAAATTGACACCACCTTTTGGCAAATCTTTTTTATAAAACTTAGCTATAAAAGACATTTTACCATTTTTATCAAAATAATAAGCCCCCCAACCCTTTCTATCTCTTTTAGTTGACAAAGAAGCACTACAGCCAACAATAGGTTTTGCGTCATTTGGGCTGACGGATGATACTTCAACATTTGTACTATTTTCAACTTCTGTTCCAACTGACGGAACGCTATTTGGATTATTATCCATAACTGAACAACGAATGTTTTTCAGCTTTCGTTAGTTGGGCTGACTGAATAAAGCCAACCCAAACAACGTAAAGCCTTTTCGTTAGGCGTAAGCAATTCAGACAACCCTTATTCGACAGTTCGTGAAATCTATCATTCTATATTTTTGCCTCGTGACACTGACTGCTTGTTCAGCAATAACAGCAGACAAACATCTTGAAGAAAAAGTTTTCAAAGCTGGCGATATCATTGTTAAATGGTACCAAATAAGCGAAATAACTTCAGTACATGACTTCATTGACATAGAACGCCGGGGCTGGACAAAAACAATCATGAAAGCCAACACAAATGGCATTCACGACATATTAATTAAAGGGGACACAATAACCATTCAAACAATGCCTAATTTGGTGGTTTATGACCTCACTGCTCAGACACTCAATTGCCATATCAAGCTAGACACGACAGTAACGCTTTGTGAGTACATAAAGAAGCATGTGCCTGAAAATGCAAAATATCACTGCGACGACTTTGTGGCTGACAGTATCTTGACAAACAAACCAAGTGCGACAGAACGAAAGTGAAGAATTACGAAATCCCAAAGCCATACGCCTAACAAGTGTTTGGCGTTATGTCGGCGGACTGTAACGCAATTCTCAACTTTGGTACATGTGGCATCTGTAGTTTCAGCTTGACGGATATCGCCGAACAACAAAATCTTAACTTCAACTAATTAACTTTACCAAACTTTCGTAACGGGCTGACAGTTTTTCAAATTCCGCCACAACGCCAAGCCCCGAACGTTGTACGCAAAAAAAGTAGGACGTTCAATTTTGAAATTTATTTTCAGTTTTGGCTCTCTCCTATTTGACAAATTAAATGAAACTGACTTCCAGTTTCTTTTTTTTGTTCGTTCAGCTCAACAAAACACATTTATTTAAAACTTAATTTTATTTTCTCAAACAATTCTGTTATTTTCATTATGTCTTATTTCGACAAAATATTATCATTTGTAGTTTGACAAACCAAACAAACTGTGAGTGACTTGGCGAAGCCGTTTTACAACTTTAAGTATCACCAAAATTGACAGAATAATCTTGGCAAAAGACTTTTGCTTGATGTAATTCAATTGACATTTTTACTCTTTTCTAAAGACAATTTGCAGACAGTTTAATTCAACTTTTGTAGACAATTTTAATGACTTTTATCTTTTGTTGTAGACTAAAATATGGTTGACTTTTATTCGTTCGTAATCAAACTTTAAAATAAAATTCAGTTCTTTTATTCCCAACTCGTATCTTTTTCTACGTACAACAACGGTTTGGCAAAATTGCGGCTGACGAATATCGTATTTCAACTTTAGTTTTTCAATTTAGCGTTCCGTCCTTGCTGGACGGAACGCAGCCCAACTGTAAATCTATTTTTCAACTATTCAACTATATTCGTCTCCTGTAAGCCAAGGGCGACGGAATGCTTCCGTCGCAACTTCGCCAAGCCGAAGACGTTAGCGGCAAGCATGAAAATCTAAAATGTCAAATCTCTCATACATAGACACTAAAAAAAGTATAGAACTTGGACGACTTATTGTTAATAAAAGCACTCTCGATAAAGTAGAAGACATTACTGACATAATTGTTTGGTCGACACTTTGCATTGTACTAATTTCCTTTCCAACATTTGCATACTTTCAAGTAACTATTCAAAATTCAAATGACATTTTTATTGCATTCATATTTTTCCCATTAATGATTTCATTTGGACTATTTTCACTTTATAGAAAATTAATTGAAAAAAGACTAATTAAAATAGACACCTCCCTATCCAGACACAAAAACAGACAATATCTGCTTGACTTTTTTAATTCAAAAGGGTATGAAGTAATTACTAAAAATAATGACGCAATAATTGTTAATATTGAAGAAAGCCTTTCGTTTAATAATATTTGGACGAAGGAGATTTCGTTTCTAATTGACGACAATAGTATCTATTTTACTATGACAAAAAATTATCCTAGACTAAATCCACCAGTATTTTTTTCTCATAGATATTTAAAAGCTGACCTTAAAAAATATTTTAAAGACAAATAATGCTTCTCGTTTAAGAAATATGCCAGCCGCTAACAAGTGTTTGGCGTTATGTCGGCGGACTGAAACGCAAACTTCAACTTTGGTACATGTGGCATCTGTGGTTTCAGCTTGACGGATATCGCCGAACAACAAAATTTAACTTCAACTAATTAACTTTACCAAACTTTCGTAACGGGCTGACAGTTTTCCAAATTCCGCCACAACGCCAAGCCCCGAACGTTGGCTGTAACCTTGAAAGACATCAAACTAAAACATATTAATGGCATATACATCACCCCTTTTTCAAAGTTCATTTGACTTATTTTCTCATTCAATTGAGCATTTTAATTTAGGAACAGAAAGAGATAGAAAATTTGTAATAATGCACTTAGCAAATGCTATTGAGCTTATTTTCAAAGACTTAATGTTAGACCTAGGACTTTCAATTTATAAAAACCCAAAAGAAACTATTACAATCACCAGTGCAATTGAAACTTTATCGAAAGAGAAAGGAATAAAGATTCCACATCTAAATAAACTTGAATTACTTATCGATGAGAGAAATGCATTGCAACACAGGTATGGTTTTCCTAACGAATTAACAACCATTTTTTATATGGAAGCTACCTATTCTTTCTTTAAAGAATTTCTCAATGAAAACTATAATCTCGACATTGAAATTGTATTAAAAGACTTTTTAAAAGAAGACGACATTGCTATATTCAATTTACGGTCTGTTACAACTCAAACCGAGTTAGACAAACTCAACAAATTGACAAAAATTCATCCTGTAGGAGCTTTGCTCTCATTATTTGCATACTTTGAAGGACAGATGAATAATATCCGAGAAATCGTAATGAATTCAGCAGTAAATGATGAAAAAGATTTAAGATTAAGTATGTTTAGGTACTTTAGTCCAGACAGTTTTATGAGAATTTTAAATGAATACAACGTTCAACTTGATGAGGAAAATCGCAAAAAATTAAATGAATTTAGAAACGTAAGAAATCAAGTTGCACACGGAAGGGAGACAGTAAAAAGTCAACAAGTTTTAGACTTTATTGATATGATAAAAGGGTTAGAACCTAAAATCGAAGAATTAAAAAATCTTGTTATTCAAAATCCAAGATTGTTAATTGAAAAAGAAAATGCAAGAAACGCAGAAATACAATCAATGGCAAGAATTTAGTAGAAGAAAGGCTACAGCCAACAAGAGGTTTTGTGCAAGTTGGGCTCGACGGAAAGCAATTCAACATTTGTACTACTATTTAAGTTCAGTTCCAGCTCGACAGAACGCTATTGAGCAAAAGAATAAAACATCATCATAAACCTATAAATTTGACTGACGTTTACAAGCAGACGGAACTCGAAATCCCCAACCTGCACAAAGCCTTGAACGTTGCACGCCATAATATTTAGACGATGCGTTTTTTAAAATTCATTTTAATAGTCATACCTATAATAGCTTTTGGTCAACAAGGCGACACTGACTCTAAAACAATTTTAAATATCTATGACTTTTCAAATAGCAGGTTTGATATTGACA
>CALRLQ020000011.1:0-133029 GCA_943368735.1 Rhizobium sp. Q54 | reverse complement strand
TAATGGGACATAAACCCTATTTTCTATTTGATGCTTGTTCAAAAAAACCACATAAGATTTTAACTTGGCATAGGCCTTACTCCTTGCCCTGAACATAATTCGCTTATGTGGTTTCAGGTTTTTTAAAGCTACTTTATTAACACATTAATGGGGATTGTAAAAAGAAAAAAGTACCAAAAAAGAAAAACTATAATAGTAGTAGTTTTAATAAATTTATGATCAATCAAAACTAAAGGCCCCGAACGTTAGCGGTAAAGCGGCCACAGACAACACAACAAACACGAGAAATAACTTAACCCAATTGCAACTTTATAAAATCAATAAAGATGAATACAACAATGAGAAACATATTTTTAATCCTCGCATTTGCAGCAAGCACTTTTGCCACAAAGGCACAAACCAAACAAGAAACTATACAAACCATAGATGGTTTGTATAAAACTGCATTTACGTTTGGGGGGATAAAAGTGGTTTCGGTGGAGTGTGAAAACAACTTTCTGGTAAAAACATTTTCGGACAGCGACACCGTGAAAACTAATTTACAAGATGTGAAAACGCTCCGCATAGAACCGCATTACAACGGTGAAAAATGGCACATTATGTACACCAGCATTTCGGGAAATCGAAAAAAAGATGAGTACCTTTTAGGACATATCAATTCTGAAGAAACTGCCCAAAAATTGAAAATTTCGTTGGAACATTTAATAGCATTGGTGAAAGAGGAGAAATTTTAAAATCACGTTTTAAGTCTTAAAGTGGAAAGGGTTGATGAAAGCGGAAAAACAATAATGTTTCAGCAGGTTCCTCTTGCTCGAATAAAAGATTTTGTGAAAGACATCAACGTGATTTTTGAAACCCCAAAAAACGATGTAGTGATCACAAACAACACTCCGGAAAATAATCCGTAATCACAAATTACGATTTGTTTTTCACCCAGATTAAAACCAATAAAATGGAACGTAAAGCCATAAGGGTACAAGGCAATGGACAGATTTTATTGCGAACAAAATACAGACGAGAAACAAATGCACTACCGCTAACAAAAAGTTTGGCAATATGGTGGCTTGACGGAAGTACAATCAACTATTTGTGTCTCGTCCTAATTTAGGTTTACTAAAAAACAACCAAAAATGAACATCAAAAAACAAAGTATTACCGAGTATTTAATCAAAAAA
Source organism: Rhizobium sp. Q54 (assembly GCA_943368735.1). Taxonomy (GTDB): domain Bacteria; phylum Bacteroidota; class Bacteroidia; order Chitinophagales; family Chitinophagaceae; genus UBA1930. The sequence continues at coordinate 131,854 of CALRLQ020000011.1, read as the reverse complement.
ATACATTACAGGCAATTAGCACCGATTGTAAATAAAAGAAAATTATAATTATTGCATTCATTACTATTAACTACCTTTTTATCGTTTTATTATTTTACACCCCACTCCTCTTCATCCCTACTTTTTTGCATTGATGAACATCTAATGTAAATACTCCAAATTCTTCAATCACTTTTCCGTGCATTTCGTAAAAACCACGACCGGTAACGTTATAGTATTTCGTAGCATCAGGAAAAAATACTGTATCGAGCCAATCTCCAGCTGCATCAATAAATGTATGGAAATACATTGTTTCCTGTTTTATTGTTCGTACCGGTTTACTCGTTATTAAAAAACCAATTACACTTACGTTTTTTCCTAAGTAATTTTTAATATTTTTTGCTTCTACGTACAATGAAATATTTGCATCTACCAAATCAAAAACATTACAAACAGGAAAACCCAATAATTCAATTTCATCCATTGCATCTTCCGACGGTAATTGACGTAAAACTGGTAATGAAAAAGATATTGGTTTTTCAATAAATAATGTATTTCCTGTTGTATATTTTACATTCTTTTTATGTAAAAAATTAGCTTCCCACAATAACTCTTTTTTATTTTTTAACGTAAAACGAAATGCTCCTATTCGTATCAACAAATTCAATTGTTCTATTCCAATTGCTGCACGTTCTACAAAATCCTGTATATGTAAAAAATCACCTTCTTTTTTACAGTTTTCTATTATTTCTAATGTTTTTTCTTCCAATCCCTGGATATGTATAAAACCAATAAAAACATCATTATTTTCTATTCGTGTTAATCGTTCACTTTTATTTACACAGGGTAAATGAATTACAGCTCTCGTTTTTTTTAATTCATGGAAATACAATTCGGTAGAATAAAATCCACCAAAATTATTAATGACGGCTACCATAAATTCTTTGGGGAAATACGTTTTTAAATACAGCGATTGATAACTTTCTACTGCAAAACTTGCAGAATGTGCTTTTGAAAAAGAATACCCACCAAAACTTTCTATTTGCCGCCACACTTCTTTCGTTAAATCGTCTGAATAACCATACGATTTGCAATTATCAAAAAAACGTTTTGTAATCTGCTCAAATTGTTTCTTTGAACGATATTTTCCACTCATTGCTCTTCTCAGTACATCGGCTTCAGACATGTCTAAACCTGCAAAATGGTGTGCTACTTTTATTACATCTTCCTGATACACCATTACACCATAAGTTTCCTGCAATAGCTCTTTCATTTTTGGGTGCAAATACTCAAATGAATCTGGATGATGAAAACGATAAATATATTGTTTCATCATGCCACTTTGCGATACACCAGGACGTATTATACTACTTGCAGCCACCAATGTTATATAATTATCACAACGCAGTTTCATGAGCAATTGTCGCATTGCAGGACTTTCAATATAAAAACATCCTATTGTATCGGCAGAACGTATTTTTTCTGCTACAGTTTTATCTTTTTTAAATTTCTCTACTTCATGAATATTAATATCGATTTTACGATTTTCACGTACAATTTCTATTGTGTCTTTAATATGCCCCAATCCTCTTTGCGATAAAATATCGATTTTATACAAACCAATTTTTTCTGCAATGAACATATCTATTTGAGACGTCGAAAAACCTTTCGGGGGCATTTCCGTGGCTGTATAATAAAATAATGGTTTTTCACTAATCAACATGCCACATGCATGTATGCTTAACTGATTTGGAAAATTCATTATTAAATTACCGTACTGGTGTATTTGTTTATGTATTTTATCATTATGTATAATACCGTTTTCCAACGTATCAATTTCTTCTTTTGGCAAACCAAAAACTTTTCCCAATTCTCGTATTATTGCACGTTTTTGAAACGTTACATAAGACCCCAATAAACACACATGATTTTTTCCGTACCGTTTAAAAATATAATCTATTATTTCGTCACGATCTTTCCATGAAAAATCCATATCAAAATCGGGTGGAACTGTACGATGTGGATTTAAAAAACGTTCAAAATATAAATCCAATTCTATTGGATCTACATCGGTTATTTGCAAACAATATGCTACAATAGAATTTGCACCACTTCCTCTTCCTACATAATAAAAACCTCTGCTGGTTGCATATCGTATTAAGTCCCAGGTAATCAAAAAATATGCATTAAAATTCATTTCGTCTATTATGCGTAATTCTTTTTTTAAACGATTTTGTGCAATCACATTTTTCTTACCGTATCGCTTTAAAAAACCGTCTAATGCCAGTTTCTCCAATAATAATTTATCGGATTCTTTATTTGACGTAAATACGTTTTTTAATTTATCCGTATGAAACGATATTTCAATTGTACATTGATCCAATAATTGCAAAGTATTTGTTACAATAGAAGGATATTGTTTAAAAGCATTAATTAACGTTGCAGGAGTAATAAAAACTTCATGTGGAGATGCAATATCTTTTTTATTCTGTTTCGAGAGAATTACATTTTTATCAATTGCTCTTAATAATCTATGTACATTATAATAAGTCTTATTCTGAAATGTGACAGGATGTAACATCACCATTTTCGAAAAATCGTTGCAATTGTACAGTTTATTTATTTCATTGGTATTTACCCCAATAAATTCGTTTTCATTTTCCGTTTTTATTGTAAGCGGATAAATAACAAAAACGTTTTTATCGTAAGTAAATCGTTCAGGAAAATAATGTTTTTCATTTTGCTGATTCGACAGAAATTCATTAATCGTTCGTAAACCTTCATTATTTTTTGCAAGCAGTATGTACATGAATTTTTCATCATTACGTATTTCTGTTCCAATAACTGGTTTTATATTATTTTCAATGCAATAATCTACAAAATCCCATGCATCACATGTATTATTGATATTGGTTAATGCTAAAGATGTAATGCCTTTTTCTACAGCTTCTTTAATTAATTCTTCTGTTCCATAAGTACCGTAACGAAACGAGAAATATGTTTTACAATTCAGGTACATATTTTACATTGTTTTAAAAAAAAACGTAACGGTTTTGCATTGCTAATTATTAATGTATTTTACTTAGAAAAAATGCAATGGTTTTGTATTGCAGATAATGTATTTACTTAAAAAAATAATGATTTTATTTTTCATTATAACCAATGAAATAAGACAGGCTTTTAATGTAAAAAAAAAAAATGCTAGACAACATCTTTGACTTTATAATGTTTTTTATTATTTATGGTTCATTTTATAATGAAAAAGTGCTTTTATTAAAACATTATTTTTAAACGATTTTCTTCTCTACGATTAAAGTCCATCTTTCTCATTATTATAAAAAAACAATGGTTTTGTATTGCAGATAATAAATTCATTTACAAAAAATCATTTTATTTATTATAATTATTATAGAAATAAAATTCGTTTTGCATTAAAAAAGTGCTAGAGAAAATAATTGCTTTTATAATGTTTTTTATTATTTATGGTTTATTTTATAATGAAAAGGTGCTTTTATTAAAACATTATTTTTAAACCATTTTCTTCCTTACAATTCCTTCTTTTACAAAAAATGATTTTCTTGTAAAAGCACTAAATGAAAACACGTTTTACCATTCAAGTACATTTTTCTCATTATTAAAAAAAATGCAACGGTTTTGCATTGTAGATAATAAATTCCTTTACTAAAATTCATTTTAAAAAGCGTAACGATTTTGGTTTTGGTATTGCTGCATTTTTTACAAATCCAGCTGCTCGTAATAAAACGTTTTCTCCAAATTGAGATTTAATAGAATCTATCGATTGATACAATCGTATCATTTCCTGTGTATCATCAAATAAATGGATTTGATAATTACCTGGTACAATGTTCGACACACGTACTCCAATTAACCGAACCAATTGTCGTCGTTCGTACAATTTGTTAAACAACTCTTTTACCGTTGCCGATAATACATGATCGGCAGCAGAATACGATATTGCTTTTTGTTTTGTAAATGTTTGAAAATCGCTATAACGTAATTTAACCGTAACACAACCGCACAGTTTATTGCTTTGCCTTAATTCAAAACCTACCTGTTCACTCATACGTGCCAATTCACGATGCAAAAACTGAATATCGATGGTATCTTTTTCAAAAGTATTTTCAGTTCCTATGCTTTTTGCCTCGTGAAATGGAACAATGGGCGTTTCATCAATCCCGTTTGCACGTCGAGATAGCTCTATTCCATTTTTCCCCAATAAATTGATCATCATTTCAACAGGTATCTCCGATAAAATTTTAATGGTTTCTACGCCCATTTTTCGTAAAAGTGAGGAGGTTTTATCGCCAACCATCGGCATTTTTTCTATAGCCAATGGAGCCAAATAATTTTTCTCATTGCCAAATGGAATTTCCAATTGTCCATGTGGTTTTACTTCGTTGGTACCAACTTTCGATAAGAGTTTATTACTTGCCAAAGCATACGATATGTCTAAACCGCTTTCTTTCTCTATTTTTTGCCTTAATTCTGTTGTGTAACGTGAACATCCAAAAAACTTATCCATGCCGCTTAAATCGACGTAAAACTCGTCTATGGAGGCTTTTTCAAACAAGGGTACATTATCCGCAATAATTGAGGTAACGTTATTGGAATATTTGGAATAACTGTCCATATCGCCTTTAATCATTAAAAGCTCGGGACATAGCTTTTTTGCCAACCTTACCGGCATGGCACTTTTAACCCCAAATTTTCGAGCTTCATAACTACAAGATGCAATTACTCCCCTATCCGATGAACCACCTACAGCAATCGGTTTGCCCACCAAACGGCTATTCTTTAATCGTTCTACCGAAACAAAAAAACTATCTAAATCAAAATGGGCAATATGGCGATTGGAGCTGCTTTTCATACAAACAATAAATTTTTGTACAAATATTGCTAAATTATTTAGCAATTCAAGCTTTTATTTATCCCCTTTTTAAAATAATTTTTTGAATTTTATGATGAAGGAAATGTTAGGGAGTTAAGTAGTAATTTATGCTGGTTAATGGGGACAATAATCAAGGCAGAGAAGTTTTAGCTTTGGCATTTAGCGTTGCATATTTTTTAAGATTTTCTATTAATTTTTTGTGAATGTTAATTCAGTTGGTTATAAACTAGCAATGTGCCATTTCAATGCTACAATCTAAGGTAGGCAAGGGTTTTAGCATGGGATAATTGGCATACTCAAAACCACTTTTGATGGGTATTTAGGGCAATGAAATTGTATATTCTTTATCCAATAATTTTATAGCTGCATTTTCAGATAATTTGATGGAGTTGTAATAACACATCCCTTTTATTTGGCAGCAACACTAATGTCGGAGTACTATCTTCAATATCAATGTTTTAAATATTTTCATTATAGTTAGTCGTAACACTAATCTGGGCGGCAAGAATACTTATTCTATACCAATCAGTTTACGTGGATCAATTATGGGCAAAGTTACTGTACCCAAAGATGTACCTTGTGTTCTTGTAAATATAATTCCTCTTACTGTTGAGTAAGCAATACCACAAAGTGTGCTGCCCAATATGCCATCAATAAGAAAATCTGATTCTTCAGATTCATTGGTTGTTAAAAAATCATTCAGGTTTTCTACACGAAATACAATTTCATGTGTATATGAACCAGATATACCTAAATCATTTTGATTGGCGTCTGTTGCAACAATATCAACCAATAACACTAAGCCAATTATATGTTGTTCTGCGTTTAATCCTGTTTTTAATTCAAACTTAAATTTATGCCCTGCTATCGCATCTGCATTAGCGTTTTCAATAGCATCTATATTACCTTTTAGTGTGGTAATACTTTCGATGTGTATTTTTTCGGCATCAACTATTTTAGTTGTATTCATGATACAAGTTGTTCTGTTTTTTTTGAATCCATATAAATTAGCTTAGCACCACTGTAATCTAAGCCATTTGAAGTTTTCGTAGTATGCTTTATTTCACTGGTAGCATACGAGCCTTTAAGAATAAAACCATTTTGGAAAACATGTTTTTGTTTTATAGGTGTGCATACAACAGTAGCCCCTAATGCTGCTTCTATTTTGGCTAAAGAGCGTAATGTATAATTGTGCATTCCTGCCAAAAGCTTACTTACTTCTGCTTCAGATTTTCCCATTTTGGCAGCTAAATCTTTTTGCTTAATGCCCCTTTGCTCCATCAACTCAAGAATGTAATGAGCAATTTCTAAGGACTTATCTACAAAAATTTTGCTGTCTTCAGGCATGCTTTCAATGCCTTTTTCAAACTCAGGCATTTCTTCTGCAACCAATATCTTTTTCTTCTTTATCATACATGCAATGTTTATATATCAAGTTCAAAATCTTCTTCTATGTCTATCTCTCCTGTATAGTGGTTTAATTCTATATAACCATCATTTATTGCTTCATTTATTTTGTTGGATATTCTGTTAGCCAACGTAAAATGTTTTGAACAATTATTACATTTCTCAGGATTTCTATTTGTTTTTCTTCCACCATTTAACAATATCACTATTTCGGGTGTAAGCCGTATACAATACAATCTAAGGCCAAAATCATTTGCATCTTCTGTTTCTATATAATGATAAGGTGGTGGTAATCTTTCTGCTGCTCTTTCGTGTTTAAAATGTTTAGGATATGCTCCCCATTCTTTTCCAATTTTTTCTATATATCTTCTGATTTCGTTTAGTTCTATCTCATCTTTTTTGTTAACCGACATTCGTTGCTGAAAATCTTTAAATTCCGACATGGCTCGTCCCTCCACTTTAGCGGTGTAATAAGTAACTTTTGCATACCTGAGGTTTTGTATGGGTATAATATCAACAATCAACTTAACTTAAAAGTTAAGACAAACATAGTTCTCGGTGCCGAGAAAACCAAGTTTGCAAGGTTAAAAAATTTAAATAACTGATAATCAAGGCATTTATTCATTATTCTGTATTACAATTCTACCATTTTTAAACAATGGGTTACCAACGCTCCCAGTTTCTATAATTATTCTCATTCAAAAAGCCAACTATATAATCTGCTGTTTCTTCAACATTATTTTGAATAAGTGAGTTGGGAATACGTAAAGTAAAATACGAAAACGAGTAACAATTTAAAGAACGGGTAATGAAATACCAAGCTTATAAAAATCTACATATTCGTCAATACTAATACTAAATAAGTCTTCCTTATTAATATTTTTTGAAGATCTCTGATAAGGATAAATGATAAGCCCTTTTATAATTGTATCAGTAGACACATCCAATTTATTATAAACACTTTTTAATCTAGTGTATCCTGCCAATTGCCTTTTATCTTCTAGATCAATAGTGCTATTGTAGTAACGTGGTTTGTACTTACAGTCAATTACGCATTTATATTGACCGACTCTTATAAGAATATCTGTTTCCTTTCCACCTAAATATTTATCATGGTAAGTTATAGCATTGGGTTCTTTAAACGCTTCTTTTAGTTTACCAAAAACATACAACTCAAACAGCTTACTCATATCTATCCAAAAAGGTGGAGTAGTAATATTTTGTTCAGCTGCTTTACTAATGTTGAATGAAAACCGTTTTAGTATATATGCACCAATTTTTATTGCCTGCTCATATTCTTTGTAAAACGGATTTTTAGAACAACTGATTTTTTGATGATTACTTTTAACAACTGCAACGTTTTCAAAAGCAGGCAAACAATAGCCAATTATGTTTTGCAGCCCTGCAATTTGCTGTTTAGTAAAAGCTGCTTTATTTTGATTTAAATACATTGAAACAAACGAAAGCACATGTTTTAAAAACTTGTTTTCGAGACTATTAGTTCCAAATTCCTGATAAGTACAAACAGTTTTAGTAAGCTTGTTTTTTACAAGATTTTGTTTTATTTGCTGTGCAACTAAAATCTTTCCTTTAATCCTGCTATCTAAGTTTTCAGTAACCCTATAATAAGATTTCTTTAATCCCTTTTGTACAATTTTTTTTAATAGTTGTAAATACTGAACAATTAATATAGGCGATAAAATATCCTGCTTTTGTTGAATGCTAATCCAGGGCTTATCATACTCAATATGAAATAGCCCATCTATTTGTTCTAAATTTTCAGCATAACCAAAACTCTCTATTACCATCCTCATAAAATCAATCTCACTTTCGCTATCGTTCATTTTGGGCTCAACAAACAATGCCACTTTTTCTTCTTCTAACCAATCTACTCCTACAAAATAATTACTTAATGCTTCATAATGTTCTTCCCTTCTCTCCAATTTATAACAAAGCATATCACTTTTGAAAAAGAAGGAACGTTGATAGATTTCTTTAGTCAATAAATTTTTATGTTCTTCCTGTTTTAAAGAAGAAGTCATTTGTTTTTCTTGTTGTTGCTCTTTTATGGTTAAAACAATATGCATTTGTTACACTGCTAATTTTTCTATCTCATCTTTTACTTTGTCACCAACCAATACACCATCTTTTACATACTCTTTTAAAATTGGAATAACTTCATACTTCAATTTCTGTTTAAGCAAATCTTCTTCATTAATTGGATTGCCTTTTTCATCTTTATCTTTTGTAATAAAATAGCTATGACCAATCCAAATATCTTCTGGCCTAAATTCAGGTGCAAGAAAGTCAGAAGCTATCGGCTTAGGATTACTCCAATCTATCGTGTCATAATTTTTGATAAATAGTTTTGAAACTTTTTCAAATGTTGGTTTAGCAAAATCTTTAATTGGTTCATGTGTTGGTAACACATCTACAAATGCAAACCTTCTTCTTATTGCATAATCTATATTACCAATACTTCTATCAGCACTGTTCATAGTACCTATAATGTATAAATTAGGTGGCAGAATTAATTTGTTGTCGCCATCTACAGTATACATACTTTCTACAGCTTCACCACGGTATTCTAGGGCATAAATTAATTCTCCAAGTACCGATGATAAATTGGCTCGGTTAATTTCATCAATGATGAGTACAAATTGTTTTAGTTCTTCCTTTTTTACTTCACTTTTTTGATAACTATTTTCTGATATAAATTTCTTAATAGTAGTGCCATAATAGGGTTTTCTATAGTTTGCATGTTTTGAAATACTTAAATCAAACTCTAAATTGTTACGGTTCTTATTTAAGTAATCATTAATAATTTTCTTGCAATCTTTAAAGTTGATTCTGCTTATTAGCTGCCAATCTTCACCAGTATACCTGAAACAATCTTCTTGTACTTCTACTATGTTGACTTTCTTCGTCAACTTAAAAGAACCATTAGATTCTATTTCATTTTCAATTACAGCAACAAAACTGTTCCAGCTTATATCAATCCAGTGCTCTTTAGAAAGTTCATCATCTGAAACAATCTTACTTTTTCTGTAATTATCAAATGCATTTGATGCAAATTTTGCTAGAGTCTTATTTTCTGCTTCATATAAAACTCCTTCTCCACTTTCATTAGGCTTAGCAACAATGCCTCTTACAAAATCTTCATAAGAATACGCTGGGTGAAATTGAATAAGCTTATATTGTTCATCAGGTATTATATTTTCATAAATATACTTTGCTATTGCTGCTTCATATGCATCGCCACCTGTTGTTCCACCTTTCCATTTTTTACTTTGATAGGCTTCAATTATTTTTTGAAAAGTTGGGGATTGTGTAGTGCCTGTTTTCAGATTTAAAGTAATATTAGTTGCTGATATATTACTTACTGTATAAGTTGTATAATCTGTTATACTTTTTATCTCTTGTCCAATTTTTAAACAAGATTTTATATCGCCTTCATTAATTATACTAGGCAACAATAAATCCTTAGCAATAGCTTTAGCTTTTCTTGTTTTACCTGTACCTGGGGGGCCTTGTAGAATTATTTGCTTTTTGTATTCTAGCAATTCTTTAATTTCTCTATTATTCATAGCAGCTATTATATTTTTAAATTGTTCAATACCAAGTTCTGCACCAGTTTTAATAAATAACTTTCTATATTTTTTATCAAATTCTACAAAACTTTCTACAATGGCTTCATAACTAGAATCTTGAATATTTAATTCAGTCCAACAAGTTCTGCTTGCTTCTTTTGATGCAGGTAGTTCTTGATAATCTTTTACTCCCATTAAATGAAATAATAAGATGTTGTCTGTAAATGCAATGATGTATGCAAACTTATCTTGAGCAAATTGTTTGTACTCACTTGGGTAAATCTTTGCCCATTGATATTCCTGAAACTTAAAAACACCTTGTCCTGCTTGACGTCTTGGGTCTTTTCTAATTTGATAATTAAACCCCTTTTCTTGTAACAAAACACATATATGCTCTAGCTTTTCATAAACTAATTTTAGTTTAACAAAGTCAGTTTCATTTACATCTTGATTAGCACAAGAAGTAATTAACTGCAAGTCTTCTTCTTTTATAAATTCCATTGTTATCTTTTATTTTGTATTATACCGAACCCTTTACTCTGCTGCCATACTCAACTGTTCATCTAACATTGCATACGCATCTTTTACAGTTACCTGCCCATTCATCAGCATAGGCAATAGCCAATCTCGGAGTTCGGTGAGTTTTTGGTTTTCTTTTATGTTAATTCTAATCTTATCAAATTGTGGCTTAATAAGATTATGAAATGAGTCAAGTAATTCTGCTTTTGGAATTAAACACTTTGATTCTATTAAATCATCCTTTGTAATGCCAACAATAATACTTCCGGTAGCTTGAACTTTAAATCTTTCAATTTCTTGAATTAATAAAAAGTAAATCAATTCTGAAAGTCGTTTATCATTTGCTCTTACAGCAGCAACACCTCGACCAAGACAAAATTCTTGTTCGGAATAAACCAAGTTTCCAATAGTTGCTCTTATACATAAAACTAAATCATCCTTTTGGCAGAATCTTGTTGGTTCTGTTGTATATGTTCTTCCTTTTAATGCACCATTTTCATAATCGGCAGGACCATTTAATAACGGAGTACCAATGCCATCTTGATTGTATGATTCACCTTTTGGAGATTGCCCCATTAAACATTTTGCGATTTCTTGTAATTCTTTCACCTCCCACCCCTCAGGTATTTCTCTTTTCAACTCTTGATTATACACCATTTTACCACCACTGCTTTTGTAGGGTTTAACCACCCCTAGCCCCTCCGAAGGAGGGGAATATGGAAAATCGAACTGCACAAACCAATAATCGTAAATGGTTATTGCCATTGCCTCTAACCCGGCATTTATTTTATTGTTGAGTTCTATTTTGGCATCGAGTGATGAAAGGACTGATGCTATTTGGCGTTGGGTTTGAAGATTTTTTATATGAGGAACAAGGATTTCATGTAAGTCATTTCTATTTATTCCAGGCACAGTGCTCTTGTCACTTGTTTTTAGACTACCTAAGCATTTCATAAGGTAGTAAACATATTTTGGGTAATTTTCTTTAAAATCTGTTACATACAAAGCCGTGTTATGAGGCCAATACTTCCCATTAACATAATACACAGTACCAAGCGTACCATATCGTCCTGTTATAATTCCTTCACCATCTTTTTTATATTCAGAATGATAACCAGATATACCAGATGAACTAATAATAGGATATTCGCCAGCTTTTCGATTATAAGAAGGCAAATCGTAACCTCTTTTGAAATTAGCAATATCACCCAACCTTTTATTAACTGGTTTACTCATAACTCATCCCCTCCAATAGTTCTTGTTTATTCATCACTTTTTATTTTATAATCCCAACGGGATTACATATTTATAACCAACATCAACTTGCATTATTCGACCCCTTCGGGGTCGCATTTGTTTTATTTATCTTCTATAAATATTTGACCCATTCTGGGTTTTTATTATAGCACTACAAAATATTATCTATTTCATTTCTAACCCCTCCAATTCTTTCTTAATCTCTTTTTCCAATTTACTGCTTTCTGCAAACAATTCATTTAAGCTTTGTTTATAGCCACTCATTTTTGCTGCAAATTCTGCTGCTGTTATATCGGTGTATTCAATCTTCACCTCAAAATATTGCCCTGCACTAAAGCTGTAGTTTTTGGCTTTAATATCGTCGTAATTTACCACTACTGTAAAGTCTTCTACAACCTGTCGGTTGTTAAACGTGTTTATAATGGTTTGTTCTTCTGCATGGCTTAACAGTGTTTTTTGGTTTTTACCATCTTTAACCGTAGTGCCTAATTTGCTGGCATCCATTAATACAATATTGCCTTGGGTATTGGCTTTGTCTATAAACACAATACTTACATTGGTGCCTGTGGTTGCAAATATGTTGCTGGGCATGCTTATTACGCCACGTAGCATTTTTTCGTCTACCAATTTTTCACGTATCTTTTTTTCTATACCACTTTGTGCTGTTATAAAACCTGTAGGCACTACTACAGCAGCCCTGCCTTTTTTACTCAGGCAATATATAATATGCTGTATAAACATGGGGTAAATGGCCATGCCTTCTGGCTTGGTTTTGGGCACATTGGGCGTACCTGCAAAAAAGCGTTGGTGGTTATGTTTACTCTTTAGGTCTTCTACAAAATCGCTAAAGTCTAACTTAAACGGTGGGTTGCTTACTATAAAATCATAGTTTTTTAATGTACCATCTTTATCCTTATGGTAAGGGTCGGTTAGGGTATTGCCTTTTACAATATTGGGTATAGAGTGAACAAGGTTATTGAGTATTAAATTTAACCTGAGCAGGTTAGATGATTTTTGAGAAATATCTTGTGAGTAAATGGTACACTTATCTTCTCCTATGGCATGTGCCAGGTTCATGAGTAAAGTTCCACTACCTGCACTGGGATCGTAACAGGTTACATTTTTTACAGGCTCTGTTACCAAACAGGCAGCCATAATTTTTGCTACTGCATGTGGGGTAAAATATTCAGCATATTTACCACCACTATTGGTGTTGTAATCTTTAATTAAATACTCAAATATGGTAGCAAAAAAGTCGAACTTTTCGTGAAAGATATTTTCGAAACTAAAGGGTATCAACTTATTGATAATGGCTTTGCAAAACTCATCTCTTTTATCGGTTACATATTTGCTAATGTTTTCGAAGAGTACAATTTTTTCGCCACCATCGGTTATTACCGAAAATATATCGCTGTTGTCTTTGGCAATTTCTAACAAGGTATTATCAAACAATTCAGCAAACTTGTCTTCATTTTGCCTGTTGTACAATGCACTGATAAATTGTGTGGGTTTTAGCCTTGCTGTGTTGGGGTTTAGTTGCAATAGCAGTAATTCTAAATCTGCTGGTTTTATTTTACCAATGGCTTCATCAAAGTTTTCGGCTTTGGCTAGTTTGGGTTCTAACTGTTTTAGTTCAAACACAAACTTATCGTTCAAAAATTTGTAAAGAAATGATTGGGTAATAATCTTAAACTCGTTGCCATCGTTGCCTAAACCATAGTTGGCACAAACGCTTTTAAGATCGTCTATGAGGTCTTTGGTATTTTTTTCAAATTGTTGTGTTAGTGTCATCGTTCTTTGTTTAAGCTACTCTTCCGTAATATTCGTTGATGTATTCTTTTACAATTAAGTGATTGATATTTTTAGCTGTTTCAGCATCCATATCTAACTGATGTTTGTTCTTCAGCTGGTCTATTACCAATTTTATCATCATTCTTTCTATATAACTTTCATTCTCTAAAGTATTGGCATTTTGCAATATTTGGGCATCGGCTACTTGCTTTAAGCTTTGTAAGGCTTCAAACAGTTTGCTTTCACTTTGGGTAAGTGGATTTTTTTCCATCAGGCGTTTATGCAGCCTTGCATACTTGGCATCATTATCGTACTTGGCTTTTAGCAATTGGTTTTTGCGTTCCAATTCTTTTGCCAGTGTGTAAATTTCTTCCAAAGCTTTTATGTTGGCTTCCATTTGTTCCCTGCTTACTTCACTTAAATTTTTCTTTTTAAATAGTCTTTCCAATTCGTCTTTTAAAGAAACAAATACCGGGTCGCCCTGATCGAAATTGCCACCCAATATTTCCCTTGCTCTTTGTAGGGTATTTCTTAACTGATCGGCAATCAGCAGTTCTTCTTCTTTAATTTTTGTAAACGCAAATACCACATCTTCTAAAGCAATATTGAGTAAGTTGGTGGTTTCGTTGCTGTTTTCTAAAGCATCCTTTGTTTGTATTAATGATAGCCTGTTTTGGGCTTCTCTGCTTAAAACGGTTAGTTTATTAAAGTCCAGTTTATCGAGCATTTCATAATTACCAGATAAACGAATGATATTGTACAAAGCCTTTGCATTATTCAGCACTTTTACAATTTGCTGCATTAAGCCTTTATCGCTGATTTCAGAAATTTGTTGAGAAAAGATTTCAGCGTTTACTGTGTTGTACTGAAATAAGAATTCTTTTATTTCTCCTATTTCCTGTTGTATTTCTTCTTTGGTTTTAAAGAGGTTGTTGTAGTGTTGAAGTTCATCGCCTAGTTCTTCTTGTAATTCTTTAAAATAGTCTTTGTTGGTTTTATCGAACTCCTTTTGAATGTCAGCAAAATCAACTACATAACCATACCTAAAATTTTTATAGGGTCTGTTAACTCTGGTTAAGGCTTGCAAAAGATTGTGTGCTTTAACAATACGCCCCAAGTACAGTTTCTTAAGTCGTTTGGCATCAAAACCAGTGAGCAACATGTTAAACACAAATAAGAAATCTATGCTGCCTTCTTTAAAATCATCAATCTTTTTTTCTCTTTCTTTTTTTGTACCTACATCGTGTAATATGAGTTCAGCCGTTTTAACGCTATATTTTTCTTTGGCTGCATAAGGAGCTTGCTCTTCTGCTGCTATGTTTAAAGTTTGCTGTTGGGGTACAGCATATTTCTCTTGAAAAATATCAAACATTTCTTTGGCCTGTTCCGATGAATCGCATACCACCATTGCACCAATGCTAGTATCATTCATGGCAATTCTTGCCTGCTCAAAATCCTGTACTATATAATCTAGCATAGGCTCAGCAAACTTGCGGTGTGCATATACTATTTTACGTTCACTATCACCTTTTAAAATTTCAATTTCTTCCAATGCTTTTTTTAACAGCAAGCTGTAACTTGTTTCAATATCTTCTCTTATCAACCTTAACGTATAACCATCGGCTATAGATGCATTGTAATAATACTTGTGTATGTAGTTGCCAAACAATTGTTTGGAGTTGTATTCGTCGCCCAATAGAGGAGTTCCAGTTAATCCAATTTTAATGGCGTTTGTATCGGACTCATTCAAGTTTGCCAGAAAACTACCTTTAGGATTATAGCTTCTGTGTACTTCGTCTAAGAAATAAATTCTTTGAATATTAATGTTGTAATCGCTCTTGTTAAATACGTTGGTATCTTCTTCAAACTTTTGAATATTCACTACCGTAATTTCCAGTTTGCCCGAATTGTTGTGAACAGCAAATAGTGATTTAATATCTTTTGTAAATTCTTCTCTAGTATTAATGTTGTGAACAATAAGCCCCCTGCTTTTAAATTCTTTTCCTGCCTGTATTAATAAGTCCAGCCTATCAACAATAAAGTAAAATTTAGGTACAACATTTTTAGCTCTGTAATAATGGGTAAGAAATTTAACGTTATAGTAAGCCAATGCTGTTTTACCACTACCCTGTGTATGCCAGATAATTCCCTTATTAATACCCTCATTTAATTTTTGCTCAATTGCTTTGGTGGCAAACAGTTGAGGATAACGCATTATATGCTTTTCCAGTTGTTTTTCTGTTTTTACAAATGCAACAGCATATTGCAACATAAAAAACAATCTTTCAGGCAAGAATAAAGAAGTACAAATTTTATGTGTAGGTGTTTTAGGCGATTTATTGGTAATAAATTCAGGAGCATTTTTTATACCAACAAGGTTATTGTCTTTTAGTACAAATGTTTCAAGTTCATCCGTAATATCTGGCAGTACAAGATTTGTGTTTGCTTCCTCTTCTTCCCTGAAATAATTAAAGGCAGGTTTACCGTAAGCTGCAGTTGCATAATAAGCTCCCTGTAAGGGTTCAATTGCGTTTGCATCGTACTCCATATTGTTGGAGAAAACCATCAGTTGGGTAATGTTTACAAAACGCCTGAACTTTTTATTTTCAAATCTGGTTTTAATTCTTTTATGTTCTGCTTGTATGCCTTCTAGGTTATTGGGCTTTTTAACCTCAATAAAAACCAAGGGCATTCCATTGATCAGTAGTGTAATATCTGGTCTGAATTCTTCTTCATCTTTCTTACAGGTAAGTTCTGTAACTACATGTAAAGAATTGATATGGATATTTTCAAAATCAATGAGTTTAATTTCTGACTGGTCTATCAGTTTTTCATAAAAGCTTTTGCCAAGGTCTTCATTATCCAGCAATAAAGAAATTTCTTGCAGCTTCTTTACAATATCATTTCTTTCTAAGCCATTGTTGATTCTTGCAATGCTATCAATAAAAATATCAGTAAAAATATTGGTATGCTGATCGTACTTACTCCCTTTTAACGAAAGATAGCTGTAACCAAGTTTGCATAAATGCAAAATGGCAGGAATTTTAACTCTGGAATTTTCGTTAAATGACATTTTATTTATTTCAACCTTAGCGTATTTCTTAAGGATTTATTATTAAAAAATAAATGTAATACTTCATTCAATACTAAAGTAATTTATTTTTAACTATCAAATAACCAACATGGCTAACGAATTACTAAAATTTGTATGACTATTATGCATAGTTCCCGTAAATTTTTTACGTAGCACTAGGCAATTTTATAAGTAGCCAATAATTTATTCACTATTCTTTTCACCCTTTTGCATACCTATTTATAATAGTTCTTTATATAACCCATTAATTTAACAGGTTCATCCGCTTTGTTTCAATTCAATATAGCATCCCTAATAAATTTTGCTGCTCTCTGATTGTCTTTACGCTCTCTCCAAATTTACTTTACTCAGTTTTGTCATTTGCTTTTCGAAGAATATAAAAAAATAAAGAAAAGTGTATACTAATATATTTAAATAAGTATGAAGCCTTGTAAAGAATACAAAGAAGTAAAAGATGTACAGAAATAGAGCACAAAAAAGCCCCAAGGAAAGCTTTTAAGTATACTTGAAAGGTTGGCTGCAATTCTTAAGATCTGGCAAAAGCAAGCAGCAAACTGTAATCGCTTTTATCGGCAGCTTTAACGGCTTTGAGGTAGGCTGTTCTATTATCGTCTTCGCTGTAAAGGTTTGCAGCACCCCAACTAAAAACTTGCTGCTTGTATATTTTTTCGATAATGATATCAGCCATTAAACGGCTATGCCTTCCATTGCCATTTGGAAAGCAATGAATACTTACAATGCGGTGCTTGAACCTTACAGCAATTTCTTCGGGCGGGTAGATATTATTTTCATGCCAATACTTTGCATCATCTAGCAGGTATTTTAGTTCGGTTGGTATTTGCCATTTGTCAACCCCAATGTTCTTATTGGTTTTTCGAAACTCACCTGCCCAATCCCATACGTTGGCATACATTCGCCTATGTACGGTACGGATAAAGTCTTCTGTAAAAATCAACTCCAGCTTAAAGGAACGGCCTAAAGTCCATTGCATTGCCTGTTCAATATTCTGTTGCTCAAACTCATCTAACTCGCCACGAGTAGCAATGGTAGGAATGAGCAAGCCATCTTTTTCTGCTTCATCTAAGGGGGTTTGTCCATCTATGTACGCTAATTCTAATCCCATAAAATTTTAGGCATTTCGTTTTTAATTTCTTCAGTTCTTTCTTTGATGGCCTTTTCAATACGCTTGTTGGTATTACGCTGGTCTTCGAGCTGCATGGTATTAGAAGTACGTAATACAATTTTGGTGGCTAGTTCGGTGGCTCGCTTTTCAATCAATGCATCCAATGATCCATCATTTGGAACAAAGCCATATACCAATTGCATATCTAAGGCACGGGCTATTTCTTTCATAGACTTGATGGTGATGGAACCATCTTTTTCACGCTTTTCTATATCCAGTATTCCCTGCTTGGAAACATTCAGCTTATTGCCTAATTGCTGCATAGACATGCCTATTGCTGTGCGGATGGCTTTTATCCAACCAGTAGGTGGTATGGCTACCTGCTTAAGTGAAGCAAAGCCCCGCATTTTGCTGTTTAGCTGTTGCAATTGTAATGATTTCTTGCCCATAAAGTAAAGTTATATATTGACTCTGACAATACAAAAGTAAAGCTATTACTTGACATTTAAAAATAAATAGTAAAGTTATTGCTTTACTTTATTTAGTATTTAGTAATGTTATAGCTTTACCAAAATAACTATATGGTTAGTCTAAATAGCTGATTAATCAACAACATTAGGGAATCTTTTTTGTGCCAATAAACCAATATCTGTTACTTGTTGAAAAATGCAGATTGGGCTTCATCTTCCATATCTCTTTCCAATGGCATAAACTTATGCAACCAAAGCCTTTTAGGGCATTGACAACCATACATAAAGGTTGACTTGGAGAGCAAATGTCTTGGTGGTTTTTGCATTAGTCAATTTTTAATTCGTATAAAATTTTATCTGGCAACTGCTTTTGTGCGTTAGCACCCATTAATTTTAAATCCTCAATTTTAGAAACAATATTTCCCCTACCAGAACTAAGTTGTTTGTATGCATCAGTATAAGCATTTTGTGCTTCATTTATTTTGCTTCCAATCGACTCCATATTCTTTGTAAAGCCTACAAACTTGTCATATAGATCACCAGCTTTATTTGCAATATCAATTGCATTTTTATTTTGCTGCTCAACTTTCCATAGATCTGCTATTATTTTTAAAACAGCTAATAAATTGGTAGGGCTTACCAACATAATTTGTTTATCATAAGCAAACTTCCATAGTGCCGTATCTTCTTTTAGTGCTTCCAAAAAAGCAGGCTCAATGGGAACAAACATCAACACATAATCTAATGCCTTAGCATATTTAGAATAGTTCTTTTTACTTAGCCCAGCTACATGCTGCCTAATTGAATTAATATGTTGTTGTAAAAAGTTTTTCTTCTCAACAATATCGCTGGCAGAGCTATACTGTTCCCAAGCAATTAAAGAAACTTTTGAGTCTATTATTATTGTTCTTTGATCTGGATATTTGACAATAATATCAGGCTGTAATCCTTTACCTTCCTCATCTTTAATAATATTTCCAGCACTATCTTTTATAAATTCCTGCATAAAGTATTCTCTATTTCTCGTTAACCCACTGTGTTCCAAAATAGATTCTAAAATCATTTCACCCCAATTGCCTTGCGTTTTCACACTACCTTTTAATGCTGAGCTTAAATTGTTGGCTTCTTGGCTTACCAGCATTGTTGTAGTAACCAATTTTTCAATTTCTTTACTCAGCGTAAATCGTTCTTTACTTTCTTTATCATAGGTATCTTCTACTTTTTGCTTAAACTCTACTAATTGAGTTTTTAATGGGGAAAGCAGTTCACCCATTTTCTGTTCATTCGCCTTAGCGAAAGTTTCACTTTTTTCTTCCAAAATAATTTGAGCAATATTTTTAAACTCAAAACGATTTCGCTCTAACATTTCCTCTACAACAACATTTTGTGTAGAAAATGTTTCTTCTCTATTTCTTAAATTAGTTTCAGCACGAACTTTTTCAATGATCAATTTCTCTTTGTCTTGTAATAGTTGTTGTTTCTCATTTTGAATTGTAGTTAAATATTCATTTGACTTTACAAGCTCAGCTTTTAATGAAATTAATTTTTGTTGCACTAATAATTTACTTATTAAAAAACCTAGACAAAGTGCAACCATTGCAATAATTAAATATGTTGTTTCCATGACCAATTCATTTTACAAGTGTAAGTTATATAACTAGAATGTAATCTATTTACATTTCACAAAATATAATTAGTTACTAACGGTAATGCTTAATGACTGACTGTAGTTTTTGCTTGGTTTGTACTCAGAATTTCTATAATAGAAATTAAATTAAGCTATCAAACACGAACACTTCTTTGAAATATTTTATATAAATCCTGATTGGGAAGTTAGATAATTTATTAAAGTTATAAAAGGCAGAATGTTTAGATACTTCGCAAGAGCATAAAATTTTATCAACAACACAATAACTCATTTTTAATTATTTAGGATTATTAAATCACTCTTTTATTTGTTCTTTAATTAATAAAAATGTTTGATTGTATATTATGTAATATATCATCCCCGTATTCCCCCGTTTTATCCCCGTAGTATCCCCGTTTTTCACTGTTTTTCACCGTTTTTTAATCTTTTTCACCGTTTTTCACCGTTTTTTGATGTGGCAAAAATTGATCAAAAAAATTAATTTGCTCACGACCAAGCACACGCTCTCTATTATTACATCCTATACTTGGAAGTAAATTTGATTAGCAACTAGCAGTTACATCCTCGGTATTGCCCTACTTTTTGAATAATAAAAGTAAAAAAAGCTCAATACCTACAAAAAAAGCAAATTTGCTTTTTTTAAAACTGCGACTCTTTACATGCTTGCTTGCAGCAGATGTTTAAATTATTGGTTGTCAGAGCGGCGACATTGCCATGAGTCAGTATAAACCTAGTTACTACTTTATTTTGAGTTGACGGTTATCAACCGTGTAGCGGTCAAAATTTTAAAAACACCGCTTATTATTTTTAAACCCTTAAATCCGTGAAGATTCAATCAATTTCAGAACTGAAGTCTTTTTATAAAACTTTCTTTTGCCAACTTTGGCGATTTCCAATATCCCTTTTTTGTCGATTGCTGCCATTTGAGTATCTCCATACTCAAGCAACTCCATTACTTGCTGTCTTTTTAACCATAGACCTGAGAGATGTTCATTTTGCTGGTGATTAGACAGTTGCTTTTTTACTTGTTGCAAATCTGTATAGATTGCATTTAATATTTCTTCGTTTGATTTTTGCATATTTTATAATTTGATCAAAAGATAAATCAAGCGAAGCCAACTGAGAGGAACTCAAATTGTCGAAAATGAAAAATAGTTGAGTAATTACATGGGTGATAAAAGCAGGCTTTTAACCCTTCTTCCTTGATAATCATGATAGCTTTTATAACCATCTTTTCCTACTTGATCATCAGCAAGATTTTCAAATTCTTCTTTTGAGTAAAGTGGCAAATCTTTTATTAATAGCTTAAAAAGAGGAAAGTACAATCTTAAAATATTTGCTTTTTTTGCTTTTAAATCAATAATAAAAATTTCATTTAGTAATCCTGCCAGAAACATTTTTTCTAGCATTGTATTTTTTTTGGATGGTCGAAATAATTTTTTTAAAAAGTCACTTCCTTCCATTCCAAACTTTTCTGCTTGTTTTTGAAATAAGGGTAAAACTAAATTGAGAAAAATATCATTTACATTATTTGTATTTCTTTTTCGGCCATAATCTTTTCTTTTATTATGTTTATCTACCTCTTTAACTATATAATCTCTTAATGATCTTTTTTTAAAATGTATTAAACGATCGGTTATATCTAAATTAGCTTTGAAATGCAAATATTCTATTATAAAAGGCAGTGCATATCCGTATGGCAGATATACCAAACCTGAATTGTTAATTTTGTCTATTTCCTTTTTAATATCAGACCAAGATATTAACCAGCGTAAACATTTTTCATTTAATGGTATTTTTTTTAAAGCATTTAAATCTGCTTCATTGTGAAATAGTAAAAGAGGCTTTATCCAATCTTTTATCATATATACAAATTCGAATACTTCTTTTTTATCTTTTTTTGATTTCTCTTTAAAATACTCGGCACACAAATCGTAAAATTTATCAGATTTTAAATTGGTAGATATCAGTAAAGCCTCATTTTGGATTGGTGTTAAAAACTCAGGAATAAATTCATCCACTAGCTTAAAAAAATTACTCAGCGTCATCTTTTAGATTTTTATTTAAAAAATATTGAAACCTTTCCATTGCTTCGATTAGTTTATTGTTTGTTATAGCGTAGTACACTTCATCTACATCTCCATTTCTACTTTGCCCCATCATTCTTTTAATAACACCAAAATCTTCTATACCTGCTTCACTAAGCAATTGTCGAAATGTGTGCCGGGCAATATGGCTTGTAAGTCTAATATAAATATCTGCTTTTTCAGCAAGAACTTTTAATTGTAAATTATATTCTTTATCAGTTCTTGTAGGTAATACTTTACCTGTTATTTGCACTTCATGGTGATTCTTATATTTATCGACTATTTCTAAAGCCTGTTTAACCAATACAACTTGTGTGAATACATCGGTTTTTGCCCTTCCTCTTTCTATACAAATATTTCCAGGTGAGATTGGCAAAAGTTCAGAAGCGTTTAATCCTACTAAATCTTTATATGCCAATCCAGTAAATACAGAGAACAAAAAATAGTCTCTATAAAGATTCAAAACAGATGAAGGATCAATTTTAAGGTTAAGCATTTTTTTCACCTGCATAACTGTAAGCCGCTCCCTTCTTGGAGATTTACTTTTTAGTTTAATTGCTTTAAAGGGATTTTTTGTCAAATATTCTTCATTTACAGCTCTATCAATGATTGGCTTTATTTTTTTTACTATGCTAGAAGCCGATACTTCTGTCATGCCTTTTCGATCTGGAAAATCCTTGAGCAAATAATCTTTAAAAGCAAGTGCGACTTCATTATTGGTATTTCGCAACAATAAATTTTTTCTTCCTGTTAAGTCTAGAAATGTGCTTAGATGATTTATTGATTTCTGATAATTTCTTTTTGTTCCAGCAACAAATTGAGAGTTGTTGGAAACTGATTTCAAAAAATAACCTCTCACATAATCAATAAGCAATGGACTTTGCTTTGAACCACTTCCCAATAAATGCTCTTTTATTGTATGAACTGAGTGGTTGATTAGGTTATAGTCATTTAATAAGTATAGCTTTTCTAACTTTTGTTCAATTAATGATAAATAGTTGTTTATGCTATTGCTTTTTTCATTTAGCCGCATCGTATCGAAATTCCATTTAATTGCTTGTTCTGGAGAGAGTTCGCAGTTTAGCCTAGATTCGGATTTTCGTCGATCAAAAATGATTCTAATGTAGATAGGAATCTTTTTTGACTTTTGATTTTGCTTACTTGTGTTGGGAAAGAATAAAATTGTTGCTTTTTTCATTTTTTAAAATTTAGAACGGTGAAACTCCTTATTTTGGTGAAACATCTGAGGAACCGAAAACGTCTAAAAATGAAATGAAGTGAAGCTTATTGAAATAAAAAAAGCTGTAAATCAATGAATTACAGCTTTTTGAAACTAAGTGAAATTGTGTTTGTGACCGCGTTAGGATTCAAACCTAAAACCTTCTGATCCGTAGTCAGATGCTCTATTCAGTTGAGCTACGCAGCCATTTCCTTTTTAATTGGGTTGCAAATATAAGTGCCTATTTTGAATTTACAAATCATAAATTGAAGCAGCCGATTTTTCTAACCACTTTTTGGGTAACAACCAAGCTGCAAAAACCGATAACTGATTTACAAAACCTACCACAATTTCTGTTTTTTGTGCAAACATGGCATTTACTGCTATTCTTGCAACATTAGATGGTTGCATATTAAATTGTGCTGCCATTTTTTTTGCTTTTGCTCCATTTACATTGGCTCTATTTGCAAAATCGGTATCAGTTGCTCCAGGTGCTACAGAGGTTACTGAAATATTGGTTTTTCGTAACTCATAGGTTAATCCCCTACTAAAACTTAGCATAAATGCTTTAGTAGCTGCATAAATGTTTAATCCAGGAACCGATTGATAAGCTGCTGCACTTGCAATATTTAATATGAATGCCTTATTCTGTTGCTTTAGTTGTGGCAATAACAAATAAGTTAATGCAACAGGCGTTTGCATGTTTACCTGCATCATAGCATAATGTTCGGCTAAACTATATGCTTCTATTGTTCCACTTAAACCATAACCTGCATTGTTTACTAAAACATTAATAGCTAAATTTTTAGTTTTTAACCAATCTAGTATAGTTTCGGCAGCATTGGTTAACGATAAATCTATAGCCAAATAATGTACATCTACCTTATAATTAAGTTGTATATCGGCACTTAATTGTTGCAATAAACTTTCGTTTCTTGCAATTAAAACCAATGGAATATTCTTTTTTGCTAACTCAATTGCAATGGCTTTGCCAATGCCTTTACTTGCACCTGTTACTAAAGCATAATTCATGAAAATGTATTTAAAAAAAGCCAACAAACATGTTGGCTTTTAGAGTAAATTTATTAGTGATGTACTTTAGAAGTAAACTTATGATAAAAAGGAGTTTTACTCATTTCACTTTTGGGTTTAAACTTTCCTGTAATGATTGGAATATACATTACTCTTCTCCTACTTTCTTCTCCTACCAAAGGTGATTGTTTTACCCTATGCCATGTTCGTCCATCATGTACTGTTAAATCACCTGCTTGTATATCAAATCCTACTTCCTTTGCATCGTCGGAATTATCAATAAAATACTTCTTGCCAAATAATAATTTTAGCATGTTTTGCTTATGTGTTCCTGGCAATACTCTTAAACCTCCGTTTTCAAACAAACAAGTGTCTAAATGAATACCTACATTAAGCATTGGCATAATTTTTTGACCTAAAAATAAATCTCTAGGACTATCTGTATGCCAACCCATTTGTGTAAAAGTGCTATTTGGGCTATTGATGTAATTATTGATTACCAATCCATCTTTTTCTTTTTCTCCAATTCTTCCTTCGTAAGGATGCAGAAATTGGGTTAAAGCCATTAAACGTTCATCTTGCAATAATTCGTGCAGCGGATTACTAAACAATGAAGAAAAACACAACCTTTGAATTGTTAAACTACCATTATCGTCTTTTCCATATTTTAACGGAATACCATTTACTTTCTCTCTTTTCTCAGCTATCCATTCAGTTTCTAATCTTTTAAGTTCGTTTAGGTAAAGGTCAACTTTTTCTCGGGTTAAGAAGTTTCTAAAAATGATTACGCCATGTTCTTCAAAAAAATTTAGTTGTTCTTTTGTTAAGTTTTGGCCTAATTCATAAGTACAGTTCCATTTATTCATTCTACAGTTAATTAAATGTCTTAAACTTTGTAATGTTAAGAAATTATTACAAAAATGTAAAGTTTTAGTGATTAAAAAAAGTATGTTTATTTTTTTAGAATACTTTATACTTTTATCTAAAAGAGCAATACAGAAAAATTAGTTTGCTAAATGAAAGGGAAATTAATATTAATTGGCTTAATTTTTTTATTGATTACATGTACCGAAAAAATATATAGTCAAGTTACTACTGACTCATTATCAACACATAATAGTATTTTGTTACCTTTAATAACAAGGTCAATTGAAACAGATTGGTCGTTTGGATTGGCTACTATTTTTACCTTTAAAATGAATAAAAAAGATACGGTTTCAAGAACTTCTAATATTGAAGTAGTTGGAATTTATTCTTTAAAAAAACAATTTGTGGCTGTTATAAACGGTAATCAATATTTTAAAAAAGAACAACTTATTTTAACCGAACAATTTTCGTATAGCTCGTTTCCAGATAAATTTTGGGGCATTGGAAGAAATACTTTAGCAAATTCAGCAGAACCATATACATTTCAGCAATATTATTTGTACGCCCATTTAATGAAAAACATGGGTAAAAAATTATTTATTGGTGTATTGGCCGAACATCAAAATGTATTAAAAGTAGATTATATTGCTAATGGCTTATTTGATAAGGATAATGTTGCTGGAAGAAATGGCTATAAAACAGTGGGTATTGGTTTTAGCCTTACAAAAGATACTCGTAACCATGCTTTTACATCAAGCAAAGGCAGTTTTGCACAAATATTTTTTACTACTTACAGCAATATCTTAGGTTCAACTTTCAACTTTTCATCGCTAGTGGTAGATGTAAGAAAATATTTTCCAATTGCTACTACACATGTTTTAGCATTACAAGCTTACAGTTTAAACAATATTGGCAATGAAATACCTTTAAGAAATTTAGGAGCATTGGGAGGATCGAACAGTATGAGAGGTTATTACAGTGGCCGATATAGAGATAATAATTTAATGGTTTTACAAAGTGAATACCGATTACCCATTTATAAAAGATTGGGTGTAGTTGGGTTTGCTAGTATAGGAAACGTTGGTAGAAATTTAGCCGATTTTCATTTGAACGATATTAAATACTCTTATGGTGGTGGATTAAGATTTGCACTGAGTAAAAAAGAAAAATTAAATCTTAGAATTGATTATGGTTTTGGAAAAGGTGGCAATAATGGATTATACTTTCAAATTGGAGAGGCTTTTTAGTGGCTGAGCAATAATTTTTTTAGTAATTATAAATACAAGATAAGTAAAGAAAGGGGCTGCAACTACATCTATGGTATAATGAACATGTTGCACCAAAACCAATCCACCAATGGCAATGGTTGAAATAAAAGTTACCAGCTTATCGCCTCTTTTTTGTAAGCACAAAAACATTAAAAATTGAGTGGCAGTATGGCCCGAATAAAATAAATCTTTTGTGATAAACTTGCTTCCATAAAAGCTATTACTAATAGGGTCTATCAGTTCAATTAATTCATTAGGCGGATTTAAGGGAAGCAGAATAATGCTAATCATTCTAGATAAACTCAACATAATAAAACCCCATAAAAAAAGTAAAAATATGTTGGGTTCTTGCACACATCTTACAATGGTAAGCAATGCCATTGACCAAATAATAGTAAATACCCAATTTGAAACATTCATAGCAGGAATTGAATTTAGCAAAACATCATTTATGCTTCTCCCTCCTCTTCCTTCAATAAAATTGAAAAAATAAGGAAACGCAATTAGCAAAATAATCAACAACGCCAATCCAATCAATACATATTGCTTAAAAATAGAAATTCCCCATGCTTTCTTCCAGTTATATTGTACCCCTATTGTCATGCTGCAATAATATTGTTTTTTTGGAAAGTACTCACACAAAAAACCTCTACAAATGAGTAGAGGTTAAAATTGAATATAATTGGTGATTCTACTTTAAAAGTGCCATCTTACAAAAGCTTCCATAGCAGCATATTTTGTTAAGCCAAGCTCTGCATATAAATTAGCTGTGTTGGCATTACGTTCTTCGGCACGTTGCCAAAATTCTCTAGAGTCGCTGCCTTGAAAAGGCACCATATCTTTTTGTGACTGATGAATAAAAATACCAAAACGCTTTTTCATAACTTGATCAGGACTCATTGGAATAGCCATTTCAATTTCGGCAATATCCCACTCTTGCCATGCTCCTTTATACATCCATACATAACAATCATTCACCCACTCCTCTCCTGCTTCTTTTAAACGTTTTATACTTTCAAAAACAATATCTAAGCAAACTTTATGTGTACCATGTGGATCGGCTAAATCGCCTGCACAAAAAATTTGATGTGGCTTTATTTTTTGTAACAATTCCATGGTTATTAAAATATCTTCTTCGCCCAAAGGTTTCTTTTCTACTGTACCCGTTTCATAAAATGGTAAGTTTTGAAAATGAGCTCTATCATCGGTTAAACCAACATAACGACAAGTTGCTTTAGCTTCACAACGTCTTATTAATCCTTTAATAGCCCTAATTTCAGTACTATCTTTATCGTTTGTTTTTTTAGTAGCTAAATATTTTCTTGCATCGTGTAAAATTTGCTGACTAGTTTTATTATCTATACCAAACATTTCTTCAAAACCTACTGCAAAATCTAAGAAACGAGTTACAAATTCATCTGTAACTGCAATATTTCCACTTGTTTGATAAGCTACATGTACTTCATGTCCTTGATCGTGTAAACGCATGAATGTTCCTCCCATACTAATAATATCATCATCAGGATGTGGCGAAAAAATTAAACAACGTTTTGGATGTGGAGTACTTCTTTCAGGATGTGCAGGAATCACAGCATTGGGTTTACCACCTGGCCAGCCTGTAATGCTATCTCTTAGCATATAATACACTTGAAGGTTTACTTCATAAGCATCTCCTTTTTCTACCAATAAATCACTTAAACCACTTTCATTATAATCGTGTGTGGTTAAACTTAAAATGGGTTTTTGTAATTTCAATGAAGTGTAAACTACTGCTCTTTTAATCATACTATCTGTCCAATCACACTCACCAGTTAACCAAGGACTTTTATTACGGGTTAGTTCACTTGCTGCTGTTTCATCTATAACAAACGTACAATCGTTGTGTTGCTGTAAAATGCTTGCAGGTACATGTTCTGTTACATTGCCTTCAACACTTTTAGCAACAATTCCTGCCTTCATACCCCAAGCCATCAATAATATTTTTTTGGCCTTCATAATGGTGCTAATACCCATGGTGATTGCCATACGTGGCACTTGAGAAATATTTTGAAACTCAAAACTATTGGCAATTCTGGTACTATTATCTAATGATGTGATACGAGTTTTCGAAAAAATGCTACTACCAGGTTCGTTAAACCCAATATGACCATTTCCGCCAATACCTAAAATTTGTAAATCAATTCCGCCCAATGCTTCAATTAAATGTTCGTACTTTAAGCAATGTTTTTTTACATCCTCTTTAGCCAATTCGCCATTTGGAATATGAATATTTTCTTTTTCAATATCAATGTGGTTAAACAAATGCCTATGCATAAAACTCCAATAACTTTGAAAAGCACTACGCTCTAAAGGATAGTACTCATCTAAATTAAACGTAATTACGTTTTTAAAACTTAAGCCTTCTTCTTTATGCATTCTAACCAACTCGGCATACATACTAATTGGTGTTGAGCCTGTAGCCATACCTAGTATACAATCTTGACCTTTGGCTTGTTTTTCTCGAATGAGTTTGGCTATTTCTTGAGCCACAAATTGAGAACCTGTTTTAGAGGTTTCAAAAATTTTCACCGGAATTTTCTCAAAGCTGTCGGTTAAATCAATTTCTAGTTTTTGTTGCATGTTGCGGTTTTTTGCTGTACAAATATACATTTTTGCAGCAATTTGCCGAATTAGTTTTTAAAAATATTTAAAAACTAGTAAAAAAGAGACCCTCATAGACATGAGGGTCGTTATTCCTATAAACACATGAGAGAAAATACACTTTTTTAAAGTGTAGTATTTTAATTACTTAATGAATCAATAAATGAAAAAAGTACACCCATTAAGTTTTTAATAATTTTAAAATTGTTCTGCTAAATTGAAATAATAACCTTAAAAAGAAATTAAAATTGGTACAAACGGATAAATAGGTGTTTCACTGGGGGAGAATTTTAGCTAAGAGTTATGAATTATGAGTTATTACTTTCTTAAAAACAAAACACTTTCTACAAAATATCCAAACTCATTACTTATTACTCTTAACCTCATTACTTATCACTGATAACTTATAACACATTACTAATAACTTACAACTTAATTCCCTCCAGCCGATTTTACCCTACTTTGTTCAGCATTGGCTCCATTGTTTTTTCTTTGTTGTGTTGGTTTACCTTTCCCAAAACGATATGTAAATCCAATATTCACCACTCTAGAATCACGATTTTGATTTAACGTTAAATCTATATTTTGATATTTTGAGTAACCAGAAAAATTCTGTGTAAAAAATGCATCTCTTAAACTCAATTTAACAGTGCCTTTATTTTTAAGAATTTGTTTTGCTATGGCCATATTAACTGCACCTAAAGGATTTGCTACTATAATACCACCAATTTCTCTACTTTGATAAAAACCACTCAACTCTGCACCCCACCCCTTTTTAAAACTAAACTGATTGCTGAAATTTCCTGAAAACGTAGTTCCGTCAACCTTCACATTTCCACCACTAATGATTCCTTCATAAGTATTGTTGTATACATTGGCATATATATTGGCTTTCCACCATTTTGTTACAGGAATCATTGCACTTACAGCCAGCCCCAAATTTTTCAGTTGTGCAATATTTCCATTTTTTATAAAAGTAGTATTGGTACTATCTACTTGTTCAAAAATTTCTTGCATTACATCTTTAGTGTGGCTATAGTTTAATGTAGTGGTTAAGAAACCCCCAAACGTATGTTTTAATTCTATATTATGACTAAACTGTGGTTGTAAATAAGGATTACCTACTTGGTAAGTATATTTATCTAAGAAAAAGAAAAACGGATTTAAATCTTCGTAACTCGGTCTGTCAATTCTTCTTCCATAACTAACTGCAAATTGATTTTTTTCGTTCAGTGTATAACCAATATACATTGTAGGAAATAATTGTGTATAATTTCTATCAAATTTATCTCCTGTGCGTATTTGATGCCCTTTAGCCAAAGTATTTTCTACTCTTAACCCTGTTTGAATACTCCATGTTTTATTAAAAGTTTTGTTTACATTAACATAAGCAGCATTAATATTTTCTTGATACTTAAAATGATTGCTTCTAGTTGCATCAATTACCCAATTATTGCTCATTAAATTTTCGTACAAAGCATTATTATCGGTTTGTACGTAACTGCTTTTTAAACCTGCTTCTAACTTTATACTTTTAGTAATAGATTTTGTATAATCTGCCTTAGCTGAGTAAATATGAATGATGGAAGGTAATTGACCTCTCATAATTTCATCATTATCTTTTTTGTTACCGGCAGCATCAAAAAAGTAGTTGTTTAACGATTGTAGGTTATTAGAATTGTATTTTAAATAATCAAGATCAACTGTTAACTCGGTTCCAACAGTATCTAAAATTTTTCGATAATTTACATTTAAACCCCAATTTTTCATATTCGATTCAAATATGTTATTGGCTAAATTTTTAGTGATTAATAAACCATTGGCATTGGTAATCATAGCTATATTGTTAATAGGCTCGTCACCTGTTTGGTTAAAGCCATTGAAAACCACACCAACGGTTGTTTTTTTATTTACAAAATAATCTGCTCCTGCTTTATAAGTATAACTATGATGTGTTCTATGTGTTTGTGCCAATTGGCTTACATTAGAAATAATTGAATTGGTATTTAAATCAATAAAATTTCTACTGATATTAATGTTTTGAAAATTTTCTCTATACGAATAACTGCCACTAGTAAAAAAGTTAAACTTATTTACTCGATAATTCAAATTAAAAGATTGACTAGCTTTTGGATAAACACCTTGTCCATAGTTACTAGACAAACTACCATTTAAACCCACTGTTTTTGATTTTTTGGTTTTGATATTTATTACACCAGAGTTGCCCGATGCATCGTATTTAGCAGGAGGATTGGTCATAATTTCTAACTGATCTAAATTAGAACCAGCCATATTTCTGAGCATATTGCTTAAATCTTGACCAGATAAATAAGTAGGTCGTCCATCAATTAAAACCAAAACACCTTGCTTACCTTTTAAACTAATATTTCCATCTTTATCAACCACAACACCAGGAGCTTTTTCTAAAACTTCTAAAACCGTTAAACCTGCATTGGTTGGTAAAGCATCTACATTAACAACGGTTTTATCTAACTTTTGCTCAATAAAAGCTTTTTTAGAAGTTACAGTAACATTTGCCAAATCTTTTGTAGCCAATTGCAGGGTAAAGGTTGGCAGGGTAAATGCTTGTTGAAGATGTGTAATTTGAAAACTACTACTGGTTAAATTACTAAAACCAATTGCTTGACAACGAATAAAATAATTACCCTTTGTAATACCTAAAAATTCAAATTCGCCCAATTTATTGGTAATTGCAGCTTTAAGCATACTTGAATCATTAGCGTTGAATAAGCTTACATGTGCAGCTTCAATTGGTTTTTTATTACCCAATAATACTCCTTTAATAATTGAAGTAGATGTACTTTGTGCATTATTAATCAATGGTTTAAAAAATAATCCTAACGAGAATAAGCAGATGATAATTGGTTTCATTTTGTTTTTTTATAGTTCTGTAGATTAAATATTACAAAACAAAACTAACTACCATGTTTTACATAGTACATGTTTTAAGCATGAACGGTAATAATTTTATTTGAAAGGAAAATGAGCAAGAAGTTTGAATTTACTGAACGTAGTACTTGGCTATAAGTTACAGATGAATTAAAGTGTAAGTATTGTGTAGAATAAATGTGCCACTAAGGGAAGTTTTAAAACCTAAAACTATAGACTGGCTTTAGATGAGTGTACATGTTAATCGCCACAAATTTGTGGCGATTAACATGATTTTTTAAAAAATCAATAAACTATGCTATAATATGAAAAAAAGCAAAAGAAACTAAACCTTCCCCATTTTACCAAACCATTTTTTAGATTGTACAAATAATACCACTCCTATAATTACTAAAACGGTTGAAATAATTTCGGCTTGGGTAATTTCTTTGCCTAAAATATTGTAAGTGGCGTTTACTCTGATTTTTTCAATTAAAAAACGTTCAGCTCCATTAAAAATTAAATAAATACCTGCCATTTGTCCAGGCACTTTTAGTTTGTTTCTTAAACTCCATAAAACTAAAAACAATGTTCCGCAAGCCAGCATTTCGTAAAATGGTGTTGGAAAAACTGGCATAGGCAAATAGTTGCAATACATGCCTTGGCAACCAGCTAAGGGCACACCATCGCCCACCACATTATTATGAAAAGTAAAACCAAACATCCAATTGGGTAAGCCTAGAAAAGGTTCTACAGCAATATATTGCACCTGCTGTAACGACCCAAACTTGCTAACTAAATAACCATGATTCGCTTGCATAGCTGTTGCAAATTGCTCTTTAGTAGCAACAATGCTTTGTCCATCGGCATTGCTGATAAATGCACTGTTTACAATACCCCAATCTCCATCACCAGAAACCTGACAACCAATTCTACCAACTGCATAAGCCAACATTAATGCAGGTGCAATAGCATCGGCTAAATGAATGATGCCAATTTTATTTTTTCTTGCATAATAAATAATTGCAATAGTTGCTACTATTAAACCACCATAAAAAGTGAGTCCACTAAATAATAAAGAACCTGCATCTTGTTTACCTTCTTTCACAGCTTTTAGTGCATTAAAAAAAGCTGAAGGTGCTTCTAAAATATCAAACACTTTTGCACCAGCAAAGCCAAAAATAGCTGCATAAATTACTAAATCTCCTACTCTATCGTGTGGCCAAATACGTATAGTTCTTTGCTCAGGTTTGGCTAGTTTTTCTTTGTTTTTTTCTCTCCATTTCATCCATGTAAAAAGGCTTCCTAATAAAATACCCAAGAACCAATTCCCTTGACCAGAGAAAATGTATTGTTGAGGATCATCGAAGGCATTTTCCAAGAAAAATCCTCCAACAATTTTAAAGCCCATTAAAAAACCTAGTAAAAAGTTGATGGCTAAATCTGTTATTGATGCAGGTGCACCAACCATTATCTTCTCTTCGGTATAAGTAAATAAACCTTGCTTTTGCTTACGTTTAAGCTCAGCTGTTAAAGCCCAAGCTCCTGCTATAAATGCCATTGCTACAAAAAAGCCAAAGGAGTTAATAATTTTTAATCCTTCTAATTCAACACCAAAAATGTCCTTAAAAAAATAGTATAAATTAGGATACATAGTTAAAGATTGATATTGCAATGTTAGTTAGAAAATATGAATTGAGAGAAAGGTTAACAATGATATGATTTTCTGCCATTGATTGTTCATATTTTCTTTATATCTATTTACTGAAAATGAAATGAAAAATTTGGAGGTTATGGTGTAAATATGGCAAATAAATCAACTTAAAAAAATACTTGTTTAAAATGGTTATTCAACTCAATAGAATAATTGGGCTCATCTGTGAATGATGCAAGTTTTTGGCTAGCTTATATAGTAACGGTATCATAGAGGTTAATCAGTTTTGTAATCGAAAGTGTATTTCGGTTAAAAATTTATATTATGGATACCAAAGAGCTAGAACAATTACCTAAAAAAGATGGAGAAATTGAAAAAGGGAAAGCACATATTGTAATAGAATTGATAGAATATAAGCACAATGCAGTGGTTAGTAAATCGATCATGAAAAAAGCTACTGGCCATATCAATGCGATGGCTTTTGAAAAAGGCGAAGGTTTAAACGAGAAAGTATCGGCTTTTGATACCTATGCTCAAATTATAGATGGCAGTGCTATTATTGTAATTGATGGTAAAGCATCTACCTTACAAACTGGTAATGGAATTTTAATTCCTGCTCATACACCTAGCCATATAAAACCCAATGGACGTTTTAAGTTACTACTTACTGTAATTAAAAGTGGTTATGAGTAAAATTTGTACACTACAAACCAGCCCTAGCCACTCCAAAAGAAGGGAATAAATCCACGCTGAATGCTGAAGCGTTTGACTTTGCGGCGTAGTTGCAGTGAAAAGCGACAACAATGATAACTACACTACTTATTTGTTGTACAAAAAAAATCCCATCAATAGAAATTGACGGGATTGTTACTTACTAACCCATTAATGAAAAAAACTTAGTTACAATATTTATCAAACTCAGCTATTAAATGCTGAGCAATTACTTGTGCTGGACGACCTTCTATTTGATGACGCTCTACCATACTTACAACCTGACCATCTTTAATTAACGCAATAGCTGGTGATGATGGAGGATAAGGCAATAAATGTTCACGAACTTTTTGTACAGCTTCCACATCGAAACCTGCAAAACTAGTTGCTAAATTATCTGGACGATTGGATGCATTGTTTACAGCCATAACAACTCCTGGTCTGCAAGTGCCTGCTGCACATCCACAAACTGAATTGATTACTACCAATGTAGTACCTGATTTTTTAAATGTAGCTTCTACATCTTCTGCAGTTAACATTTCATTGAAACCTTCTTCGGTTAATTCGGCCTTCATTGGCAATACTATTTCTGCTGGATACATATGCTTAATTTATTTTTATTTTATTTGAAAAAGCAAAATTAATAGAAATAGTTATTGAGTAATTAGAAATAAAACAGACAAGGTGACTTTTTTCGGCTATCGAAAATGACATCTTGTCGCAAATTGAAGCTGTAAATTGTAAATATGACTTGAAAAATTGCAATGGTATTGATTTTGAAAAATGTTTTTCAACAATTAATTTTTAAAACTTCTAAAAAAGAATAATTATGACACTAGTAAAAAACAACCCAAGAATTGCAAACAGCATTTTCGACGATTTATTTTTCAACTTCCCAACTTCTTGGGGAAGAGATGCACAACCTAATCAGTTTGCTGTACCTCCAGTAAATATTCATGAAACCAAAGATGGTTTTCATGTTGAGTTAAATGCTCCTGGAAGAAACAAAGAAGATTTTAGAGTAAGTGTAGAAAACAGTTTATTAACTATTGCTTTTGAAAAAGCAGAACAACAAGAAAACAAAGACTACAAAACAATTAGACGTGAGTTTAGCTTTAACAGCTTTAAACGCAGCTTTACCTTAGACGAAAAAGTTAATGCCGATGGTATTCAAGCTAAATATGAAAACGGTGTTTTACTATTGTTTATTCCTAAAAAAGAGGAAGTAAAAATTGCTCCAAAAGAAATTACGATTTTATAAATGTGAATCGTAATTGGTGAATAAAAAATGGTTAATAGTTGGTTTTTATAATGCAGTTGGTTTTGGTTTATGGTCTCTTGCAAATGTAAGAGACCATTTTTTATTGAGCAATGATGGAAAGTAAGTGACGTTGTGTACTCTTGACGCAAGTGTATAAACATAAAAAAGGATGTTGAGCAAACAACATCCTTTTTAAATTATTAGCAACAATTGAATTAAGCAGTTACTGATTTCTCTGATTCCATTAATTCAACACTTCTATTAATGAAATTGGTTAACTCAGCACCTTTTAATAAACCTTGAGACAATAAAGCTAAATCGGCTAAGTTTTTAACTTGCTTTTCTTGTTTTACAGCATCGGCTTCTTTTAACAATGTTTGATAAATTGGATGATTACCATTGATGGTTAAATTTACTTCATCGGGCATTTGAGCATAAAATGCAGTCATACCGCCACCTACAGCACCCATATCTTTCATTCTACGCATAAACTCTGGTCTTGTTGCAATTACTGGTGCACTGTCTTTACTTAAACCTTTTACTTCAACAGTAACTTGTAAATCGCCTTTCGGATAGTCGAATAATTTTTTCAAATTTTCGGTTTCATCCTTGGTTAAAACACTATCTGCAGTTTCTTGCTTATCAATTAAATTATCTACTATATCTGCATCTACACGTACAAAGCTGCTGTTTTCCCATTTCATTTCCATGTTGTTAATAAACGCAGCATCTACTAGGGTTTCCATTTTTACTACTACATAACCTTTTGCCAAAGCTGCTTGTATGTAAGCATCTTGTTGCACAGGATTGGTAGTGTAAATAATTACTTGCTTACCATCTTTATTTTTTTGTAAGGTTTCCGTAGCCATTTTATACTCTTCATAAGTATGAAACTTACCAGTAGTATCTTCCATCACTAAAAATTTATTGGCTTTTTCTAAAAACTTATCATCAGTCATCATACCATACTTCACAAATAAGCCTAGACTTTCCCATTTGGCTTCAAACTCACTTCTTTCATTACGGAAAATTTCTTCTAATTTATCAGCAACTTTTTTAGTAATATGAGCATTGATTTTCTTAACGTTCGGATCGCCTTGTAAATAGCTACGACTTACATTCAACGGAATATCTGGGCTATCAATTACACCTTGTAACAACATTAAAAATTCTGGAACAATTTCTTTCACCTCATCTGTTACAAAAACTTGGTTACTGTATAATTGAATTTTATCTTTTTGAATTTCGTGACTTTGCTTAATCTTAGGAAAGTATAAAATACCTGTTAAGTTAAATGGATAATCTACATTTAAATGAATCCAAAATAAAGGTGTTTCGTTAAATGGATATAACTCTTTATAGAATTTTTCGTAGTCTTCTTTGGTTAATTCACTTGGCTTTTTAACCCAAATTGGATTTGTATTGTTGATTGATTTTTCTACATGCTCAGCCTTTTTTTCTTCAGCAACATCTGTAAAATAAATTGGAATAGGCAAAAACTTACAGAATTTTTCTAGGGTAGATTTTATACGATAAGCTTCTAAAAATTCTTTACTTTCTTCATTAATGTGTAAAATAATTTTTGTGCCACGTTGCTTTTTTTCTACTTCATACAATTCAAATTCAGGACTTCCATCGCAGCTCCAATAAACAGTTGCAGCATCGGCATTATGGCTTTGTGTTAATACTTCAACTTTTTCGGCAACCATAAATGCACTGTAAAAACCTAAACCAAAATGCCCAATAATATTGGCATCTTTATACTTGGTTAAAAATTCTTCGGCACCACTAAAAGCAACTTGATTTAAGTATTTATCCACTTCTTCTTGACTCATACCCACACCTCTATCTTCTATAGTAATGGTTTTTTCTTTTGCATCAAGGGTTACGTCAATGCGTAATTCGCCCAATTCACCTTTGGCTTCTCCTAAAGAAGAAAGTGTTTTTAATTTTTGAGTAGCATCGGTTGCATTTGAAATTAATTCACGTAAAAAAATGTCGTGTTCACTGTACAAAAACTTTTTAATAATCGGGAAAATGTTTTCCGTTTGTACCCTAATTTGTCCTTTTTGCATATGTATAGTTTTAAAATTTTTTATGTTATCGGCTGCAATTCATTTTTCAACTTTCTCGGCGTCGCACCCTTCAAGGTTCTGTACTTTGATGAACATAGAACCAAACGTACAATCCCGATAGCTATCGGGAGCGACGCAACGACAGTTCAATGCATATTCTACTGTTGGTTACACAATTATAGTATTGCATAACCATAATTTCAAACATAATACCAAGGCTATTTTGCTGACATGTTGACAAACAAAAAACCCACAAAATTTGTGGGTTTTTAAAATTTATGAAGAGTG
The DNA here is from genome assembly GCA_943368735.1 of Rhizobium sp. Q54. Classification (GTDB taxonomy): domain Bacteria; phylum Bacteroidota; class Bacteroidia; order Chitinophagales; family Chitinophagaceae; genus UBA1930. The sequence goes on along the minus strand of CALRLQ020000011.1, from coordinate 94,076 downwards.
AATTAATTCCAACTAACTCTAAAATCATCAATTGCAGTGGTAGGACGATTACCGCCACCTGTTGTACCAGATAAGGTAACAATTCTGATAGTTACTTTTTGAGATTTATTATCTAAAGCACTACCAAAATTTACATTAATGGTGTTGCTTCCAAATGTTGGGCTTGTGGTCAAGGTACCAGTTGCAGTTGCAGCAGTAAAACTTGTTGGATTATCGCCTAAAGCATAATCAACTGTCCAAGTTGTTGTTCTACCAACACTAGCATCTAAAGATTGTAATAAAAACTGTAGTTGAACATTGGTTTTGCCTGTTGTATTGTCAATTTCAAATACAAAAGAAGCACCAGGATCATACCCTGCTGAACTTGTTTGACGAACAGCTAATGCTCTATTAGTTGCAGCATCTTGTGTAGCTTGATCGGCAGTACTAGTTAAACCAGTTGCAGATGCAAGGTTTTTAAATCCTGCACTAAAGTTACTCCATGAGCCCAATGCAGATGTGTAAGTTCCTGCATTACCTAATGCTGTTGCTGTACCACCAGTAAATACTTTTACGCCACTTGGTAAACCAGTACCAATAGCATTAAAGTTTAATAAAAAAGGAGAAGTAGAACCAAGGCTAATACCACCTGTTGATCCTCCACCTCCACCACCAGTTGATGTACCAACATCGCTTAAGTTTCTTAATGAAAGTTGGTTGGTTGTATTAAAGCGACCTAAATATCCTTGTACAAAAGTTACATTACCTGTAGGATAAGGCGTTAATTGAAAAATTGCACCAGATGTTCCACTTCTTGTAAATGCTACTACACTACCTGTTGCATCTGTAAGATTTGCACTACCAGCCCAAGTGCCACCAGTACCACCAGATATGGTAACATTAGCTAAGCTTACTAAAGTTGATTCCCATGCATTAATATTGGTATTAATTTGAGCAGCAGTTGCAACTCTTGGTGTAATAGTTTTACCAGTACTAATTCTTGTAATGAAACCAGTTGGAATAGTACTTACTTGCAAAGCACCACTGAATACATCTAAAGTAGAACCAGAAATATTTACATCAACCGAATCACCTAAATCTAAAGAATGAGCAGCATCGCAACGTACAATTATACCTGCTAAGCCATTACCTTGTTGTACAATCAAGTTTTGTGATACAGTATTTAAATTAGCTCTATCACTTATTACAATACCTGTAATTCTTCTACCAGCAGGAATAGAAACTGGAGCACCTGTGTACAAAGCTCTAACATCGGCAGTGTTCATTAAAGTTGTTGGTCCTTGACCACAACGAGCACCTGTAAATTTCAAATCGGTAGTATCTCTAATTAGTAATTGACGTGTACCATTGAAAAAAGTGTAAATAGCTGTTACACTACCATTACCTTTTGGAACCTTCATAGCTGCAAAATTTGAATAACTACTAGTTCTTAAAACAATACTATTGCCAGAACAATTACGTATTGTGTAGTTTACAGCAGATGCAGCAAGTGTTGGATCTGCAAAAGTTTTTGAAGTATCTGATGCCGAAAATTCAAAATCATTTAATTGGATAAGTGTATTCTGAATGGTGTCTTGTAAGGTTGTAACTAATTGAGATATGGAGGTAAACACTCTTGGTGTTACAGTATTACCTAAGCTACCTTTAATAATGTATTGATCAAATAAGTTTTGAGGAATTGGAGTTTGAGTGATTGTTGTAGTTGAATTATTTATTGAACCTAACTGTATCATTCCTCCATATTCACCCACACATAAGTTTTTTACTTTAATATAAATTCTACGTCCAACCGGATAATTGTTAAATAAGTTATTTCCATCTAACCTTACACTAATGCCACCTGTAGCATCCTGAATAGAAATAGTTTTAAAGAAATTACCACTTCTATCATCTGCACTTACTACGCCTGCAATAACCTTGTCATCGTTAATTGCTCTTACAGTTCCAGCAGTTGGTAATAAAGCTTTTAATTCTTTAATAGTCATGGTAACCGGAATGTTTGGATCTGGAAAAACATCGGGTTCATCAAATTTTTTGTTACATGCACTAATAATAACAGTAGTAAAAAATACTGCCATTAATGAAGAAAGCCATAATAATTGTTTACTTTTCATATATCTTAATTGTGAAATGAGTTAATGTTATATTAGAATCTAAAAGTTACACTAGTGAAATAGTTTAAGCCAAAAGCATAAAACAATCTTGGAGGAAACTTATTGATATTTTTATCATCGTAATCGAAACGCAATTGTTCAAAACCGCCCGATACAATGTTTTGGTTATTTAAAATATTATTTACACCAGCATTAAATACTAAGAATGTTGCTTTTTTAAATCCAAAACTTCTTGGCAATTTCCAACTCCATCCACCAAAGAAATCTAACGTGTAATTTGCATCTAATTTAGTTTGGTTTAATATCCCATTTCTAATTTCTACATCACTAGGCTTATTAATATCCAATCCTTCAACGGCTGCAAATGTTCTTCTAATTGGGTTATAATCTAACCATAAATTATCGAAGTAGTTGGCACTTAAACTAACAAACCAATATTTAGGACTGCGATAGCTTAAGCCAAAACTGTAAGCATTTTGAGGCGTTCCAGGTACTCTATAGTTTTGAGAAAAAATTAAATCTTTATTTAAAACCGATGCATCATTATCTAAAGTAACAGTAGCTTCTTGGCGACTGTTGAAATAATATCTTCCAACAGATGCAGCTACATTCATGGTAATATTTTTAGCAATTTTTGCTTCTGCACCAAACTCACCACCAAAATGTAGTTTATCAATATTGGTTAAGCCATAGTTAACAAAGTTTCTATAATCGTCATGAAAGAATGTTAATACGTTCATTCCATCTTCAAATCTTGAATAGTAACCTGTTAAACGAATTTTTATTTTAGGAGCATTTAAAACATAGCCACCTTCTACTGTTTGAATTTTTTCGCTGGTGGTATTGTCTTGTATAAAATCTCTAGTACGTGGCGATATAAATACATTATCAAATAAAGGAGCTCTTGTTAACATGGCACCATTTACATAAAAATAATTTCTACCATCTAATTTATAAGTGATACCGCCTTTTAAACCATAGTTATTGAAATTGTTTACAGGAGATGTACCAAATGAGTTATTAGGAAATAACCCTGTTTGTACTCTTCCTTCTCTCCAAAACTGTGTGTTAGAGACTTCAGCAGCAGCAAAAAAGTCGAACTTCTTAAATTTGAAAACTCCTTGAATCCAGCTAGCTGCTTTACGAATATGAATATCATAATCGTAACCAAATCTATCACCTTTGTAAATAAGTCTATTAGGTGTTTGTAAATCGTTTTGATTAGCAGTTGTTGAGTTTGGAATAAAACGCTCTGCAAACTGATTTAAGTTAACGTAAAACTGTCCACCCAATAAATCTTCTAATGTTTTATGATAATTATTGGTTTGAGATTGGTAAGAAACACCCCCAGTAATTTCAACATGATCTCCTACAGAAGTATTGAATACAGAATTAAAATTTAAACGCTTGGTATTAATTACTCTGTTTTCAACTACATATCTACTTCTTCTTCCTGTAACATTATTGCCTGCTATACCATTGGCATTTTGAATGGTTGCAATACTGTTTCTATTTACATCGTACAATCCAGCCCAGTTAATTTGTGTTTTATTAACATCGGCTCTCATTGCATTTAAAACTTCTTGCTGTAAACCACTGCCTAATTGATAGCTAGGTAAATATCTATAATAATCTGGTCTAGGATCTGGGGCATTGTACCAATCTATGGCACTAGTACTTCTATCTCCAAAAGTTGCACTAATGGCTGTTGTAATTGTAGTTCTATTATTAAAACGATATTCATCATTTAATATAATGGTAGGCTGATTACTTTTTGCAACATTGGCATTACGTTTTTTACCATTTTGCATACCCCAAGTTGGGTTATAATATTTATCGCCAGTAATAGTTCTCATTTCTTCAATTGCACTACCTTGACGACCACTTTCTGTTGGTGCAGCAAAAGCAGATAAGGATACTAAATGTTTTTGACCAAAACGTTTATCAATACCTAAATAATAACTATACCCGTTGTAATATGTACCAGGAACATAAGCTTCATCGGCACCTCTAAAACTACCAGCAACAACAAAAGCCCAACCCTTTTTACTTATACCAGTTCCATGATAAAAACTCATACGATGTGTATAGTTTCTATTACTCAACGCATAACCAATTTGTGTTTGTTTACGTTGCTTACTAGCTCTAGCATCAATAGCAGTTGAGGTAGAAATATCTCCAAAAGCAAAAGTGTTGTAACGCAAACCAATCGATACATCTCGGTTACGCATTACATCGTTTAATCCGCCCCATAAACCAAAAGGTGTAAAGCCATTATCCAAATTATCCATTTGAATACCATTCATAAACGTAGTATTCAAATCGCCATCATAACCTCTCATTCTATAACGAACAGAGTTGAAGTTGAACGACATTACTGAGAAAAAAGGATCTCTTCCGGCAGTTAATACACTCGATACATTTTGACCACCTCCATCGCCTTGATCATTGTCATCGATGGTTACAACAGCAATATTATCGGCCATTGCATCTTTAACTTCATCGGTAATACTAGTATCTCGTACAGGTGCAGTAACAACAGGCTTAGCAGTTGTTTTTTGTTTTTTTTGAGCCATTGCTGCCGAGGAAAAAAGTAAAAGCAGTAATAGCAACTTCGTTAGTCTTAGCATAATTAAGTTTTAATCCAATCTGCAAATTTAGGCTCTAAATTGGTATAAAATGCTGCTTTGTGCGTAGATAATGATATTTTAATACACATTTTATATGGGCGGTGAGCAGAAAGTACAATGATCAACTGTGGTTTTGGGCTATTCGTTGCTACTCCCATGCTTTGGGCATGGGGGTATTCACTGCTATCCCACGCCTGTTAACAGTTGAATATATTTCAACAACAGAATGAATAAAAATCTTTAGCGAAAAAGTTAGTTTACAGCTCTTTCAAAATTGTTTCAGCAATTACCAAATCAACCGGTCGGGTAACTTTTATATTATTATAATCGCCTTCAATTAAAAAAACAGGTGCTCCAAAAGCTTCTACAACTGTAGCTTCATCGGTAAAAGCATCGGTATAATTTTGTTGAAATGCAGGAATTAAAATACTGCTTTTAAAAGTTTGTGGCGTTTGTATAATTCTCACTTTTGTTCTATCTGCAACAACGCTTTCATTTTCGTCGTTTGCAATTCTAATGCTATCCGTTGCTGCTACTGCTGGTATTGCAGAACCTTTTAAAAGTGCTTGCTCATAACAATTTTGAATTAAGGTTGTATTGATTAAACATCTCACTCCATCGTGTACAAAAACAATGGCTTCATTTTGTATTAATTTTAAACCATTCTGTACACTATGAAAACGAGTTGCTCCTCCCTTGGTTAAAGTAATTCTTTCTTTATTATTTATAGTAGCTACAATTGCTTCTCCTCTTTCAAGATGTTCTTCTGGCAAAACCAATATAATTTCCATATCACTATATGCATGTAGAAATGTTTCAATAGTATAGGTAATTAGTGGTTTTCCTTTCAACAATAAAAATTGTTTGGGTATAAAAGCACCCATTCTTAATCCATTTCCTCCTGCAACTATAATAGCTTTTTTCTGCATACGATTTTTTTAAAAATATGATTACAAACATAATTAAAGTAAATATTCAAACAGTATATTTGCTTTTTATATAGCATTACTCTGTGTTTAAAATTATTACAACTACCATATTGTTCATAGCTTTAATAGCTCAAAACTTTAATAGAACTATTATTGTTACTAGCTATTATACAAATACAGATGCTTACGCTAAAAATTGTATTAATAAAGCAAAACCAAAATTGCTTTGTAATGGTAAATGCCAAATGGCAAAGCAATTACAAGAAGAAGAACAGAAAGATCAACAAAATGCTGAAAGAAAAATAGTTAAAGAAGAAGTTCTGTCTTCAAAATCCTTTTTCACCGTGCTAGTTTTCACAATTCCTACATCTATTAAACAGTATTGCAATTGGCAATGTAAAGACACAGTTGATATTCCAGCTAGTGTATTCCACCCACCAAGCAGTGTAGCTTAATTTTTTAAAGCATATTTTTTATACATACCTTTTTCTACAGAAAGGTTGTATTGGTATGTTCGTATGCTATTTATCCAAAAATTATTTATTTATTGTCTTAGGTTAACACTTAAGAAACTAAATTAATTTGTATGCTTCAAACACAAGATAAAGAAGCTGTACAATTGATTAATAAGCTACGCATGTATATTAATTTAATTATTTCATTAATTGTTATTTGCATGCTATATATTAATCATGAGTGGTTGCTTCAATGGTTAAAAAAAATTATACAAAATCAATAATAAAATTTATACAAAATCAAAAAAACATGAAAAATAATTTCATTTTAATAGTTCTATTTATTACACTTTTTACTGCTTGTAAAAAAGAAGAGGCTCTTGTTTATGATACCAATACCAAGGCTAATTTGGTTGTTAAGTTTGACAATATTGCAGGAGGGGCAGACCTTCAATTAAATACTGGTAATTATACCAACGCTGCTGGAGAAAGTTTTAAAGTGAATATGCTGAAATATTTTGTGAGCAATTTTACTGCTACAAGAGTAGATGGATCAACCTATGTTGTTCCTCAAGATAGTTGTTACTTCTTAATTGATGAAAGTAACGTTGCAAGTACTAGTCCTGTATTAAAAGTGCCAGAAGGTGAATACAGTAAAATTAGTTTTGTTTTAGGCATTGATAGCTTAAGAAACACAAAAGATATTAGCCAACGTACAGGGGTATTAGACCCAGCTGGTGCTGCTGCTGGAATGTATTGGAGTTGGAATAGTGGATACATTTTTTATAAAATGGAAGGTACTTCGCCTGCATCAACACAAGCTGGTAATGCTTTCAAATTTCATATAGGTTTATTTGGAGGTTACTCAACACCTACATTGAATAATATTAAGAAAATTACTATTGATTTATCAGCTAGGGGCACTGCAAAAGTGAAAGCTGGAAGATCAAGTGATGTGCATTTAACTGCTGATGCTTTGAAAGCTTTTACAGGTACAGCAAATGTTAGTCTTGCTGCAAATGCAGTGGTGATGGCAAGTAGCTATAGTGCAACTGTAGCAGCAAACTATAGTAATATGTTTGCTCATGATCATACACATAATTAATCCTTATGCATAAGAAACATTATTATGTAATTATCTTCCTTCTTGCAGGATTTTTTGCCTGCAAGAAGGAAGTCTTTATAGAGCCGTTTATGGGGTTTTATAAGCCTGCACATTTTCCTGAGGTTGCTTATAATTTGAATAACAATCCAATAACACAAGAAGGTTTTGAGTTAGGTAGAAAGTTGTTTTATGACCCAATTTTATCGGCTGACAATACCATTAGTTGTGGTAGCTGTCATCTTCAATCCAATGCGTTTACTCATCATGGTCATGATGTAAGTCATGGTATTTTTGATAGATTGGGTACAAGAAATAGTCCTGCTATTATGAACATGGCTTGGAGCAAATCATTTATGTGGGATGGTGGAATTGTAGATTTAGATTTATTACCCATTGCTCCAATAACCAATCCAGTTGAAATGGATGAACAAATGCCAAGGGTGCTTCAAAAATTGAGGAATCATCAAGAGTATCCTACATTATTTAAAAAAGTATATGGTACAGATGAAATAACCACTTCTAGATTTCTAAAATCACTCTCACAGTTTATGCTATTGTGCATCAGCGATAATGCTAAGTATGATAGTGTTCAAAGAAATCAAGCTGTGTTTACCACAATAGAACAAGAGGGTTTTGAACTATTTAAAGTGAAGTGTGGTAATTGTCATAAAGAGCCTTTGTTTACTGATCATTCTTTTAGAAATAATGGTTTAAGTGCAAGCAATGTAAATGATAAAGGTAGATTTGAAATTACTTTAAATAATGCAGATAAATACACTTTTAAAGTTCCTAGCTTAAGAAATTTGACTTATACCAGCCCATACATGCACGATGGAAGGTTTATTACATTAGATGCAGCTTTAGAACACTACAATAGTGGAGTTTCAAATCTAATAAACCTTGATCCTTCACTTCAGCAAAACGGAACATTGGGTATTGCTTTAACAACACCTGAGAAGCAAAAAGTTATTGCTTTTTTAAACACATTAAACGACAGGAATTTTGTTACTAAAAAATTACTTGCCGAGCAATAAAACGAATTCTTTATGAAAAAAATAATGTTGTTGTGTAGCATAATGGTATGGGTATATAATTCTACTAAAGCATGTGATATATGTGGCTGTGGTGTTGGTAGTAATTATGTGGGTATTCTGCCAGAGTTTTCCAAAAAGATCATTGGTATAAGATATAGATACAATTCAATTACCAATAATCTTGGTATTAATGGAATGTACAATTACTTTACAACACAAGAAAAGTACTATACTGTTGAGGCATGGGCAGCAGTGAATATTGCTAAAAAGTTTCGGCTAATGGTTAGTATGCCTTATAATTTTAATTTAAAAGAAAATGCCAGTATTCAAAAAAAACAACAGGGTGTTGGCGATTTTTCAACTCAAGCTTTTTACCAGGTTTTGAATAAACAAAAAAGTGTATTTCAAAATAAACTGCTTATTCAATCATTATGGGTAGGTGTAGGTGTTAAACTTGCAACGGGTCTTTATTCTAATGAAATAAATGATGCTAGTCAAAACACAAACTTATATCAATTAGGCAGTGGCAGTACCGATTTTTTAGTATCAGCTATGTATGATATTCGACTTCAAGATGCTGGATTAAATGTTTCAGGACTTTATAAAATCAAAACTAAGAATAAGTATGATTACACTTATGGAAATAAGCTTAACTTAAATTTACAGGTGTACTATAAATTGAAATTAAATCCTACTAGCACCATTGCACCTAATTTTGGTTTTCAATACGAGCAAGCTGCAAAGGACGTAAATAAGAAAATTATCAATGACGCTTCTGGTGGAAATATAGCTTTAGGAACATTGGGGTTTGAAACAATATTCAATAAAATTTCAATTGGCTCAAACTGGCAAATACCTTTGCAACAAAATTTAGCTATGGGTATTGCAAAAGCCAACCAACGTTTTATGGTTCACGTATCTTTTTTGCTATAATTAAATGTTACAAATAAAAAATCAAAAAAATGAAAAGTAAAATTTTGTATTTAACAACCGTAGTAATGTTATTCATTAGTACTAGTTTAATGGCACAAGAAAAGAAAGATTGGAAAGAAATGCACCTTTTTCATGCAGTAATGGGTAAAACCTTTCATTCTGCAGAAGAAGGTAAATTGCAGCCTCTAAAAGATAGTTCTATTGCCTTAGTTACCAGAGCCCAAGCATGGCAAAAGTCAAAAGTACCAACTGGTTATAATGCTACTGTAACAGCACCTATCTTAAAAAAGTTAGTTGCAAAATGTACAGAGGTACAAAAAGCAGTTGCTGCTAAAAAAGACGATAAAACCCTTACTCAACTTATTACAGAGGCTCACGATATTTTTCATGAAATCATGGAAAAATGCAGAAAAGAAGAAGATCACCATTAATTTTGTACTATGAAAAAAATATTAACACTAGCCATTTGCTTTTCTGCTTTTGTAGCATGTAACAATGCTAGCACAGAGCAAAAAGTAGCTACAGATACAACAAATGCATCAACAATGGCAGAACCAGTAGGTATTGATACTGTAGGATTAAAATTCTCTTCAAAAGAAGATCCAATTTGTGGAATGCCAGTTGCTGGAGGTATTGCAGATACAGCCACAGTTAATGGAAAATTGTATGGCTTTTGTGCCAAAGAATGTAAAGATGAATTTTTGAAAACTGCTTCTGTAAAAAAATAAAAGTTATACAAATTGCTCAAACTTTTTTGAGCAATTTTTTTATTCTCATGCATAACTCAAAAGCGTCATCACTAATAGTAACTATTAAAATGCAAGAACAAGCACTTGTATTTTTTAATGAGATAAGATGTAAACATTATCCTGCCTATTGTAATTATGTAGATGCTCATATAACCTTGTTTCATAAGTTGCCAAGTGAAGTACATTCAATACAAGATTTATTAGAACAAACCGCCAATAGAAATCAATTTGAGATATACATTTCATCTGTTAAGCAATTAAATAGCTCAGTATCTTTTGTAATTGATTCTCCTGAATTACTTTTTATTCATAAACAATTACAAAAAGAATTAAATTTGTTTTTAACTACAAAAGATCGTAAAAAAATTAGGCCACATATTACTGTGCAAAATAAAGTAACCGTTTATAAAGCTCAACAAACGGCTTTATTACTTTCAAAAGATTTTAAGCCATTTACTTTTCAGGCAGTTGGTTTTTCAACTTATCTTTTTAATAAGAATAAATGGACTCATCAGAAAGATTATTTGTTTCTTGGAACGTGAATCGTGAGTGGTGAATGGAGAATCGCTAGTGGTTAGTAGGAAGTCGGAGTATAGCCAAATATTTAAAACCTTTCACCTTATTCCTGCCTCAACAACTTATTTCCAACTGCACATTTCAAACATTCATGTTTGTTACAATATAGTTTGGTGAGTTGAAGCAATGATTGAGAATCGAATGCATTTTGATGACTTATTCCTAACTGTTTCCAACGTTCTGTTATTGTATTTTTTTCGGCAGGCAATTGTTGCAACCATTGTATGGCTTTGTCTTTATATAGTTGCTCATTATGATAAATACCATAAGCAAACAAAACCGGAATAATGGTATTAATAATAATGTTCTGCACCATTTGATTGCCTAATACTTTGGGCTTTTTATCTTGTAACAAAACATCTAATTGATAATGGTAATGCCAGTAATCATTGGCAGTTACATTGAACAATTGTTTCACATCGGTCACCAAGTCAATTTCATTTATTTTAGAAAACAAATGGCTACTGTGATGCACCAACATTGCCAATTGTGCTAATCGAACAGAAGGAAAATTAGCTGGTCGCATTCTTAAAAATAATGGTGTAGCCGAACAGTGTTCTAGCTGATATTTTTTTTGTAAAAAAGCATATTCTTTTTGCAACATTTGAGGATAGGTTTCTTCAAAACTTTCATTCAATAAATTGGCTTGCCCTAACAACAAAGCTTCTATTTGATGTATTTGATTTTTGTGTTTAGCCAGAATATTAATAGAAATAGATTTTGCTATTGCTTCAAAACATTCAGTATTTACTGTACTGCCAAAATTTCTAGCAATCATCCACCAAAAAACTTCTTCCCAATGATGTTTGCTTTGTTCAAACAATTCTAAAACATACTTCGATTTTTGTTCTAAACGTTCAATGGTTAAACGTTCTTTCCAAGCCATCCAACCAATTTCGGAAAGTACAGGTAAAAATTTAGTGCAAGCAATGGTGGTTTGCTCATTCATTAACCATTCATATCGCTGCAACATGGTTTTAGCAACCCTAGTTTTTAGCTCTAAAGTTGGCACTTGTTTGCCTGCAATAGTTACAGGTTTATCGTTATTCCAAACAACATGTAAAATAATATTGGCGTAATTTTTATCTGTTGTATGTTGATGTTTAAACCAATCAGAGGAGTTGAGGTGCAACTCAATATTTCCTACTAAAGTAATATTGTCTACTTTAATAGAACCATTCAAAAAATCGGGACCTTGATGTGTATTGTAATGACCTGGCTTAAGTATTTGTAAAACCTCTTCATTAGTAGTATGTAGTTCGGCTTTATTATAATATTGAAATTGCCAAATAAAGTGTAGTAGTTTTTCGGTCATTGCCCTTCATTTTAAATTGAAGTAGCAATTTATTTAATTTGTTGTACAATACTAAATTTTATTGCATTTACTTTTTGCAAATATTCACAACTGAGTATAAACTATTTTAGGTTTTGTAAGGCATGCACTACCCTGCTTACAGGCAAACCCATTACATTATAAAAATCGCCTTTAATAGCTTTTATGCCTACCACACCAATCCATTCTTGGATGGCATAAGCACCAGCCTTATCATAAGGTTTATATTGCTCTACATAGAATTCAATTTGTTCTTGTGTTAGTGGATGAAACTCAACATCGGTAACATCGGCAAAAGCTATTTGTTCTAATCCATTTAACAACACAACACCCGTAATTACCTGATGATGATTGCCAGCCAATGCAGTTAAAATTGCTATTGCATCGGCTTTTTCTTTTGGTTTTCCAATAATTGTATTGTTCAAAACCACAACAGTATCGGCTGCTAAAATTATTTTTTCTTTGCCTATTAAACGTTCTACTGCTAATGCTTTTTCTCTAGCTATATGAATAGGAATTTCTTCTATTGTTAATTCATCAGGAAAAGTTTCTTCGGTACTTTGTACAACAATTTCAAAATCAATTTCGGCCCATTCTAACAATTGTTTTCTTCTAGGCGATTGTGAAGCTAATATGATGGATTGCATATTTATAATGAGTGATTAGACAAAAAATAGTTGCAGAAAATTATTCTAATAATTTATTACGCATGGCATACATTATTAAACCTGCAATGGTTTTAGCTCCAACTTTTTGCTTCATGCTTTGGCGTATGGTTTCGATTGTACGTGGACTTAAAAAAACTTCATTAGAAATTTCTTCAGTGGTTTTGTCTTCGCTTATTAATTTAATGATGCGTAGTTCTTTCTCGTTGAACTTAATAGTATTGGGATAAAAACGTTTTACAGTTTTTTTGTGTTGCAATTTTAGTAAAACAGCTGAGTTTACTAAATCGTTGAAATAAAAATCCTCGTTCATGCAGGTAACAATGGCATGATAAATTTCTTGAGGATCGGTGGTTTTGGTTAAGTAAGAGTTGGCTCCCATTTCCATCATTTTAGTAATGATTTCTTGGTCGTCGTACATGCTTAGTACAATAATTTTCAAATTCTCATATTCGTGCCTAATCATTTTTATGGCTTCAATACCATCAATTTCTGGCATTCGAATATCCATTAATAAAACGTCGGGTTCTTTTATTTTTAACTTATGGGTCATGTCTTTCCCATCTTCAGCCTCCCATAAAACTTTAATATAATCTCTATCTTTTAAAGAGGTTCTTAATCCATCTCTAAATATGCGATGGTCATCTGCAATTGCCAATCGAATAGTTTTATCTGTACTCATAAAGGGGAATTAGGATTACGGCTCTTCAAAGGATTTTTCTAGATTTCAACTACCAATTATGTTTAACTGAAAACACAAGTAAAAGATTTTCAGCTCTTAACAGAGTTATCCACATTTTTAAACGCCAAAATAACCCATCGTAGTATTTCTATGCACATTTACGATACCCAATGATAAAAGTACGAAGTTTGGATAACGTAAAATTACGCACATTTTATAGGGAAAATACTAAATTTTAAATGTCATTTTGAATAATTAAATCTATTGAAACCCTTATTGGTATTGAATTACATCAAATTTAAGCTAAATGATGTATTCGGTACCAGTGTTGTGGATAAATAATTTAGGTTCAAATTACATTTAGTAAAAACCCCATCATTAATCAAATTAACCTAAGAAAATGGCAAAAGAATTAATCGTTGTTAAAGGACGTGTTATTGAGCAAAACCGTTCTTTCACCCCACAAGTTGGTGAAGACATTGGATATGAACTTGGTGCTAAAATGATCAAAAATTGGCATGACCAGAATCCTGATGATGTACTAGCTTCTTTCACAGGTAGAGAAATTATTGAACAAATTCTTGCTCAACCAGGTTGCACAGGCATTAGAATGTTTAATGCTATTAACGATTTAGGCGTTAAGCAATTGGTATTAGTTGGTGCCGATATAAACGGTAACAATATTTTAAGCTATACTACTATTGGTGAGAATGGCGAAATCATTAAAAAGAAAGGTATTGTAGCCGACAGAAACACTATTTGCCCACCTAGTTGTGGCGATACTGGTGGTACAGTTGAAATTAATTGGTATTAAGCCTTAAAATATTGAGTTGATGGTTTCTAAACATTAATTGCTATTTTTGGCTAAATGTTTATTCATTGAAACTTCCATTACAACTCATATCAATATTATCTGTTTTTTTACCCATTTTAGTTTTTCTTTTCTATTCTTTTAATAGAAAAGAAAAACTAAAATGGGTTATTTTTTTATTATTAGTTACTAGTTTAATAGTAGATATGCTCAGCTTTTTTTTGGCAAAAAAAAGCACTTCTAATATTGGTCTTATACATATTTTCACATTAACAGAAGGTGGCTTTTTAGTTTACTTCTTTTATACGCTTTTAAAAAAACATACAGTAACAAAAAAAATAATTCTTGCACTAGCAACTATATTCTTTTTAACATGGGTTCTAAGGGCTTTATTCTTCCAAAGCTTTTTTATATACGATTATTTTTCTCAAACAATTGAGTTTATTATTCTGCTTTTACTTTGTTTATTTTATTTTTTCCAAAAAGTAAAAGTTACTGATGCGGTATTTATATACAATACTTATGAGTTTTGGTTAGTATCTGCTTTACTTATTTATTGTGCTGGCACTTTTTTTAGTTTTTTCATTCCAATGAATGCAAATGCTAGTAATGCAGATACTATAGTCTTTGAGCATATTTCTCGATTAGGCAGCATAATTAAAAACCTACTCATCACCGTTGCATTTTGTATTAATCCCCGTAAGCTTTTGAAAAAACAACCCAACCCGAACAGTATTTATTACATAAAAGACATAAAAGAGTAAGGATATACTATGATTAGGCTATTAGATAATTCAACCACAACTATTTCACCAGTACTTTTCTTAGGTACCATAGGAATGATATTATTGGCAGTGGCATTAATATTATTCATCATTTTCCATCAACGTAGGGTAATGCGTTATCAGCAACGCATACAAATTATGGAGGCCGAACATCAAAAGATGTTGTTGAGGGCTTCTATTAAATTACAAGAAGAAGAAAGAACACGTTTAGCTGCCGATTTACATGATGATGCTGGCCCTTTATTAGCAACTGCACGATTGTACTTAAACGATAATTTGGTAAACCTAGATAAAGCTGCTCAAATGCAATCTATTTTCAATGCCAAACAAATTATAGACGAAACCATCAACTTAATTAGAAATATTTCTCATAGTTTAATGCCTCCTACCCTCAAAAATTTTGGTTTAGAATCGGCAGTGAACGACTTTTTTCAAAAAATAAGTAACTCTGGTTCAATCAATGCTAGCAGTCGTTTTCATGATTATAAAGTTCGATTAAAAGCAGAAAAAGAATTGATTTTATTTAGAATTATTCAAGAGTTAATCAACAATATTTTAAAACACAGTAAAGCTTCGTTTATACATTTAACCCAACATGATGGTACCGATAAAATTATTATTCGTTTACATCACGATGGAAAGGGCTTAACGCAGGATGAGTTTTTACGTTTTACAAAATTTAAAGATGGACTTGGTTTAAAAAATATTCAAAGCCGTTTAAGAGTAATTCACAGTGATATTTTATATGAGGAGGATGCTTCACAATCTCTTTTTAAAGTTACTATTGATATTCCAAGAGAAGAAGGTGAATTATTGTAACAAGTTCTATTACAATCATAATCAACACTATGTACATAAACTTATATGTATAATATTGTGGCATAATTTATCTTAGCAGCATGTCAGCCGAAATTAGAGTAGCCATTGCCGATGACCATAAAATTTTTCGTAAAGGAGTAATTCTTTCTTTGCGTCACTACCCCAATATTAAGTTTGTTTTAGAAGCAGAAAATGGCGAAGAGTTATTGAATAATATTGTTGAAGCCAATCCACAAGTGGTATTAATGGATTTAAGAATGCCCATTAAAGATGGCATTGAAACAACCAAATACATTAGTAAACATTATCCTAATATTTCTGTATTAGTATTAACGATGCATGAAGATGATAAGTTTGTTACTCACCTAATGGAAAACGGTGCATGTGGGTATTTATTAAAAAGTACCGACCCTCAAGAAATTAGAAAAGCCATTACCGAAGCTGCAAGCAAAGGTTTTTATTTAAACAATTTTGTAAATAGAATTTTATTAAAACGTTCTCATTCAAAATACCAACCCGTTGGAACAATTACTACTCATAATACTGATGTAAATGACAAGGAACGTGATTTACTCCGTTTTATTTGCATGGAATTCACAAGTGAAGAAATTGGAGAAAAAATGGGTATTAGCTCAAGAACTGTTGAAGGTATGAAAGCAAGATTGATGGAACGCTTTGGCGTAAAGAACACTGCTGGACTTGTTTTTTATGCAGTAAAAAATCAGTTAGTAGAATAGTTTTTTTTGCTTTTCTACTATTTAATTTAAGGCTTCGCAGCATTGCATTACTCTAAAAAATTTACCTGTGTTGATCTATTAAAATTGTATTACCATCGGGATCGGTAATAATTAAACTATCGGGACCAGTGGTAGTTTCATTGGCTTCACTTTGTAATACAATTCCTTTAGATTTCAATTGTTTTTGAATAGTTCTTACATCATCAAAATCAGCAATGTTTTGAGCATTCTCATCCCAACCAGGATTAAAAGTAAGAATATTCTTTTCAAACATTCCTTGAAATAATCCAATAATTGCATTTCCATTTTTCATTATTAACCATCGTTGTTCTATGTTTCCACCAAAAACAATAAAACCCAAGTTTTCATAAAATGCTTTAGAGGTATTAATATCTTTAACATTTAAGCTAATAGAAAATGCTCCAAGTTTCATAATTAGTAATTTAGTTTGGCAATAAACAAATATATTTCAATTTATGCAATTCAAACTAAAGTAAAATCCTATCTTTCTACATTAATTATAACAACCCTAAATTTAAAGTTTCAAGTTGAATTGTACCCAAAAACATACTATCCAAAAAGCTGAACGACTTTATAGTACAAGATTGTCATGGTGTTTTATATTATTCAATATTATGTTGAGAATAATCAAACGCTAACAAATAAACTTAACACTCCTACAACTAATGATCAACAAATCTCCAAACCAATATTTTACCAGAATCAATCGCAGTTATACAATTAACCTTAAACACATGGATAAAATTGAAACTTACAAAATTTATATTGGCAATTCAGAATTTTCAATTTCCAAACAAGTGCATGATGTATTAATTGAAGAAGTTCAAAAATTGTTGAATTAGTTATAGAGCAACATTCATCCTTTTTTCAATTTTTAATTATTTGACACTCGATCCATTATTCTAAATGAATGAAGTATTTATATAATACCAATTTACATCAATCATATTTCAATAAGCAGTAAAAAAACATTTTACACTACTTCTGTACACTGTTAAACCAACTTATTACCTCAACTCATTCAACCAAAAATCATTCATCTTGTTATAGATGCATGTTTAAAGGAAACAAATCATATCTACCTCAAAAGAATTGCATAAATTGCCAAAAGCCATTTACGTGGCGAAAGAAATGGGAAAAAAATTGGGATGAAATAAAATACTGTAGCGATCAATGTAGAAAAAACAAATCATCAAAAGCTGCTACAAATAAGTAATTCAATTATGCTTATTCAATTTACCGATAAAGGTTTGTACTGTGCCCAAGGTAACTTTTATATTGACCCTTGGAGAAGTGTTGATAAAGCAATTATTACTCATGCCCATAGCGATCATGCACGTTGGGGTTCTAAACATTATCTCTGCCATCATTTCACCAAACCATTACTGCAACTACGTTTAGGCAATCATAACTATGAAAGTGTTGGATGGAACGAACCCGTTTTTATGAATGGCGTTAAAATAAGTTTGCACCCCGCTGGTCACATTATTGGTTCATCTCAAATAAGAGTTGAATACAATGATAAAGTTTGGGTAATTAGTGGCGATTACAAAACAGAAAATGATGGAATTAGTGGCCAATTTGAACCCATAAAATGTGATACTTTTATTACCGAATCAACATTTGGATTACCCATTTATAATTGGAAACCACAACAAGAAGTGTACAATAATATTCAACAGTGGATTGTACAAAATCAACAACAAAAAAAAAACTCAGTACTATTAGCATACAGTTTAGGCAAAGCTCAACGAGTAATACAAGCAGCAAGTGCTGTAAGCAAGAACATTTTTGTACATGGTGCAATTTGGAATACACAAGAAGTATTGCAGGCAAATGGTTTTACATTTCCAACAGTAAAAAGAATAACAGCTGAAACCACAAAAGAAGCATTAAAAAATGCTGTAATAATTGCTCCATCATCGGCAGATGGAAGTACCTGGTTAAAGAGATTCAATCCTTATGAAACTGCCATTTGTAGTGGATGGATGCAAGTACGAGGTAATAGCAGAAGAAGCAATGTTGATGCAGGTTTTGCTTTAAGTGATCATGCCGATTGGAAAGGTTTATTAATAGCCATTCAACAAACTTCGGCAGAAAGAGTTTTTGTAACACATGGATTTCAATCGGTACTAAGTCGCTATTTAAATGAACAAGGTATTGAAGCTGCTGAAGTAAAAACAGAGTATGGTATTGAGGAAGAAACAGCACTCAACACATCCATCGAAACAATGACTACCGATGCAAACTAACTCAACAATTCATGATACAAACAATACACTAGCAGGATTTAAACATTTTGCTGCATTGGTATACACCATTGGTACAACCACAAAAACCAATGAAAAACTAACAGCATTGCAAGACTATTTTTTAAATGCTACAGACCAAGATAAGCTATGGGTGATTGCCATTTTTTCTGGTCGCCGACCAAAAAGAACAGTAACTACTGCACAATTAAAAGAATGGTGTATTGAACTTACCGGTTTAACCAATTGGCTTTTCAACGAATGTTACCATACCGTTGGCGACCTAGCTGAAACCATTGCATTATTAACTGAAAATACAGAAGAACATACATTAAGCCTGAACAATTGGAGTTTAGCTGAATATGTTTTGCAACTGATGAGCCTGCAAAAAAAAGAGGATTCATTAAAAAAAGCATTCATTATTGAATGTTGGAAAAGCATGCAACAGCAAGAAAAATTTGTTTTCAATAAACTAATTACCGGTGGCTTTAGAATTGGTGTTTCTCAAAAAATAATGATTAATGCGTTGGCAAAAACAATGCAGTTAGAAGAGAGTACAGTTGCACATAAAATTAGTGGCAATTGGAATCCTGCCGAAATTCAATTGCAAGATTTAATGAACAGTAATACCATTGACTATTCAAAACCCTACCCTTTTTATTTAGCATATGCATTAGACAAACCACTTGCCGATTTAGGTAATGAAATTGATTGGCAAGCCGAATGGAAATGGGATGGAATTCGTGGACAAATTATTAAACGCAATAATGAATTGTTTGTATGGAGCCGTGGTGAAGAATTGATGACCAATAAGTTTCCTGAATTTACTGTTCTTCAAAACTTATTGCCCAATGGTGTTGCATTAGATGGAGAAATTATTCCTATGCAAAATAATCAACCCCTGCCCTTTGCATTGATGCAAACAAGAATTGGAAGAAAAACAATTACTAAAAAACAGTTGACGGAAGTACCTATACATTTTTTAGTGTACGATATAGTTGAATTTGAACATACAGATTGCAGACATTTACCATTGATAGAACGAAGAAATTTACTTGAACAAATTGTACAGCAAACCAATCATTCAGTATTGCAAATTTCTCCCACTATTTCGTTTACTAATTGGGATGAACTAAGTAAGCTTCGTGAACAATCAAGAAATTATTTCGCCGAAGGCATCATGCTCAAAAAAAAATCATCTACTTATCAAGTTGGTAGAAAAGTGGGTGATTGGTGGAAATGGAAAATTGACCCACTCACCATTGATGCAGTTTTAATTTATGCACAAAAAGGGCATGGAAGAAGAAGTAACTTATACACAGATTACACGTTTGCAGTAAAAGATGGCGATAAATTGGTAAGCTTTACCAAAGCTTATAGCGGTTTAACCGATAAAGAATTAATTGAAGTAGATGCTTTTGTAAAAAAGAATGCCATTGAAAAATTTGGACCAGTAAGAACGGTTAAACCAATATTGGTTTTTGAAATTGCTTTTGAAGGTATAGCAGCAAGCAATAGGCACAAAAGTGGCGTTGCACTTAGGTTTCCAAGAATTGCAAGATGGAGAAAAGACAAACCCCCAACAGAAATAAATACAGTGGAAGATTTAAAAAAATTACTCCACCAACTTTCATTATGATAAATAAGAATTAAGCACCTAAAATTTCGTGTCCTAATTTATCTCTCTTGGTAGTTAAATATTTTTCGTTGTATTGATTCGGAGCAATTTCAATAGGAACAATTTCTACAATTTCTAATCCATATCCAGCTAATCCTGCACGTTTACGAGGATTATTACTCATTAATTTCAATTTGGTTACGTTCAATTGTCTTAAAATTTGTGCACCAACACCATAGTCTCTTTCATCCATACCAAAACCTAAGTGTAAATTGGCTTCCACAGTATCCATACCTTCTTCTTGTAGTTTATAAGCCCTTAATTTATTCAGCAAACCTATACCTCTACCCTCCTGATTCATGTAAAGAATAACCCCTTTGCCAACTGCATTTACCATTTGCATAGCTTTTTGTAATTGGTCGCCACAATCGCATCTAAAACTTCCTAAAATATCTCCTGTAAAACAACTACTATGTACTCTTGTAAGTACAGGTTCATTGTTTTCCCAACTACCTTTTATTAAAGCAATATGTTCTCCGCCCGATAACTTTTCTTTAAAAGCAACCAACGTAAAATTGCCAAATTTGGTAGGCATGTTTACACGAACCATTTCTTCAATTAAGCTATCTTGTTCTAAACGGTATTCAATTAAATCTTTAATAGAAATAATTTTTACATCAAATTTTGCAGCAATCTCAAACAACTGTGGCAATCTTGCCATTGTTCCATCTTCATTCATAATTTCTACTAAAACACCTGCTGGTTCAAAACCTGCTAATCTGGCTAAATCAACTGTTGCTTCAGTATGCCCTGTTCTTCTTAAAACGCCACCATTTTTTGCTTTTAGTGGAAAAATATGACCGGGTCTGCCTAAATCACTTGGTTTAGTATTACTATTTATTAGTGCTTGAATGGTTTTTGAACGATCTTGAGCCGAAATACCGGTTGAAGTATCTGCTCTCACTAAATCTACAGAAATGGTAAATGCAGTTTCATGTAAAGAGGTATTGGAAGAAACCATAGGTTGTAAATCCAATTCTTCACACCTTTCTTCGGTTAAAGCAACACAAATTAAACCTCTACCCTCTTTACTCATAAAATTGATGACTTCTGGAGTAGCAAAACGAGCAGCAATAATAAAATCTCCTTCATTTTCTCTATCCTCATCATCTACCACAATCACCATTTTACCTAACTGAATATCTTCAATAGCTTCTTGAATACTATGTAACATGCCTAAAATTTAGTTGGCAAATGTACAAGTCAATTCATGCAAATGAGCGTTTGTTATACAAACATTTCTTTGTTCGTAAAAAAGAATGCTGTATTTAAACTATTTTTTATTACACAGTTTATACACAAAAAAAGAAAGTTAAGATTTGTTAACACATTGTTGTAGTTGGGATACGAATATTCTATTTCTTTGCATTTACAAATTTTTAACATTATGCTTAGTAAAAAATTAATGCAATTCGTTCTTGCAGTTTTGTTACTGCCAGCTTTTGCTTTAGCCCAAAACACTACCAGTAGTTTAAGTGGTACTGTAAAAACCAATACAGGCGAAGCTTTGGTAGGTGCTACTGTAACTGCTACACATGAACCTACAGGTACAGTTTATCGTGTTCAAAGTCGTACTAGTGGTCGTTTCGACATTAGTAACATGAACCCAGGTGGACCATACAGTGTAGAAGTATCGTTTGTTAATTTTGCCAATGAAAAGAAAGGAGACATTTATTTAAGTTTAGGTGAATCATTTAAAATTGATTTTGCCTTATCTAACAAAGCCAACAACTTAGGTAATGTACAAGTTAGTGCTACTAAAAAAACAACTGAAGTTTCAGGAAAAGGTGGTACAGAAACCTTAATTGATCGTGAAAAAATGACCAACTTACCTACTGTTGGTAGAAATTTACAAGATTTTTTAAGAGCAGTACCTCAAGCAAGAATCACTACATCTGAAGGTGGTGTGAGTATTGCTGGTCAAAACAATCGTTTCAATGCATTCTATATTGATGGTGCTGTAAATAACGATGTATTTGGTTTATCTGCATCAGGTACCAATGGTGGTAGAGCTGGTTTACCTCCAATTTCAATTGATGCTATTGATCAAATGCAAGTAGTTATTTCTCCTTACGATGCCTCTTTAGGTAATTTTACAGGTGGTGGTATTAATGCCATTACTAAACAAGGTACCAACAAAATTAAAGGAAGTTTATACCATATTATTGCCAATGAACAATTAACTGGTAAAACTCCTAATGGCGATAAAGCTGCTGCTACTCGTTTTGCAGAATTCAATAATAAAACAACAGGTTTTACTTTAGGCGGACCAATTGTAAAAAACAAATTGTTCTTCTTTGTAAATGCCGAAACACAAAAGAATGCTGCACCACAGCCATTTAATACTTCTACTTATTTAGGTAGCAGTAGTATTGCACAAATTAATGCGTTAGCTCAAACATTAAAAGCTGCACCTTATAATTACGATCCAGGAGATTTTGTAGATAACGCAGATACAAGAGAAGCTACTCGTATTGCTACTCGTTTAGACTGGAATGTAAATACAAAACATAAATTAACTTTCAGCTATCGTTTTAGTGAGTTAATTCGTAATAATCCTGCACGTAGTAGTTCTAGTACAATCAATTTTTATAATAATGGAGAATTGTTTCCAAGTGTACAAAACTCTGCCTCATTAGAATTAAAGAGTGTTGTTAGTAAAACAATTAGCAATAACTTGTTAATTTCATTTACAGGTGTTGAAGATGATAGAAAGCCATTAGGTTCTATTTTCCCAAGAGTAACAATAAGAGACGGTGCTTCTGGAAGAATTATTTTTGGTAGTGAAAACAGTTCAACTCAAAACTTATTAAAATCTAATAATTGGTTAGTAAGAAACATTACTCGTTTAAATGCTGGTAAACATCAACTAAGTGCTGGTATTGAGTGGGAATTGAATGATATCACCAACATTTTTATTCAAAACACTTATGGCAATTATGAATTCAATAGTTTAGACGATTTTCTTACCGGAAAAAGTCCTCGTCAATATTCATTGGGATATAGTTTAATTGACAATGTAAAAGACGATAATACCAAAGCTGGTGCTTTATTTAAATTTGGTAGAGGTACTGGTTTTATTAATGATGAATATAGAGCTAGTGATAAATTAACCTTAAACTTTGGTTTAAGAGCCGATTATTATAAAATGTTGAGTAACCCACAAACCGATCCTTATGCAAACAATGTTGCATTACCGGTAATGGCTCAATTGTACGATTTAAGAGGTGCACAAAGTGGTTTAAAACCAAATATTCCAATTGTAGTTTCTCCAAGATTTGGATTCACCTATAAAATTCCTGAAGAAGGTTTAGTAATTAGAGGTGGAACTGGAATTTTTGCGGGAAGAATGCCTTTAGTATGGCCTGGTGGTATCTTTAACAATAACGGTATTAACCAAGCTAGTTTCACTGTGAGTGCTACACAAAACAGTACTTCTTTACCATTAATTACTGGTTTCCGTGCTGATCCAAACAATCAATGGACTGCTGCTCAATTAGGTATTACAACTACACCTAAAGGTTCTTTAAACTTAACATCAGCCGATTTGAAATTGCCAACAGTATGGAGATCTTCTTTAGCTGTTGATAAAAAATTAGGCAGTGGATGGAGCTCAACTTTTGAAGTTACTTTAACCAAAAACATTCAAGAAATTGATTATTTAAATGTTAACCTTACTGCTCCAGTTGGACGTTCAGTAGGTGCAGGAAGCCGTTTAGTTTACCCTACTGGCGGAAGTTTGGGTAATAGAGTAAATATTCCTGGAGGAAACCCTTATACCGATGTTATATTGTTAACCAATACTCCTTCAACAAAAGACAAAGGAACAGCTTACAACTTTGTTGCTAGCTTAACCAAGCGTACCAATACTGGTTTTACTTTTGATGTAAACTATGCATTTGGTAACTCTTTAATTATGAATGAAGGAACAAGTTCTGTAAACTTTTCTCAATGGAGATTTATGGAAACAATTAATGGTAGGAACAACATTAATAGAAGTATTTCAGATTTTAGTCAGGGACATAGAATTTTTGCTTATTTAAGCAAGAAGTTTAGTTACGCTAAAAACAAAATGGCTACTACAGTTAGTTTAACTTATACTGGTCAAAGTGGTGCTCCTGTAAGTTATGTTTATACAGGTAGTGCATTTGTTAGAGATGCTGATCCGTCTAATAATTTTACAAGTGATTTGATTTATGTACCAACTGCTACAGAGCTAAGTAGCATGATATTCTTAACAAATGGTGCATTTACACCAGATCAACAAAGAGCTGCGTTAAATACATTTATTGAAAACGATAAATACTTAAAATCTCGTCGTGGTAACTTTGCTGAAAGAAATGGCGGAAGACTTCCGTTCACAAATATTTTAGACTTTAGAATTGCCCAAGACTTTAATGTTAAATTGGGTAAAGACAGAGTTCAGTTTCAATTGGTTTATCAAATTGCTAACGTAGGTAATTTATTGAACAGGAATTGGGGACGTAACTACTTTGCAAGCAATGACCAAGTTGGTTTAATCAACTTTGCAGGTTTTGTTAGTGCAACTAACTTAACTCCTCAATATAGATTCAATCCTAACTTCAATACAACAGGTGCATTTGATGTAAGTGATAGCCCTGTACCAAACTATGGTTCTCGTTGGTTTAGCCAATTAGAATTTAGATTGAACTTATTTTAATAGATAAGATTTCAAATAAACAAAAGCGTTCCTACAGTTAATGTAGGAACGCTTTTTTATTATTGCAATACTTTTAAACTAATTAATAAGTAGCTTTAAATTATTAAACTATTTGAGTCAAAATGAGCTGTTCTATTTCTTCACTATTCCATTGCTCTTCAATATTAGGCATTTGCATAATTGATTGCATAATAGCTTCTTGTTTTTGTCCTCTTTCAAGAGCTTCACTATAGCGAATATGTGGCGAAAACGTAACCTGACTATAGGCTGGGATCCATTTTGTTGGATATTTTTCGTGCAATCTTGCTTCAATTTTCTTTTGCAATAAAAATTTGGGATCGGCTGTTTTATCCCTCATTTCTATGAAATTATTAACTGCTAAATCGGCAATTGCATCGCCATCTGGCTTGCGTAATTCTTGATATGCTTGCAAAATTTCAGTCCAGTTTTCATCATATTGGTCAATTAATTCATCTAAAATTCTACAATCTTCAAATCCACAATTCATACCTTGACCAAAAAAAGGAACAATGGCATGTGCAGCATCGCCAATTAATGCAAAATAATCGTCCCTGATCCAAGGATAACATTTTACTGTAACCAATGAAGAAGTAGGATTACTAAAAAACTCTTCTACATAATTGGGTGCAAGTTGAGTTACGTCTGGAAAAGTTTTTTCAAAAAAAGCTACTACTTTTTCTTTGGTATTTAATTGAGCAAATGATGTTGCCCCTTCAAATGGAAAGAATAATGTACAAGTAAATGTTTTATCTAAATTGGGCAATGCTATAAGCATATAATCTTTTCTTGGCCATATATGCAATGCATTAACCCCTAAAGCAAAATCGCCATTGGCATTGGGAGGAATGGTTAATTCTTTATACCCACAATCAATATAATATTGGTGATAATCGAATTTCTCATGTTTTAATTGATGTTGTAAACGAGCAGCAGAAAATGCACCATCGGAACCAAATAGTAAATCAAAATCGTGAGTCGTGAGGAGTGAATCGTGAGTTGAGGAAGCGTTTTCAAAACTGATTGTTTTTTGCTTCCAATTAACATCCGTACATTTTTGTTCAAAATGAATGTTGATTCCATGTTGTTCAGCTAAGTCCATCAACTTCATGTTTAAGGTTGCTCTTGAAACTGAGTTGATGTATTGCCCTTCTTTACCATAAGGTTGATAAGCATGTGTTCCATCTAAATGATGAATAAAACGCCCATGCATGGGTATAGATATTTTTTTTATTTCATCGGCTAAGCCTACTTTTTCTAAAGCCAATAAACCTCTATCACTCATTGCTAAGTTGATAGAACGACCAGCAGAAATTGTAGCCTGACGCATGTCGGGTCTTCTTTCAAAAATGTTTACTTGATAACCACGTTTGGCTAAATAAATACTCAATAAAGAGCCTACGAGGCCTGCACCAATTATTGTTATTTCTTTTTTCATTGATTTTTTCTTTTTGAAAATTCTAAATAGGCAAGGATAGTTTTGCGTAACTTATTTGCAAAATCAAGTTTTTCTTGCCGCTCTTCCTTTTCATTTTCTGTCCATAAGATCGGCTCTTTCCCTATACGTTGATTGTAACTTCTATTGATTTTCAGTTCAACTTCCTCATAATGCAAATCATCAATAAATGAAATGTAGTTGGAGTATTTCTCATTGAATTCATAATTGTCTTTATCATTACGTTCATTTTTTTGTAGCGAAACGTAATATGCAATTGGCTTTCCATTGCTAATATCATAAGAAATTTTGGTACAAACGAATATATCATCCTGCATTTTTGAGAAGGAAACATACTTTAGTGAATTACCCTCTTCATTTAATTGGAAATTGATATCCTCAGTTCCTAATTTCAAACGATTTTCTTTCGGGTTTAGAGATTCTAAAATATCTGAGCCTTTGCCTTCTCTTTGCAAGCTATCGTTTATAGTTGAAATGATTACTTCTAGTTTTGATAGTTCTACAATAATATGCTGCTCCTCCCCTACCAAAACTTGTCTAGGATTATTCAATATATTTCTAAACGAATAATCATGCTCCAAAGCTTCTCTTTTGTACCTGTTTTGACAGGAAAAGAAAAGAATCGGGAAAAGGAATATAATATAGGCTTTTCTTGAATACAAGATTATAAGATTTTAGTGATAATATCTCCAAACCTCCACACATCTTCAAACGAATTATACAAAGGTACAGGAGCCACACGAATCACGTTTGGTTCACGCCAATCTGCTATTACACCTTGCTTCATTAGTTCATCAAAAATCTGTTTGCCATTTTTTAGCATAAGCATGGATACTTGGCAGCCACGTTCAGCTTCATTATTTGGTGTAATAATTTCAATCACCTTTTCAGTTTGCTGTTGATTGATTTCATTTAATATAAAATGTAAATAGCCAGCTAATAATTTTCTTTTTGCATGAATCTTTTCCATACCAGCTTCATCAAAAATATCCAAAGATGCTTTATGAGCTGCCATGCTTAAAATAGGAGCATTACTTAGTTGCCAACCTTCGGCTGTTGGTATTGGTTCAAAACCACGTTCCATTTTAAAACGTGTATCTTTTTTGTAGCCCCACCAACCTGCAAAACGATTGAGTTCTTTATTGGTAATATGTTTTTCATGGATAAATACACCACTTACACCACCTGGACCAGAGTTTAAATATTTGTACGAACACCAACAAGCAAAATCAACATTCCAATCGTGCAAATGCAATTCAATATTACCAGCTGCATGGGCTAAATCGAACCCACAAATTGCTCCAACTTTATGTGCAGTTGCAGCAATGGTTTTCATATCAAAAACTTGTCCTGTATAATAATTTACTCCGCCAAAAAGTACCAATGCAACAGAATCTTTATGTTGTTCAATGGTTGAAATAATATCTTCTAATCTTATGGTATGTTCACCTGCTCTTGGTGCAACTTCAATTACTGCATCCTCATAATTTAATCCATGAAATTTCACTTGACTTTCTAATGCATATTGATCGGATGGAAAAGCTTTAGCTTCACAAATAATTTTATAGCGTTGTGCAGTTGGTTGATAAAAACTTACCATCAGCAAATGAAGATTTACAGTCAATTGATTCATTACAACCAACTCTTCTTCCTTTGCTCCTACAATTTTAGAAAGCAATGTTGGAAAAATTTCATGATAACTCAACCAAGGATTTTTTGCATGAAAATGACCTTCTACGCCAAATTGTGCCCAATCATTGAGTTCTTGCTGAATATAAGCTGCTGTTGATTTTGGTTGAAGCCCTAAAGAGTTACCCGTAAAATAAATTGTGTCTTTACCCTCGTGTTGAGGAATAAAAAATTTAGCACGGAAACTTTTTAAAGCATCTTGTTCATCTAAATTCTTGGCGAAGGTTTGTGTATTTTGAAAATTCATTTTAAGTTTATTGGTCAATTGGTTGATTAGTTAACAAGTATAATTTACTATGGAAAAAATCTATTCAACAAATTAACTGATTAACAAATCAACTTGCTTCTATCGTAGCAATTACTTTTAATTCTATAGCAATGGGCGTTGGTAAGCTTTTTACTTCAACAGTAGTTCTACAAGCTTGTACATGGCTAAAATATTCAGCATAAATTTTATTGTAAATTGGAAAATCGTTTTTCATATTGGTGAGAAAAACGGTTACGTCAACTATATTTTCCCAACAACTTCCACTTGCTTCTAAAACTGCTTTAACATTGGCCATCACTTGATGTGTTTCTGCAGCAATATCATATTTCAAAATTTTACCTGCTTCATCTAATTCTAATCCAGGTATTGTATTATCAACTGCACTTCTTGAACCAATGCCAGATAAGTATAATAAGTTCCCTACACGTCTTGCATGTGGATAAGCACCTAGGGGTTTGGCAGCGGTTGAGGTATTAATTGTGTCTTGTTTTTGGTTACTCGTTATTTGTTTCTCGTTGGGTTGTCGATTATGAAATTTTGCTCCTGGCATATTAGAACTGTTTAAGTATTGAATAAAAGCCCCAATTTTTTTCCCAAGTTTATCTGAATCTTCAAATAATTCTTCGTAAATCTCTTCTGTAAAATATTTTCTTTGAAAGCAACGAATGATTTGAGATTGTAATTCAGAAGCCGATGCTCTTGCAATCGAAAGAAATTGAATGAATTCCATTCTCCCGCCTCTACCAAAACCTTCTGCAATATTATCTGCAATTGAACCTGAAGAACGATTCATTTGATCTTTTAATGCAAAATCTTTACTCAATAAAGTAGTTTGAGAAACTTGGAAAATTTTACTTGAAAGTTCACTAGCTAATTTCCAAACTTCAAGTTCTGTAAATGTATTAACGGTTGCCATAAACTAATATTAACGAGAAACAAATTAACGAGTAACTAGTAACGAGTAACTATTGAGTTATATCTCCACACAAACATTCTTCACTTCTGTAAAAAACTTCAATGCATCCCAACCACCTTCTCTACCAACACCACTATTTTTTACTCCACCAAAAGGCGTTCTTAAATCACGTTGCAACCAACAATTCACCCAAACAATACCACTTTCTACTTTATTGGATAATTGATATGCTTTACTAATATCTTGCGTCCAAATAGTTGATTGTAATCCATAGTTAGTAACATTGGCTAATTGTATAGCTTCATCTGTAGTTTTAAAAGATTGTAAGGTAACAACAGGACCAAAAATTTCTTCCTGATTGGTAATTGTATTAGAACCTAATCCTTCAATTACTGTTGGTTGAATAAAGTAGCCTTTGCTACATTCTCCTTCTACCTGAACAGCATTTCCACCACATAAAATTATTCCTCCTTCTTCTTTAGCTTTAGCAATGCAAGACATAATTTTATTGAAATGAACTTCACTTACAATTGCACCTTGACGGGAGTCGGCTAACAACGGATTTCCTACAATTAAAGCTTTTGCTTTTTCTATAAATTCAGCTTTAAACTTTTCATAAATACTTTCTTCAATTAAAATTCTGCTGGTACATAAACAGATTTGACCTTGATTGGTAAATGATGAACGAATGGTTTCTTGCATCATTTTATCCCAATTACAATCAGAGAAAATGATTGCAGGATTTTTACCCCCCAATTCAAGTGATAGTTTTTTAAACACAGGTGCAGCTAATGAGGCAATTCTTTCACCAGCTTTTGTACTACCAGTAAATGAAATGGCTTTAATAGCTTTATGTTGAACAATAGCTTCGCCACAGAGTGGACCAGTTCCATGTAAAATATTCAAAACCCCATTTGGTAAACCAGCTTGTTCACAAATTTTTGCCAGTAAATAAGCTGTAACTGGCGTTACTTCACTAGGTTTTGCAATTACACAATTACCAGCTGCTAATGCTGGAGCAATTTTCCAAGTAAATAAATAGAGAGGTAGATTCCATGGAGAAATGCAACCCACAATTCCTATAGGTTGACGTAAAGTGTAGTTCACAACTTTATCTTCCATAGCATGACTTTCACTTGCAAAATGCATAATGCCTGTTGCAAAAAAACGAAAATTAGCAGCAGCTCTAGGAATATCCATTCGTTTGCTTAACCATAAAGGTTTTCCATTATCAATGGTTTCAGCTAATGCTAGTTCTTCTAAATGTTCATCAATTAAATCGGCTATTTTATTTAATATTTTAAAACGTTGTTCAACTGATGTAATACTCCAAGTTGGGAATGCTTGTTGAGCAGCTTGTACAGCTTGTTCAATATCTTCACCTCTACTATTTGGAATTTGTGTAAATACTTCAGCTGTTGCAGGATTAATACAATCAAGGTATTGATTAGAAATTGGAGCAACAAATTCGCCGTTGATGAAGTTTGCTAGTTTATTTGGAATGCTCAAGTTCATTTGTTGGAAGTTAGAGGTTGGATGTTAGTTACAGTTTTAGGTTTGCTTTTGTAATTAGAAGATTGCAGATAATCTATAAATGATTTAATCTTATTTCCTAAATGATTAGAGAATTCCAGTCTTTTACTTAATACTTCCTTAGAAATATACTTTCTATCAAAAGCTCTATATAATTGAGATCTTACTTCTCCATTAGAACCTTTTGCAATAATTAAAAATTGAGCAAATTCTTTATTTGTAAAACGTTCAAAGCCTTCTGCTATATTATCCATCACAGAACCTGCTGCTGCATTGATTTGATTTTTAAGTGCATTATCTTTTGAAAGATTATCCATTTTGGAAAGTACAAAAATTTCATTGGCTTGTTCTCGTGCCATTTTCCAAATTTCTAAATCTTCAAACTTTGTAATTGTAGGCATAAACTTCGCTTTGATTAAACTTCCAACATTCAACTTCAAACATCTAACTACATAGATCCCGTTCTTCCTCCATCTACAGGTATATTCACACCATTAATATAAGATGCTGCTGGTGAAGCTAAAAACGCAACTACATTACCCAATTCACTTGGTTCAGCAAAACGTTTCATGGGAATTTCTTTTTTCATTTCTTCTTCAACTTCATCAATCGTTGTATTTTTTTTGCCCGCATTGTTTTGAATAATAGCAGTCAATCGTCCTGTTGCAGTTGCACCAGGTAATACATTGTTTACAGTAATATTAAACTGACCCAACTCGTTTGCCATAGTTTTACTCCAACTTGCTACTGCTCCACGAATGGTATTTGATACACCTAAATTAGCCAATGGAATTTTTACTGATGTAGAAATGATATTGATTATTCTGCCATAACCTGCTGCTTTCATAGAAGGCACAACAGCTTTGGTTAGTATATGATTACAAATTAAATGTCGATTGAAAGTATTGATAAAATCTGCTTCATTGGCTGTTGCAATTGGTCCTGCGTTTGGTCCACCAGAATTATTGATTAACACATGCACTACTTTAT
Organism: Rhizobium sp. Q54; assembly: GCA_943368735.1. Taxonomy (GTDB): domain Bacteria; phylum Bacteroidota; class Bacteroidia; order Chitinophagales; family Chitinophagaceae; genus UBA1930. Next base: position 62,220 of record CALRLQ020000011.1, on the reverse strand, counting down.
TTTGCATGAAATGTTCAATTACTTTTTTTACTTCATCAGGCTCATCAAAATTGGCTACCAAATAACTATGTTGTTGATTGAATGAAGTATCCAGCTTTTCAATACCTTCTTTTAAAGCGTTTTCATTTCTTGCCATTAAAATACAGGTTGCTCCTAGATTGGCTAATTCTATTGCTGAAGCCAAACCAATGCCTTGTGTACTTCCACAAATAATTGCTGTTTTATTTTCGAGAGAAAGGTTCATCTTTGTAAACAGTTGTTAGTTTTACGAAAGTAAGGAAAACTGTGTTGGAAGTTGGATGTTTGATGCTAGATTGTTGAACATTGTTTTGAACGTACAAGAGTGCGACGCAACAACAGCTTAATTGAAATACAACTGCTGGTTACAAAAAATATCTACCATTCACTAATAAACTGCTAAATACATTCATATGCTTGCTCCTTTTAACTTAAAAAAATGGATTGACGATAATCGTGATTTATTAAAGCCTCCTGTTGGTAACAAATGTGTATATGTAGATGCTGTTGACTTTATTGTGATGATTGTTGGTGGTCCTAACGCTAGAAAAGATTATCACTTCAATGAAACCGAAGAATTATTTTACCAAATTGAAGGAGATATTGTAGTGAAGATTATTCATGATGGTGAATTTAAAGACATACACATTAAAGAAGGTGATATGTTTTTATTGCCACCCAGAACGCCACACTCACCTCAACGTGGACCTAATACTGTTGGTTTAGTGATTGAAAAGAAACGTGAACATGAAGATGATGGCTTTATGTGGTTTTGTGAAAACTGTGGTAATAAATTGTATGAAGAAAAATTACACGTGGATGATATTGTAACACAACTACCCATTGTAATGAATAAGTATTGGGACGATTTAATGCATAGAACTTGCAACAACTGTGGAACTGTGATGCAGCCGCCTGTGAAAAAAAGTTAATTGGTTGATTGGTTAATTCGTTAATCAGTTAATTGGTTTGCTTTGTTTAATGCAAAAAATATTATATGGAATATACTTTAGAAAAATTAGAGGTATATAATTTAGCTGAAACATTTTCTGATAAAATTTGGGCTATTGTTGCTCAATGGGATTACTTTAAAAAAGATACTCTTGGCAAACAAATAATAAGATCAGCAGATTCAATTTCAGCCAATATTGCTGAGGGTTATGGAATATTTTACTACAAAGAGAGTAAACAGTTTTACTTCTATTCAAGAGGTTCATTACAAGAAACAAAATCGTGGTTATCAAAATGCCTAAGAAGAAATCTTATTGATGAGGCAAATTGTAAAGAATTGTTGAGTGAAGCAGACAAAATATTACTCATGCTAAATGCTTTTATAAAATTTGTATCAAAATCGTCTACATACAATCCACAAAATAGATTTACCCAAAAATCTTAATTGAATTATTAAACTATTTACCCAATTAACTAATCAACCAATTAACCTACTTTGAAAATTGACATACACACCCACATCATGCCAGACAAAATGCCCAACTGGGTACAAAAATTTGGCTATGGAGAATTTATACATTTAGAACATCGCAATTGCCAGGCCTGTATGATGAAGGGCGACAAGCTTTTTCGTGTATTAGAAGACAATTGTTTTGAAGTAGATGTTCGTTTAAAAGATATGGATTTGACCAATGTAAACATGCAGGTTCTATCAACCATTCCTGTACTTTTCAACTATTGGGCAAAAGCAAAAGACGGACTTGAAACTTCTCGATTTTTAAATGATCATATTGCTGAAAGTGTTGCCAAACATCCTAAAAGATTTATTGGGATTGGAACAGTTCCTTTACAAGATATTGATTTGGCAATTCAAGAAATGGAACGTTGTATTATTGAATTAAAAATGCCAGGATTAGAAATTGGTAGTAATATCAATGGTAAAAACTTAAGTGATCAATATTTCTTTCCTTTTTATGCAGCCGCTGAAAAATTAGGCTGTGCATTATTTGTACATCCTTGGGAAATGATGGGTGAAAATGATATGCAAAAATATTGGTTACCATGGTTGGTGGGCATGCCTGCTGAAACAAGCAGAGCCATTTGTTCTATGATTTTTGGAGGTGTATTTGAACAGTTTCCTAAACTTAGAGTTGCTTTTGCTCATGGTGGAGGAAGCTTCCCTTTTACCATCGGCAGAATTGAACATGGCTTTAACGTTCGTCCCGATTTAGTAGCTATTGACAACCCAATTAATCCTAGAAACTATTTGCAACATTTTTGGTTGGATAGTTTAGTACATGACGCAAGTGCATTGCAATACATTATTGACTTAATAGGAATAGAAAAAATTTGTATGGGTAGCGATTATCCCTTTCCTTTAGGAGAACATCATCCTGGTAAATTAATTGAAGAAAGTAATTTGACTGATGCTATTAAAAACAAGTTGTTGTTTGAAAATGCTCAACAGTGGCTTGGATTGTAACAAAGTTATTTATACCAATTAGTAGGAATAAAATAGAAAAACAACATACTCAAAATTCCCATTAACATGACCAATTTTACAACACTGCTTATTTTATGGTAGTTTTCTGGTGTTTGTGCAGGAATTAGTTTTCTAAATATCCAAATGAGTGGAGCTACAATAAACACAAAGCAATATAAAGCACTCAACCAAAACCACCAACCAAATTGTAATACGTATAGTTGTACAATAATTAATGCTACAATAAGAACGGTTAACCAAACCAATACAAAAACCTTTGTGGCGTTTAGTCCCAACACTATTGGCATAGTTTTACAACCAAATCTTCTATCACCTTCAATGTCTTCCATGTCTTTGATTACTTCACGTATTAAAGAAATAATAAAAGCAAAACCAGCATATAAAAAAGTGAACCTCGATAATTTATCGGCTTGTAAACTACTATCGGTTCTAAAGACATCTAATAAATGATTGGTTTCACCATAAGTAATTACCATAATTACCCAAGCAGTTAATAAAGAAATTACTACATTACCAACAAGGAACTTTTTTTTAAGAGAGATGGAGTAAAAAAAGAGCAATAATACAGTGATTAAATTGGCAATTCCTAGAAACCGAACATTGGTATAAATATCAATTATAAAACCTAATGCAATACCTACTATACTTAACATTAAATGCCAAACAATTACCCATCTACGGCTGATGACTTTATCAACCACTACTTTATTAGGCTTATTAACTTGATCGATATTTAGATCGAAATAATCGTTAATAATATTACCAGCAGCAGCAATACAAACAGAAGCTACTACTAAGCATAAAAAATAAATACCTCTAACATTGGTTTGAATACCAGCTTCAATAAAAATAGGTCGTTCTATACAATACAAAAATATAAGCTGTGTAACAGCAATAAAAACCAAGTTTGGCCAACGAACCAATTGTATAAATGCTTTGAATAATTTCAAATTTTTAATTTCTAATTTTTAATTACTGAGCTCTAACTGTAATATCTTCATTCCAGTTGCCTTGTAACTTCATTACTTTTTCTATTACATCTCTTGCACAACCTGCACCACCATTTACAGGTGAAATATATTGAGCAATTGACTTAATATCTGTTGCAGCATCAGCAGGACAAGTTGGCAAACCCACCAAACGTAATGCAGGAGCATCAGGCATATCATCACCCATAAATAAAACCTGTTCCTTAGATATATTGTGTTGTTGCATAAAGTTGGTTAACACAGCAACTTTATCTTGCACTTGCATGTACACATGTATCACCCCCAATTTATTCAAACGTTCTTGTACTTCTGCTGAAACTCCTCCGCTAATAATTACAACATGGTACCCTTTTTTAACAGCCAATTGCAATGCATAACCATCTTTAATGTTCATACGTCTAGCCATTACACCATTGGGAAATACCAATAAAGTACCATCTGTGAGCACTCCATCTACATCAAAAACGAAAGTGTTGATGGGTTTAAAAAGTTCGAGGACATTCATATTTAGAGTTTATAAAGTAGCTAAGTAAATAAAGTATATGAGGTAAAAAAGTTTATAAAGTAGCATGCTTGTTTAAGTCTACATACTTTAAATACTCAATATACTTCCCCCATCACTACTTCTTCTGATTATCTCTCCATTCGTACACCCAACTACTTTGAATCATTTCTAAATGACCTTCATTGCTTTGTTCACGTGTGCCAACAAATCCTTCAATTTGTAATACCCATTCTAATAATTCGGTAAAACGGATTCGGTAAATTTTACTTTCGGTAAAATCATCGCCAAAACGTTCATATAATTTCAAAGCAATGTCTTCATAATCATTCCAATAAATTGGTGGTTCTGTAAATGCCATTATTGTTCAGTTTAGCCCTAACCCCTAAAGGGGAAAAGGAATTAGAAAATTATTTTTAAAATGCAATATTATGTTACGAGCAGCAGAATTACTATTTCGCTTCGGTGGCGTCGCACCCTTCAACGTTCAGCTCAAAAAGTGAACATTCAACTTTAAACATTCAACTTTAAACTCTATTACAGCCTTACTGCAATTTGCTCTGCTTGCAAATATCTCTTTAAATCTTGGATTTCTATTTCCTTAAAGTGGAAAATACTTGCAGCCAATGCAGCATCGGCCTTTGCAGTGGTAAAAATATCTTTAAAATGCTCCATTGTACCACCTCCACCACTTGCAATAATGGGCACAGATAGATTTTCGCTCAATTGCTGTGTAATATCTAAAGCAAAGCCTTGTTTGGTTCCATCGTTGTTCATGCTCGTTAATAGAATTTCACCAGCACCCAATTCAATAGCTTGTTTAGCCCATTCGAAGCATTTGGTTGTTGTTTTGGTTCTGCCACCATTCAAATAAACATACCATTCTCCATCTTCTTCTTTTTTAGTATCAATTGCCAATACCACACACTGACTGCCAAATTGCTTGGCTAAATCATTAATCAACTGTGGATTCTTAAATGCAGAAGTATTGATAGAAATTTTATCAGCTCCATTTTGTAGTAATACACTTACATCTTCCACACTGCTAATTCCACCACCAACGGTAAAAGGAATATTGATTTTATGAGCAATCTTGTTGACTAATTCACTCAAGGTTTTTCTTTTTTCTACCGTTGCAGTAATATCCAAAAAAACCAATTCATCAGCACCTTGGGCAGCGTACAATGCACCCAATTCAACAGGATCTCCTGCATCCCGTATATTCTCAAAGTTGATACCTTTTACTGTGCGTCCATCTTTGATGTCAAGACAAGGGATTATTCTTTTAGTTAGCATTAATGATTTCTAATTTGAAATTTGAAATTGGTTTGCTCATTTTCGGTCTTTAAATTTTTGACCTTTAACTTCTGATTGGTTTAAGTAGCTAATAAAACCAGCAATATTTGAAGCTAATTTATCATAAGCTATAAAAGATTCATTAAATTCTTCTTCACTAATGTATTGTTGATCTTTTGTTCTATACAATTGAGATTTAACTTCTCCACATGAGCCTTTAGAATAACTTAGAAAGTTGATAAACTCTAATCGTGATGAACGTTCAAAACCTTCAGCAATATTATCCATGATTGAACCTGCTGCTGCTCTTATTTGATCTTTAAATCTGAAATCTTTAGCAAAAAAATCTTTCTGAGAATATTGAAATATAACAAGGGAAAGCCTTCTAGCTTCTTTCCAAATTTCCAAGTCTTCAAATTTTGTAATCGTTGCCATAATCTCAAATTAGAAATTTCAAATCAGCAATGCTAATCCTCCCCTCATAAATTGCTTTCCCAACAATTGCAGCATTACAACCAATATCTTTCAATAGTTTTAAATCATCTAATGATGCAACGCCACCACTGGCAATAAAATGTAATTCAGGAAATTTAGCAATGATGTTTTTATAGAGTTCTGTTGATGGGCCTTCTAATTTTCCATCTTTGCTAACATCGGTACAAAAAATTTGTTGTACACCATGTTTGATATACTTTTCTATAAAATCATATATCCATATATCTGTAGTTTCTAACCAACCACCAATGGCAATTTTCTCCTCTTTTACATCAGCACCCAATAAAAATTTACTAGCTCCAAATTGTTGTAACCAACTTACAAATAAAGCTTCATCTTTTACAGCTATGCTTCCTACTGTTGCTAGTGCTGCACCAGATTCAAAAACAATCTGTACATCTTTTTCAGTTTTAATACCACCACCAAAATCAATGGTGAGTTTTGTTTTAGAGGCTATTGTTTCCAATACTTTCCAATTCTTCACAGCACCAGCTTTAGCTCCATCTAAATCAACCAAATGCAATCTTTGTAAGCCTGCATCTTCAAACTCCAACGCCACTTCTAAAGGATTTTCATTGTAAATTTTCTTTTGGGAGTAATCACCTTCTGTTAATCTAACACACTTGCCATCTATGATGTCTATTGCGGGAATTATTTGCATTACTAATTTGAAATTTATGATTTGAGATTTAAGAAATTAGAGAGAATTTTCTCTCCTACTATAGCACTTTTTTCAGGATGAAATTGCACTCCATAAAAATTATCTTTCTGCAAAGCAGAACTGTATGATTGAATATAATTGGTTGTTGCAATCGTATGTTCACCTAATGCTGCATAATAACCATGAACGAAATAACAAAAGTCATTTTCTTTAACCTGATTGAAAATTGGAGATTTGAGATTTGTAATTGTATTCCAACCAATTTGTGGAACCTTAAACATTAAACTTTCAACTTTAAACTTCTTGACTTCCTCATCAAAAATGCCTAAGCAATTTGTATCATTTTCTTCGCTGTGTCTGCACATTAATTGCATACCCAAGCAAATACCCAATACAGGCTGTGTCAGACTTTTAATCACTACATCCAATCCTTTTTCATTTAAATAACTCATGGCAGTACTTGCTTCACCAACACCTGGAAAAATAACTTTATCGGCAGACTGAATTTGCTGAACATCATCAGTAACTTTTGCCTGGACACCAATTCTTTCTAAAGCATATAATACACTTTGAATGTTGCCTGCGTTGTATTTTATGATTACTAAACTCATACCCCTATCCCCTAAAGGGGATTATTAATTTATGATTGATGATAAAAATTGTTTCGTTGTTTCTTCTACATTCGTTGAACCTTCCAATGCTTTAATATAAGCACTGCCTATAATGGCACCATTGCTGTGTTTACAAGCTGCATCAAAACTTACTTTATCTTTTATTCCAAACCCAACCAAGATTGGATTTGTCAATTGATAGCTTTGCAAACGTTGTAAGTATTTTTCTACTGCATCAAAATCTGTATTGCCACCTGTTGTTGCAGAAGAACTTACTGCATATAAAAAACCTGTTGTTAAACTATCTAACTTCTTCACTCTTTCTTCACTTGTTTCAGGGGTGACTAAAAAGATAAAATCCAATCCATATTTTTTTATAATGGCTCCATACTCCGTTTCAAATTCATATTCTGGTAAGTCAGGGAGAATCAATCCATCCACTCCAACTTCTGCAGCATCGGCACAAAATTTTTCAAAGCCATATTGTAAAACCGGATTCATATAGCCCATTAAAATTAAACCAGCCTCCCCAACCCCTCCAAAGGAGGGGCTTTTGGAGCGAAGATTTTTTAGTTGCTGGAATAAAACTTCAATTGTCATTCCATTTTCTAAAGCTTTGCTGCTGCTGGCTTGTATTACAGGACCATCAGCCAATGGATCACTGTAAGGCATGCCTAATTCTATTAAATCTGCTCCATTTGCAGCAAGTGTATTGATGATATTGACAGTGCTATCCAATGTAGGATAACCTGCTGTGCAATACACATTCAACACTCGTTGTTGTTTGTTTTGAAAAATATTTTTTATTCTGCTCATTGTTGTTTTTTGAACCACAAAGACACCAAGACACAAAGGTTCACAACGATGTGTTACTCTGTGTCGTTATTCGTTGTGGTTATAAATGATTCATATAAGTTGCCAAATCCTTATCTCCTCTTCCACTTAAACAAACGACTACAACATCGTCTTTCTTAAATTGTATCTGTTTCAAAGCAGAAAAAGCATGTGCTGTTTCCAATGCAGGAATAATGCCTTCCAACTTACTTATTTCAAACGCCGAGGCAAGTGCATCATCATCTGTAACACTTAAAAAAGTACCACGTCCACTTTTAAATAAATTGGCATGCAAGGGTCCAATACCTGGATAATCCAATCCTGCTGAAATACTATGTGGTTCTACAACCTGTCCATCTGCTGTTTGCATCAGCAAACTTTTACTGCCATGCAAAATACCAGGTTTACCCAATGCTGTTGTTGCTGCACTCATGCCACTATTTACACCATGACCAGCAGCTTCTACAGCTACCAACTGCACACTTAATTCATCTAAAAAATGATAAAATGCACCTGCTGCATTGCTGCCACCACCCACACAAGCTACTATATGCGTTGGTAATTCACTACCAGTTTTATCTAGTAATTGTTTGCGAATTTCCTTGCTAATTACGCTTTGAAACCTTGCCACCATATCAGGATAAGGATGTGGACCAACTACACTACCAATAATATAATGTGTATCGTTTGGATTGTTAATCCAATCTCTAATGGCTTCATTCGTAGCATCTTTTAAAGTCTTGCTACCACTGGTTGCAGGCACTACTTTTGCTCCCAACATTTTCATACGTGCCACATTGGGTGCTTGTCTTTCAATATCTTTTTCACCCATGTACACAATACATTCCATGCCTTTTAATGCACAAACTGTAGCTGTTGCAACTCCATGCTGACCAGCACCTGTTTCTGCAATAATTCTTGTTTTGCCCAATCGACGTGCCAACAAAATTTGTCCAACTGTATTGTTTATTTTATGTGCACCTGTATGGCACAAATCTTCTCTCTTTAAATACACATTGGTATTGTGCAATGCACTCAAACGCTCTGCATAAAATAATGGTGTTGGTCTGCCCACATAATCTGTTAGCAACTGCTGAAACTCTTGCTGAAAAGCAGGTTCAGCCATTATTTGTAAATACTTTTCTTTTAGCTCTGCTACATTGCTATGCAACATTTCAGGAATATAAGCACCACCAAAACTGCCATAGTAGCCTTGTGCATTGGGTGAAGTAAATCCCCCATCCCCTAAAGGGGTGTTAACAATATTTTTCTCTTCAAGTATCATGTTCTCATTTTTATTTTGTTTCACACGAAGAAGGTTTCACACAAAGGAACTAAGGATACAAAGCTCACAAAGTTGATCTTTTGTTATTCTTACATTCCCTCTTTTTGCGATTATCATTTTTATTTTTTTATGTACTTATCTGAAGTACTACTATTTAGCTGCTGTTGCGTCGCACACTTGTACTGTTGGATGTTATTCATCATTTCTTAACGTATTTTCTAAATGCACTAACAAATTGAAAAATCAAAAAAGAATAAATTATTCTTGACACTATATCAATGAGTAGAGCCAAATTTGCATTAAAGCCTTTTTTGTAAATCTTATAGACATTTTCAAACTTTCTAATTGGGTTAATCGATTCAATCCAATTAGCTAAATCAATTGGCACAAATTCAAGTTTAAAAGAATTGTATCCTAGAAGAAATTTATTTAAATTAAAGACAAAAAAAGAAAAACAAATTAAAATAACAAAAGCTCTAAGCCAAGATAATCCATGATTATTTGACCACTTTCCAAGACAGAATATAACTCTATCCTCCCAATTCTTCTTTTCAATTTTAAGATACTTTGAATAAGCATCCATCTCTAAACCATAATATTTTAATTCTTCTACTTTATCCCCAATTTTTACCATAATTGTCTTCAATTGCCTAAATGTTTCTCGTAAATGATTATTAGAAACATTTCCACCGAAAATATTGGTCTCTACATTGTTACACCAACTAATATTTGTTGGAACAATATCCTGAATATTTGAATTACAAATTTTTACACTTTTAAATTTTGTAAAATCAATATCGAATAACTCCGCATTTCCAAGATTTGATTCAAAAAGTTGAATTATAGAATTGTTAGTTTGTGTTTCAATTTTTGAAGCATTTAAAAACCCAGAATTTGAAAATTGTGAAAAACTGACTATCCCTAGTTTAATATCTTGAAAAAGTAATCGACCATTTTTATTAAATCCTGTAATAGATAATGTATCAATTAAAGTCTTATATAAAACTATTATACCTGAAAAATCAATATCACACCTGATTGACATACCACCAATTTTGCCATGTGAGTTGAGTTGATCTTTTGATATTGATGTGAACAGGAAACTACTTAAATCTTTCATACGATAAATTTCAACAACTTCAATTGATGGCATAAAAAAATCAAATCGTGAATTATCAGATTTTAATTCATCGAGCTCTAAATTATTGCTTAATAACTTTTCACTAAAAAGTCCTTCTTTAAAGTAACAGTTTTTAAGAATTACGCTTTTAAATACTAAGTCCCTAAAAATGGCTTGTTTTTCAAAGACACAATCTTTGAAATATAATTGTTGTCCATTTATATCAGAGAAATTGAAATAAAATTTGAAAGTACAATTAATAAAACTGAAGCCATTCTTAGATTTCACACCCTTTATAGAAAAGCTCTTAAGAAAAGTTACACAAGTAAATATTGTATTAATACCTAAATCAAAATCAAGACAAAAGATTTCATTCACCTCAGTATCCACTGTAGTTTTCCCAGACTTTGCAATCTCAATTATTTCTTTTACTGTTTTGGTTTGCATATCCATCTATAATTACTGATAATCCTTTCAAAAAAAAGCCCAATCCTCATTCTCCAGTTGCAGTGTGCGACGCCACTGAAGCCCAATTCATATTCTCCTGCTTGTCCCCAAAAAAACTTTGTGTACTTCGTAACCTTTGTTCCTTTGCGTGAAAGCAACTTAGTGTGCAACACACTACTTCAACTCTTCTATAAACTTTTTTATCAGCTCCATATTTTTTACACCTGGTAATGTTTCGAACCTACTGTTGATGTCTATGGCAAACAAATCTTTTGCTACAGCGTCTTGCATAAACTCTTTAACAGCAGGTGCATCTGTTGGTTCAATGCCACCAGTTAAAAAGAAAGGCTTGCCAATGTTTAAACCACGTAAACGTTGCCAGTTAAAGTTTCTAATAATTTCTCCCTGCTCATTTTTTTCAGTTACACCTGTATCGAACATGAACATATCTGTATCCATGTAATAGTCTTTAATCATCCATTGCACATTGTCGTTATCGGCAAAACGGAATGCTTTAATGACTTGCAAATAATCGCTGAGCTTGGCACATTGATAAGGTGTCTCGTTGCCATGTAACTGCACCATATCTAACCCAAAAGTGTCTACCATATTCAGTACTTCATCGTAAGATGAATTTACAAACACCCCTACCTTGTACACTTTAAGCTTGGCTTTTTTTACATCAGCAGCTTTGAGTCCATGCTTTAAAACAAAACGTGGACTATTGTGATAGAAAATCATGCCGGCAAACTGAACACCCAATTCACCCAGCTGGTGCATTTGGTCGATATCAGTCATACCACAAACTTTTAGCCCCCCACGCCCCCTGAAGGGGGAACCAGAAGCACTCAAATTAAATGCTGTATCATTTACAATTTCATCGTTTGGCATTTTAAGAAGTTTATTTGATGAATCAACTTCCTTCATACGGCAATCAAAAGTCTCCTTTTAGGGAGGTTTGGAGGGTTATTTAAAACTGTGTGTAAACTTTAGCACCAAAGCCATGTCTTTTATACCCGGTTCTTTTTCCAACTTACTGTTTACGTCAACCCCAAAAAAATCAGGATGTTTAAAGGCTTTTATTTTAGCCACATCATCTACACCAATGCCACCACTTAAAAAGAAAGGCTTTTCAATTTTAGCTTTTGCCAAAATATTCCAATCGAATTGTTCACCATTTCCACCAGCGGCTTTACCTGCTGTATCGAATAAATAGTAATCACAAACTGCATCGTAAGGAGCAACCAACGCATCAATATCTTTAAAACTGCTATCAATGCTGAATGCTTTGATTACTTCTACTTCAGAAGATAAATCTTCACACATTTCAGCAGATTCATTGCCATGTAATTGCACTACATCTAAACCATAATCATCAATGGCATCTAATACTTCAATCATTTCTGGATTTACGAACACACCTACTTTTTTAAATTCGAAGTCGGCTTTTTTAATGTCTTTCTTTACTAATTTATCACCGACAAATCTTGGAGAAGCAGGATGAAAAATCATGCCTACAAAATCTACATTCAATGCATCTAATTGCTGCATTTGTTTAAACTCGGTAATACCACAAACTTTAATGTTCATTGTCGTGTTCATTTAATGATAGAGTTAAAACCTATAAGGTTTTTAATTGTTGTACAAAATTTTCAAATGCTGATGCAGGATTGGTTTCTTTCATGAAGTTCTCACCTATTAAAAAACCTTTGAACCCTGCTTGCTGTAAAGTTAGTATCGTTTCTACATTGCTGATGCCACTTTCTGCAATTGCCAATTTATCTGTTGGTATTTTGTTGATGAGTTGTAAGGAAGTATCAATGCTTACTTCAAATGTTTTGAGATTACGATTGTTAACACCTACTAAATCAACAGCATCACAAATATGCTCCAGCTCTTCTTCATTGTGAATTTCTAATAATACTTCTAAGCCCAATTGATGTGCTTTAAAAGCAAATTGCTTTACTTGCTGCTTTGTTAAACAAGCGGCAATTAATAAAATGACATCCGCACCTAATGCTTTTGCTTCTACAATTTGATACGTATCAATAATAAAATCTTTTCGAAGGATGGGAATATCTATCGTGTTTCTACCATTAATAATATCATCATTGGTTCCTCCAAAATAAATTTCATCCGTTAAAATTGAAACGCCTGAAGCTCCAAACATTTCATAGCCGCTTACAATATCTTCCACTTCTGCATATTCATTTATAAATCCTTTAGAAGGAGACTTTCTTTTGAATTCTGCAATAATGCCTGTTGCATCTTCTTCAAGCAATGAATATTTTAATGAGCAACATTCCGATTCAAACTCTGGCATCATATGCCACGCTTTCTCATTAATGTACTTTTTCTTTTGGGCTACCTCAATCTTTTTATCTGCTATAATAGATTCTAAAATGTTGTTCATTGTAATTTGATTAATGTTTGCAATGATTGATAAGCTTTTCCACTTTCCAAACTTTCCACAGCTGCATGGTAAGCTTCATCATAATTTTTATAAGCACCTGTACAATGTAATGCCATAGCTGCATTGGCTAGTACTACAGCATTTTGTGCAAATGTTCCTTCACCTTTGATGATGCGTTGAAAAATTTTGGCAGCTTCTTCTACGCTGTTTCCTCCATAAATATCTTCTGGTGTAACTGTTCTTTTACCCAATTGTTCAGGCGTCATTATTTTTTCACCAGCTTGAGTAATCACTTTGGTGTCGTTGGTTAATGAGATTTCATCGTAACCATCTAAACTATGAATAATGGTGAATGGTTTACCAGTTTGTTGTAACAGGTAGTTATAAATTCTTGCCATTTCTAAGTTATATACACCAACCAATTGATAAGCAGGATTGGCAGGATTCACCATTGGACCAAGCATATTGAAGAAAGTTCTTACTCCTAAATTTTTCCTGATTGGACCAACCGTTTTTAATGCTGGATGAAAAAATGGTGCATGTAAAAAACAAATATTTGCAACCTCCAATTCTTTTTTCAACTGGCCATTATCACTTTTGAATTTATAACCCAACTGTTCCATTACATTGCTTGAACCAGAAATGGAAGAAGCTCCATAATTACCATGTTTGGTAACTTTTTGATTGGCACCAGCAACAATAAAACAAGCTAAGGTGGAAATATTAAAAGTATTCTTTCCATCGCCACCAGTACCAACAATATCCATTGTTTTAAAATCACTGAAATCTACTTTCACACACAACTCTAATAATGCATCTCTAAAACCTTGCAATTCTTCAATGGTAATACTACGCATTAAATACACTGTCATGAAAGAAGTGATTTCATGTTCATTGTACAACCCTTTGCCAATGTTGAGCAAAACTTCTTTTGCCTGCTGCTGTGATAAGGTTTTATGCTCGAATAATATTTGTAAAATCTTTTTCATAAGCCCCTATCCCCTAAAGGGGGACTATTTTGTTTTATTAGCCCCTAACTCCTAAAGGGGAATTAGATGCTATGTTATAAAATTGCTTTTCCTTGCTCCCCTTCAGGGGTTGGGGGCTAACCAGTTTCTAATAATTGTTTCTCCATCTGGTGTTAATACACTTTCAGGATGAAATTGTACCCCTTGAACATCGTAAGTCTTATGTTTCAATGCCATGACATATCCATTTTCATCAGTAGCGGTAATTTCTAAATTTGTTGGAAACCCATTTACGTCAACTACCCAAGAATGATAGCGACCAACTTCTATTTCTTGAGTCAAGCCAGTGAATAGTGAATTCTTAATTATTAATTCTTCATTCTTAATTTGTATTGGCGTTGCCACACCATGATACACAGTTGACAAATTAGTTAAGGTTCCACCAAATGCCTGTCCAATTGCTTGATGCCCCAAACACACCCCCAGCATAGATTTTGTTGGTGCATACATTTTTATTAATGGCAATAATAATCCTGCTTCTTCTGGAATACCAGGGCCGGGTGACAAAATAATTTTATCATACTCAGCTACTTTTTCTAAAGCAATTTCATCGTTGCGAAATACATCCACTTTTTGGTGGGTGATTTTTTCAACCAAATGCACCAGGTTGTAGGTGAATGAATCGTAATTATCGAAAACAAGAATTTTCATATTTATTATTTTGAACCACAACGACACGAAGACACAAAGTTTCGCTACGTTGTGTAACGATTTGTCGTTGTGTCGTTGTGGTTTAATTTGTTCATGTTTATTCTTTAGTACAAGTGTGCCCTTCGACTACGCTCAGGATAAACTTGCCAATGAAGCATCATAGATATTCTTCAGTTTGTTACGTAACACTTCTAATTAATTTCTTCTGCTAATACTATTGCCTTTTTCAATGCTCCTAACTTATTGTTTACTTCCTGCAATTCATTTTCAGGATTACTTGCTGCAACAACACCTGCTCCAGCTTGATAAGTTAATGTATTATCCTTGCTTAAAAAAGTACGAATCATAATTGCCTGATTAAAACTGCCATCAAAGCCAACAAAACCAATGCATCCGCCATAATAACTACGTTTTGTTGGCTCGTTGTTATTGATTAATTCCATGGCTTTAATTTTTGGAGCACCACTCAATGTACCAGCAGGAAAAGTTTTAGCCAATAACACAAATGGATTGGTACCTGAGGGAACATCGCCTACCACTTCACTCACCAAATGAATCACATGACTGTAATACTGCACTTGTTTGTAATGGGTAACAGAAACGTTTGTACAGACTCTGCTCAAATCGTTTCGAGCCAGATCTACTAACATTACATGCTCGGCATTTTCTTTGGCATCTTGCTTTAAACGTTCGGTTTCAATTCTATCAATTTTATCATCACCACTACGTTTAAATGTACCTGCAATGGGATGTACAATGGCTTTTCCTTTATTGATGATGAGCTGACTTTCAGGCGATGAACCCAACAATTTATAATCGCCATAATCAAAGAAAAATAAATAAGGAGATGGATTTACATTACGCAAAGCCCTGTATACATTAAACTCATCCCCTGTAAATTGTTGTTGAAATCTGCGGCTTAAAACAATTTGAAAAACATCGCCACGCAAACAACTTTGAATTCCTTTTTGCACCATTGCTTTGTACGCATCGTCAGTCATATTGCTGGTTTCAGACGATTGCAAAGCAAATGGATACGTTGGAACATCTTTACTTTTAATTAAACTTTCAACTGCAGTAATATCGCTTTCTAAGCCTGCAATTTTATTCTCCAGTAAAAATAATTCGTCTTTAAAATGATTAATAGCAATTACATATTGATAGAGGCGATAACGCATTAATGGAATAGCCACCCCTAGCCCCTCCAAAGGAGAGGAATTAAAACTTGCTAAATCAATTTTATCGAAAAACTGAACAGCATCATACGTTGAATAACCATATAAACCCTGAGCAAAAGCTTCCTCCTTGCCTCCTCCAAAGGAGGAGGTTTTAAATCGCTGCATAAAATTCCAAATTAAATCAGGCACAGTATTACCTTTATCTATGGTTACTTTTTCAGGATTTTGATTGGGTAATTTAAACTCAATACTTTTTGAAGAGCTAATTTCAATACCTGCAATAGCATTGATACAAATAAACGAATAGCTGTTTTCAGCAGCATGATTATCGGTGCTTTCCAATAAAATGGTGTCTCTAAATTTGTCTCTCACCCTCAAATAAATTCCAACAGGTGTAAATACATCTGCCAGCATTTTTTTGGAGGTTGTTTCTATTAAAATCTTTTTCATAAGTCCCTATCCCCTAAAGGGGGATTTTATTGTTTAGCCCAATCCCCTAAAGGGGAATTGAAGCTGTAAAAAATTATGTTACCAGCTTTTGTATTTCAATTAAGCTGTGGTTGCGTCGCACACTTCAGGGTTCAGAACAATATTCAACAATTTAGATCTGCAAACACCCCTTTAGGGGATGGGGGCAAATAAAAAAGCCCCAACATTGCTGATGGGGCTTTTGAATATTATTTCAAACCAAGTAGTGCATATAGCAATACTAAACCCCTTTGAGTTTTGTATGCCACCACCATTGTTGATTTGTAATTATTTGTTTCATTGCTTTGCAAATATGTAGATGAAATTTCAATACAACAAAATATTTTTCTAACTGAATGAAAAACTTTAATAGTCTAGGAATATGCTACTTATTAGTTAGCTTATGATAAAACAAAAAGAGTGAAAATTCCACTCTTTTTTATGTTTGCTTAAGATTAAACTTATAGTATTGATTTTTGGCTTTTCAATTCACCCAACTTCGGATCCATAGCAATTGCTTTATCACACATTTGAGATCCTTTTGTTTTATCTCCAGATCTTATTAAAGCAACTCCTGCCATATACAAGGCTTTTACATTTTTAGTATCGTTTTCAAACATTTTGAAAAATAATTGATGTGCTACTAAGAAATTTCCTGATTTATAATATGCTTGAGCAATTTGATTTAAAATTTCAACATCGCCAGGCTTCTTTTCTAAAACTTTATTCAATACTTCTACACCTTTAGGTATGTCAAAAGATAAATAAGCCATCCCTAAGTTTTCTAAAAATGCTAGATCCTGTTTCATTCCATTGGCAGCCGCCATTTCAAAATATTTTACAGCTTCACGTTCGTTATGTTGTGCACTATGCAACAAACCAATTTCGTACATTAATTCAAAATCTTTTGGATTGCTTTCAATTGCTTTTTGGTACATGGCAATTGCATCGTTGTACATGCTCATTTCAACGTAAACAGCTCCTAATAAAATTACAGTTTCTCTATGCGTTGGGGTTTCCTTAAATTGTTCTGTTAACAATTTTCTTGCTTTACCATAGTTTTCATCTTCATAATAACTTTTGCCCAACATATAATTCAACTTCTGAATCTTAATACCTTTTGATTGGGCTGCTTCTCCATACTTAATTACATCTAACCATTTACGCATAGAAAAAGACAATTCAACTTGTTTGGTAACAGCAATTACATGATTAGGATTCTTAGCTACAACCAATGAATATTGTTGTAATGCTAGTGCATATTTTCTTTGTTCTATGTAGTATAAAGCAAAATCTAAACGAATTTCTTCTTCATTGCTATTAAACTCTAAGGCTTTTTTATAATACTTTTCTGCATCCCAAATTCTTCTAGCAGATCTTGATTCTTGTGCTTTGGTTAAATAAAAACCTGCACTATCGGTATTATTATGGTAGTTAAATTTATTTTTTGCATTACTAGCAATACAAAAAACGAGCATTAAACAGAAAATGGTCATTCTCAATTTCATAACAAATAATTGGATATTGATTCAATTATATTATTTGCATCAATACCTTTTTGACAATCTTGGTTGGCTAACGTACTCAAAATAATTAAATTAAGCAATTTGTTTTGAGTAATATTTTCAAAAACCCGACCATTAAGGGCATTTTCTTCAAATAATAAATATGGTTTACAAACGTAATTCACTATTTTTTAGTATAAATGAATCAATAAGATGAACGAATAAATACGGTTTTATACGCTCATTGATTAAAAACTAGTTATAATTACATAACTATTGTTTGTTAAACATTAAGAAAGTAAAGAAACACAACAATATCAAATTTAAATTAGCTTTAATTTTTAATGAGCTTCTTTTTTACCAAAATCGATTTTCAGTTTGTGAACGGCAATTTTTAGTTATAAAAACATTATTGTAAAACAATGCCACCTAAAGCTGGTAAATTGATTGCTAACTCGTACTTCTTTGTTTTTTTATCTACTAAAGTACTTTGTATTGATGGATTAAATACATCGCCAGTTCCCCAAAAATCTTTATCATCGCTATTAAATATTTCTTTCCATTTCGCTTTTCCAAACACTTCAATTTTCCAATTAAAATGTACTTGTGGGGTCATATTGAGAATTACAATTACATCATTGGCAGGCTTTTTACCTTTTCTTTTAAATACTAAAACACTTTCGGTTCTGTGATTTAAGTCTACCCACTCAAATCCATCATGGGTAAATTGATTTTCGTATAAAGCTGGTGTATTTCTGTACAATTCATTCAGTTTTTGCACACAATATTTCATACCACCATGGCTTACAAAATCTAACAATTCCCATTGTAATTCACTTTTATAATTCCATTCGTTGGTTTGTGCAAACTCGTTACCCATAAATAACAATTTTGCTCCAGGGTGTGTAAACATGTATGTATACAGTAAACGCAGATTAGCAAATTTTTGCCAAGTATCACCTGGCATTTTGTATATCATAGGACTTTTACCATGAACAACTTCATCGTGACTGAGTGGTTTCATGAAGTTTTCATCGTAAAAATACATCATACTAAAAGTAATTTCGTCTTGATGAAATTGGCGATAAATATGATCTCTTTTAAAATACCTTAAAGTGTCATGCATCCAACCCATCATCCATTTCATCCCAAAACCTAAGCCCCCATCAAAAATGGGTTTACTAATTTTTGGCCAATCCGTTGCTTCTTCTGCAATAGTTTGAATAGATGGGAAATCTCTGTACAAAGTAGCATTCAAGTCTTTAATAAAAGCAATGGCTTCTAAATTTCCATTTCCACCAAATTCATTGGGTTCCCATTGACCTTCATTTCGGCTATAATCTAATCTAAGCATAGATGAAACTGCATCAACCCGTATACCATCTATATGATAACGATCGCACCAAAACCTAGCACTGCTTATTAAAAAACTCTTTACTTCTCCTCTACTATAATTAAAAATATAACTGTTCCAATCTGGATGAAATCCTTTACGCATATCGGCATACTCGTAAGTATGCGTTCCATCGAACATGAATAAACCATGGGCATCATAAGGAAAATGTGAGGGCACCCAATCTAATATTACTCCAATACCTGCTTTATGAAATTCATTAATCATAGAAGCGAAATCTTGTGGACTTCCAAATCGACTAGTAGGTGCAAAATATCCTGTACCTTGATAACCCCAACTACCATCAAATGGATGTTCCATTACAGGCATTAGTTCAACATGCGTAAAGCCCATTTCTTGCACATAAGGTACTAAACGTGCAGTAATTTCGGCATAAGAGTTATAGCTTTCTTCATCGTTTTTATCGGGTCGTCTCCAACTAGCTAAATGCACTTCATACACACTCCAAGGTGCATCTAAAGCATTGTGTTTACCTCTTTTCGTCATCCACTGTTCATCTTCCCACTCATAAAAAGTACCCCATGCAATACTTGCCGTAAATGGTCGCTTCTCCCAAAAATGTGCAAACGGATCGCCTTTGTCTAATTTCAATCCTTTATACCCTATTATATGATATTTGTATGCTTCTCCAGCTAAAACATTGGGTATAAAACCTTCCCAAATGCCGCTTCCATCTTTACGTACAATTAAAGGATGTGCAGTAGTATTCCATTCATTAAAATATCCAATCACAGAAACCTCTGTTGCATTGGGAGCCCATACTGCAAAATAAGTTCCATTTGTACCTAAAACATTCAATTGCTTATTGCCAAATAGTTCGTACAATCTATAATTAGTACCACTTTGAAAATTAACTACATCTTCATCGGTAAATAAAGAATAATTCCAAACTGGTAATGCGGTATCTACAAAAAAAAGGTCTTCATACTTTTTCGAACTATTGGTTTGAGCAACAGATGTGCTTTTTTTAGGCGTTGATTTCACTGTAGTTTTTTTGTTGTTTGCAGAATCTTTGCCCAATGGTGTTGCTTTTTTTTTGCCACTAATAACTGATTTAATCCGTTGTTCATCTTTAGGTAGCATATTATTTTTTTTCATACGGCAATTTTGATATAATAACAATTTTTAACGCAAAATTGGCAATAGATTTTTTAAATCTGCAACCAATTTATGCATTTTGCAACTGCTTAAAGCTAAATGTTTTATAGCTAATAAAAAAATATGAAACTACTGCCACTACTAATTCTTTTTACATTGTGTTCTGCTGGTGTTTTTGCACAAAAAACAATCCTTAAAGGCACCATCACCGATACATTAAATAAACAAAATTTACATAATGCTAGTATTAGTTTATTAAGAAGTAAAGATTCTGTTTTGGTGAGTTTTACAAGATCTACCCAAAATGGAAATTTTGAATTGGAACATGTAGGTAGTGGAAAATTTATTGTTTTAGTTACCTACCCTACCTATGCAGATTATTATGATACAATTACTTTACAAAACAATTCTATTGCCAACTTAGGCAATATTCAGTTAACTACAAAAGCTCATTTACTATCGGATGTTACTGTTGTACAAAAAATTGCTGCTGTAAGAATGAAAGGTGATACATTGATTTATAAGGCCGATAGCTTTAAAGTAAAAGAAGGTGCAAGTGTAGAAGAATTATTAAAAAAATTTCCAGGCATACAAGTAGATAAAAGTGGCAACATCACTGCACAAGGCACTAAAGTAGAGAAAGTGTTGGTTGATGGAGAAGAATTTTTTGGCGATGACCCAACTATTGCAACAAAAAACTTAAATGCAAGTATGGTAAATGAAGTACAAGTATTTGATAAAAAAAGCGATCAAGCCACTTTTACTGGCATTGATGATGGAACTACAACAAGAACTATTAATTTAAAATTAAAAGACAATGCTAAAAAAGGTTGGTTTGGTAAAGCAGAATTGGCTAGTAATGGAAACGAAAGATGGAACAATAGTTTAATGGCCAATAGTTTTAAAAACAAAAGAAAATTTAGTGTATATGGTATTACAAGTAGTACTGGGAAAACTGGTTTAAATTGGGATGAACGTGGGCAATTTGGTGGCACTGATAATAGCAATATGACCATTACAGATGATGGTGGTATGTACATGACTTGGGAAGGTGGCGATGGGTTTGAAGGATCTAATTATTGGGGCGAAGGCATACCAAAAAGTTGGAGTGGAGGTATAAACTATAGTAATAAATTTAAGAACGATCAACAAAGTGTTAATGGTAGCTATAAATATGGCAAAATAATTAATGAAGGTTTTGGGTCAACACTTTCGCAATCTATTTTACCCGATACATTGTTTTTTAATAATGATAGGAGAACTGTTTTTGGTAATAAGGATAGACATAGCATTAATGGAAGTTTTGATTGGTTAGTAGATAGCTTTTTTAGTATTAAAGCTACAATGGTTGCCAGTAAAGGCACACAACAAGGCAGCAATACTTACTATAGCGAATCGCTGAACGCTTTTAATCAGTTTGTAAATAAAAGCAATAGATTAAACAGTAATATGACCGACAATCAAAGCTTCAAAGCAACCATGTTGTTTAGAAAAAAATTTAGAAAAAAAGGTAGAACACTTTCTTTAAATATTGAACAAGCTTTAAACGAATCAGATGGCACTAGTTACTTATATGCCATCAACGACTTTTATAATAAATCTGGAGTAATCAATTTTTCCGACACCACCGATCAGCAAAAAATAAATGGTTCAAAAAACAATAGTTTAATGGGGAAATTAGCCTACACAGAACAATTGATGAAAGATGTAACTGCAGAAGTAAGTTATGGCGTAAAGTACAACCTATCGAACAATAAATTATTAAGCTACGATAAAGATATTGATGGAAAATATGCTGTTCTCAATAATCAGTTTAGTAACGATTTTGATTTTACTATAATCACCAATCAAGCAGGCACTATGTTTAGATTGAACAAAAAGAAAATCACTTTTGCTGCCGGCGGTGATATAACTTTTGCCAACTTTAAACAAAAAGACATCATAAAAGATACTTTATACAACTACGAATTCACCAACTTTTTTCCGAAAGCCAATTTTGTATATAAGTTTAACCCCAACAAACGCATTACAGTCAATTACAATGGAAATACAAGGCAGCCAAGCATTCAACAAATACAACCTTTAGCCAATAACAACAATCCGCTATTTATACAGGTGGGCAACCCCAATTTAAAACAAGAATTTAATCATCGTTTCAATATTGGCTTCAACAATTATCAAGTTTTAAAAAACAGAGGATTTAATATTGGCATGAATGGTAGCATTACAGATAATGCAATCAGAAATAGCATTAGTACCGATTCTACTGGAAAAACAATTAGCCAAAGTATTAATGCAAATGGCAATTACAACTACTCGGCCAACATTGGTTTTAATACCAAAATACCTAAGCTAGATATGTATTTTTATACCAGTTATAATTACAATTTTAGTAACAACGTAAGTATTGTAAACGGGTTAAATAATGAAACAAAAAACGATAGACATGGCATTAACTTTAACCTATCGAAAGATGTAGAAAAGAAGTATAACTTTTGGATGTATACCGATTTTAATTACAATATCTCCACCTCATCTATACGACCAGAAATAAATACAAAATATTGGACTTTAGGTGGAGGAGCAGAATTAAATATTCAGTTACCATGGAAACTAGAATTGAATAATAGTATAGACATGGAACTAAGGGAAAAAACTCCATTGTTTAGTGGTAATAATAATGTTACTATTTGGAATGCTTACATAGCAAAGAAAATTTTGAAAAACGATAAATCGCAAATACGTTTTTCGGCTTTTGATATCTTGAATCAAAATAGAGGCTATAGTAGAAGCATTAATAGTACCATGCTAACCGAAAATAATTTTAACCAACTTTCCCAATATTTTACACTAAGTTTTGTTTGGAATTTTAGTAAAGGAGCAACAGCTAATTAATATGTATTGCATGAAAAAAATAATTGTTTTAATTGTACTATTTTTTTACACAACTACTCAAGCACAACAAGTATTTGTAAGTGCTGGTAAAATTGAGTTTGAAAAACAAGTAAATCTGCACAAAGAATTATCAGACGACAATGATGGTTCTGGCGATGATATTTGGACACAAAACTTAAAAAAGAATGTACCCAAAACACAAGTAACTTATTTTGATTTATTGTTTAATGAAACTCAATCAATTTACAAATTGGGTAAGGAAGTAGAACAAGGTATTCAAAAAGTACCAGATTGGATGAGTGATAGAACTATGGATAATATTACCTACAAAAATTTTAGTTTAAATAAAACCACTATTCTTAAAAATGTTTTTGAAAGCACTTTTTTACTAGAAGATTCTATACGACATATTGATTGGCGTATTACTAATGATACAAGAACAATTGCTGGTATTGAATGTAGAAAAGCAATTGGTAAAATTATGGACAGTATTTATGTAATTGCATTTTATACAGATATAATTACAGTAAGTGGCGGACCTGAAAGTTTTGCTGGTTTGCCAGGCATGATTTTAGGCGTGGCCATTCCAAGAATAAATACTACTTGGTTTGCTACCAAGGTAGAACTCATTTCAGTTACCGATGCAATGCTTTTACCACCCAAAAAAGGAAAGAAAACTACCTATACAGATTTGTATCAACAACTACAAAAAAGCACAAAAGATTGGGGTAAATATGGCAAGAAAATGATTTGGAAAATGATGATTTAATCAACATATTTTTTCTTTTTCTCCTCTTTATATTCGAGTTGTTCTAACAATGCTTCAGCAGTTGGATTGCTAGTAACTGCAACAGCTACTTGAAACAACGCAACCAATAAAATAATAGAACCTAAAAGCTCTCCCCAAGTAATCCAATAGCCCCACCAACTATACACAGCAGCTTTTTCAGGATGCGATGGATGATAAATAATGGTGAGTTTTTTTTGTTCTGGCAAACTTCTTAAAACATATCTAGCATCAATAGAATAGGTTTTTTTACCATGAATAAATACAGCTTTGGGTATTGGTTTATTATTCAAAGAATCGGTTTGCCAATATATGGTTGCAGGTGCAAATTCCCCATCAAAATAATCTGGTTCACGGCTGTAAACGATATATAAACTAAAGCAAACAATGTATAAAAATGCAATACCCTTGTACATGCTGCTAATGTAAGAAAAGATGAACTGTAGCCGAATAATTTTAACCAACTTTCTTTTGCATTACTTTTTCTAAAGCTGCTTTCTTTTGTTTATCGGTCATTGTACTTTTCTTTACCATTTTATTCAATTGATAACTAAAAGACACTCTAAAGTTTCTGGTATTTACAGAGTTAAATGATTCTAAATTAAAATTAGTACCAAAAGTTTGAGTAATTTGTTGTTGTACTCTAAATGGATCGATGATGTTAAAACCAACAATAAAACGTTTATTGAAGAACTTTTTTTGAACACCTAAATTCATTGTTAAGTTACTTCTACTTCTTCCTTGTGGTGTAGCAAAACTGCTGTAACGAGCACTGCCATCGAAAGTGAGTGTTGAGTTTGGAATAAAACTAAAATTTACACTTGTATAAAAAGTACTGCCATCTATATACTTATACAACAGCTTTTCAGCTTCACCATATTGAACAAAAGAGTATCCTGCACTAGCATTCAATCTAAACTTTTTTGAAAAAGAATATCCACCCCAAATACTGGCTTCATATTCATCTCTATCAGCAATATTGAGCCAAGTTACTTGCGTTTTACCTGCTTCAATTAATGTACGAATGGAGTTGAAAATATTTTTAATTTTATTATACCCTACCGAAGTATTAAAGTAGTATTTTCCTCTAATATAACTCACTGTCCAATCATAATTATGGGCTAAAGTTGGCTCTAAAAAAGGATTACCAAAACGTAAATTAAATGGATCACTATAATCAATATTTGGATTTAATTCATTCAATCCTGGCCTTCTAATGGTTGCTCTATACACTAAAGAAGTATTCAATTCTTTATTAAATTCTTTACGTATGGTTAGTGTTGGCAATACATTCCAATAATCATTGGCAACATCACTTGAGTTGCCTTTAAAAAACTCAAAATCCATTTGGGTATGTTCAGCTTGTACACCTGCAATAATGCGTAATCCTTTTGCTAAATTCAATGTAGCAGCAGCTCTTATAGTTGATACGTTTTGATGAAACTTAAAATCGTTACTCAACAAATCATTTTGTATAAATGTGCTATCGGTTTTACTTAAAAAACTAGTGTTTAATAAACTATGATAGTTGTTTCTTTGAAAAGTAGCTCCTGTTGAAAAAATAATTTTTTTTCCTAAAGGCTTATCATAACTCAATCTACCCGAAAAGCCATCACTAAAGGTATTGAAAAATTGGTTTTGTGTACTGTCGCCAATGGGTACAAATTCGCCTGTTGCATAGAGTTGAAAAAAATCTCTATCATTATCATTCTTACCTACATTTCCATTTAAAATTATTCGTAATACTTCGCTAGGTGTTTTTTTGCCTTTCAATGAATAGTTGAATGTAACAGCATGGCTATAACCGTTGCCAATACTTTCATTTTCTCTACTGCTAAACTTATAAGGCTGGTTAAAGCGATTAATATTGGTAAAGCTAGTAGTACTAAAATTGTGAAATAAATTTAAGTTTCCTTGATAAGTAAAACCTACGCTTTTAAATTTATCAATTTCATAATCTACTTTAAAGCGAAGATTAGGACGAAGATTTAGGTTTTTAAAATTGCCCTCAGTATTAAATTTATTGGACGAATCTCTATAAAAGTTCTCTCTTCTCGAATAATTATCTCCTCTAAAAACAGTTCCACCCATACCAAACGTGGTATTAAAAGAAAACTTCTGTTGCCTATAACTCATGTTAGTTGCCAAGTTGCCTTCTCCTCTACTACCTGTGCTTAAAGTAACTTTTCCTGTTAATCCAACTTTACCTTTTTTGGTGATAATATTAATTACCCCACCACTTTCCGATGCATATTCAGGCGGAGGATTGGTCATTAACTCAATTTTTTCAATGCTACTACCTGGTAAACTTTCTAATAAATCTCTTAATTGCTCAGCATTTAAATCGGTAGGTTTATCGTCAATTAAAATTTTGGGTTCTTTCCCTTTTAATAAAATTTTACCATTGGGATCGTTATTAATTAATGGCATTGTTTTTAATAATTCTGCAGTGCTGCTCCCATTGCTTAATGCACTTTCGCCCACATTATAAATGAGTTTTCCATCTTTATTTTCTATCAATGGTTTTTCAGAATAAACAATCACTTCCATTAATCCACTATCAGAGGAATTTAATTTGATATCGCCTAAATTAAAATCATATCGTTCTGCCCTAAAATAAATACTATCTAAAGTATAGGTAGCATAACCTGTAGCTGCAATGCTTAATTTGTAAGTTCCAAAAGGAATTTTCTCAAATTCAAATGCACCATTTTTATCGGCCACTTGCATTTGTTTTTGAATACTATCTATTGAAGGAATTAAACTTAAGGTTGCAAATGCAATGGGCTTATTGGTTGATGCATCTAAAACATTACCAATTAATAATCCAATTTCATCTTTTCTTTTAGCTGCATTATTTTGAGCATACGAATTTTGAAATACTGATAATAGAAGAATAAAAAAGAAGAAATATTTGAACATTGATTTGGATTGGTAAAAAACTAAATTAAATAATAAACTGTTAGCATATTGTAATTATTATTTAAATGGATGGATAACTGATTGATCAGTGAATTTAAAATTAAAATATACAGTTATTTTATTTCTCTCATCCACTTTTCTACCATTTTAAAAGTTGCCGGGCAATACTCAATATTCTGCTGATGCACATGAATATATTCTACTACTTTTTTCTTTTTTAAATGAGGGAAACCTGCACAATCTGCTGGACGAACTTCGTAGATACTGCACATATTGGTGGTTAAATCTAAAAACTGACAAGGCTGTTGTACGTTTACCCAATCGCCATCTTTTTTATCGTATTTCAGCCATTTATCTTTAAACTCTTGTTGCGTCATCTCAAAATGCTTGGCAATCCTTTTAATGTCTACATTGGTAAAAGTGGGCGTCATTTTTTTGCAACAATTGGCACAGCTTAAACAGTCTATTTCTTGCCATACTTCTGCATCTACTTTATCTACAATTGTATTGATATTTTTAGGAATATTTTTTTCTACTTTTCCAAGAAAACGTTTAAATGCTTTTTTGTGGTAACGAACTTTTTGTGCAAACGAACGAAAATTAACCGGCTGCATATAAAATTAAAATTGTTGATTGAATTGCTTTGCTGAAATTGCAACGAATATAACTACAAACCGCAAACAATAAAAAGTTCATGTGTTTATGTGGGAACCCTACAAAAAAGGTTTTAAAGCTTGGCTACAATTAGAAAAATCGTTGAGTGAAAATTCGGTAGAAGCTTATTTACGTGATATTGAAAAACTAACCACCTTTTTAATGGCTACACAACAAGCCAAAACACCTGAAACAATCACTATTAAAGACTTACAACAGTTTATACAGTGGATTGGAGAATTGGGCATGACAGCCACATCGCAAGCAAGAATCATTTCGGGCATTCGTAGTTTTTATAAATATTGCTTAACCGAACAAATTATTACCTCCGACCCTTCTACCTTACTAGATACGCCTAAAACACAAAGAGCTTTACCCGATTTTTTGAGTTTTGAAGAAATAGAATTAATTATTGCTCAACTAGATTTAAGTAAACCAGAAGGTGGCCGAAATAAAGCCATTTTAGAAACCATGTACAGTTGTGGCTTACGTGTTAGTGAAGTAATCAATTTAAAAATTAGTTGCTTGTATTTAGATGTAGGTTTTATTAGAGTAATTGGGAAAGGCGATAAAGAAAGATTAGTACCAATTGGTACAGATGCTATTAAGTACATTCAGATTTATAAAAATAACATTCGTGTACATACACAACCACAAAAAGATTGTGAAGACATTTTATTTTTAAACAAGTTTGGCAGAGGGCTTTCTAGAATTATGATTTTTTACATTATTAAAGAAATGGCAGCCAAAGCAGGCATTACCAAAAACATTTCACCACATACATTTAGACATTCTTTTGCTACACATTTGGTAGAAGGAGGAGCCGACTTAAGAGCAGTACAAGAAATGTTGGGGCATGAAAGTATTACAACAACAGAAATTTATACCCATTTAGATAGAGATTATTTACGTAGTACGCTACACCAATTTCATCCTGCGTTTAAGCAATAATTAAACTACCAAAATAGAATCGGTAAACTGCTTTTTGGTTTCTTCATGTATTACTCTTATGTAATAAATACCATTTTTAATAGCCGATGGAATATTGAATAATTTCACTTCATGCTTATCGGCAACTACTAAGTTCTCTTCGTGTAATAAAGTAGATTGTCCGTCTATTAATTGTACAGCATAACTACCTTTATTATTGATGGTTAAATTAACTACTTTACCTTTGGTAGTAGGGTTTGGAAATACATTGAAAGGTTCTCTCTTAAATAGTTTTTGGAAAAATGTTTGCATAACTTTCTGTTTGTGTGTAGTAATAAACAATAACTATTCCACAAGTTCAATGGAATACACAAAACAGATGCTTTTAACAGTTTAATTACATAAAAATGACAGTTCTAGTTTAGAACTTTATTTGTTGAAGTGAATAGAACAAAAGAAAGAGAAATTAATTAAGTTAGCCCTTAGTTGGTTTAATTGGCATTCTAGCTTTTGCATTAAAGCAAATGGTGAAAATTGTACCTACATTCTCTTCGCTGTATACTTCAATAGTGCCACCCAATGCTGTTACTTGAGAGTGAACGAGATATAAGCCAATACCTTTACCATCGGAATTACTGTGAAATCGTTGGTATAAGCCAAAAATTCTATCTTTTACATTGTTTATATTAAAGCCAATTCCATTATCTGAGAAACGTAAATACAACTTATTATCTAATACGTAGGTTGCAATTTTAATAATTGGCTTTCTGTTAGGATGTGCATACTTAACGCTGTTGGTTAAAAGATTAAGAAAAATACTTTCTAAATAGGTTTTATTAAACCTAATGTAGGTTAAACCCGAAAAATCAGCTTGTATTTCAACCTTATTTAGTATAGACTGTATTGAATGAACAGTTTCTACAAAAACTTCTTCAAATGCCATTTCTTGCAATTGAATATTGGTTTGTTCTTTAATAACCAAAATCTTAATTAAATCATTTAAAGTAGTGTTTAGGTTTCCAATTGATTCATGCATCATTTCAACTAATTCTAATGTTTCTGCATTGGTAATTTTAGATCTATCTATCAACGCATCAATAGCCAATAAATTAGTTAATGGGGCTCTTAGGTTATGAGAAGTGATGTAAGAAAACTGTTTGAGTTCTTTATTGTTTCTTGTAAGTTCTTCTATCAACAATTTACGTTCTTCTTCTTCGCCAATTTTTTGGGTAATATTTTCTTTCACTGCAACATAATTGGTAGTAATGCCTTCATCATTTAAAACTGGAGAAATAGTTGCCATTTCCCAAAAAATTTCACCGTTTTTCTTTTTATTACTTAATACACCCTGCCAAGTTTTTTGAGCACTTAGTGTATTCCATAAATCAACATAAGTTTCTTGAGATGTTTCTCCAGATTTTAAAATTCTAGGATTTTGGCCAATTGCTTCATCTATAGTATAGCCTGTAAGTTCTAAAAATGCATTATTTACAAATTCAATGTTACCATCGATATTTGTAATTACTACCGATATATGTGTTTGTTCAATAGCTGTATATAATTTTTTAAGATTTACTGCATGCTTGGTTTGCTCAGTAACATCTAACAAGCTACCAATAATTACCTTTTCGCCTTCATAATGGGTGATGCTACTAATAATATCTACATAAATTGTTTTGCCATCTTTATGCTTCCCTTCAAAACTAATATGGTTATCGAACAATTCATTGAGCAGTAATTTATCGGTGTAGGTTTCAATTTTAACCTGATCTATTGGTTGTATAATATCTATAACCAACTTATCATTAAATTCTTCTATGGTATATCCAAAAATATTACACATAGATTGATTTGTATAAACAAATTTGTTGCCTTTGATAATAAAAACACCTGCTTTGGACTCTTCTACCAAATGCTTAAATTTTTCTTCAGATTCTAACAGCTTTTGGGTAATTCCCTTAGTTAGTGTAATATCTCTAGCAACACCTACCATAATCCCTTTTTCTTTTATAGGATGAGAATTCCAGGATATCCATTTATAACTTCCATTAGCACACAATAGCCTATTTTCAAATTGACAAACCTCTGAACCGTTTACAATATTGGCTTTTACATTTTTCGTTTTTTCCAAATCATCAGGATGAACAAATTCTATAAATGGTTTTGCTTTTAACTCATCAATCGTCCAACCTAATGTTGTTTCCCAAATTGGGTTCAGGATTTTATAATATCCATCAAAACCTGCAATACAAAGCATATCTAAGGCATATTCGAAAACTAAGTTTTTGGTATTTAATGAGTCTCTCAATTCTTTTTCCTCAGTAATATCTCTTGCAACGGCAACCATTGCATTTTCCTTTGGTATGGGTTGTGCATTCCACGAAAGCCATTTATAAGTACCATCTTTACAGATATATCTATTTTCAAATTTCAATACTTCTTGTCCATCAATTACACTAAACTCAGCTTCATTGGTTTTAATAATATCATCGGGATGCACAAATTGAATAAATGGCTTCGCTAATAATTGTTCAATACTCCAGCCTAATTTACGCTCCCAAATTGGATTCAATAATTTAAAATACCCATCAAAACCAATGATGCTTAAAAGCTCAGTCGAATAGTCGAAAATTTTATCCTTTGTTAGTAAAGCTTCATTTAATTTCTTCTCTTTTGTGATATCTTTAATTGTGGTTACCCTGTACCGATTGCCATTAAAATTAGTAAAGAGTTCACTTGAAATTATTATATCAATACAACTACCATCTTTTTTTTGACCAATTGTTTCAAATTGGTTCATAAACCCTTTTTTGAAGAATGCTGCATGTTTTTCAATAATTTTTTCCCGTTCACTTTCTACCAATAAAAAACCAAAATGCTTCCCAATAATTTCTTCTTTTTCATACCCAAAAAGTTCAGTATAACATTGATTAATATGTACAAAATGACCATTTTCATCGGCAATTGAAATTGCAATTTTTATTGAATCTAAAATTGGATTTAAGGTTATCTCATTATTACTTAAAAAATTAATGGCTGCTAATGCTATCGTATTTTTTTGTTGCTCTTTTAAATCTGAATTTTCAGATAAAGATTGATTGTTAGAAGCTTTATTAAGCAACTTCGCTTCTAATTCTATCCTAAGCTTAGCAAGTAATTGATCAATTAAATCCTGTGTTAATTGATTGTTGGTAGAATTGCCAATCATAAAATAGCATTTAAAGGTTAGCCGAACAAGATTTAGTTCAAAAATTGGCTAAAGAAATGATAACTAGGAGGCAATTTCCAATTTTTGCAAGCTTATCGTTTGACTAAAATAAATAAAAAAACCAAGCATTGCTTGGTTTTTTTATTTATTTTTTTAAATTTTCAACTTATTTTTTTCTGAAGAAAATTCTTACAGGGACTCCTTTAAAATTGAAGTTTTCCCTCAACTTATTTTCTAAATAATTTTTGTACGGCATTTTAATATCATCGGGGAAGTTGGTGAAAAATGCAAATGAAGGCACATGCGTTGGCAACTGAGTAACGTATTTAATTTTTACAATGTGCCCACGAACTACAGGAGCTCTGTAAGCTTCAATAGCTTTCAACATAATATCGTTCAGTTTTGATGTTGCAATATGTTGCTTTTTGCTATCGTACACTTCTAAGCCAATTTCCATGGCTTTCATAATCCTTGTTTTTTCTTTTGCCGAAATAAATAAAACTGGCACATCGGTAAAAGGAGCAATTTTTTCTTTCAATCTCTTTTCATAGTCACGGGCTGTGTTGGTTTCTTTTTCAACTGCATCCCATTTGTTTACTAAAATCACTATGCCTTTTCCTTTACGAGATGCTAAACTAAAAATAGTTACATCTTGAGCTGTTATTCCATTTACTGCATCAATTACTAAAAAGCAAACATCGGCTTCATCCATTGCTCTAATAGCACGAATGATAGAATAGAATTCTAAATCTTCTTTGTCTTTATTTTTCTTTCTAATACCTGCAGTGTCTATTAAAATAAATTCTTTATTGAATAAATTATAATGCGTATGTATTGCATCTCTTGTAGTGCCAGAAATATCGCTAACAATTGTTCTTTCGGCACCAATCAATGCATTTAGTAAAGATGATTTTCCTACATTAGGCTGACCAATAATGGCAAACTTAGGGAGTTCGTTTTCTTTAGCTGCTTCTTCAGATGCTTCTTTGGTAATTGGTTCAACCAATGCATCTAACAATTCACCTGTGCCAGTTCCACTAATGCTGCTTACAGTATAAATGGTGTCAAAACCTAGGCTATAAAATTCACTAGCTTCAAATTCTCTATCGCCATTATCTACTTTATTTACAGTTAAATAAACAGGCTTTTTGCTTCTGCGTAAAATAGCAGCCATTGAATCGTCTAAATCTGTAATACCAGTAGCTACATCTACCATAAAAATGATGGCATCGGCTTCTTCAATAGCAATTTTTACCTGCTTTCTAATTTCAGTTTCAAAAATATCTACACTATCAGGTACAAAACCGCCAGTATCGATTACATTAAAAGTTTTACCACACCATTCACTCACCCCATATTGTCTATCTCGTGTAACCCCACTTACGTCATCTACAATAGCTTTACGCTCTTCTAACAAACGGTTAAAAAAAGTACTTTTTCCTACGTTGGGCCTACCAACAATTGCAACTGTATAACTCATAAAACTAATCCTCTTAAAAGGAACAATTTAAATTAAATAATATTTCGAATTTCTGATTTGAAATTTGGAATTGCTGATTTGAAATTTCTGATTGCCAATTCTTTCAACTCATACATCTTCTAGCATCTATTAAATCCAAAACCTTAAACGTCGAAAAAACGCAAGTAGTGAATCGTAAATCGCTAGTGGGGAATTGTGAGTGGGTAATCGCAAGTAGGAGAAACTTTAGAACTTCTTTTTTCCCTTTCTACTTTCCCACTTCTTCCTTCTAGCTACTATTTTCTACCTTCTATCTTCTATCTTCTCGTAAATCGCAAATCGCAAGTACCAAACCTAACTCCTAATCCCTAATTCCACCTGCCCCAAACCTTACAACTTTCAACTCATCACTTATAACTTTCTCCTCCTAATACCCAAACTCCTTCAACTGCATTTCATTGTCTCTCCATTTAGGTTTTACTTTAATAAAGAGTTCCAAAAAAACTTTCTGTTCAATAAATTTTTCTATGTCTTGCCTAGCCAACATACCAATTTGTTTTACCATTTTTCCCCCTTCGCCAATCAATATAACTTTTTGGGTTTCTCTTTGTACAACAATATCGGCTTGAATTTTAACCAAAGTTTCTTTTTCTTTAAACTCATTAATCAACACCGCTACATGATAAGGTATTTCATCTTCAAATAACTGATATACTTTTTCTCGAATGATTTCACTTACAAAAAATTTGGTAGGCAAATCACTTAGATCATCTTCGTTATAAAAAGGACTTCCCTCTGGCAGTAATTCTGCAATAGCATTGATGAGTTTAGTAATGTGATGTTGCTGTAAAGCCGAAACTTTAATAATCTTTTTTACATACGGTTTACTTTCAAAAAAAGCAGCAGCATCGGCAATTCTACCATTTACGGCGGTATCAATTTTATTCAAAATCAGCAAACAAGGTACTTTCAAATTCAATTGCTGAAACATTAGATCATTTGCTTCAAAATCGTCGTTCACATCTAAAATCAATAATCCAACATCGGCATCTTCTAAAGCACTTTTTACGGCTGCCATCATTTTTTCGTGCAGCTTATATTTGGTTTCAATAATACCAGGTGTATCAGAAAAAATAATTTGGTATTCATTGGGCTTGGTTAAAAAACCTTTTATACGATGCCTTGTAGTTTGCACCTTAGGCGATACAATGGCCATTTTTTCGCCCATTAAAGCATTGAGCAAAGTGCTTTTACCTGCATTGGGTTTACCAAATATGTTTACAAAACCAGATTTCATTGTTACAAAAGTATTAACCAAATAAATACATGTGCATTTGAAAATAATGCCATTGTATAAAACTAAAAAGTCCCGCTTTTTAGCGGGACTTTATTTTCAGTTGCGAGGATAGGGTTCGAACCTATGACCTTCGGGTTATGAGCCCGACGAGCTACCGCTGCTCTACCTCGCGATTTATTGGATTGCAAAAGTAAGTGGTTGAAAGTTAACAGCCAAACTTTATTTACTGTTTGCTAGAATATTTTATTTAATTAGGAGAAATGTTGAGTGGGGAATCGTGAATGGTGAATGGGGAATTGCTAGTGGTAAGTGGGGAATCGTGAGTGGAAAATCGTGAATCGCTAGTGTTACCCTAATTTTTAATTATTAATTATTAATTCTAAATTACTAATTCTTAATTTACTAATTACTAACAACCTCAAACATGCTTATTTTCGCGATTTCGTGCAATTAAATACAATCAATGGGTATCGTTCGTAGGCAATCTGTAGCTTCATCTATCTATATTTATATAGGTTTTTTGATTGGTGCATTTAATTTATTATTTCTTTTTAAAAACTATTTCACCCCCGAACAATTTGGCTTAACCCGTTTATTAATTGATGTTTCTACCTTAATTGCTATGCTTTGTACTTTTGGTAGTTGTCCTGCTACTATAAAATTTTTTCCATTTTATAAAGCTTATTTACCTCCTAAAAAAAACGATTTACCTTTTATAACCATTCTTGCTTGTTTAATAGGCTGTTTACTTTTTGTAATTATTACACCTATTTTTAGAGATACCATCATAAGAAAATTTGGTAAAAACTCAGCTTTATTTGTTGAATATTTTCACCTCATTTATCCACTTACCATTAGCTATGCACTTTGGTATTTATTAGAGTCTATTGAATGGAGCTTACAAAATACGGTACTTACCAACTTCTTAAAAGAGATTGGTTTTAGAATAATTACCACTGCTTTAGTAATTCTGTACATTTTTAAATGGGTAAACTTCAATCAGTTCATTACCTTATTTGCTTGCTTATATGTTATTCCTGTACTCATTTTAATTGTTCATTTATATAAGCTGAATTATTTTAATTTCATTATTCAAATAAGCAAAGTTACTCGGCGATTAAAAAAACATATACTCACGTTTAGCATATTCATTTTTTCTGGTCAGGTGTTGGGGTTAATTGCTAGAACTTCAGATACCATTATTATTTCAAGCCAATCGGCAAACGGTTTAGCCGATACTGCTGTGTTTACCATTGCTACATTTTTAATTGCATTAATGGAAGTGCCTATGAGAGGTATGATGGGCATTGCAGCAAGTATTATTGCCTATGCCTGGAAAGATAAAGACATGAATAAGATTGGTGAAATGTACCAAAAAACTGCCCTCAACTTAACCATCATTGGTTTGGCAATTGGTTGTGTTATTTATTTGAATGTACATAATTTGGTGAGCTATTTTGGTCCTGTGTACCAAACATTACCCAATATTATTTTAATATTGGGTATATCAAAATTGGTTGACTTAGGTACTGGTCTCAACTCACAAATTTTACTATCTTCTAAATATTGGAAAATAGATTTTGGCACCAATATGTTTTTTGTGTTTCTATCTATTCCATTAAACTATTTTCTCATTAATAAATATGGAGTAGTTGGTTCGGCTTATGCCAATTTTATTGCTACTGTAGTTTATAATTTGGTACGACTTTTATTTATTTGGAAGTTGTTTAATTTGCAACCTTATACATTGAAAAATGTACAAACTTTATGCATTGCAGCTGTAGCTTTTGCAGTGAGTAATAGTATTCCAGTTTTTTCAAATTTTATTGTAGATGCATTTATACGTTCATTTACATTTATTAGTATGTATGGTATAGCTATATTAGCATTTAAAACATCGGAAGATTTGAATGATATGATTTTTTCTACACTACGTAAATATGGTGTATGGAAATTGCCCAAACAACAACAATAGCTTATGTATTTAAAAAGTTTTTTTATACAAACCGCCAAAGGTATTTTAATAAGAACCCCAAAAAGAATTGGGCTATTTTTTAAATTCTTGCAAGAGATGCAATCATTTAGAAAGTTGAATGACCAACGTTTTTCAGTTCATACAAAAGATATTTATCCTTGTTTAAACGACAGAGTAAGTACTACACCTTTCGATAGCCATTACATTTATCATCCAGCCTGGGCTGCTAGAATTTTGGCTCAAACCAAACCAACCGAACATGCAGATTTTTCTTCTATTCTTTCATTTAGCAGTATTGTAAGTGCTTTTATTCCTACAAAATTTTACGATTATCGTCCGGCTCATTTAAACTTAAACAATTGGGAAGGCAATTTTGCCGATTTATGTAAACTTGATTTTGCTGATAACAGCTTTACGTCAGTATCATGCATGCATACAGTTGAACATATTGGTTTAGGACGTTATGGCGATGCATTAGACCCACAAGGCGATATAAAAGCCATTAACGAATTACAAAGAATTACTGCAAGCAATGGCGATATTTTATTTGTAACGCCAGTAGGCAAACAAAGAATTGAATACAATGCCCACAGAATTTATAGTTTTGAATTGGTAACTGAACTATTCAAGAACTGTACACTTCAAAGCTTTGCTTTGGTAGATGATGCAGGAAATTTTATTGATAACGCCAACCCAACTTTAGTACAAGACCAAAACTATGGTTGTGGCTGTTTTTGGTTTAAAAAAAATTAATACATGAGTATCGTTAAAAAAATTTTAGGCAATACGAGTTTTTATAAAAAAATGCAAGCCAATAAATTGGCTGCTTTTAGAAAAGCAGAAGCTTTGAAAGAATTGGAACAATTGCCTAAACGAAAACAATTTTATAGCCAATTTATACAACCCAATAATTTGGTATTTGATGTTGGAGCAAATGTGGGCAACAGAGTGCAAGTATTTTTAGCCCTATCGGCAAAAGTAATTGCAGTGGAACCACAACCTGCTTGTATTAATACACTAGAAGAAAAATTTGGCAATGATATTGTAATTGAAAAAGTAGGACTTGGAAAAGAATCAGGAGTTTTAGAAATGTTTATTGCCAATGATTCAACCATATCAACCTTTAGCAAAGAATTTATTGACAACACCAGTACCAACAGATTTAGTAATTACTCTTGGAATCAAACCATTCAAGTGCCTATTGTTACATTAGATAGTTTAATTGCAAAACATGGAGTACCTCAGTTTTGCAAAATAGATGTAGAAGGATTTGAGTTAAATGTATTGGCAGGATTGAATCATGCAATTCCCTATTTGTCGTTTGAATATTGTGTACCCGAAATGCAACAAAATATGCTGCAATGCATGCAAAGATTGAACGAAATTATACCCAATGGAACATTCAATTACAGCATTGCAGAAAACATGGAACTTGCTTTGCCACAATGGATTTCATTTACAGCAATGAATGAATTGGTACAACAAACAAGCTTTACCAATACTTTATTTGGCGATATTTATTTTAAAAGTTAATTCAACAACTATATAACCTAACAAATATGTTTACCGTAGGCACACAGAATGAATCTAACAGATATAAATGGACAGAAGAAACTTTAAAAAAAATTCCTGCAGGATATAAAATTTTAGATGCAGGGGCAGGCGAATGTCAGTTTAAAAAATATTGTACCCATTTGCAATACACTTCTCAAGATTTTGCTCAATACAATGGCGATGGAAATGTTGGTTTACAAATGGGCAGTTGGGATAATTCTAAACTAGATATTGTTTCAGACATTACAGCAATACCTGTTGCCGATGGAAGTTTTGATGCAGTAATGTGTACCGAAGTGTTGGAACATGTGCCAGATCCTGTTGCAGCTTTAAGAGAAATGAACCGTGTATTAAGAAGTGGTGGTTATTTAATGATTACTGTTCCTTTTGCCAGTTTAACCCATTTTGCCCCATACCATTTTGCCAGTGGCTTGAATAAATTTTTCTTTGAACATCATTTAGGTGACATGGGCTACGATATTTTACAGCTTGAACAAAATGGCAATTATTTTGAATTTATTGCTCAAGAAGTACGCAGAGTAAAGCATATAGCCAATAAGTACAGTAAAGGTTATAACCTATTCGATAAAATCATTACCCACTTACAATTACTTTCCTTACAGAAATTTGCCAAACACAACAATAACTCAGAGGAATTACTCAGCTTTAATACGTTTGTATTTGCGAAAAAAAAATAATTTAAGAAATTATATAGCCAAAAAACTAAACATATACAAACACTTCATATATTTACTATATGAATAAAAAATACAGCAAATCGCTATTGGTTTTTTGTATGTGTTTAAGCATTGGTTTGTTTTCTTATGCACAGCAGGTAATCTCAAGCTCAGGTGCTTATTACACCAATTCCACAGGAAGTTTATCTGTAACTATTGGCGAAACAGTAGTTTCTACTGTAAGCAATAGCAGTATCAACCTAATTCTTACGCAGGGTTTTCAACAAAGCCAAAACCAAAGTAGTCTTCCTTTGCAATTAATTGCATTTAATGCCAAAAAGGAAAATAACCATATTGCATTACAATGGAAAACCATTCAAGAGTATAACATAAAAAGTTTTACGCTGCTTCGTTCTGTTGATGGAATCAACTTTGAGTCAGTAGGTACAGTTGCACCAATTAACAATCCATCGCTTGAAAACATTTATCAGTTTAAAGACCAATACAGTACTACAAAAACTGTTTATTACAAGATATTAATTACTGAAAAAGATGGTAGTAGTAGCCACTCTTGGATTGTAAGTTTATCAAGCCGTTCAGAAGAAATTAAAGTATATCCTGTTCCTGTAAAATCTGCTTTAACTATAGAAGTTAATCAAACAAACAGTACTAAAACAACTGTTCAATTATTCGATTTATCGGGCAAGCTACTATTCAATCAAAATTACAATTTAGTAACTGGTCTTAACAGAATTACCCTCAACATAGCTCATTTACCACAGGGCACTTATTTGTTAAGAGGTTTAAATGAAACAAGCATAAAAATTATCAAAGAAAACTAAACCACACATTATGAAATGTATTCTCTCTGCAGTATTCACATTAGCCATAGTTCATTTAATGGCACAATCAGCTCCACAAAAAATGAGTTATCAAGCCGTTGCTAGAAATAGTGCTGGTGTAATTTTAAGCAACCAAACAATAAATGTAAAAGCTGAAATATTGAATGCCGATTTAACAACCGTTGTATATGCTGAAACTCACAGTACAACAACCAATCAGTTTGGATTATTTACTTTACAAGTTGGAACAGGTAGCATAATATCTGGAACTTTCGCAAGCATTAACTGGGGTGTAGGAGATAAATTTATCAGAACTTCTGCCGATTTAACAGGAGGTACAAATTATCAATTGTTAGGTACAAGCCAACTATTAACTGTGCCTTATGCATTTTATGCTGAAAAAACTAAATTGGTTGCAGGAACTGGAATTAATATTACTAATGGAAATACAATAGCGTCAACTAATATTGACACTAATTGGGTTAAAGTACCTACTGGCATTCAAAGCAAAACTGGTATTGTTGGAATTGGAGTTGTTCCAAATCCTGCCTATCCATTGTCAGTTTTTAAACAAAATTCTGGCTCAGGACAAGCAATAGCTTCATTTAGCTCAAATGATGTATGGCACTCTGCAATAACCTTAAACAATACAACTTCAAATCATGGTTTCTTGTTTGTTGTTGGAGGCACAAATAACAATGAATTAAAACCTAAAAACTTTGGAATTTTTAATGGTGGTGATGGTAGATGGCCGTTTACTATAGGGGGATTAAATAATAATATTGGAATTGGGGACACTACTTTTTACCCTACAGTTCCTAAATCAACTTTACATCTTAAAACTGGTGACGTGTACATAGAACAAATTACAAAAGGAATTATTATGAAATCTCCAAATGGTAACTGTTGGAGAGTTACAGTTGATGACACAGGTAACCTTGTAAGAACAGCAATAACTTGTCCTTAATTTTTTTGAACTTCAACAATATTAATAATGCCTCAATTTATTGAGGCATTATTTTTTTATTCATTAATTTGCGTAATCAAAATTTAAACTGAATGGCATCTCAAGACTTACATGATGAAAAAACTGCGATAGATTTTTATGATAAAAGATATGAAGATGGTTACATGGAAGAATGGGACGATATCAAAAAAAATAAAGTTATTGAAGTACTTGGATTACTAAACTTACCAGAAACTGGTAAAGCTTTAGACTTTGGTTGTGGCAATGGAGTATTCACGAATATTATAAAAAAAGCATTACCCAAGTGGGATGTTTATGGAGTTGAGATAAGTTCTATTGCTGTAAAAAATGCAAAGAAGAAATTCCCCGATTGTAACTTTTTTGAAATATCAGAAGCTGAAAAACATTTAAAAAGTTTTGATTTTTTATTTAGTCATCATGTTATTGAACATGTTCAAAATTTAGATGAAACCTTTACAATTGTTGATGGATATTTAAAGGACAACTCTTACCAACTACATATTCTGCCATGTGGTAATGAAGGAAGCTTCGAATTTGAAATATGTGCTTTAATGAAAGATGGCATTAATAAAGAACTTGAAAATCGTTTCTTTTTTGAAGAGCCAGGACATTTAAGAAGACTAAATACACAGCAATTTATTGAACAAGAAAACAAAATTGGTTTTAAGTTATCAAAAGATTTTTATTCAAATCAATATCATGGTGCAGTTAATTGGATTACTAAAAGTTCTCCAAGATTTGTAAAAAAACTTACCAACGACAAGAATGCAACTAACGAGGAAGCTAGACAAAAATTAGTTGCTCTTAGAAAAAAATTATTACCCCTCACCTATTTTCAATTTCCATATTCAAAATATTGGGGAATAAAAAGCAAATGGAGAATTACGCTTACAGATAGAATTAAACTTATTATTTTATTTGTTCCAGCAATGATATCTAAAATATTATCTGACAACTTAGATAGTAAATCGGAACAAGAATGGACAGAGAAAAAAACAGATAAGAATGGTAGTGAAATGTTTTTATTTTTCAAAAGATAAACATGATTATAGTTCAATTAACAGGAGGTTTGGGAAATCAAATGTTCCAATATGCTGCTGCTAAAGCATTATCAATTAAAAAAAATACTGAGCTACTTTTAGATGTTAGTTCCTTTCTGAGAACAGAATTGCCAGATTTAGAAGTTCCAAGAGATTTTGAATTGATTCATTTTAAAGGTGTTTCAGAAAAAGTAGTAAACATTAATGATTTAAAAAATCAGAAAAAATTTGAATTTCTAGAAGAAAAGAAAATAAAAAAATTACTCCCTAAACACAAAAGGGGTATTTACAGAGAGAAATTTTATCATTTTGACGACCAATTCTTCAATGCAAATAGTTCCTCTTATTTAATTGGAATATGGCAAAGTCCAAAATACTTTGAACTCTTTAAAAACATTATTACACAAAATTTTCAGATTAAAGAATCATCCATTCAAAATGTATTAAAAAAAGGCTCAGAACTCAGTAGTTCAAACTCAGTTTCAATACATATAAGAAGAGGTGATTATTTAAGAAAGCCTATTATTTTAGATTGGCATGGAATTATGTCAAAAGAGTATTACATAAAAGCTTTTGAAATATTGAGTAGCAAAACTACAATTGATAAAGTATATTATTTTTCAGACGAACCAGAATGGGTTGAAAGTGAATTATTGCCTTATATACCTGGCGAAATAATATCAAATCAAATTGCAACTTCACAATATGAAGATTTCTATTTAATGAACCAATGCCAAAATAACATTATAGCCAATAGTAGTTTCAGTTGGTGGGCTGCTTACTTAAACCCTAATCCAAATAAAATAGTAATTGCTCCTAAAAAATGGTTTAATAGTGCACCAAACAATACCAAAGATTTATTTCCAGCCGATTGGATCACTATTTAATCTACAATTTTTGATTGTAGTATTAAGTGAAACGGCAAATCCTTAACTTTCGTTTTTAATTTACAAACCAAAACGATTGATATGGGTATTAAATTCCGTTTAAGTATTCTCAGTTTTTTGCAGTTTTTTGTTTGGGGTGCTTGGCTAATTTCTATTGGAAAATATCTTGGTGGTGTTTTACACTTTTCCAATGCTGAAATAGGAGCTGTTTTTTCTACTTTGGGTATTGCTTCTTTAATTAGTCCTGCAATTATGGGCATTATTGCTGACAAGTATTTAAATGCTGAAAGAGTTTTAGGTCTTTGTCATTTAATTGGTGCAGGTACATTGGTTTGGGCTTCCACTATTACAGATCCTGTCGTTTTCTTTTGGGTAATGTTAGCCAATTCTGTTTTTTACATGCCCACTATAGCATTAACCAACACTGTCTCTTATAATGTATTAAGTCAAAGAGGTTTCGATGTTGTTAAAGTATTCCCCCCTATTCGTTCTCTTGGTACTGTTGGATTTATTTTAGCCATGTGGGTTGTAGATTTAACTGGTTGGAAGGATAGCAATATTCAGTTATTGTTTAGTGCAACATCTGCTACTTGTTTAGGTTTATATGCATTTACTATGCCTGCTTGTAAACCAAATAAAAATAAATCAACATCATTTATTTCACAACTCGGT
The DNA here is from genome assembly GCA_943368735.1 of Rhizobium sp. Q54. Lineage (GTDB taxonomy): Bacteria > Bacteroidota > Bacteroidia > Chitinophagales > Chitinophagaceae > UBA1930. Next base: position 18,965 of record CALRLQ020000011.1, on the reverse strand, counting down.
TTAGATGCTTTTGTTTTATTCAAACAAAAGAAGATGGCAATCTTCTTTATATTCTCAATGTTATTAGGTGCTGCTTTACAAATTACTAATGCATTTGGTGGCTCCTTTTTAGGAAGTTTTAAAGATGCCTATCCAGATTCTTTTATTGTAAAGCATGAAATTCTTACGCTTTCAATTTCTCAAATTTCTGAAGCATTATTTATTTTGGCAATTCCTTTTTTTCTTAAAAGGTTTGGAATTAAGCAAGTGATGTTAATGAGCATTTTTGCTTGGGTTTTAAGGTTTGGTTTATTTGCAATAGGAAACCCTGGTACAGGAATGCCGTTTTTATTACTATCTATGATTGTTTATGGGATGGCGTTCGATTTTTTTAATATTTCAGGTTCACTTTTTGTAGAAAAGGAAGCACCCGTTAATATTAGGGCTAGTTCACAAGGATTATTTATGCTAATGACTAATGGTATTGGTGCAATGTTTGGTGGTTATGGTGCTGGTTTAGTAGTCGACTTTTTTACAAAAGGTGGAGTAACAAACTGGCAAAATTCATGGTTTGTCTTTGCTGGATACGCCCTAGCTTTAGGAATAATTTTCCCGTTAATATTCAAATACAAACATAATCCTAAAGATTTTTCGAATCTACAACACTAGAAATCATTTAGTTTTTCAATTTCTTAAGTAGAAGGAGATTTCATATAAATAAGACATGTATACTAAAGTTAGACAATACTTGTTTTTTTATTGACTTCTCTAATTTAATTCTTCATTCAAACTAATTACTTTGAAAAAAAATATCTTCATACTTGCAATTTTTACAAGCTTTTTTTTAATTGGTAGTTTTAATACAAATGCTCAACACAATCATTCTGTCAACCAAAAATGTGGTACTGATCTTTGGTTGGAAAATATGTTTAGAGAATATCCTGCTTATAAAGAATGGTACATTAAAGCTGAGCAAAAAATGGGTGAGGCTATTCTGCTGAACAAAGCAAAAAAAAATAAAGGGTCCATTGCTGCAAGAACCAATGCCATTATTACTATTCCAGTTGTTTTTCATGTGGTATTGCCAGCAACTGGAGCAACAAGCCAGGCTACCATTACCGACGCCTTGATTAATGCTCAATTACAAAGATTGAATGAAGATTATGGTGGCACCAATGCCGATAGTACCAATGCCAGTAATTTTTACAATGTTCGTGGTCATTCTGAATTGCGTTTTTGCTTGGCACAACGTACACCCGATAATCAACCAACCAATGGAATTATAAGAGTTGTTTCTAATACAGTGTCAACTTCTTCTCAAACCAACGACCCTATAAAAAGTACTGCTGCAGGTGGTTCAAGTGCTTGGGATCCGAATAGTTATATCAATATTTGGGTAGCCAACTTTAATAATCCAAATGCATTGGGTTATGCTACTTTTCCTATTGGTTCTCCTGAAGGTGGTGCTGCTTTAAACCAACAAGGTGTGGTTATTTTAGCACAAGGTGTACCTGGTGGTACAGCATCACCATATAATGGTGGTAGAACTTTAACGCATGAATTGGGTCATTATTTTTGGTTAAGACATATTTGGGGCGATGGTGGTGGTTGTGCAAACGACTTTCCAAATACACCAGGTATTGATGATACACCTACACAAAATGGAGAAACCATTGGTTGTCCTTCTGGTACACAAGCTCCTGGCTGTGGTTCGCCCAACCCTCCTGGAAAAATGTATCAGAATTATATGGATTATACAGACGATGCTTGTATGACCATGTTTACCAATGGTCAAGCCACTAGAATGTTACAAGCATTAAATAGTTATAGACCTAGTTTATTAACTTCTAATGGATGTACACCACCTGTTGTATTGGCTTTAGATGCTTCTATTGCTTCAATTACAGCACCTACAGCAGGACAAAACTTTTGTGCTGCTACAAGCATCACTCCTACTATTGTATTAAGAAATGCAGGATCTACTACATTAACTTCTGCCACTATTACAACAAGTTTAAATGGAGGTACACCTACTAATTTTAGTTGGACGGGTTCATTGGCAACATTTGCTTCAACAACCATTACATTGCCTAGTATTACAAGTTTACCAACAGGCAATCTTTCGTTACAAATTTGTGTTACAAATCCAAATGGAGGAACCGATTTAGACAATGCCAACAATTGTAAAACAGTCAACTTTAATAATATTGGTGCAACAGGTGGAGCTTTACCTCCTATTACTGAAGGTTTTGAAGGAACTGCTTTTCCTCCAACTGGTTGGAGTTTAACTACACCAACAGCACAAGCAGCAACTTCACCTGCCAATTGGGAAAAAGTGAATAACTCAGCCACATTTACTGCTAAAACTGGCAACAGTGCTATTAGAACAAAATGGTGGGATTGGGATAATGGCAGAATACATTATGTAAACTTACCTGCAATTAATTTTGCCCCAGGCAATTATGACTTAGCATACATGACTTTTCATTATGCATTTAGAGCTTATGATGCCACCGCTGGCGATTCATTGGCTGTTCAAATTTCTACCGATTGTGGTACAACCTGGACAACACTTTGGGCAAGAGGAAGACAAGGTTTAGCAACCAATACAGCTTTTGCTACTGCCGAATTTGGTAGTACTGGAGCTCCCGTTTTAGCAAGTGATTGGACTCAAACTCCCATCAATATTAATTTGAATGCTTATAGAAATGGACCAATTTATATAAGATTTAGGGCAAGAAGTGGTTTTGGTAATAATTTATACTTAGACGATATTAATTTAATAGGCACCAATGGTTTGAGTAATGACGCAAGTGTAATTGCAATTAATAGTCCTGCCAATGAATTTTGCACCAATAGTTTTACACCTCAAGTAGTTGTAAAAAATGAAGGTGTATCACCTATCACTTCTGTAAGTGTGGGCTATAGAGTTAACACAACTGCAGTAGCTCCACAACTGTTTACCTTACCTACACCATTAGCAATTGGAAATACCACCACTTTAACTTTGAATGCTTACAGTGGTGCTGTAAATAATGGTAGCAATATTATTAGAGCTTATACATCTTTACCTAATGGAGCAATAGATTTACAAAACAATAATGATAGCTTAAGCAAATCGTTTATTGCCAATTTACCTGCTTCACTACCAATTGTAGAAGGTTTTGAAAGTGCAACTTTTCCACCAGCAGGCTGGCAAATTATTAACCCAAATGCAGGTTCATTATCTTGGGTAAGAACTACAGGAGCAGCAAAATCTGGTGCAGCGTCTGCTTATATTAATAATTACAATTATCAAGAAGAGGGTCAGGTAGATTATTTAAGAAGTCCTATTATACGATTTAACCCAACATTCGATTCTTCGATACTTACTTTTCAATATGCTTATAAATTGTATAGCAACACTTATACTGGTGATAGTTTACAAGTGGTAGTTTCTACAGATTGTGGTGCAACATGGAGTGCTCCAATTTGGAGTAGAGGTGGAACTCAATTGGTAACTTCCAATGGATTTAATACCAACAATTGGGGACCAACTGCAACTGATTGGACAAGTACACCTGTAAGGGTTGATTTAGCTGCTTACAGAAACAGTGGCAACATATTCATTGCATTTAAATCGAGAAATGGTTTTGGGCAAAATTTATTTATTGATGATATCAATATTTATGAAAAATTAGTGCCTGATTATGATATAGCTATTGCAGAAGTAATAGAACCATTTAATGCTATTTGTGATGCACCATTTACACCTAAAATTAGAGTGGCCAATGTGGGTAAACAAACCATTAATAGTTTAACTCTTGCTTATGCGTTACAAGGTGCAACTCCTAATTTGGTAACACAAAATTTTACTGGTTTATCTATTCCTAGAAATGGTACTGTTGAGTTAACATTGAATCCTGTGACTACATTATTACCAGCTGGGTATAATTTTAAATTTTACACCTCATCACCCAATGGTCAAGTTGATCAATCACCAATCAATGATACTGCCGTAGTTGTTGCTTTTATAAAAACATCAGTTGCAGTTCCTTTCACAGAAAGTTTTGAGGGAGCTGCATTTCCGCCAGTAAACTGGGAAATTGTAAATGTTAATAATGATAGAACTTGGGAGAAGTTTACCAATCCGAAAATTGTAGCTTCTGATGTGAATGCAGCAGCAGGATTTAGAAATAGAAACTATACCAATGTTGGTAGAATTGATTATTTAACTACTCCAGTAATTAAATTTTTACCAAATGTTTCCGATTCAACTATTGTGAAGTTTGATGTGAGTGCAGCTTCATATCAATACCCTGGAAGTACAGCCATTCCTTTAGATACTTTAGAAGTACAAAGTTCAAACGATTGTGGTAAAACTTGGGTATCGATTTATAAAAAATGGGGCGATCAATTGCAAACCCTTGGCAACCCTAACGCTGCTTTTGTAGATAGTTTTTTCAGCAGCTCAAAAGCACAATGGAGAACCGATTCTATTAATTTAGGAACGCAATATTTGAATGGAGGAAACCTGCAAATTCGATTTAAGAATACGGGCTTCAACGGCAATAATATTTTTATTGACAAAGTAAATATTTATGCCAAAACACTTGCTCCAAGATTAAAAAACAATGGTTTTGTAATTGTACCGAACCCTATAAGAAATACTGTAGTAATTCAGCATTATTTAGCTCCTACTAATTTAAGAGGTATCGGCTTTTATAATGCTGCTGGCCAAAGAATGATGTATCAATCGTTTAATGGAACAGCCGATTCGTATATTCCATTGAACATTGGTCATTTTGCTGCAGGTGTATATTTTATAAAAATGGAATACACCAATAAAACAATTACCGAACGAATTATTAAGTTGTAAGGGAATAGACTATGCTTAAAAATCCTGCAACATGCAGGATTTTTTATTCATGCTATGTATTAAAATTCTAACCCAAATAAAGCTTATACAATCATTACCGAATTATCAAAAGTTCGTTTATTCCAAACCCTTATTTTTACATAAAATCAAACTGAATGATTTATAGAAGTAAAGCTCCTTTAAGAATTGGTTTAGCTGGTGGGGGAACAGATGTTAGTCCTTATAGCGATGAATTTGGTGGTGCAATTTTAAATGCAACCATTTCATTAAATGCTTATGCATCTATAGAACCTCTAACAGAAGGTGGAATTCAATTGCAAGCATTGGATAGAAAAGAAGAACAGCAGTTTGATTTACTTACAGAATTGCCCATTAACGGAACACTAGATTTACTAAAAGGTGTGTACAATCGTATTCAAAAAGATTTTGCTTTTCCTTTAATGCATTTTAAATTGAGTACTTATGTGGATGCTCCTGCTGGCAGTGGTTTGGGCACTTCTTCTACTCTGGTTGTTGCTATTATTGGGGCTTTTGTTGAAATGTTGAAACTACCATTAGGAGATTATGATATAGCTCATTATGCTTTTGATATTGAAAGAAAAGATCTTCAATTAGCTGGAGGAAAACAAGACCAATATGCTGCAACTTTTGGCGGTGTAAATTTTATGGAATTTTATAGCAACGATAAAGTAATAGTAAATCCATTAAGAATTCGTTCGGAATATTTGAGTGAGTTAGAAAATAACTTGGTGTTATACTTTACATCAACTAGTAGAGAAAGTGCTACCATTATTAAAGAACAACAAAAAAATGTTACTTCAAAAAATGAAAAAAGCATTGAAGCCATGCATCAATTAAAAGAGCAAGCCAAAATGATGAAAGAAGCATTACTCAGAGGCAAACTCAATGAAATTGGTGAAATTTTAGATTATGGATTTCAACAAAAAAGAAATATGGCTCATAATATCTCCAATAGTAGCATAGAAAGTATTTATGAAGCAGCTAAAAAAGCAGGTGCAACTGGTGGTAAAATTAGTGGTGCTGGCGGTGGCGGATTTATGGTTTTTTATTGCCCTAGAAATACAAGATACCATGTAATGGAAACCCTCAATTCTTTTGGTGGTGTTATTCGTCCGTATAGTTTCACCAAACATGGATTAAAAACTTGGACCACCTTATAATTTGTTCAATACCCTATTATAAAAAAATTAATAAAATACCAATGATACAAAAGATTAATTCCATTATTCAAGCTTCTATAAATGTGAAGCAACAAATTTTAACCGATGCTGCTTTACAACAAACCATTGCCGATTGTGTAACCTTAATTGTACAAGCATTTAAAAATGGCAACAAGGTTTTGTTTTGTGGAAATGGTGGCAGTGCAGCAGATGCACAACATTTGGCTGCTGAATTTAGTGGGCGATTTTACATTGATAGAAAAGCCTTACCTGCTGAAGCTTTACACTGCAACACTTCTTACTTAACGGCTGTTGCAAACGATTATAGTTACGATGTAATTTATGCAAGATTATTAGAAGGAATTGGTAACAGCGGAGATGTGATTATTGGTTTAAGCACTAGTGGAAACAGTAAAAATATTATTAAAGCATTTGAAGTTGCTCAACAAAAAAATATAACTACCATTGGCTTTACTGGTGCAACTGGTAGTTCAATGAAAGCATGTAGCAATTATTTAATCAATGTACCTAGTACCGATACCCCAAGAATTCAAGAAAGCCATATTTTATTAGGTCATATTATTTGTGAATTAGTAGAAGCTGCCATTTTTCCAACCAACCAATAAATTATTCCATTGCTGAGTTTAAAAAATATTGACCGTTCTTGGACACTCTTTTTAGATAGAGATGGTGTTATGAATGAAGAAAAAAAAGCCAGTTATATTTTTAATTGGAATGAATTTCTTTTTTATGATGGCGTAAAAGATGCTATGCAACTATTGAATCATCATTTCAATATTATAGTAATGGTTACCAATCAAAAAGGTGTTGGTAAACAATTAATGACGGTTGAGGATTTGAATAACATTCATCAAAATATGCAATCTGAAATTGAAGTTGCTGGTGGTAGAATTGATACAATTTATTACTGTTCCGATTTAGAAGATACATCTCCCAATAGAAAACCCAATGCTGGTATGGCTTTTCAAGCAAAAGCAGATTATCCTTTAATTGATTTTACCAAAAGTATTATGGTGGGTAATAAATTAAGTGATATGCAATTTGGTAGAAATGCTGGTATGCATACTGTGTTTGTTGCAACTACGAATCCTGAAATAGACTATCCACATCCATTGATTGACTTACGTTTTAATCATTTATTAGATTTTGCCCAAGCATTAACAAAAGCCTAAATTTTATTCATTTTGAATAGAATTGCATTTTAACCAATACAAGATTGTATTTTAGATTTCAATTTAAAATTGTATGAAGTATATACTTGTACTTATTGGTTTATTTTTTACCCAACACTTATTAGCACAAAAACTTACAGCCGATAATAAAAAATCACTGCAACAGGCCGAATATAGTATTGTACAATATGCTAATGATATTGTAATGGCCGAAGAAGCAATTGATAGATATAGAGCTGATAGCTTTTTTACAAGAGGTTTTGTAAAAGCCTTAAGAACTACATTTTCATTTTATTATAACTTCGATTCAATTAAAACTATTTCTAAATTATATGCTCCGGATAGTAGTTTTAAAATTTTCACTTGGCAGGTTTCAAAAGATTTGAGTAGCGTACGTCAAAAAGGTGCTATACAAATGAATACGCCAGATGGAAGTTTAAAGTTGATTCCGTTGTTTGATAACTCAGACGATAGCAACAGACCAACAGATTCTATAAGAAATAACCAACGTTGGATTGGAGCTTTGTATTATAAAATTATCATCAAAACGTACAATAATAAAAAATACTATACATTACTAGGATTTGATGAACACAATGAACGTAGTAATAGAAAATGGATAGAAGTTCTTTCATTTGACGATAATGGCATCCCCAATTTTGGTGGAAGATTTTTTCAATATCCTAACGATGAAGTAAAGCCTAAGCAACCTGCATTTAGATTTTGTATAGAATATAAAAAAGATGCTAGAGCTCGTTTAAATTATGATGAAGAAATGGATGTAATTGTTTTTGATCATTTAGTAAGCGAAGAAAAAGATCCAAGCTTAAAACACACACTCATTCCTGATGGAGATTTTGAAGGCTTTAGATGGGGCAATGGTCGTTGGGAATATGTTGCCAAACTTTTTGATTATAAAGTTGATATGACAGGCGTTGATCCGATGCTTGGCAATGCACCTGTACCAATGCCAATAAAAGACGTAAAAGAAAAGAAAAAAGGAAAGTCGAAAGACGATGATAACCCTTACAGAGTAGATGATAAGAAAAAGAAAAAAGAAGATCCTCGTCAAAAGGAAGAGTATTAAAAGTTTATTTCAATACTCTTGGAATTCTTTGTTCTAATAACATACAATCTGCCAAAACCAATGCTGTAGCAGCTTCTACAATTACAGGAGCTCTCAATGCTACACATAAATCATGACGACCTTTGATTGAAAAATTTTCAACCAAGCCAGTTTCCCAATTTAAACTTTGTTGCTCTTTTGGTGTAGATGCAGTTGGTTTAATAGCCAATCTAAATACCAATTCATTGCCATTTGAAATTCCTCCAACAACTCCACCAGCATGATTGGTAGTTGTTTTACCAGTTGAATTTTCAATAGCATCGTTGTGTTGTGAGCCAAACATTTTTGCAGCTGCAAATCCAGTTCCAAATTCAATACCTCTTACAGCAGGTATGGCAAACATCATGTGTGCCAAAACCGATTCTACACTATCAAAATAAGGTTCACCTAAACCAACAGGCAAACCAGTTACTCTACATTCAACTATACCACCAACAGAATCTTTTGCATCAATAGCGTTTTGTAATCCCTTCTCTATGTCAGCTTCACCACCAATTTCGGTTACTACAGCATTGATTGAGATAGTACCTAATATTTTTTTTGCAATTGCACCAGCAGCTACTAAACCAGTTGTAAGCCTTGCACTAAAATGCCCTCCTCCCCTATAGTCTTCATTACCACCAAACTTTTCATGAGCCACCCAATCGGCATGTCCTGGTCTTGGAAAACTTCTTTGTTTGGCGTAATCTTCACTTCTAGTATTGTTATTTTCAAAAAGAATGGTAATAGGGAAACCAGTAGTTTTTTCATTGAAAATACCACTCTTAAAAAATGGATAATCTGCTTCTTGTCTTGGTGTAGTACCTTTTTGCTTGCCTCCTTTTCTACGTTCTAAATCGGGTAATAAATCTTGTTCAGACAAGGATAATCCCGACGGAACTCCATCTACAACAATACCTACACTTTCGCCATGGCTTTCACCAAAAATATGTACCCTTAATATTCTTCCAAACGTATTCATGCTCATTTTCTTTGTGGTAAAAATACCGTTTCAATGAAAAAATGTTACAAATAATTTTATCCAACAAATAGAAGATTATGATTGAATAAAATTACCTAAAGCATCAGCAATAATTCTGTCATTGCTTAATCGAGGAACTTTATTTTGTCCGCCTAATTTTCCAATGCTTTTCATATAATCTATAAACCCATTTTTCCGTACTTTTTGTATGACCAATTTTTGCAAAATATTACCTGCAATTAAATCATCGTAATACACATTTTTGGTTCTTAAATTAGCATCTACTTTTTCAATAAAATCTTGCATATTGGTTGGTGCTTGTTCAAACTCAATAAACCATTCGTGATAACTTTTTCCTTTACCTTGTGCAATATTTGGAGCAACTGTAAACTCTACAATACTTACTCCAAGTTCATTTGCAGCGTTTAATAAAGCATATTCAACTTCTTCTCCAATAACATGTTCTCCAAAAGCCGATATAAAATGTTTTATTCTTCCACTTACAATTATTCTATACGGATTAGTACTTACAAACTTCACAGTATCGCCAATATTATAACCCCATAAACCAGCATTGCTATTGATAATTAAAGCATAATTTACACCAACCTTCACCTCTTTTAAAGTAAGTCTTGTGGGTTGCTCATTAAAAATTTCATCGGCTGGAATAAACTCATAAAAAATACCACTATTGGTATTCAGCAACATACCTTCTTGATCTTGTGTATCTTGAAATGCAAAAAATCCTTCACTTGCAGGAAATAATTCAATATAATCTATCTTCTTACCTATACTTTCAAACAGTTTTGCTTTATAGGGTTCAAAGTTTACACCACCTTGTACCATAATGCTAAAGTTGGGAAAAAGATCTTTAATTTTCTGTTGACTGCGTTCCGTCAACCTATCAAAATACATTTGCATCCAAGGTGGAATACCACTAATCAACGTCATATTTTGATGAATGGTTTCCTCTACAATTTTATCTAATTTACTTTCCCAATCTTCTATACAATTGGTTTCAAAACTGGGTAGTTGATTAGTGCGTAAATATTTAGGAATATGATGATTCACAATTCCACTCAGCCTTCCTGTAGGTATATTGGCAACTCTTTCTAAAACCGGGCTTCCACTTAAAAAAATCATTTTACCATTGGCAAAAGCTGTATTACCAGTTTCGGCCATATAACTTAACAATGCATTTCTTGCAGTATTAATATGATTGGGAATTGAATCTTTAGTAATTGGAATATACTTTACCCCACTTGTTGTACCACTAGTTTTAGCAAAATAAATGGGCACCCCTTTCCATAAAACATTTTGTTTACCTTCTTTAATTTGTTCAATATAAGGTTTAATTAATTCGTAATCTCTAATAGGTACAGCCTGTGCAAACTCTTTGTGCGATTGAATTTGCTGAAAATGATGGTCTTTACCAAATACAGTTGGTCTTGCATTTTTTATTAAAGAAGAAAATATTACTTGCTGATCTTTTTCAGCATGTTGCATATTTTTCTTTATTTGGCCAGCAATGTAATTGGCAAAAGGTTTTGCCAACATTGATTTTAAATTCATGTGAAATATTTTACATCAATTGGAATAGGTATATTCAATTATACCTACCAATTGTTTTTGTTTATCGTAGCAAGTTTCTTTTTGTTTCAAACCATTTTCTAAATAACTATATCGCCAAGTATTGTAATTTTTTCCTGCTGCCAATACTTGCACCATTTGCTTTACTCTACCATTTGCATCATATTCGTACATAAAATCAGGTAACATTTTATCGGCATTTTTATTGTATCTAACAATATCAGTCAATTGTTTTTTATCATTATAATAATAATAGTAAGCTTCGGTATAGCGACCATTTCTTTTCCAATTTTCAACAGCTACCATTTTATTTTCGTCTAATACAAATTCAACAAAAGTTGTATCGGTATTGTTTTTTATTCGATACATTTTAGTAGGCTGTTGTTGTTCATTATACAACCAAATATGCGACTCAGATGTAAAGCTGTTCATAAACGTATCTGTAGTAGAAGATAAGATGCTTTGTATAGAGCCATTATCATTGTATAAATAATCCGTAACAGTAAAAATATCTTTACTCACTGTTTTTGTTTTAGTAATTTTTCCATTACTATAATATGAAAACAAACTACTACTAACCGTTGCCGAAGTTTTGGTAATTGTTACAATTTCATTGGCATCTTTTGAAATGGTTTGTTCAACAATAAAACCATCAGAAGCCGAATTATCGTTTTCTTTACATATAGCTACTACCTTTTTAATTTTATTAGTAGCCAATATTTGTTGTTGAGCATTGCTTTGTTGCGTAGCAAGCACATCGTTATAGTAATATTGAGCCAATAAACTATTTGAAATAGATAATAAAAAAATGACTGCAAAAAATTGTTTCATTGTTTAAAGTATATTCTTGCCAAAAGTAACATCCTAAATGCCAACACACAAAAAGAGATTGTAATAGAGTTGGTAGCTTTAGGTTTGTACTGTATTTTTAATCAAACATTAACAAGGTGAGCCATTCAAAAGAAAGAAAGGATAAAAATTGTTTAAACTGTGGTGCTGCCATATATGGTAAGTATTGCCATATATGTGGGCAAGAAAATATTGAAACTAAAGAAAGTTTTTTTAGTTTGATTACACATTTTGTGTACGATGTTACCCATTTTGATGGTAAGTTTTTTAGTACATTAAAATATTTGTTATTTAGACCAGGATTTTTATCAACAGAATTCATAAAGGGAAGAAGAAGCAGTTATTTGAACCCTATAAAAATGTATGTATTTACATCGGCTTTATTCTTTATTTCATTCTTTTACATTTTTCATCCCGAAGAAATTATGAACCAAAGCAATGAAGAATTAGAAAGTTTAACTGCTAGAGAAATTAAACAAGAGTTACTTTCAGAAAAAGCCTTGAATGAAAAAACTATAAAAGCACTTGGTTTAAAAACCGCTAAGAAAAAGCAGATTGAAAAAAAAATTCAACTAATTAATACTGATTTAGATTCTTTAGCAAAAGACACTACTAGACTTAAAGAAAGATTACATTACTTTTTTGAGCAAAGAAGTAGCTTTATAGACTTCGGAAATTATAAATCTGTTAAAGAATACGACTCTATACAAAATACATTACCCAATGCTGAAAAAAGAAATTGGTTATCGAGTTTAATAGAGCGTAAAAGTGCAATGATCAATGAAAAATATAGGCATGAAGCTGGCTCAAAACTCATTGAAGTATTTATACATAAGCTACCACAAATTCTATTTGTTTCACTTCCCATTTTTGCAGCAATGCTTTATTTACTAAACCTTAGAAGAAAAAGGTACTATGTAGAACATGGAATTTTTACTATTCATTTATACATTGCTACATTTATTATTATGTTACTAATGATCATTTCGAACAATGTTTTACCAGAACAATTAGACGATTGGCTAAATCCAATATTATTTATTAGCGTATTTGTTTACTTGTATAAAGCTATGCGTAACTTCTATCTTCAAAGTAGAATCAAGACAATTTTTAAGCTAATATTGTTAAACTTTGTAATGCTGTTTGTTATTTTAATACTCTTCGTTTCATTCTTTTTACTTTCAATTTTTACTATTTAAATAATTATGAACACAGATACACTTAGCTCCAGTTTTTTACGTCTTGTAACAATTATGGATGAACTTAGAACTCAATGCCCGTGGGATAAAAAGCAAACTATACATACATTACGACCATTAACCATTGAAGAAACGTATGAATTAACCGATGCCATCACCAAAAACGATTGGCAAAATATTAAAGAAGAACTGGGAGATGTATTGTTACACATTTTGTTTTACAGCAAAATAGGTAGCGAAGAAAAACAATTTGAACTAGAAGATGTAATTAATGGAATTTGCGAAAAATTAATTGTACGTCATCCACATATTTATGGGGATGTGAAAGTAAGTGGAGAAGAAGAAGTGAAAAAAAATTGGGAACAAATAAAATTACAAACGAGTAAAAAAACAAGTGTACTAAGTGGAGTGCCTAGTGGATTACCTGCTGTAATTAAGGCTACTAGAATACAAGAAAAAGCCAAACAAGCAGGCTTTGAATGGGACAATAAAGAAGATGTTTGGAAAAAAGTTGAAGAAGAAATGAACGAATTGCAAGAAGCCATTGCAAGTAATAACCAAACACATGTAGAAGAAGAGTTTGGCGATGTATTGTTTAGCTTAATAAATTATGCACGGTTTTTGAAGGTAGATGCAGAAGGTGTTTTAGAAAAAACCAACAGAAAATTTATAGATCGCTTTACCGCAATGGAAAAAATAGCTACCGCTCAAGGTAAAGCTTTTACAGAAATGACTTTAACCGAAATGGATGCTATTTGGAACGAAGTAAAAAAACAAACCAAACAAGTTGATTAGCACACTAAAAAACGGTATTTTAAAACATGGCTATTTATTGCTAATAGCTGCATGGCTGTATACAGTATCGCTCATTGTTACTCAATACACATCGTACAGCTTTTCATTAAGCAAGACCCAAGAGTTACTTACTAAAAAACTACAAGAAAAAGAGAGAGATTTTGAAGCACTTGCTCAAAACAAAATATTGTTGAAAAAAATTTTATTGAACAATATTAACGATAAAGAAAAGTTTAATTTAACACGAAAAGAGTATGGTATATTTATTTACAAAACTGTAGCCAATACTAACGATCAGTTAATTTATTGGAATAGCAATAAATATTCAATTACTCAAGAAGAATTACAAAAAAAAGACGGAGATTATTTTATACAACATCAAAATGGAAGTTTTGAAATAATCAAAAAAACAATTTCTTCTAACGATACAAGTTTGGTAATTATAGGAATAATGCCAATTAGATGGGACTATTTTATTGAGAACAAATATTTAACCAACAATTTCCCCGATAATGCAGAGCTAGAAAAGTATTATCAAATATCAACTGCTACAACTGCTTTACCTATTAAAAATATTTCTGGCAAAACGGTATACGCAATAGAAAAAAAACCAATACAACCCCAACAAGGTTATAATTGGTTAACTATTATTACAAGGGTATTTGCTGTACTTTTTTTATTGGTATTTATTAATGCAATTAGTAATGAATTAGTAAATAAAAATAATTTCAATAATGGGTTTTATTTTTTATTCTCTTTTGTTTTATTACTAAGAATTGCATGTTACTTTTCTCCTTTTCCATTTGATTATGGCAATTTACCTCTATTTGATGCATCTATTTATGCTTCAAACAACATTCACCCATCATTAGGCGATTTATTACTTAATGCAATTTTAGTATTTTGGTTGGTGGTATTTTATAAATTCAATTATCCTAATAAAGAAAACACAACTATACAAAAACATTCCTTAGTTAGTTATGCATGTTTAGTAATACTTACCTATTGTACTTTTTTTTTAGCAGGTATTATTAGAAGTTTAATTCTCGATTCAAAGATTTCATTTGATGTAAGTAACTTTTTTAGCTTAAATATTTATAGTGTTGTAAGTTTTATTATTCTATGTTTTTGCAGCTTAATTTTTTACCATATATCTCATATACTATTTAAACAAGCATTCAACCTACAATTCAGTTTGCTGCAATCAATATCTACTATTGCAGTTTTTGGATTACTATTTTTAAGCTTTAATGCAAACGACACAAATACCCTATCTAACTTATGGGTTTTAGCATGGTTAATAGTATATAGTAGCGTTTTGTATTTTAGAAAAAAAGATATTGATAAGCCAATTATTCAATCATCCATTTTTATTTTTTGGATGTTGTTTTTTTCATTCTCCATTGCATTGTTGGTAATGCAACAAAATAATTATATAGAGTTTGAGCAAAGAAAAAAATGGGCTGAAAAACTAGAAAAACAAGCCGACCCCGACAGTGAAAATTTATTAAAAATTGCTACCACTAATTTTAATGATGCATTTTTATCAACTAACTTTTACAGATTTAAACAAGAGTTTTCCAATAAGTTTATAAAAGATAGTTTGGTAAACGAAAATTTTTCGGGTTACTTGAATAAATATGAAACTCGAGTTTATGTGTTTGATCATTTGTTTAAACCTTTATACAATGAAGATTCTTTAAATTATGCAGCTATTAAAACCATCATCATAAATCAAGGTAAGCCAACTAGTATAGATAATTTATTTGCTTATAAAAGCAATAACGATAAAGAAAATTATTTGTATCAAAAAACAATACGTTATCAAGATTCTATTCAAGGTTATTTATTTGTAACTGTAAATCCTAAAAGGTATAAAAGCGAAGCTTTATACCCAGAATTGTTTAGACAAACGCAAGATTTATCGAGTGATTTTAATACCAATTATGCTTATGCCTTATATGCTAATGGAAAACTAGTGAATCGATTTAATGATTATAATTTTCCATCTTCTTTAAAAAACATTGTTTTACCAACTGTAAAGTTTGAATTAAGAAGCACCAATAATTACACCGAATTATGGTATAACTCCGGTTTAGAAAAAGTTGTAGTAATTACTAAAAAGAAAACACAGATTATTGAATTCATCACTCTATTTGCCTATATTTTTTTTACCAATATAATAGTACTTGCTGTATTTCATATAGGTAGCTTTTTATTTAAAAATAGCTTTAAAAGAAATTCATTTGAAAGCGTATTTCAAATGAAAATTAGAACCCAAATTCATGCAACCATTATTTTAGTGAGTTTTTGTTCGTTTGTAATTATTGGTATTGCAACTATTTCATTTTTTATTTATAGGTTTAATGAAGCCAATCAAGATAGACTTTCAAAATCTATTCAAGTAATGGCAAATGCTGTAGAAGAAAAAATGCAACTAATACAATCGCAATTGGCATTTGATGATGTTTTAACCATGAATGATATTGCATGGAGTAATAGCATTGAAAAAAATATCAATGAAATTTCAGAAGTTCATAATGTAGATGTGAATTTATTTAATATCAATGGTAATTTAATTGCATCTACACAACCCTATATTTATAATAAACAATTGTTGAATAATCATATGGAGCCAAATGCTTTTCATGAATTAACGTATCAAAAAAGCATTCGGATTATACAAGAAGAAAAAATTGCCAACTTTAAATTTCTAAGCATCTATGTCCCTGTGAATGATGATAATGGCAATACCTATGCTTATTTAAATATCCCTTACTTAAACTCCCAATCTGAATTAAATCAAGAGATTTCAGGTTTCTTAGCAACACTGATTAACTTGAATGCTTTTATTTTTTTACTAGCAGGTGCAATTGCATACTTAGCAACCGAACGTATAACTGCATCGTTTAGTTTAATTAGCGAAAAAATGAAAGCTGTAAATCTTGGTAAACACAATGAAGCAATAGATTGGAACAGAAAAGATGAAATAGGAATTTTGGTAAATGAATACAATAAAATGGTGGAAAAGTTAGAACAAAGTGCCGAAGCCTTAGCACAAAGTGAACGTGAAGGTGCATGGAGAGAAATGGCAAGGCAAGTTGCACATGAAATTAAAAATCCTTTAACCCCCATGAAATTGAGTATTCAGTATTTACAAAAAGCATCTAACAACAATGCTGCAAATACACAAGAACTCACTAAAAAAGTTACTACTACATTAATTGAACAAATAGAACAGCTTTCAAAAATTGCAGGCGATTTTTCTCAATTTGCCAATATTGGAAATGTTGAATTAGTGGCATTTGATATAACCGAAGTTTTAAGTAACCTCATTCAATTACACTCAGCACAAGAACGAGTAAATATTGAATGGATTAAACCTACAAATACTAACTTCATTTTTGCCGATAAAACTCAAATTAGTAGATTATTCTCGAACTTAATTATTAATGCAATAGAAGCTTGTGAAAGTAAAACTTTAGCAAATATTGTTATTGAACATAATATAGTAAACCACAATAAGCTTACTATTAAAATAACAGATAATGGCGATGGAATTGATGAAGAAATGAAAAGCAAAATATTTACACCCAACTTTACTACTAAAACATCTGGTACAGGTTTAGGATTAGCAATTTGCAAAGGCATTGTTGAAAAAGCCAATGGTAGCATTTATTTCACTACAGAAAAAAATATTGGCACTAGCTTTATTGTAACTTTACCTTTATATAAATCATAAAAAAATCCGAGCAAAGTTTTGCTCGGATTTTTTTATGATATTCTACTTAATTTATTGTTTAATTAGCTTAAACGATTGCACTTCATTAGAAGCAGACTGAATACGTAGAATATACATTCCCTTCGGTAAATTTCCCAAATTTTGAATTGAAATAGAATTAGATCCCGTTGCCAATTCATGGGCTTGTTGTGTTATAACTTTACCATCTACTGAAATTAAACTCAACTGTATTTTTTCTCTTTGTTGAACTGTTGCAGTTAACCCAATTGTTTGATAAAATGGATTATTATTAATGGTTATCTCATTTTTGTTAGCCACTTTTAAAATAACTATAGAAGTATAAAAAATCTTTCCATTTTTATCAACTTGTTTTATTCTATAGTAATAAGTAGACTTATTAAACTTAGCAATATCATGATTATAACTATAATTAGCAGTGTTACTATTTTTTGCAAATACTGAACCCACTTTGGTAAAATCTAAACCATCTAAGCTAAACTCAACTTCGTAGTTATTCGTTTGTAATTCATTCTCCACTTTCCAACTCACGACAGCAAAAGGAGCTTTATGAACCACGTTCACAGAAACAATATTCAGTGGTAAAATAGTTAGATTTCTCCAATCCCTATCACCTGATAGATTTGATCTTTGTAAACCAATCAAAGAACCTGTTGGTATTGGGCCTTCGAAATTACCTGATGGTCCCATATTACCCATAGTAACATTCTTGAATAAATCTGCAGATGCAAGGTCAAGTAAGTTTACATTATCAAACACATCCATTAAACCATCACCATCCGTATCTGTTCCTGCATCAATGGTTGCTTGTGTAATTGTTCTAAAAGGTGAATTTCTATCTCCTTCATTTCTATCAGGAGCTCCATCATTATCAGAATCAGTATCTCTATAATCTGGTATACCATCGCCATCATGATCATAAGGGGTTAAACCATTACCAGCAGATGTGCCAATTTGAGCTGGTAATTCATACAAATCATTCATACCATCACTATCTGTATCAACTATAGTAGGTACAATATAACTATTGGTTGCTTGAGCCTCTACATTATCTGTAATTCCATCATTATCGCTATCAATATCCAATTGATCTATTTTACCATCTCTATCACTATCAAAATTGTCATTAATACCATCTCCATTTGCATCTACCCAAGATGCTACGCTTCCTCCAGGAGAAGCATCATAAACATTAGGAATACCATCATTATCACTATCAATAAATGCATCGGCACCACCTGTTGTATTTTCAACTACATCGGCAATACCATCATCATCATCATCAATATCACAAAAAGTTTTCACTACGCTAATCATAGCATCTGTAGCACTAGTTAGTCGTATGCCAACAGTACCTGCTTCTGCACCATAAGGTAAGTTAGTAGTTGTAGTAATACCAGGGTTACCACCTGCAACAGAACTTGCAGCTTGTATATTACCATTGGTATAAATTACACCACCACCACCACCACCA